>CAYMIP010000004.1:66774-109496 GCA_964390575.1 uncultured Desulfocurvus sp. | reverse complement strand
GGAGCGCGCGCGCATGTTCGAGCCCTACTACTCGCGCAAGAAGTCCGGCACGGGCTTAGGGCTGACCATCGTGCGCTCCATCGTCACCGACCACCTGGGCGCCGTGCGCGTGGAGGCCGCCAAGCCGCGCGGCGCGGCGTTCGTGGTGGAGCTGCCGGTGGCCTGATGATCGCCTGCGCCGCCAAAAGCACAGTGGCCCGGCCCCCCCTCGTGCGGGAGCCGGGCCGCTGTGCGTAATAGATCTGGGCCTTAGGCCTGTCGCACAGTGTCCAGCACCGTGCGGATGACCTCCGTGGTGATCTCCTCGCGGCGCGCCGCACGGGCCACCAGGGCCACGCGGGCGCGCTGGTAGGTCACGGCAGGGTCGTCGGCGTTGATGCCGTGGCTGGGCGGCTGGGGCACCTGGGACAAGGTGTCCAGCTGCGGGATGAAGCCCGCCAGGAGCAGCATCTCCAGGAGACAGGGCAGGGTCGGGGCCCACTGGGGGTGCGCCCCCTTGTACAACCTCCACCAGTAGCCCGACTCGTGGTCACTGGGCCGGACGCCATTGAAGATCATGCAGGACATGGGGATGTTGGGGATGGCGAGGGTTTCCAGCACGAGGCTGCCGCCCTCGTCCAGGAGCGCCCGGCACTGGGTCAGGGAGACGAAGGGATCGGGCAGGTGGTAGAGCACGCCCAGATGCTGGATGATGTCAAAGCTGCCGAGGAAGCTCCTGCCCTCCTCGAGCCGCTCCACGCGGACGTTGAAGAACGGCACCACCTTGCTGCGCAGGGCCTCGCGGCAAAAGAGCAGCCTGTCCGCGCAGGCGGCGGTTATATCCGAACTGACGACGTACGAGGCCCCGCGCTGCTCGGCCTCAAAGGCCCAGAATCCGTCCATGGAGCCAAGGTCCAGTACGCGCTGGCCCTGGTAGGCAACCCCTCGGATGGCCTGACGGATATTGTTCCAAAGGTACTCCCAGTCGTTGCCCGGGGTGACGATCCCGCCGGGCAGGGCGATCTTGTGGTACCAGGGGCCAAGGCTGTTGATGCGCTCCATCAATTCGGCGGACATGCGGGTCTCCTGTTCCGGGCGGAATCTCCGTGCGCTGGCATCCCACATGCATGCGCCACGGTAGCCCAACCCCTAGCCCATGCGCTCAGGCTTGACAATGCCTTGGCCTGCCTGGACAAGCTGGCCGAGATGAGTTCTAGTGGCGGCGGTCATTTGGCGTTTCGCGGAAGGAGAGGTCGGGTGGGCACAGCGGACAGGGCCAGGGCGCATTTTCAGGTGCTGAAGGAGACGGGCGTGCTCTCAAGCGCCCTGGACGCCCCAGACCTGGGTTCCGGCACGGCGGATGCTCCGGCCCTGGAACACGTGTTTTCGGGCCACGCCCCGCTCTGGGCCTACGAGCATCCCTTCTATGCCCATCCCGTGCCTGGAGTTCCCCCGGTGTTCCAGGTGCTGGACCCAGCCCTGGGGCTGGATGAGGTACTCGCTCAAACCCGCTTTGTGGCCGTCATCGGGGCGTCTTTGTCCCCGGTGCTGGAACGCCTCCTGGCCGAGCACGGGGTGTTCGTGCTCGTCCTTGAACACGATCCGGCCCGGCTGGGCCGCTTTCTGGCCCAGACCAGCCCCTCCCAGCTGGCCAACAAGGCCTTCGTGTTCCTGGGCCGACCCCATGCGTTTTCCCCGCCGCTCTCGGCCCTGCTCACACGGGATGTCTTCCGCTTCGGGTTCCCGGTGTTCTATGTCCCGGCCCAGTCCAGCGAGGCAGACGCCGCCTTTGCCCATGAGGTCACCGAGTACGTGGAGAACCTGTTCTTCCGGGAGTGCGTGTACCCGCTTGGCAGCCAGTCCTTGAGCCGCAGCATCCCCTTCCGCAACATCACCCAGGACCTGTTCTACGACCAGCTGGTGCACGCCTACGAGAATCTCCCGGCCTTTGCCGCCTGCCCGGACATCGACGCCGTCCGGGGCCTGTTCCAGGGCGAAACGGCCATCCTGGCCGCCGCAGGGGCGGACCTGGCCGGGAAACTGGACTTTCTGCGCGCCAACCAGGACCGGGCCGTAATCATCGCCGTAAACTCAGCCCTCAAGACCCTGGTGGCGGCGGGCATCAAGCCCCAGTTCTGCGTGGTCAACGACACCTCCCTGCAGGTGTCCAGAACCTTCGAGGGTCTGCCCCTGCTGCGCCCGGTGATGCTGGTGGCCCACAGCCTCTCGCACCTGGGGGGCGCGGTGTTTCCCCAGAAATTTCTTTTCGGAGCCTTCCGGCCCGATGTCTTCGGCCCCAAGCCCACCCTGCGCCTGCACGGCTCGGTGCTGACCACGGCCTTCTCCCTGGCCCGGCACCTGGGCTGCGGGCGGGTGGTGCTCACGGGCGCCCAGCTCTCCTCAAACGATCCCTGGTCCCTGAGCTATGTCTCCGGCGAGAGCGGCCTGGGCTACACGCCGGAGTCCCGCACGCTGACGCAACGCTGGCCGCAGCTCTATCCCGTGCTGAACCGCTTCGGCCTCACGCGCTACACCAGCCTCAATTTTCTCGACGTGAAGCACTGGCTGGCCGAGGAGATCCGCCTAAGCGGCCTGGGCGTGGTGAACACCACCAGAGAGAGCATCATCGACACGCCCCCGGTGGAGTTCGACGAGGCCCCGGCCATCGTCCCCACGGGCCGGCTGGCCCAGGCCCTGCGTCAGGCCTATTCCGCGCGCAGGCGCAATCCCGCCATCCCTGCTGCCCTGGCCTACGCCCAGGCCGAGGCCGCCCGGCACAAGGCCTGCCTGGGCCTGCTGGACAGCCTGGAAGGCCTGGACGACGCGACGTTCCTGCACAAGGGACACGAGGCGCTGGCCGTGTTCGACGCCAACAACGTGTCCTATCTGGTGCAGCGCTTCGAGGACTTCAGTCAGGCCCAATTATACGACCTGATCACCGCCCAGGACCCGGCCGGAGTGGCCCGGGGCCTGCGCTACCATTTCTCGTACGCCAGGAGGATGCTCGGCTCCCTGCTGGACCTGCTGACCCGCCAGGAGACCCTGCTGCGCCGCATGGCCGGGGCGGACTGAACGCGCCGGGAGACCGCCGGAACTGAGACGGAACGCAAGGAGAACAGATGCTCGACCCCGCACAATACCGCCGCGAGGAAACCCGCGCCAAGGCCCTGCTGCCGAACTGGCGGCTGGCCAGCCGCCACGGCGCGACCCTGTTTACGCGCGTGGGCTTCCCCGTGCGCGTGGAGGCCCTGGACGAGCTGGGCATGCTGCTCGACACCATGCAGGAGGGCCGCTTCGAAGCCATCCAGCAGGAGCTGGGCGGCCTCACCGAGGCCGAGCAGGAGCTGCTCGTCGCCGCCCTGGCCGAGGCCGTGCGCTTCCAGCTGGCCCAGTTCGGCGGCCGGGCGCCCGTGCTGCCCCTGGACACCGTGACGGCCATGCTGGCCAGCTACCGCAAGATGCAGGCCCTGGCCCCGGGCTTCCGGCGCGTGCTGGAGGTCGGCCCGGGCTGCGGCTATCTGGCCCTGTTCCTGGCCCGGCACCAGCCGCTCACCCGCTACGCCTCGGTGGAGGCCTGCGAGAGCTTCTACCTGCTCCAGCACCATCTGCTGGCGCACCTCTTTGGCGCGGAGTTTTGCGAGGAGTTGACGCCGCGCGCCGAGTCCGCCCACTTCTCCGCAGAACAGTCCCCGGGCCGGACCACCCTGCCCCGGCCCGAGCCCCGCGCCACGCACCATCCCTGGTGGCGGCTGGGCGACCTGGCCCGCGAGGCCGCTGGCGCTGGCCAAGGCTTTGACCTCGTGGTCTGCAACGCGGCCATGCTGGAGTTCGAGCCCGAGGCCCTGCGCGACTACCTCTCCCTGTTCACCCGCGTGCTGGCCCCGGGCGGGCTGGTCTTGGCCCAGTGCTTCGGGTTCGAGACCCCGGAGCGCGACCGGCGGTATCTGCTGGCCGCCCTGCGCGAGGCCCGGCTGGCCCCGGCCTTCCTGGCCTGGGGCGGGCAGCCCAAGGCGCGCGGCTTCTGGCAGGAGCGCTCTCCAGGCCCCTGCCCGGACTTCGTGGCCCAGGCCGACGAGCGGCGCTTCACCACGGCCCAGGGCGTGTTCGTGGCCCAGGGCCACCCCCTGTGGGAGTCCCTGTACCGGCCGGAGCACTTCAGCATCCACCACCTCTCCGGCTTCGCGCCCCTGGCGCACTTCTTCGCGCAACCGGAAGGCGCGCGCGTCCTCTCCCGCCAGGAAGCAACAGACCGTGTGGCCCGTGTGCTCTAGCGCGGATATTGCCGCCCCGGCCCGGCGCGGGGATCTGCTGGCCCTCCTGGCCGCAGACCCCCGCTTCGAGGCCGAGCGCGCAGCCTGCGCGGCCCGCTGGCTGGACGCCCGGCCCGAGGGCGAGGCCGTGGCCCTGTACGGCTGCGGCGGCCTGGGCCGCAGGCTGGCTTGCAGCCACGCCCCCAGCCTGGCCCGGCGGCGCCCGGTGTTCGTGTCCACCAAATGCGGGGGCGAGGCCTTCGAGGGCTTCCCCAGAACCGACGCGGGGGATCTCATTCAGCGGCCCGCCCAGACCGTCGTCCTGCTCTCGGCCACCTACGAGGGCGAGATGCGCGCGGCCCTGCCCGGGGTGGACCCGGAACGCATTGTCCCCCTGCGCCAAGTGCTGCGCGAGGCGGCCCAGGACGCCGACCTGCGGCCCCTGTGGCAGGCCATGCAGGCCCGCGCAGATGAGCTGGCCCGGCGCCTGGAGCGCGAGCTGCCGCCCGGCCGGCCGGCAGTCTGCTTCCTGCTCTCCAATTTCGGCAACCACGCCCTGGAGGTGCTGGCCGGGGTGCGCGCGAGCGGGTGGCCCACCGGATGTGCCGTCGTTGTCGCGACCCACGCCGACCCGCCCAGGTCCGAGGCCGAGCTGCGCGCGCGCGGGCAGCTGGACCTGCTCCACGCCGAGCCCTCGCCCGAGGCCCTGCGCCTGGTCCTGGCCAGCCTCCTGGCCCAGGCCGCGCCCTTCCAGGTGGTGCATGCCTGGACAAGCTTCTCCAACCACGGGTTCCTGGCCGACCTGGTGCGCGCCGGGGCGCCCCTGGTGGCCGCCGTGGACGCCGCCCTGCCGCCCATCCTGGAAAGCGCGGCCTTTGCCGAAACGCTGTGCTCCGAGCTCGGCCTGGACCGCGAGACCCTGCTGAACGACTGGCGCACGGTCTACACCGGCGCGGCGGGCATCATCAGCAAGGACTCCCCGCTGTTGGAGGAGCATTTCAGGCGCGAACACGGCGCAACCCCGCGCCGGGTCCTGCACCTGTTGCCCCCGGTGGGGCCAGCCCCGGCGGACCTGCCAGCCCCGGCGCAGACGCCCGCCCGCTCCGCCCGGCCCGGTCAGGCAGGCCCGGTGCGCGTGGCCTTCATCGCCAGCCTGCACCGCACCGCGCGCCGCGCCGACCTGTTCAACATCCCTGATTTTCTGGACATGGTGCGCGATTTCAGCTCCCGCGGGCTGCACCTCACGGCCATCAACAACCTGGACAGCGGCGGCGGCTGGGAGGACCTGGAAGACCTGGCCCGGCGCGAACCGCTGTTCGAGTACCGGCCCCGCGTGGCCTTCGAAGACCTGCCGCGCGTCCTTTCAGATTTCGACTTCGGGCTGCTCTGGCACCACCCCCGGCTCTCGGCGCGGCTGCCCCTGGTCCACGCCACCAACCTGCAGACCAAGCTCTGCGTCCACATCCAGGCGGGCCTGCCCTCCCTGGCGCCCGCAGAGCTCAGCTGGTGCGCCGAACTCACGCGCGGGCTGGGCCTGGGGCTGGTGTTCGGGCATGAGGAACTGGACACCCTCGGCACCATGCTTGCAGGCTTTGACAGGGAGCGCTGCCTGGGCGCCCTGCGCACCGCGCGCGCAACCCTGGGCATCGGTCCGCACGCGGCCCGGCTGGCGGGCTTCCTGCGCGAGGCGGCGGAAGGCGCGCCCGGCGCGCTCCAGGCACAGGCAACAGGAGTACAGCCCCGGTGATTTACGACGTCCGACAGATTCCCCTTGGCGGCAGGGCCGCCATCTACGGCACCGGCGGCCGCGCGGCCAAGCTCCTGGGGCTGCTGCGCCAGCACAGGCCGGACATCGAGCCCGTGGCCTTCCTGGACAGCACGCCCCGCAGCCCGGCCCACCTGGACCTGCCCGTGCTGGCCGGAACCCAGGCCGCCCAGGCCGGGCACGACTTTGTCATCATCGCGGCCTATTGCTACGACGAGATCGCCCCGGTGCTGCGCCAGCACGGCGGCGGCAGGCCGGTGTACATCTTTCTGGACCTGGAGGCGGCCACCCGGCCCAAGCCGCCCAGGCCGCCCGCAGACAGGGCCCTGACCAGCGCGGTGCGGGCCCGTTGCCAGACTCTGGCCGACTTCCGCACCCTCTTGCGCCGCCTGCCGGACAAGCTCCACTTCACCCTGTCCAGCGACTGCAACTGCGCCTGCATCTTCTGCCCGAGCAGCCACAAGCCGCGCGGCGGGCAGTTTCTGGACGCGGCCCTGTTCCGGCGCATCGTGACGCAGATGGCCAGCCTGGGCATCCTGGGCGCGGACTTTTCGCCCATCATGGGCGAGGGGCTGCTGCATCCGGAGTTCTATGAGCTGCTGGAGGCCGCCCGCTCCGCTGGCATGCAGGACATCCGCATCACCACCAACGGCACCCTGCTGCCCGCCGAGCCCGCCCAGGCCCGGCGGCTCCTGGACCTGGCCGACGGCGTCTCCGTGAGCAGCCCGGGCCTTGCGCCCGAGGCCTACCGCACGGTCTTCCGCTCCGGCCGCTATGAGGCCGTCCTGGCCGGGCTGGAGGCCCTGGGCCGGGCCAGGCTGGACGGGGGCAAGGGCCGGGTGAACATCTGCCTGCGCTCCTACCGGCCCTTTGAGGAAACCTTTGCTGACCAGGGCTTCCTACGCCTTTTGCCCCTGTTCAAAGCGGGCGGCCTGTTCTTTGACCCGGCGGACGGGAGCATCGAGTTCGACACCTGGGCCGGCGCGGTGGACACGGCCGCGTTCAGCAGCGCCATGCGCGTGGCCACCGGGGCAGTGACCCCGGGCGAGCCGCCCTGCTGCATGCTCCTGGCCCCGGCCGCCACGGTGCTGCCGGACGGCAGCTTGCGCCTGTGCCCCTGCCGCTACCAGGACGATCCCCACGACGAGCTGGTGCTGGGCAACCTGGCTGATGCACCCCTGGACGCCCTGCTCTTTGGCGAGGCCCACCGCGCCCTGGTCGAGCGCTGGTGCCGGGGCGAGCTGCCCCGCGTGTGCCGCGCCTGCGCCCTGTACAACCCTCCCGACCCCGCCTGGACCGGCGGCGCATAAGGCGGGCCCCCCATGCCCCTTCCGAACCTGCGCAACAGGACCATCAACGAGGCCAGCCTGCGGGCCTTCATGGACGAGCTGGACGGCTTACGCCGGGACAATCCCGGCCGCCCGCTCATTTTGTACACGTCCTTCAGCTTCAGCCACAATTACCTCAAGCTCTTGAAGCAACTGCGCGCGGGCGGGGCGCTCATCGCCCTGCACCTGGCCGACGGCTTCATGTGCGGCACCTTGCCCCTGGCGGATTTGCGCCAGCAGGGCTATTTCGACGCGCTCCTGGTGAGCAACCCCTACGTGCTGGAGCTGCCGCATCTGGCCGAGAACTATCCCTTTGACGCCGTGCACGCCTCCGTGGGCACGGGCAGCCCCTACGTCTTCGCTGAGCTGGTGCGCCGGGCCAAATGCCCGGTCATCATCGACTACTTCGACTTCCGCGAGGTCATGCACGGCGGGGACGAAACCATCGGCACAAACTTCGGCATCAGCGACATGGCCCTGGAGCTTGAGCTCTGGCGGCAGGTCTTCACCCGGGCCACGGGCATCCTGTACCTGGACTCGCCCGAGGTGCTGGAGGACCTTTCCCGCAGGCACGCCCACCGGCCCAAGGCCCTGCATTTCCAGTCCTACGTGCTGGACGAGTGGCTGGCCCCGGACCCGGCGGCCCTGCGCGGCCAGCAGGACAGGCTGCCCGCGAACATCGTCTTTGCCGGGGGGCTGCACAAGCCCAGCCAGCACGGCTACGCCTGCCACGGCTCGTTCTTTGAGGGCATCCGGCGCGTCATGGACCAGGGCTTCTCCTTCTGCATCATCAACGGCAGCGATCCGGGCGACGGCGACGGTTTCGCCTGCTACCTGGACATGGCCCGGCAGCGCCCGGGCTTCAGCTATGAGCCCGCCCTGCCCAACGACCGCCTGGCCGCGCGCCTGGCGGACTTCGAGCTGGGCTGGAACGCCCAGAACCTGAACGAGGGCGCTGAAAAGCCCTACTATTTCCGGACGCTCATGGGCTCCAAGCTGTACAACTACCTGGAGGCCGGGCTGCCCTGCGTGGTGGCCACGGAATCGGCCTATGTGGCGGACTTCGTGCGCACGAAGAACATCGGCCTGGCGCTCTGCTGGGCGGACTGGGACCGCTTCGGCGAGCTGGCCCGGCAGGCGGACTGGGCGGCCATTCGCGCCAGCGTGGCCCGGGTGCGCCGCGAGAGCACCATGGCCCGCCACGCCCCGCGCCTGTACTCCTTCTACAACGACATCGCCGGACGGCGGCTCTTTGCGGCCCCGGACGGCCTGTGGCGACAGGAGGGCGACACCCTGTGATCCGCATCGACGGACAGGACCGCAGCGTTCTGGCCTGGATTCCCGCGCGCGGCGGGTCCAAGGGCCTGCCCCGCAAGGCCCTGCTGGACCTCTGCGGGCGGCCCGTGCTGGCCTACACCATCGAGGCCGCGCTGGCCGCGCCGGGCATGGACCGGGTGCTGGTGAACACCGACGATGAGGAAATCCGCGATCTGGCCCTGGCCCTGGGCGCGGAGGCCCCCTTCCTGCGGCCCGCGCACCTGGCCCAGGACACCTCCGGCCTGGAAAGCGCCCTGGACTACCAGTGGGCCTGGCTTGCGCAGCACGAGAATTTCGCCCCGGACATCCACATCGGCATGAGCCCCACCCACCCCTTCCGCCTGCCCGGCAGCCTGGAGACCGCACTCCGGCTGGCCCAGGCCGATGAGCTGGTGGTCAACGTACGCAGCGTGGCGCCCACGGCCCTCGACCCGGCCAACTGCTGGCTGCGCGAACAGGGCCGCCTGCGGCGCTTCCTGGCGGGCGCTGCGGCTGGCGCTGCGGGCATCCTTCAGAACCTCTTCGCCTTCAACGTGGTGCTGGAATGCCGCCGCCACCTGTTCTATTCCGAGCAGCACCGCCGCCCGCTGCCCCTGGCGCTTTCGCCTTTGGAGAGCCTGGACCTGGACGAGCCGCGCGACCTGGAGCTGGCCCGGCTGACCCTGTCCGGCGTGCGCCCCCAGGCGACCAGCGCCTGCGAGCCCGGCGGCAAGGACTGCGTGGCGGTGCTGGGCAAGCTGTTTCCCGCGCCCCAGGGCCTGGGGCCGCGCATTCTGCGCCACCCGGACTTCCCCGGCCTCGGCCAGGCCGAGGTTGCGGCCTTCACCCGCGAGCTGGCGCGCTCAAAGCGCGTGCTGGTCAGCGGCTGCCGGGTGGAGGAAGACGTGCACCCGTACCGGCTGTTCCGCCAGGCCGAGGACGGGCGGCTGGACTATCTGCTGGACGTGCCGCAGGACATCCGCGGGGCGCGCCAGCGCTACCCGGAGCTCTTGCGCTTCGTGCCCGCCCTGGTGGGCCTGCCCGAAGGCCTGCCCCTGGACGCCCTTGACCAGCCCGAGGACTTCGCCCTGTTCGAGCTGCCGCGCGCGCGCCTGCTGGACGCAGGCGACCCGGTGGACGTGCTGGAGCTGCTGGGCGGACGCTAAAGCCACCCACACCCCCTCCCACGAAACGAGGACGCTATGCTGACCGCCGACATGGACCGCATCATGGACCGGGGCATCACCCTGGAGCAGACCGAATTCCCCTTTGAGCACGTGGCCATCTACGGGGCCGGAGGCCGGGGACAAGCCGTGGCCAGACGGCTCCTGGCCCAGGGCATCCGTGTGGAGTGCTTTGTGGACAGCGACCCGCGCAAGCGCGGCGTGCGCATCGACGGCCTGGAGGTGCTGGGCCGGGAGGATCTGCGCCAGCGCCCGGAGCTGCCCCTGCTCATCGCCAGCTATTGGCGCGAGGACATTCTCTTTGAGCTCCGGGAGGGCGGGTTCCCCAATGAACTCTTCTGGATGCGCCTGAGCAACTCCTATGTTCCAAATTTTCTTGAACTGCACGGGGAGGATGCGCAACGCTTCCACAGCCGGCTGGCCGACGAGGAGTCGCGCCTGGTGTATGCCTCCATCATCAAGTCCGTGGCCACGGGCAATGCCGGCTACCACCGGGTCTCAGCCTACCCCCAGTACCGCCATCCACGCGTGCTGCCCCAGGCAGGCGACGTGGTGATCGACGGCGGGGCCTACTCCGGCGACACGGCGCAGATGTTTCTGAACGTCTGCGGGGGCTGCCATGTCCACGCCTTTGAGCCGGATCCGGCGGTGTATGCGCAACTGGAGGCCAACCTCGCCGCCCAGGGCCTGTCCGAACGGGTCACCCCGCACCGGCTGGGGCTCTGGGAGTCCAGCACCCGGCTCTCGTTCAGCCTCTCCGACGGCAAGGGATCGCACATCACCACCCAAGGCAGCGAGGCCCGCTGCATGGTCATCGACACCGTGGCCCTCGACGGATTCGCCGAGCAGACCGGCGCCCGCATCGATTTCATCAAGCTGGACGTGGAAGGGGCGGAGATGGCCGCCCTGCGCGGAGCCGCCGGTGTCATCCGAAAATTCCGCCCCAAGCTTCAGGTCTGCCTGTACCACAAGGCCCTGGACTGCGTGGAGCTGCCGCTGTTTCTGCTGGAGCTGGCCCAGGGCTATTCCTTCTACGTCGGGCACCATGGCTCCGGGGAGACGGACTCCGTGCTCTACGCCGCGCCGGACTAGCCGGGAGCGGCCAGGCCTCGCCTGCTTGCCCTGCCCACAACAACGCGGGGCAGCCCTCTAGCGCGTGTACCAGGCCTCGACCTTGGCGATGGCCGCCACCACGTCCTCGACCTCCTGTTCGCCGTAGCGCTCGTTCACATAGAGGTTGAAGGAGCGGTCGCGCATGGACAGGGCGTTCTCGGTCACGAAATCGTCGGCGAAATACCTCCTGGCGAAATCCCAGGAATTCACCACGCAGCCGTAGTGCTCGCCCAGGCCGATGCCCTCCGCAGCCACGGCGCGGGCGAAGTCCGTCTTGCTGCAGGTGATGGCGTCTGGGTCCACCAGGATGGGGAAGTAGAAGGGCGAGCAGCCGGGGTCCACGCGGGACGGGCGGCAGCAGCGGCTGGCCTTGGGCAGCTCCGCGCAGAGCCGCTCCAGAAACGCGCGGCGCAGGCCCACGGCCTCGTCCAGCCGCTTCAGCGAGGCGCAGCCGATGGCGCAGGAGAGCTCGTCGGTGTTGAAGTTGAGCGCCGGGAACAGGGCGTGGCCGGGGTCGCGCAGGTCCAGGTCCTTGCGCCAGGCGGGCTTGCCCCGGTCGGCGTGGGCCAGGGCCGTGCGGTACATGTCTTCCGTAGGCGAATACACCACCCCGCCGCTGGCCCCGGCGGTGAGGGTCTTGCGGTACATGGTGGAAAAGGCCGCGATGTCGCCATAGGTGCCCACGCGTCGGCCCTTCCACATGGCGCCCGGGGCCTGGCTGCAGTCCTCCAGCACCTTGATGCCGCGCGCGTGGGCCGCCTCCACCATCTCGTCGATGGCCAGGGGCTGGCCCGCGCTGTGCACGGCCAGCACGCCCGTGGTGCGCTCCGTGAAGCGGCTGACCAGCTGCTCAAGGCCCATGTTGTAGTCGTCCGGGGCCGAGTCGGCCAGCACCGGAACCAGGCCCAGCATGATGATGCAGTTCAGCGGGCCGGAGTCCGTGACGGGCGAGATGATGACCTCGCTGCCCTTGGGCAGGCCCAAGGCCGCCAGGGCCACGAAGACCGAGGCCGTGCCCGAGGACACGGCGTCCGCATACCCCCCACCGTGGAACTCGGCGAAGCGGCGGCAGAACTCCTCCTCAAAGCGGCCCTGGTAGGGCGGGTCCTCCTGGCGGGAGGCATAAAAGTCCACGGCCTCCAGAAGGGCCTGGCGCTCTGCCGGGCCAAAGGCCAGCCGGGGCGGCATGGGGGTGGTGCGGAGCTTTTCCCCGCCGTGGATGGCCAGGGTGTTGCGGGGGGCGGTCATGGGTTCTCCTTGGGGCTGGCAAGCGCCGCATAGTCTGCGGCAGCGGCGTTGAAGATGTCGCGCAGGGTCGCAACGTGCTGCGTGTACGCTGGCCCCTCGGCGGCCCAGCGCAGCAGCTCAAAGGCGTATTCCTGCTGGTGCGCGGCCTCGGCCAGCACCACAAGCCGGAGCAGCCGAGGCAAGGCCGGGGCTTCAGCCAGGGGATCGGCCAGGGGATCGCGGAAGTAATAGGCGTCTGCCGCCACCAGCTGGCCCATGTGGTCGGCGCAGCGGGGGATAGTGGCCACGTTCACGGGGCTGGCCGTGCGGCCCACCCCGCGTGCGCCGTAGGAGCTCAGGCCGAACAGGCTCAGGCCCGCGCCGCGCAGGAGCTGGTCCACCTCGGAGAACTGCGGGATGCCCTTGTGGTACGGGGCGAACCAGACCTCGGCCTTGACGGCCAGCAGACCCGGCAGGAGCGAGCCCGCGCCGCGCAGCACCTCCAGCTCCGCGCCCTGCACGTCCAGCTTGGCGAAGTCCACTTCCGTGCGGCCCCGGCCCAAACCAAGCCCGGGCGCCAGGTTGTCCAGGCAGTCCACCGGCACCGTGGTCTTGGCAAAGCCCGTCAGGGTGTCCAGCAGCCCGGTGGCGCCCTCCGGGGTCTGGTAGCGCAGGCGGCCGATGTACTCGCGGTTGAAGGGATAGCAGGAGCAGGACAGGAGCGGGTCGGTGGTGTAAAAGGGGATGCTGCCCGGCGCGCTCCACAGGCCCACGGGCGTCATGACGCAGTGCGCGCCCAGGAGCCGCGCCTTGTCCTGCACGCGCTGGCACTCCCCGGCGTCGGGGTCGAAGCCGTAGATGGCCAGTCGTTCGGGGTCCAGGGACTCCCACTCCTGCGGAGCCGCGCCAGGCTGTTCCTCGCGGGCGCCCACGTCCAGGATGGTGATGCGCCCCGGCGCAAGCCCGCTGGCAAAGATGCGCCGGGCCAGGATGCGCACCGAGGCCGGGTCGTACACCAGGATGTCCGCGACCCCGTCCCGGGCCAGCTCCGGCACGATGTCCCGGTAGTGCGTGGAGGCGACCACCACGGCCACGGCCGCAGGGTCGAAACGGCGCAGGAACTCCTCACGCGTGAACACCGGCAGGCCCCGGAACTCCCCGGACTGGAAGCTGTCCACCAGGCAGCGCACCCGTGCGGGCTGCCCGCAAACGGCCAGCGCGTCCAGCAACTCCCCGGCGCGGCCCCCGGCCCCGTAGAGGCAGATGTCCCCGGCAGGGATTTCCTGGGCGGTGTTGATGAAGCGCATCGGTCTCCCCCTTATCCGGCCCCAGTTTCGGTCATGGGCCCGTCCTCTTCTCCGCGCCAGAGCAGGTGGCTCCAGGCGGTCTGCATGCCCGTGTTCAGAAAGCCCAGAAAACGCTCGTCATCGTTGTCCACATCCCCGCAGAGCTGCACATAGGCCTCTGCGACCTCCTTGAACGGCACGCGCGGCAGGCCGGCCAGGGCGGCCTGGCCGGCCTGCATGCGGGCCTGGAAAACGTTGTCCGAGGCAAAGGTGCACCTGTCCATGTTGCCGGGTGCGGCCTGGCGCGCGCGGTAGCTGTCGCAGGCGGCGTTCAGGCGGGTGGTGAAGACCGTGGCTCTGGCGTCGCCGTGGGCAATGACAAAGGACAGGCGCTTGCGCGTGGACTCCAGCCGCTCGTAGCCGCCCACAGCGTCCGGCGCGCCCAGGCAGTGGGCGAAGAGCGCGCAGGGCTTGCCCGCCGCGTCGAACATCTTGCGCCAGAGTTGCAGGTTGTAGACCAGGCCGTTGTGCGCCATCTCCGAGAGCACGCCGTTGGCCACCACCCCGTCGATCTCTGGCCGAAAGTCCGGGGCGGGCAGGATGTACTTCCACCAGGGCACGTGGACCACGCTGCCCGGCGCGATGGACCGGAAGGCCGACAGCAGGCGCGGGTCTGCGGCCAGCTCGGCGGTAGGCAGGCCAAAGGCGTGGAACAGGTGGTTCTGCACCAGATAGAAGCCCTGGGTGATGTCCACGGCCACGACCCCATACCCGGCCTGGGCCAGCAGGGCCGAGGTCAGGCCGCTGCCCGGCCCGGCCTCCAGGATGGTGCCGCCCTCCGGAAACAGGGCCTGCACCGAGCGCAGGTGGAACAGCGCGCCGATGAGGGTGCCGAGGGAGGCCTGACGGCAGCCGTAGCGCTTCTCCGACAGGTCCAGGGTGCGGCTGGCGGCCTCGCGGAACAGGACGAATTCGGACGCGGTGAAGCCGCCCAGGGCCTCGTCGTAGTAGAGCCGGGCGCGGCCGGTGTTCATACCGCAGAGGAAGCGCACCAGCTCGCGCTCCTGGCGCACGGCAATGGGATAGGATCCTCCGGTGAAGGTCACGGGCATGGCGGCCTGGAGCAGGTAGTTGGAGCGGCAGGCGGCCTGGGCCTCGGCCTGGGCTGCGTCGTAGCTCTGGATGGTCAGAGTTTGGGTCATGGGTTCGCCCTCCGCCGGGTCTATTCGTAGATCTTGGTGCCGTACCTGGCCGCAAAGGCCGCCGGGTCGGCGCGGTATTCGCGCCCCAGTCCAGCCACAAAGGCCACCGGGGTCTGCCAGCGCTGCGGGCACAGAGCCAGCAGCCGGTCGCTCATGCGCCGGTCGTGGAAGGAGCCGAGGCCCTCCAGGCTCGACTGGGGCACACGCGGGGCGCGGCCCGAGGCGATATCCTCCCAGCGGTCCATGAACAAAAGCTCCAGGGCGTCCATGAGCGCGTCCCAGGAGGATTGCAGGGTCTCGTCCTGGCCAAGGGGCACCAACTGGCGCACAATGACGTCGCCCGTGTCCACTCCGGCGTCGATGCTGTGCAGGGACACGCCCTTGGGGGTGTCCTCGAAAAAGCTCCAGACATTGCCCATGAGCCCCCGGCCCCAGGGCAGGTACGTGTTGTGCAGATTGATGATCCGGCCCGCGAAGGCGTCCACCACCGGGGCCTTGATGATGGGCCCGTAGCCGTGGATGATCATGAAGTCCGGGGCCAGCTCCCGGGCCAGCTCCAGGGTCAGCGGGTCGGAGCACTCCATGACCCTGTCGGCGCGGGCCTCCAGAAAGTCCTTGATGCGGCGGGAGCGCGGGGCTCCGGTCAAAAGCAGGATGTCCATGCCAGCTCCTGTGTCGTCAGGCCGGGCGGGTGCGGTCCCCGGCCAGGATCTCGTCAAAAAAGGCGGCCATGCGCCCGGCCAGGCGCGCGGTGGAAAGCTCCCCGGCGTAGGCGTCCGCCGCCCGGTCATAGGCCGCGCGGTCGAAGGCGCGCAGCGTCTCCCCGGCTGCGGCCCACTGGTCCGTGGGCAGCACCAGGCCGATGCCGTTGTCCGCCACGATGGACGCCAGGTACTCTGTTTCCGGCGAGGCCAGCACCGGCACCCGGGCTTCCAGAAAGGCGAACACGGCGAAGGGCAGGTGGGTGCGCGTGTACTCCACCTGCACGCGGTCGATGCGGCGGCACATCCAGCCGAAATCAAAGCGTGGCAGACGCGCCATGAGCGCGTCAAAGGGCTGGAGGCCGTGGTATTCAAACAGGGGGGTTTCCTGGGCCAGCTCCCGCAGCTGGTCGTACTCATGCCCGCTGCCCAGGTCCATGGGATTGAACACCGTGAGATGCACGCCCTGGGCCGTGAGCCGCTCGATGGGCTCCAGGATGCAGGACAGGGGGTAGCCCATGTGCACCGTCACCAACGGGTCGGTGTACAGGGAGCAGATGGAGACCACGTGCGGCCTGCCGGTTTTGGCCGAGAAGCGCTCCGGCAGCGGCCCAGGAAGGGGGTCGATGGGGTGCAGCACCTTGAGCGCCTTGATGCGGCAGCCGTGCCGCGCCCCATAGCGTTGGTTCAAATATTCCGGGTGGCGGTGGATCATGCCCGCCGCGCCGCACAGGACCACCCGCTCCAGCGGCTCCACCCGCTCCTCGGGCAGGCCGTAGCGCTTCAGGAAGACCTCGGCGAAGCCACGGTCCTCCAGTATCTGCGACAGGAAGGTGTCGTACATGGTCACCACCGGGCCGGCCGAGACCTCCACGCAGCGGGCCGCAAAGCCCAGGGTCACGTGATACACAGGGATCATGACCACGCCGAAGGCATATTGCCTGAGCAGACGCGGGGCCATGAGCCGCAGCACCTCGAAGGACGGGGCCTCATGCAGCCAGTCCACATAGCCCTCCGGCACCAGCCGGTCCAGGGGCCGCGAAATCTGGGCGTTCTTGCGGGCCAGGAGCGCCACCCGCCAGCCCTGGCGGCGCATCTCGGCCAGGCGGTTCAGGTTGGCGCCACAGAGGTCCGGCTCCAGGAGGCAGAGGGTCTTGTCGTCGGGCGCGAAGCAAGCCTTCAGCTCCGCCACCAGCTGCTCGGCCACGGCCTGGATGCGCCCCACCGCCTCCAGGCGGTCCGCATCGTTCGCCCAGTCGCGCACGAGCTGCCGCAACGCACGCAGGCGCTCCCCAGGCAGGCTTGAGAGCCGCTCGCGCATGGCCGACTCATAGGTGCAGGTCAGGAGCAGCACCTGTTCCGGGTCAAAGGCCAGGGCCTGGGCCGTGGGCAGCAGGGCAAAGCCCGAAAACTCGCCGGGGGCCACGGTCTCGCCGTCGGTGAAGGCCACCCGGTGCCGGCCCAGGCTCGGCCCGTGGTCCGCCGCCAGGCGGCGCGCAACGGCCCCGCAGCCCGAGAGCAGCACCCGGCTGCCCTGGGCCAGGCTGTCCAGGGAGCGGGCCAGGATGCGCGCGCGCAGGTCCTCGAACTCCGCGTCCAGGGCCAGGGCCGTGGCGAGGTCCGAGCGCACGTCGGGTTCGGCTATCATTTCCCGGAGCACGCCAGCTCCTTGAGCGGCCGCGCGCCGGGCCGCTTGTCGCGCGGGACATAGCCCTTGCGCCCGGCCAGGGCGTCGGCCAGGGCGGTCTGGAGATACAGGCCGTAGTGCTTGAGCCCCAGGCAGCAGAAGCGCAGGGTGCGCAGGGGCTGGCCGAGCCATTTCCCGGCCTCCAGGAAGCAGGCCAGAAAGGCCACCCAGTGCATGGAGAACTTGACGTAGTGAGCCAGGGCCAGGCGCGAGGAGAACTCGCTCATGTTGATCTCCCCCGCCTCCTGGGCCAGGGAGATCTTGAAGGTGCTGCCCTTGGCCAGCTGCATGAAGCGCTCGTCGGACAGGGAGGCCAGGTAGGCCGCCTCGTCGGTGATGAGCCCCTCCTCTCTCGCCTCACGGTACAGGGCCGAGGTGGGCGAGAGCAGGAGCACGGTCCAGCCGTAGCCCGAGGTGTTCATCAGGCCCTTGGCCGCGAAGCGCTTGCGCTGCTCCGCATACATGCGCTCGATCTCGAACATGAAGTCCCTGGTTTCCTTGATGGTCTGGCGGTTCTCGCCGGGGATGCCGAAGATGAAATTGCCGTGGATCATCACCTCGGCGTCCAGGGTCTCCCGGATGATGCGGCGGCAGGTGGGCATGCTGGTGCCCTTGCCCATGCGGTCCAGGATGTCCTGGCTGCCGGACTCCAGCCCGTAGTTCACGATCTTGACCCCGTGCTCCGAGAGCTTGCGGAACAGGGCCGTGTCGCCGAAGGTCAGGCGCAGCTCGGCCACGATGAGGAAGCTGGCCCCGCGCCTTTTGTACTCGTCGCAGTAGTCGTGGGCGTCCTTCTCGTTCAGGAACATGTTTGTGTCATTGCTGAAGAACCCGGTGTAGCCGTAGCGCCCGACCAGGAACAGCACCTCGTCGAAGAACAGGTCCCAGCGCTTGCGCAGGATGCGGTGCCCGTACATATGGCCGCAGAAGCTGCAACGGAACGGGCAGCCGCGCATGGTCAACAGCGCAAAGGCCTGGATGGGCACGTCGGTGCGGGTCTTCAGGTTGGCGGCGATCTCGTGCATCTGCGCATCAAGGTACTCGTAGGCCGGGTACTCCTGGAGCTGGAAGTCCTCGCGGGTCATGAGGCGGCGCTTCTGGGTGCGCACCACGGCCCCGGAGGCGTCGCGGAAGCTGATGCCCTGCACCCCGGCCAGGCCTTCCAGCCCCCGGTCCACGCAGTCCAGAAGCTCCGGCAGGATGTTTTCGCCCTCGGCCCCGGTGGACACGATGTCCACCTCGGTGGTCTGGAGCACGGCCTCGTCGTTGCCGGAGAGGATGCCGCCGACCACGATGACGGCCTCCGGATGGAGCGCGCGGATCTTGGCCGCCAGGGCCTTCACCTGCAGGTAGTTGTGCGACCAGGCGCTGATGCCGTAGACCTGCCGCTTCTTCTCCAGCACGCGCTCCGTAAGCTCCGGGAAGGTCAGCTTGTGCAGGTGCGTGTCCAGGTGCTCAAAGGTGTGGGCCGTCTTCTGCAGCTGCCGGATGATGATGGGAAAGGCGTAGGGCAGCTTCCAGACCTTGTTGTCCGGGCTTTTGGGTTCCGTGATGCCGAGCAGGATGATGTGCGCCATGTCAGTTCCTTTGGTTCGGTCGCGCGGGCTGGCTCAGGCCGGTCTGGCCGCGCCCGCCAGATCGGGCAGAACCAGATCAGGGCGGGACAGGATGTGCTCTGCAATGCGCCGGGCGATGCGCGCGGAAAAATCCGCCGTGTAGTGCGCCTCGTCCAGGTACAGGTTCTCGCGCAGGCCCTCTTGCATCTCCGAGAGGTCGAGCAGGGCCTGCGCGGCGTATTCCGTCCCTGCCAGGGCCGCGCGCAGGGCCGGATAGACCTCCCCGGCGCGCTCGTTGCCGCGCAGGCCCAGTTCCGGAACGTGCGCCCTGTGGCAGGAGAGGTCGTACTTGTAGGCCGGGTGCGGCTGCAGGGCGAACAGGCAGCGCACCCCGGAGAGCGCCGCAGCAGCCAGTATCTGGCGGTGGTTCAGCACCAGCCGCCGCACCACGCCCGTACGCACCGCCCCGTCCAGGCCGGGCCGGAAGTCCCTCTGCGCGTCGGCCTGCCGGGCCACGGGGGCCTCGTCCCGGCCCGCCAGGTGGCGGCCCAGGTCCTCGGCCAGGCGCAAAAGCGGCAGCGAGGACACGAACAGCCCCAGGCGCACCCACTTGACCCTGGCCTGCAGGCGGTTCTGCGCGAACTCGCGGTGCATGCTGTAGTGCGCGCGCAGGGCCTCGCGGTAGATTCCCGCCACGGCGGTCTCGCCTTCGGCGCGCACGCAGTCGTTCAGCCCGTGGAGGAAAATCGCCAGGTCCGGCTGGCAGCCCTCGGTGACGAGGCGGGTGAACAGGGTCTTTTCCAGGGAGGAATAGTAGGCGAAACGGCCGAAGTTGTAGCAACGCACCGGGCGCTCCAGGCGGCCGTCCAGGGCAGCTTGCAGCAGGGAGGGCACCGTGTGCCAGTCCGCGCCCACGCCAAAGGCCGTGGACCCGCCGAAGACGAAGATGTTCAGGCAGGCCGGGTCCGGCGGCCAGGGGCCCTGGTCCTTGCCCGCGCGGAACCCGTGCTCCGAGACGTTCAGGTAGCGGCCCTGGCAGCCCCTATGGCGGTACTCGCAGAGCTGGTCGTAGTCGTACTCGTAGTTGTGGGCCGTGATCTCCGAGAGGTACTCCTCGAGCTCCTGCGGGGAAAGGCCGTACCATTGGTGCACCGGCTCCTTGCGGAAATGCGTGCGGTACCAGACGCCGGGGTCATAGCGCATGCGGCTTTCGAGCGAGACGAAGAAGCCCGGCGCGCACTTGATGACCGCCCAGGCCAACAGGTTCAGGGCCAGAAAGACCCAGAACAGGTTGGCCAGAAAGGCCAGGGCGTCGGGATACCACTGCGGCATGGGCTCGTCCTTCCCCGGCCTAGAACAGGGGGTAGATGTTCTTGGGGTCGGCCTTGCGCTTGCGCCGCTGCACCACGGCATAGGCGGCCACGGCCACGATGAAGACCCCGATTCCAACCACGATGGCGCTGGCCATGGGCACCTCCCTTCCGCCGCCTAGCGGCCGAAGAATTCCTCGTACGTGTCGCGGTAGCGCGCCAGGCCCGTCTCGGCCAGGGCGCCCAGCTGCGCAGCCCCGGCAGCGTCGCCGCGCCCGCGCAGCAGGTCGCTGCCCCAGTACAGCAGCTCAAAGGCGTACTCGATCTGGAAATGGATCTCGGCCAGGGCCACCAGCTTGAGCAGCCGCACGCGGTCCCAGCCGGACACCTCGCCCCCGCGCGCCTGCGTGTCCACGGGATCGCGCAGGTACAGCGGATAGGCCTGGGTGCACTGCCCGCCACGGGGCGAGACGCGGGGCATCTTGGCCACGGTGAGCGGCGAGCGCGCCCGGCCCACGTGGTTCAGGTTGAAGAAGTCGAAGAAATGGAAGCCCTGGCCGCGGGCGAACACGTCCAGGTCGGCGAAGAGCGGGCGGCCGTCGTCCACGGTGGAGACCTCGGCCAACAGGCCCAGGGTCTGCGGCAAGAGGCCCGTCCCGCCGCGCAGAGCCTCCAGCTCCGCGCCCTCGATGTTCATGCGCACGAAGTCCACGCCGCCGATGCCGTAAGCTTCGCGCCAGTGGTCCAGGGTCTCGGTGGTGAGGGGGATTTCGCGCACCTCCTCCATCTCCCGGCCCATGACGTACTCGTCGGCGCCGCCAGCCACCTTCCAGCGGTTCAGCAGCGCAAAGTCAAAGGGGTACAGGGAGGCGCTGCCCGGGAGTTTCGGGCAGACGTTGAGGGTCAGGGTCTCGGCCCGGCTCCACAGGGCCAGGGGGAAACAGGTGTAGTCCAGGCCCTGGTCCTGGGCCCCGGCATTGACCCGGGCGCATTCCTCGGTGTCCGGCTCAAAGCCGTAGATGCGGATGCGCTCCGGCGGAATGGGCAGCCAGCAGGGGTCGTGGTAGGCGTAGCGCGCGCCGACATCCAGGATGGTGATGCGCTCGCCCTCGGGCAGGGCATCGCAGGCCAGGGCGCAGAGGATGAAGCGGTCCACGTTCTTGTAGCGCACGAACTCGTCGATGCCCGCCTGCTCCAGCAGACGCGCGATGTCGTTCTCAAAGGTGGAGGCGATGACCAGGGCTTCGCGCTCCGGGTCAAAGCTCAGCACCAGCTCGTCCAAAGACACCACGGGCACGCCGTGGAATTCGCCGGACTTGAAGGTGTCGGCAAAGCGGCGCACCCGCGCGCGCTGGCCCAGGGCCTCGAACTTGGACAACAAATACGCCCCGGCGCCGCCTGCGCCGTATATGCAGATATCCATGTCCGGCGGCAGCTGCTCGGGTCTGGTGATATTGGCCATGCTTCTCCCTTGTCTCGCGGTTGCGGCGGAACGCGGCCGCCTCAGCGCCCGAAAGTCTCCTGGTAGCCCTGCGCCGCGCTGTCGATGACGCCCCGCAGGGCGGCGGCGCGGGCAAGCTCGCCCCGGGCCAGGAACCTGCCCTCGGCCCAGAGGAGCACCTCAAAGGCGAACTCCACCTGGAAATAGCGTTCCGCCAGCGCGGCCAGCTTGAGCACCTTCTCAAAGGTGAAGGCCGCCATGTCCCCGCCCTGCGCCTCCAGGGCCACGGGGTCGCGCAGGTACAGGGCATGGGACTCCACCAGCTGGCCGTGCCAGTGGTGGTAGCCCGGCAAGAGCCTGGTGCTCACCGGGGAGGCGTTGCGGCCCACGGTGAGCGGACTGATGAACTCGAAAAAGGTGAAGCCCCGGCTGCGCAGCCACAGGTCCACATCGGAGAAGAGCGGCCGGCCTTTGTAATTCTCCACAAAGGCCACCTCCACCAGCAGGCCGACAACCTCCGGCAGCACCTTCTCCCCGGCGCGCAGGATCTCCAGCTCCGCGCCCTGCACGTTGAGCTTCATGAAATCCACCGAGGCCACGGCCTGCTCGGCCTGCCAGGTGTCCAGGGTGCTCAGCTCAACGGCAATCTCCTGCACGGGCCGCATGAACTGCCCCTCGTGGCGCACGTCCTTGCCGTCGGAGATCTTCCAGCGGTCGAAGACCGCGAAGTTGAAGGGGTAGAAGGAGCTGCTGCCGGGGTGGCCCTGGCTGGAATAGAAGGTGCGGCGCTCGCGGGCGCCCCACAGGCCATACGGGAAGAACCGCGCCTCCATGCCGCTGGCCGACATCTCCCGCGTCATGGCCGCGCAGCCCTCCTCGTCCAGCTCGAACCCGTACAGGCGCATGCGCTCCGGCGGAATGCCCAGCCAGCGCGGATCCGCAGAGGCGTCGCGCGCGCCGATGTCGAGCAGGGTGAAGCGCTCAGCCGCGGGCAGCAGGGCGCAGAGCAGGTTGCACAGGATGTAGCGGCTGCTGTCCTTGAACGAGCAGAACTCGTGCAGCCCGGCCTGGCGCAGGGTCCAGGCTATTTCGTCGTCGTGGGTGGAGGCGATGACCACCAGGCTGTCGCCGCCGGGATGCTGGCCCAGGTAGTCCGCAAAGCGCAGCACCGGCAGGCCGTCCAGCTCGCCGCTGCTCTTGGAGTCCAAAAAGCGCACGGCGCGCACCCGGTTTGCCGCGCGCACCTGGCGCAGCAGTTCGCGCCCGGCCCCGCCAGCCCCATAAATGCTGATGCGGGCGCCCTGAGGCAGCTGTTCGACGCTGGTGACATAGCGCATGCGCGTGCTCCGTGACAAAGGTTGGCGGGCCTAGTCCAGATTGTAGCATTCCCGGCAGAAGGAGGGGATGTGCCCGTCCAGGTGCGCCCGGCGGAAGGCCTTGTACGTGGGCGAGTTCCAGTTTTCGCGGAAGCTCAGGGCATGGCCGAAGTTGATGTCGTCGTAGTGCCCGATGGTGCCGCAGGGCAGGATGCGCAGGTCCGAGCCGATGAAGGCGCGGGCAAAGGGCACCTGGCAGAGGGTCTCCGGGCTGCCGATGCGGAAGCGGTCCGTGCAGTTCCACACCGACACCTCCACCCCTTCCTGCCTGGCCAGGGCCAGGATGCGCTCCTCCTCGTCCTCGCTGAAGGGGCCGACCTTGAGGTCGCTGAAGCTGTTCTCCTCGCCCCAGCCGGTGAGCACCACGGAGTAGGTCATGCGCCTAAAGCCCATGCGCGCCGCAATGCGGATGAAGTCCAGCAGCTGGTGGCGGTTGTGGCTCTGCAAGAGCACCCACATGCGGGTGTAGTCGCGGTCCCTGGTGGCCACGTAGGCGTTGAGCGCGGTCAGGTTCTTGACGATCTGCCCGAAGTCCGCGCCAGCGCGGATCAGCTCAAAGACCTCGCTGGTGGCGCCGTCAAAGGAGGTCTGCACCTCGCCGATGCCGGAGTCCACCAGGCGCTTGAAGTTGTCGTCCACGTGCAGCAGCGAGCCGTTCACCGTGGTGCGCACCCAGGTGTCGCGCAGGGTGGCGTACTCGATCATGCCGAACAGGTCGCGGTTCAGGAGCGGCTCGCCCACGCCCTGGATCTTGACCTCCACGAACTGGGGGTTCAGGTCCATGAAGCGCTTGAAGTCCGCCAGGGACAGGTCCGGCTTGGGCTTGCCCTCGCGCTTCACGTTGGCGCACATGATGCAGCGGAAGTTGCACCGGCTCACTGGCTCCACGTCCATCATGAAGGGCAGGGACAGGCACTCCTCGGTGCGCGTCTCGTTGCGCGCCAGGATGAAGTTCTTGAGCCGCTCCGGGAAGCGCACAAAGCCCCGGTAGTTCATCATGCGGTAAGTGTACTGGTCGGGCTTGGGCACCACCAGGTGCGTGCGGTCGGCCCCAGCCGCCTGCTCGTCCACCTCGCGGCGCAGGCTGGCGGGGTCGTCCACGTAGCGCCGGGCCTCGGCCAGGGCGGCGTCGTACTGGTCCTTGTACAGGCGCAGGAATTCCTCGTCGCTCATGAGCATGGTGCATCTCCGGTGTTGGCAGCGTGGCCGCGCCGGGCCAGGAGCACGGCGTTGTAGCAGTACAGGTCCTCGTCGGCGTAGCCGACCCAGCAGGGGTGCAGCCCTGGCGGGGGCACCCGGCGCCACAGGCGCTCCAGGGCCTCCACAGAGAGCCCCAGGCCCTGCCACAGGCGCACGAAGTCGTTCACGCGCAGCAGGTTGGTGTCCTGGCCCTGCTCCCGCCACTGTTGCGGGCTGTGGCGCAGAAAATCAAAATGGATGGACAGCTGCTCGCCAACGCCCGTGTGGTCGCGGAAGTCCACCCGGTGCAGCATCACCCCGCCAGGGGCCAGCACCCGGGCCATCTCGCGCGAGAGCGCCCCGGGATCGTCCACGTGCTCCAGGGTCATGCGCGAATAGATCAGGTCCACCGAGGCGTCGGGCAGGGCCAGATCCTCCAGGCGGCTGGCCGCACAGGACAGCGTCCCGGTCCCCTGGTCCTGTCCGCCGCCCTCGGGCAGGAGCGCGGGCCAGGCCGTGCGCAGGGTGCGCGCCAGGGCCAGGGTATTCTCCAGGCTCGCCTCGTCCTGGGCATGGGGCTCCAGGGCCAGGCCCTGGGCAAAGAGGCCGGAGAGCAGGGCCGCGCACAGGGGCAGCGCGCCCGCGCCCAGCTCCACAAAGCGCCCGCACCCCTGTGCCAGGACGGGCAGGTGCGGCACAAGGGCGTCCAGCAGGCGGACCTGCCCGGCCAGGCGCTCCAGGGTGTTCTCGTGCAGCGGGGCCAGGACGCGCTCCAGGGCGTCCCAGTCGGCCACGCCGGAAAACCGGCGCAGCGCTGCGCGCCCGGCGGCCGGGTCGAACCAGTCCAGTGGGCGCTCCGGGTCCAGAATACGCGCCGTGAGCGCAGGCAGAAGGGGCCTGCCCTCGCCCGCCAGCCGCGCCCCGCTGACAAAGCGCTCGGCCGGGGTCTCCAGACCGCGCAGGGGCAGGGTCGCCAGCCCCAGGCTGGTCAGCACGGCCGGGAAGGCCGTGGGCGGACACGGCGCGCCGCCTAGATTCTCCAGGGCCAGAATAGCCCGGCGCGACAGGGCGCAGAAAAAGCGTTCCGGCCCCACGGCCTCGGCCCAGGCGGCGTCAACCGCGCCCGTGGCCACGGCCTCTGCTGCGCGGGCCAGGGCCGGGCCGTCCAAGAGAGCCGCGTAGGACGAGAGCGCCACTGCGCCGGGCCAGCCCTGCTCTTCCATAAGCCGGGCCAGGCGCGCCTGTGGGGCCTCCGGGCCGTCGAACACGGGGATGCCCGCAGCTGCAAGCCCGGCGCGCAGCTCTTGCGCGGCCACGCTGTCCAGACCGGCCGGGAGCGCCGCCACGACAGGCTGCCCGAGTCCGGCGCGCGCCAGTCCATTCAGAAGCGCAGGCAGGAGCATCCGGCCCTGCCACCGGGCCAGGGCAGGGTCGCTGGGCGCCTCGGGGCGCAGCAGGGCGACGATGGGCAGCGCGAGCACACAGGCTCCTAGATGGTTTCCATGAGCGCGAAGCAGTCCTTGATGACCTCGGCCATGTTGTCGTAGCGGTAGCGGCCCATGCGGCCGACGGTGTAGCAGTCCTTGGGGAACAGCTCCATGTAGCGCCGTGCCTTGTCCATGTCCGCTCGCACCGGATAGGGGTAGAGCTTGTTGTCAAAGGTCGGGATCTCGATGCCGAGCAGGGTGTCCGGGGACTTGTGCCCGGTCAGGAGCTTGTACTCCACCACCCGGGTGAAGGGTTCGTCGCCCGCGTAGTACAGGAAGTAGTAGGGCTCCGGGGTCACGCGCTCGCAGGGCAGGATGAGCTTCAGGAAATGCCGCCCGATGTAGCGCAACTCGCCAAAGCAGTGGTCGAAGACCAGGTCGAGGGACGCGGTGTTGATGACGATGTCGCCGCTGTACCACTCCCCGCCCGCCAGCACGCGCTTTTTCTCCAGGTCGAAGCGCGTCACCGGGGTGTTCAGGACCACCCGGCAGCCTTCGGCGCAGACTGTGTCGAAGTAGGAGTTGAAGGCGTCGGGCTCGCTCGGGTAGCCGATGACCTTGGAGCCCTCGAAGCTCACCTTGTCGCCGTCCTTCAGGGCCACGCCCTTGGGCGAGAAGCCGAACTCGTCGATCTCCTGGTTGTTTTTGACCCCCCACATCTTCTTGGAATAGGTGTTCACGAACTTGTCGTACAGGGTCTGGCCCACGGAGTTGACCCAGTACTGCTCAAAATTCCTGGACGCGCCCACATCGCCGCGCGCGGCCAGCTCCTGTTCGATGCGCTCCCGGTCCGGCATCTGTGCTATCTCCCCCGTGTGGATGGGGTAGGTGTAAAAGCGCTGGTCCTGCTGCACGTAGGTCAGGCTGTGGTGCTTCAGTTCGCGCAGGTCCAGGAACTGGGCCATGTAGTCCCAGACGAACATCTCGTCCACGTTGACCAGCATGTGCCGGGGCCCGATGGTGTAGGGGTGGCCGTTGTAGAAAAAGGTCCGGCAGCCGCCGCCCAAAACCGGCCCGGCCTCAAGGATGGTGGGCGCAAAGCCCTTGCGCTTGAGCATTTCCGCAATGACGCAGCCGGAAAATCCGCCGCCCGCAATAACCGCTGTTTTCACGCCGTGCCTCCTGAAATCAGGCTTTGGCCCCGTTGGCCGCAAGCTCGGCCTGGAGCGAATCGATGAGGATTTTGGCCCCGGTGGCCAGGGGGGTCATGGAGAGTTCGCCGCCCAGGGCGTTCGCCAGGGCCTGGTTGTCAAACACGAGATCGTGGGAGCGCGCGCCGGCCGGGGCATGGCGCAGGTTCAGCTCGCGGCCTGCGGTCTCGGCCAGCAGGTTCAGGATGTCCAGCAGCTTCATGCTGCTGCCCGTGGCCACGTTCAGCACCCCGTGGTGCGGGCGCAGCAGCAGCCGCTCCATGACGGCGCAGAGGTCCGTCACCAGCACGAAGTCGCGCAGGGTGCCGCCGTCGCCGAACACGGTCAGCTCCTGGCCGCGCAGAACGCGCCGGGCGAACATGCCCAGGATGCTGTGGCCCTGGTCCGTGGGGCCGTAGATGCCGGGCAGGCGCAGGGCGGCCACCGGGAAGTCCGTCAGGCCGGAGCGCAGCAGGAGCGTCTCGTTGGTCAGCTTGGAGGCCCCGTAATAGAACTCCGGCAGGGCCGCCGTGGACTCGGTGACAGGCAGGACCGGGTGGTTGCCGTAGATGTCCGTGGAGCTCAGGTACACGCAGGACGCGACCTGTCCGGGCTGTACCGCGCGCAAAAAATTCTCCACCATGGCCACGTTCTGCACCAGGGTGCTGAAATTGTCCTCGAAATGGCGGCTGACGCAGCCGCAGAGCAGCACGCAACAGGGCTTGGCGCGCCCTGCGAAGATCCGGGCCACGGCCTCGGCGTTGGTGAGGTCGCAGTCCTGGCGCGAGAGCGCGCGCACGCTCCACCCGGCCGCGCGCAGGTGCCGCGCCGCCGTGGACCCGATGAACCCGCCTGCGCCGAAGACCAGCACCTCTCTGCCCGGTTCGCTCATGCTGCCGCTCCCAGGTCGGACGAGGTTCCGTCCGCTTGCAACAGGGTTGACCAGGGCCGCAGCAGCGCAAAACCGTTGCCAGCGCCCAAGGCCCGCAAGCGGGCCTCCATGCGGCCCAGCACGCAGGCGTTGTTGGAGCACAGCAGCATCAGATCGCCGGGCTGCGGGGACAGTGTGCGCGTCAGCCCGAACACGGGCTCGCGCTCCGCCTCCAGGGCGTCGTCCAGCACCGCACGCGGGCACTCGCCCAAGAGCGGCGCAAGCTCGCGGTACAGGGCGCGGAAGCAGTTGTAGGCGCCAAAGAAGACCACCCGGCCGCCAGCCTGGGCGTGGGCGGCCAGAATCTCTTTGCCGCGCTCCCGGCCCCGGGCCAGCCGCGCCAGACCGCTGATGGCCGCGGCCGCGGCGACATCTCCGCCCGCAGGCCGGGCGAACCCGTCCGGCCCAGGCAGCTTGCGGGCCGCCACGCGCAGGGAGCCCGCCTCTTGCGCCTCCAGGATCTCGTAGCCGGTCAGCACGCTTTGCAGGGTCTGAAGCGTGTAGTAGGCCGCGTGCTCCAGGAGGAAGGCGTCCGCGCCTGCGTCCAGGATGCGCGTCACATTCGGCACGTCGAGGTACAGCAGGCCGCCGTCCTTCAGCACCTGGCGCACGCCCGCGAGCATGGGCCTGGGGTCGGCATGGTGCTCCAGCACCTGCTTCAAAATGATGGTGTCGAAGCGCGAAGCGAACAGCTCCGGCGCGAAAAAGGCGCGCAGGGTGGGCACGGCCAGATCCTCATGCGCCGCCGGGTCCACGCCCAGGATGCTGGCCTGGGGCAGCAGCTCCTTGACCAGGGCCAGGATGTCGCCGCGGTTGGAGCCGATCTCCAGCACGCTGGCGTCGGCCCTGGAGTGCCGGGCGATCATGGCTGCGGCAGCCAGGTTGTCCTCGCTTTTGCGCGGGAAGGCGAACAGAGGCTGGTCGTCCCAGGACTCATAGGCGTGGCGCATGAACTCGGCATAGCCGGGGTCCAGCGCGCCCTGCTGGAACACGAACCCGCAGGCCGGGCAGACCGCGATCTCAAGGGCGCGGCTGGCGTCGGACGAGGCCAGGCGCGCCTCGGGCAGGCTGAGGGCCAGCACGGCCCCGCCCGCTCCGCAGAGGGGGCAGGAGGCCGCGGCCTGCAAAGGATTCTGGCGCGCCGGTCCGCTCATGCGCCCTGCTCCTGGTCCCGGCTGCAGGCCACAAAGGAGCGGCCAGCCCAGCCCACCTGCATGTGCGGCTCGAAATGCAAGGCCGAGGCTGCGGCGAACTCGCGGAAGGCCTTGTACACGCCGTGCAGGGGCGAGCCCTTGTATCCGGCGAACATGTCGTCCAGGTAGATGAGGGTTCCGGGTTGAACAAGCGGCTCCAGGAAGCCCAGCACGCTCACCGCGCTCTCGTAGAGGTCGCAGTCCACGCAGACCAGGGCCGGGCGGCGGCCCGAGGCCAGGAGCTCCTGCTGCAACACCGGCGTCAGGGAGGCCTCGTAAAAGCCCGGCACCGTGCGCACGCGGTCCGCGTAGATCCCGTGCTCCTGCACAATGGCCCGGAATTCGTCCTCGCCGGTCCTGAGCGCGCCCGTGGTCCAGGTCTTGGTCCAGACGCGCTCCGGGTCGCACTGCGGCAGCCCGGCAAAGCTGTCAAAGGCCACGAAGCGCATGGCCTCCATGTTCTGCCGCCGGGCCTCGGTCAGGGCCATGCGGAAGGTGCGCGCCCGGTGGCAGCCGAACTCGAAGTAGTCGCCCTGGATGTCGTTGTCGTGCAGAAAGTCGAAGGCGGCCACGAAAAAGGCGTGCTTGGCGGCCTGGCGGTTCTGCTGGTTGTAGCGCACCTGGTCGGCCTTGGACCAGTTGGCCAGGGCCGGGCCGCCGGGCAGGTCCACCCAGGGCTCGCCGCCCAGACGCCGGACAGGGCCAGGCACGGTGGGCGGGGTTGTGTCGTCTGCGGCCATGAAACGCTCCAGTGCCGGTCTCGCGCGGGCTTACGCCGCGAAGGCCGCTTCCTGCGGGGCCACGGCCCCGCTGTTGTCGTTCTGCTCGCGGAAGGCGCGCAGGTTCGCGCGCAGGGCCTCGTGATCGCAGGAGGCCACCAGGTCCGGGATCAGGTCCATGCGGTCCAGCTCGTACACCAGCCCCAGGCCCTTGTCCGCCGTGAACTCGCGGATGTAGGGGGCCTCGGTGTGCACGATGACCGGCAGCCCGGCCTCCATGTAGCTGAAGATCTTGGTGGCCATGTTGATGGCGAAGTGCTTGGGGTTGTAAGTGCTGGCGCGCACGTTCTCCCAGTAGACGGCGTAGTTGTGGCGGCTGATCTTCCTGGGCAGCTCGAAGAAGGGCACGCCCGGCTCGAAGCTGAAGCGCGGGTACTTCTTCTGGAAGTCGGTGTAGTGGGCGTGCTCGTCCCAGAACATGTTGCGGGCGTTCTGGTTGACCACGAAGCCCAGGCCCAGGCCAGCATTGCAGATGGTCTCGATGAGCGGGTCCATGATGTGGTTCTCGTGCCCGCGCGTGGTGGCGATGCGGTAGGGCACGATGCCCCCGGCAAAGACCAGGCTGGCCGGGAGGCCGGGCTCAAGCGGCGCGCAGTCGGTGCAATACTCGCGCACCGGCAGGGAATGCACCAGGAAGTCCGGCCGGGAGAGGCTCCAGGCCGCGCGCAGCTCGGCCACGGCCCAGGCGGGCATCTTGTGCACAAAGCTCGTGGCGCGTTCCAGGATCTCGCGCTCGGTCCGGCAGTCCGGGGCCTGCGGGTCGGTGCGCATGTAGTACAGGGAGTCGTTGATGTCGATGACGGCCGGGGTGCCGTGGCGCTGCCTGGCCTCCACGGCGCAGGCCCCGTTCAGAAGCGGCTGGATGACGGTCTGCACGGCATGCACCCTGGCGTCCGCCATGAGCCCATACATCTCCAGATAGTCCTCGGCCTCGTAGTACTCGTCGAAGAACAGCTCGGGCCGCTGCTCCTCGCGGATGCAGCAGCCGATGAAGGTCAGGTGGTAGCGGCCGGTCTGGCGCAGGGCCAGGGCCTTTTTGCACACCGCAGGCTGCAGGTAGTAGGAGTTCATGACCACGTGCAGCCTGCCGTCCACCTCGGCCCGGTGCAGATGCCTGGGCCGGGTGCGGTAGACCAGCTCCTCCCGCCCGCGCGGCATGGGTCCGTGCAGCTGGTCGAGCAGCGGCTGGCGCAGGTCCGGCGCGAGCCAGGCAAAGGCATCGTGTGACGACATGAGGCGCCTCCCTCGCGACCGGGGGCCTGTTCGACGTTCCTGTCAACGTTCCGAGCAGGCAAGCCCTGCGGATGATTCGGCGGGCAAATAATTCCGGGTCGCAGCAAGAGCGTTGCAGATTCTGTTCCAGCAGGAGGCCGAGGCGCGCCGCAAGCCTGAAATCCAGCGATCCGCAAGAGCTTCCGGACTGTACCGGTGACATCTAGCAGAAGTCTAGACCCTGCGTCAATGCACGGCAGTCCCGGGTGGCGTCTCAGGAACGAAGCGAGAACCGCTCGATTGCTGAACGGATATTCAGACCGCTAGCCCAGGCCGCGCAGGTGTTCACGGGCCTGGAAGGCCAGCCGCCTGGACTCGTCCAGGCTGGAGAAGCCGTGGAAGCGCACGGAGTACAGCACCTTGGGCACGTGCACAAAACGCGCGCCCGCCTCGGCCAGGCGCAGGTAGTAGGCGTAGTCATTGGCCACCTGCCAGGCCTCGTCCATGAGCCCCAGCCGCGTCAGCCACTCGGCCCGGTGCAGGCAGGACACGCCCAGGTGGAACCAGTCGGCGAAGCAGGCCTTAAAGCTGTACTCCGGCTTGCGCACCAGGCGCATGATGCGCCCGCAGTCCTCCACGATGGTGAAATCCGAGTAGGCGACATCCGCGCCGCTGGTCTCCAGGGCCTGCACCAGCTCCTCAATCATGTGCGGGTGCGGCAGGTCGTCGCCCACGATGTAGGTGCAGTACTTCCCCGTCACCTGGGCGAAACCCGCGTTGTAGGTGCCGGTGCGGCCCAGGTCCGTGTCCGAGCTGATGATCTTGAGCTCGCGCGCGGGGTGCGTGGCGTGGGTGTCCTCCAGGTAGGACCGGCAGCGCTTGTGCACCAGGCCGCCCTCCTCGTCCATGCGCAGCAGCGGGTTGGACTCGCGGCTGGCCATGAGCTCCGGCAGCCCAGCCAGGTACTCCTTGGTGCCGTCGGTGCTGCCGCCGTCCACGATGATCAGCTCCAGGGACGGATAGGTCTGGAACCAGCAGTGGTCCACGCAGGCAGGCAGGTGCTTGATCTGGTTGAAGTTCGGGATGACAATGCTGACTTTGTCCACGGCTCGTCCTCGCATCTGCTCCGGGCGGCTGCCCGCGGTCAGGGTCTCAGGGCCTCTCAAAGCGCGTCCGCCAGGCGGGTCTCTGCGGCCTCTTGCGCGCGGTCTAGGGCCGGGGCGCGGCCAGGACCACCCGGCGCAGGGCGGTTCCCTGACGCAGGAGCACCTGGCCGGGCTCCACGGAAACAAGGGTCCAGCCCCGGACCTGGTCGCCAGGGCGCAGGGACACGGCCGCCCCATCCACCTGGAGCATGGCCAGGGGCTGCTCGCCGCCCGCGATGACGCCCACCAGACGGAAGCCTTCGATGCCCAGGCCCGGCGCGGTGGGCACAACAGGTTGGGCCACAGGCGCGGCAGCGGTCGGGACTGCGGGCCGGGGCTGCGGCACGGGCATCGCGGCGGCCGGGGTCTTGGCGGCGGCCGACGCGGATGAAACAGGCGCGGCTGACACAGGCGCGGACTCGGGCGCGGACGGGGCAGGACTCGCGGCCGCCGGGGGCGCGGCCAGGCCCTGCACGCGGGAGCCGCCGGACAGGGGCGCCGTGGCGCTCAGCGGGAGCCCTGTCGGCGCGCCCGGTGAGGACGCGGCGGGCGGAGCCACGCGGGTGTCGGCCGGGGCAAAGGCCGCCTGGGTGGGCGGGGCCACGCGGCTGTCGGCCGACGCGGCCTTCCGGGGCTGCGGGGCCGGTATGGGCGCAGGCGGCTGGCCCAGGGGATAGAACAGCGGGCTCTCGAGGTTCAGGACATTGCGCTCCAGGATGGTGCGCACCGGCGACTCCTCGGCATAGCCCTGGCCCCTGGCGCGCAGCTCCTCGGGCGGACGCAGGTTCGGCGCGGGCCGGGGCACGAAGCCCGTGGCCAAGTAGGCCAGGCCCAGGCCGATGGCTGCGGGCAGAGCCAGGCGGGGCAGCGTGCGCCAGATGATCTGCATATGACCTCCCGCCTCCGCGAGTCCCTTACCCGGCCAGGGCCCGGGCGATGTGCTGCTGCGCCTCTGCCGTGAGGTAGGGGTGCATGGGGATGCTGAAAATGCGCGCAGCCACGGCCTCGCTGACGGGCATGGAACCCGGCCCGTAGCCCAGGTTGGCGAAGGCGGGCTGCAGGTGCAGGGGCGTGGGGTAGTAGATGCTCGTGGGCACCGAGGCCTGGGCCAGGCGCTCCAGCAGCTCCTGGCGGTGGGCGCTGCTCTCGGCCTGGATGCTGTACTGGGCAAAGACCGAACTGTGGCCGCCGGGCGCCACGGGCAGGGTCAGGCCGGGGAGACGGCCGAGCAGTTCGGCGTAGCGCCGGGCCACGTCCTGGCGCAGGCCCACCTCGCCCTCGAAGATCTCGAACTTGGCCAGGAGAATGGCGGCCTGCATGGTGTCCAGCCGCCCGGTGATGCCCAGGCGCACGTTCTCATACTTGTCCCGGCCCTGGCCGTGCACGCGGATGGAGCGCAGCAGTTCGAGCAGCTCCGGGTCGTCGGTGAAGCACATGCCGCCGTCGCCGTAGCAGCCCAGCGGCTTGGCCGGAAAGAACGAGGTGCAGGCGATCTGCCCGAAGGAGCAGGCCCGGCGCGCAGCCCCGGACAGCTCCAGCGTGGCCCCGAAGGACTGGGCCGCATCCTCGATGACGAAGAGCCCGTGCGCCGCGGCCACGGGCAGGAGCGCCGCGTAGTCGGCCAAGAGCCCGAAGAGGTCCACCGGGAGCACGGCCTTGGGCGTCAGCGGGCCGACATGTTTCGGCAACGGGTGCAGGGCGGCGTCTGCGGTGCGCACGGCGCGCACGGCGCGCTCCAGCTGCGCGGGGTCCATGTTGTACGTCACCGGGTCCACGTCCACGAACACCGGTGTGGCGCCCAGGAGGGCCACCACTTCGGCCGTGGCCATGAAGGTGAAGGGCGGGCAGAACACCGCGTCGCCGGGGCCGACGTTCAGGGCCATGAGGGCCATGACCAGGGCGTCGGTGCCCGAGGCCGCGCCAACGGCGTAGCGCGTGCCGCAATATCCGGCCAGGCGCTCCTCCAGGCGGGCCACCTCCGGCCCATTGATGTACGCGCCGGACTCCAGCACGGCCTGGATGCCGCGCCCGACCTCGTCCGCCACGCGACGGTACTGGGTCTTCAGGTCGATGAAGGGGATGTTCATTGCGTGAAGGCCTCCGCCTGCCCCTGCGGCTCCTTGGCCGGGGGCAGAACCTCGTAGATGCGCACGAGGGGGAAGCCGTCGTGCACGAGTTTGAAATAGCTGACCACCTCGGCCCGGGCCGGGTCGCCGATGAGCAGCTGTACGGCCATGCTGTTGTAGGCCAGATCATCCAGGAGGATGACCTGCTTGGCCACATCGTTGATGACCAGATGCGGCGCGGCCGGGTTCATGGGGAAGCTGGCGCGCCGCACGCCCTGTGTTGTGAGCATGTCCACGCTGCTGACCGTGATGGGCGCGTTGCCGCCGCCCCGGAAGACCATGGCGCCCCGGTTCTGGTCCACATTGAAGGCCTCGCGGATGGTCTGGGTCTTGGCGGGCGTGCCCTTGCCAGCGACCAGATCCCAGGTGCCGTAGAAGCCGATCCAGTGCAGCAGGTTCATGTTCTCCCAGCAGACCACCAGATACTGCGGGGCGGGGCGCTTCATGGGCTGGTCCGAGCTGGTCAGGGCGGCCAGGGACTGCTGCACCTCCACGGCCGGGAGCTTGTCCCAGCGCCGCGCCGGGTCGTGGTTCAGTCCGGCGCTCATGTTGATGACCTGGGCCGCCTGACGGGCAGAGGCCGTCATCAGGGCCAGGGCCGTGGGGTACATGTCGCGGCCCGCGTGCTTGCCGCCGTCCGTGGGGGTCATGCGTTCGGCATAGTACTGCGTGGCGTAGCCATAGTCCCACCAGGTCCACACTGCGGCGTCCTTGGGCGATATGGACTTGAGCTTCATCAAGGCCTCGGCGTGGGCCGCGGCCAGCACCGGGGTGGGCGCCAGGTCGCGGTAGAGGCCCGCATAGCCCAGCAGGCAGGCCCCGGCCAGCAGGATCTGCACCAGGGTCAGGACGTTTTCGCGCGCCCCGGTGCGGTCCAGGATGGCCTTGGCCAGCCAGTGGATGCCCAGGCCCAGGCCCAGGGCAAAGGGCGGGCCGCCAAACATGGCGAAGCGCACGCCCATGAACAGGCTGCCCACGCCCAGAGCGATGAGCGGCAGCAGCAGCAGAAACGCCGGACGCAGCACCAGAATGCACACCAGGCCAAGGCCGCCCAGAACGCCGACCAAGGGCGACACCGAGACCCCGGCGAAGAAGGTCGGCCAGTCCACCACGTTCTTGGCTTCGCGGATGCTTTGGGTGATGCCCGGATAGATCGGGCCAGCGGCGGCGCCCGGCCCCACAGCCGGGGCTGCGCCGATCTGGGCCGCGTCGGCCACTGGCTTGAAATAATTGAGCACCTTGCCGATGAATGGCGCAAGCGGCGTCAACAGATTGAAGGAAACCGCAATAACCATGAGCCCGCCCAGCCAGACCCAGGGATGGTCCAGCACGGGCCGCAAGCGCTCGGGCCTGCGCCACAGCAGCAGGGCCAGTCCGATGGTGGCTGCCAGCAGGGCCACCTCAACAGGCGAGGCCTCAAAGACCCCAAAGCCGTATCGCCGCATGCCCGCGTATGCCGCCAGGGCATAGACCGTCAGGAGCCTGAGGGCGTCCAGGCGACGTCCGGGTCGGCTGGTCAGCACCGCCAGGCCAAGGGCGATCCAGAACAGGGCCACGCCGATGGGCTGGATGTCGTCATGGGCAAAGTGCGCCACGCGGGCCACCAGGCCATAGCCCAGGGCCAGCCAGGGCAGCGCCGCCGGGAGCGGCGCCCCCTCCTGGCGCTCCTGCGGCGAGGCGAACCAGCCGCGCGTGCAGCAGAAGGAGAGCAGATGGGCCAGCAGGAAGCCCAGCAGCAGGGGCATGAGCAGGGTGAAGACATCCGTGTCGAAGTAGCCCAGACGGGAGCGGAGATAGAAGCCGGGCGAAAGCGCGCCGATGCATCCCGCAGTGATGGCCGCCCTGCGGCCGCCCAACAGCCAGCCCCAGAGGCCCGTCACCACTGCTGTCAGGCTGGCCAGAAAGGCCGGAGCCCAGAAACCCACCTTCCACAAGGCTACACCAAAGAGGCCGGTCAGAAAACGCGCCAGCGTCGGCATGCCATACGCCGTGGACCAGCCCACCCCCTTGGCCCCAGCCAGCCAGCCATAGGAGTCGTGGGTGGCCAGGATGCTCTCTCCGCCCGCCATGAGGCCCGGCAGCGCCCAGTTGCCCGCGTCCGTCAGGCGCACCGCCAGGGTCACGCCATAGCCCAGGAGCGCAATGGCCGCGAGCCACTTCCAGTCCTCCCGCCAGACCGGGCGCTCGTCCAGGGACTCGCTCACTTCCACATATTTCTGCGCCAAGGCCTTCATGCCCACTTCCGCCTGCCTTATGGTTTCGTTCCGCCAAGCCCCCGGCCCGCGCCCGCAGCGGTCGGCCCGCCCTGGGTCACGCGCGCCGAGAGCACGATGCCAATCCGCCCCGGCCCGGCCTGGGCCTTCTGGCGGGGGGAGGACATTGTCCAGCCGGAGCCGGCCTTGTCCGCGCCCGCAGGGGCGGGCTCCCCGCCCTCTGCGTCTGCGATGAGCAGGAGCAGCGCGCCCTCGGACAAATGAGCCTCGGCCATCTGAAGCCGCGCAAGGGCCTGGGCGTCCTCAAGACTCACGCGCACCGACACCTGCCCGCCCTCCGCCTCCTGGACCGGCGTGAACACCAGGCGCAGGCGCTCCACACCCGGCCCGACGCCCGTGGGATCAGCCTGGGAGATGCTCACACGCATCTCGCCGCCGTCCAGCACCGCGGCCCTGGGCCGGGCCAGCACCCGGACCTCCGGGTCTGCGGCCAAAAGTGCGGCCAAAGCATCCAGCCCGCCCTGCGGGCCTTCCACTGCCTTGCCCCGCAGGCTCAGGCCCGCGCCGCCCAGACCACCCATGCCGCCCAGACCGATAGACGCCTGGGCAAAGCCGCGCGCCCCGGCGGGCGAGCCCGCAGGCGGGTTGGCCAGCACCACCGCGCTGCCTCCCGGAGCGGGAATGGCCGCCAAAACAGCGGCCCGGCCAGGCCCCTGGAGCGGCAGCTCCAGCACCAGGGCCTCCACCAGCACCCTGGGCCGGGGCTGGTCCAAATCCTCCACCAGGCGCTCCACCCGGGCCATGAGCTCCGGCTCGGCCAGCACCACAACCGCGCCAGCCTCGGCATCCACGCGCACGCGCAGGTTGCTCAGGCGCTTGTCCGACGCGGCCAGCCCCAGCAGCACCCCGGCCACCTTCTCGGCCTTCACGTAACGCAGCCGAAAGGCCCGCAGCGCCGGGGCCTCGTTGCCGCCCTCGTCCATCTGCGCGAGCAGGCGCAGGCCCTGGCCGATCTGGTCCGAGTCCCCGGCCAGAAGCAGGGTGTTGCTCCACTCCAGGGCCAGGACCACCGGGGCCTTGCCCGGCAGCCCCCGGAAATGCATCTCCAGCTTGCGCGCCGCCAGCCTGGCCTCGGCCCGCCGCAGGGGCGCGAATTCCAGCCTCGCCCCGGCAGGCGCGGCCTCCAGGGCCGCAAGCACCACGCGCGCCCGCGCCACCCGCTCGGCCCGGTCGCGGATGAGCACCCAGCGGCCCTGTTCCGCCGCCGCCACCTGGCCCGCGTCCGAGCGCAGGCGCTCCAGCACGCCAGCCACCAGGCCCGGCGAGAGCCCCTGGTTCAGCCGCTGCACCAAAATCTGCGTCGGCCCGGTTGCCTGGGCCGGGCGCTTCGGGCCGGGCAGCAGGTACAGAACCCCCTCGCGCGGGGTGGCGCTCAGGCCTGCACTGGTCAGCACCAGGCCAAGCATCTCCGCCAGGTCGGCCTCGGCCACGGGCTGGCGCGAAACCAGGGTCACTGTGGCGTCGGGGAGCTGGTCCTCGCGGAACACCGGGCTCTGACCCGAGAACTGGCCCATGAACAGCAGAAAGTCCTTGAACGCCGCCCCTTCCAGGCCAATCTGCAGCGCAGCGGCCCCGGCCCGGGCCTCGGGCGCGGCCAGAAGGCCCAGGCCGGCCAGCAGGCAGAGCAGCGCGGCGGCCATGAGGCCGCAATGTCCCGGCGCTCCAGAGCGTCCCATGCAGATGCTCCCCCATGGCCGCAGGGCTTCCCCCCGCGCCGCCAAGGCTTCAGGTGCGTGTCAAACGCTGGATTGTATCCGGTTTTGCGCCGGAGGGCAATTCACTCCGGCAGGGCTGCCTGGCCCAGGAAATCGCCCAGGATGCCCGCCGAGGTGAAGGGGAAGGTGTCCCGGCCGCGGATGAGTTCCCCGGACACGGTGTAGGGTGAGCGCAGCACGGCGCCCGCGCGCACGGTCGCCGTGCCCTCGGCGCGCACCTGCACGGGCTCGCGCAGGGTGAAGGAGCGGATGCGCAGGGAGCCCTCCTGGTACTCCAGGGCCAGGGCGACATCGCCCAGCCACTGGCTGCCGGGCAGGTGCAGCGACATCCCGCGCAGGTCGAGGAAGCCCTTTTCCAGAACATCCTGGCCGCGCAGGAAGCGGCCCTCGGCGCGCACGTCCACGCTGCCCAGGATGTCCCGGCGGCCCAGGCAGGCCAGGTTGACCTGGCCCTGGATGTCAAAGGCGCCGGAATCGAAGAACAGCAGCCGGGCCTCGCGCCCGCCGCTGTCCACGCGCAGGGCCAGAAGCGGGGTCACGCCCAGGCGCACGTCCAGCCACTGCATCCGGGGCGAGACGCTCCAGCCCGGCGCCTCCACCGAAAACCCGTTGACGCGGAAGCTCAGCGGTCCGGCGCGGTCCACGTTCTGCCAGGACAGGCGCAGCTCCGGGTGGCGCGCGCCATAGCGCTTCAGGCCCAGGTCCCAGATGGTGTCCCAGGGCAGGTAGAGCACCAGGCCAGCCACCAGCCCCAGGGCCAGGGCCAGAAGCCCCGCCCCGCCCAGGGCGCGCAGACCGCGCCGCTCAAGGCACTGGGGAGCGCCGTCTCCGGCTGGCTCTCTCTGCTCTGTGCTCATGCGCGCCCCTGTCTCAACGCGTCAGGACCATTTCCAGGTCCACACGCTTGTCGTTGTCCGGTCTGGGAGAGATGCTTGCCGACTCCGTGGACAGCCCGGCTTGCAGGCGCAGGTCGCGCAGGATGTCCACCAGTTCACGCAGGGTGAGGGAGTGCGCCGTCAGCTTCAAGGTCTCCGGCCCCTGGAGGCTCTGCACGGGCAGGATGCGCAGGCGCTCCGGCCCGATGCCCGCTGACCGGGCCACCTGCTCCGCCGCCTGGACTGGCGGCGCGTCGCCCGAGGCCTTGCGCCGGGCGCGCAGATCCATGACCTCTGCAGCCAGGGGGGCCACCATGACGTAGGTCTGGCCTGCATCCTCATAGGCCTTCTCGGCCACGCGGGTGAAGGCCGAGAGCACGGCCCAGGCCGAGACCAGGCCCACGGTCCAGGCCAGCAGCAGCAGCCGCCACAGGCGGCGCTGGGCCGGGGCCGAGAGGTGCGTCAGGCGCGCCATGCTCCGCCAGGTCATAGGTCTTCCTTGGGCGGAGCGGCTCGGTCGCGGGCCTTCACCACCAGTTCGAAGCGCAGCGGGGACTGAGACGTGTCCACGGAGCGCACGGAGAACGCAAAAGAACCCTCGACCGCGAGAGCGGCCTGATAGCGGTCAAAATCCTCGCTGCTGGCCACTGTGCCGCTGACCACGCCGCTCTGCGAAGCCATGGACACATTGGTGATGCGCACACCCTCCGGCGCACGCCGCGAGAGCGCCGCCAAAAGCTCCACCAGATCCAGGCGCTGCGCGGCCTCGGCCCGGAGCTTGCCCAGCTCGAACTGTAGCCGGCCGTAGGGCGACTTGCCCGGATCGCCGCCCAGGGCGCGCTCGTAGACCTCGTGCACGGCCCGCTCCAGGCGTCCGGCCCGGGCATACTCCTGCCACCAGCGCACCCCCTGCCCGGCGCAGAACAACGCCCCGGCCACGGTGATGGCCAGGAGGATGCGACCGTAGCGGCGGTGCTCGGTCTCGGGAAGGCACTGGTGCCGAGTGTCAGTGTTGCTGTTCATGCTTGCGTCATCTCGTCACGGTTATTCCCCGCCAGCGCGGGTGGCGGCCACAGAGGGTAGTGGATTCCCGCCGTGCGGTCTAGGGCAGGCCGCTGCGCCCTGCCGCCCAGGCAGGTCGATATGCTCGCGCAGCACCGGGATGACACCGCGCCCCTGCGGCTTGGCCCAGGCCTCTCCGCGCAGCAGACCGCGCGCCCAGGCCCTGGTCCAGGGCGGGAAAAAGGCCGGGTTGTCCAGCACGATGCGGGCCTTGGCCGCGCCGTCCTGGCTGCGCGCCTGCCGGGAATACCCCTGGCCGTGCAGGCGGTAGGCGAACAGCGGCGCTCCGACGCGGGCGAACCGCGCGCCCAGCAACGCCGCCTGGATCCAGAAGTCCCAGTCCTCGTAGGCCGAGGCGCTGCGGTAGCGCGCCCCGCGCTCCCAGACCTCCCGGCGCAGCAGCGCGGCGGAGTGCAGGATGTTCTGGCTCGCCAGGAGCAGGGGGCGGTAGTCCGGCGGGATGACCTCCCGGCGCTGGCCGTCCTGCTCTTCGAAATATCCGGTATAGGCCACCTCCGCCCGCCCGCCCGCCAGGGCCGCGAGGCAGCGCGGCAAAAAGCGCGGCAGGAGCTGGTCGTCCGGGTCCAGGCAGAGCAGATGCCCGCCCCTGGCCAGGGCCAGGCCGGCGTTGCGCACCGGGCCGGGCCGCCCCACGCGGCGCAGGGCCAGGGTCTGCCAGGACCCGAAGGGCATGCGCCCCAGCAGGCCGCGCGCAAGGGCCAGAGAACCGTCGCTGCTCTCGTCGTCCACAAAGACCACTTCCAGCTCCGCCGGGTCCAGCCCCTGGTTCAACAGGGACTCCAGGCACTGCGGCAGGAAGCGGGCGTAGTTGTGGCAGGGGATGACCACGCTCACCAGCGGGCGTCCCAACTGCCCATGGACGTCAGGCGCGGCCATGTTCAGGCTCCAGGCGCGGCCAGGCATTGTGCCGCCAGCGCAAAAAGGATAGGTTCGCCCCGTGGGGCAAACCTTTGCGCCCCGCTCCGGGGTGTACCGGCATGAAAGCGTCCTTCCTCCACAGCCTCACCTTCCGCCTGGGCCTCCTGGTCCTGGTGTCGCTCGTGCCCACCATCCTGGTGGACATATCCCTGAACCAGGACTTCCGCCAGCACCTCCGGGACGAGTCGCTGCTCCAGGTGCAGACCCAGGCCGACCAGGTGGCGGCCCAAGGGCGGGAGATCCTCTCCGGGGGCCGCCAGATGCTCGCCGCCCTGACCCGCCTGCCCGAGATGCAAAAACCCGGCAGCACGGACGTGGCTCCGCTCCTGCGCGACATCGTCCGCCAGTCGCCCCATTACGTGGTCTGCAATCTCTTCAACGCCCGGGGAGATTTCATCGCCAACTCCCTGCCGGAGACCAAGCCCTTCAACGTCGCCGACCGGGCCTGGTTCCAGAGCATCACGGAGACGCTCGCCTGCGTTCAGGGCGAATTTGTCGTGAGCCGCGCTTCCGGGCTCCCGGTCATCGTGCAGGGCTGCCCGGTGCTGGACTCCGCAGGCCGCCTGACGGGCGCCATGAGCATCGGCATTAGTTTCGACTGGCTCCAAAAGCTTGCCGCCTCCCCGGATCTTTCCCCGGGCTCTTCCCTAAGCGTGGTGGACGCCCAGGGGAACATCCATGCCCGCTCCCCAAAAAGTACCGAAGAACATGCAAAAAACATTCCCGTTGCCCGCGAGGTCATGGACCAGGTGCGCCAGGGCAAAACCCTCATTCGGGGGCAGGGACGGGACGGGGTGCAGCGCATCTACGCCTACAGCCTGCTCACCACACAGCCGGGGCGGGAGCTCTATGTCCGCGTGGGCATCCCGGTCCTGGGTATCCTGTCCCCCGCCGACCTGAGCGCCCGCCAAAACGCCCTGGGGCTGCTTGCGGCCGCAGGCATAAGCCTGCTTGCGGCCCTCCTTGTGGCCCGGACCATCCTGAAGCCTACCGGGGCCGTTCTGGAGGCCACCAGGCGCCTGGGGGCCGGGGATCTGTCCTTCCGCATCCGCAGCCGGGGCACGGGCGAGCTGGCCGAAGTGGCCAACGCCGTGGACGCCATGGCCGAGGCCCTGGAGATCTCCGACGCGAGCCTGCGCAACTCGGAACAAAAGCTCCGCCAGTTTCTGGAGGATTCCCCGGAGGGCTATTTCGTCAGCTCCCTGGAAGGCCGCTTTCTGGAGGCCAACCCGGCCCACATCCAGATGTTCGGGTATGACTCCCTGGAGCAGATGCAGACGGAGATCACCGACATCGCCCGGCAGATCTACACCGACCCGAAGCAGCGCGAGGCCATGCTGCAGCAGTTGCGCACGGAAGGCCGCGCCGTCCGGTTCGAGCTGGAGGCCTACCACCGCAACGGCGCCATCATCTGGACCGCCCTGACCGCCCGCGCCCTGCGCGACCAGGAGGGCAACCTGATCGGCGTCCAGGGCTTCTCCCAGGACATCACCGAACGCAAGCACATGGAGCTGGAGCTGCAACGCTCCAACGAGCGCTTCCTGCGCGTGCTGGAGAACCAGGCCGACGCCATCTTCGTGGCTGACAGCGAGACCGACGCCCTGCTCTACGCCAACAAGGTGGTCCGCGACGCCATGGGCCAGGAGATTCTGGGACGCCCCTGCTGGGCCGCCATGCGCGGAGGCCAGAACCAGTGCCAGAACTGCCCGCGCAAAAGCCTGCTGGACGAACTCGGCGAACCCCTGGGCGTCATGACCCGCGAGGAGCACGACACGGCCACCGGAGCCTGGAGCCTGGTGCGCGTGCAGGCCATCCGCTGGGTTGACGGGAGGCTGGCGCGCCTGGAAACCGTTACCGACATCACCGCCATCAAGCACGCCCAGGAGGAGCTGCACACCACCAGCGAATACCTGCGCGGCATCCTTGAGAACACCCCGGCGCTCATCACCATCCGCGACCGCGAAGGCCGCTTCCT
>CAYMIP010000004.1:0-66674 GCA_964390575.1 uncultured Desulfocurvus sp. | reverse complement strand
TCCTTGAGAACACCCCGGCGCTCATCACCATCCGCGACCGCGAAGGCCGCTTCCTTCTGGCCAGCAAACGTCTGGAGGAATTCTGGGGCCGCCCGGCGGCTGAGGCCATCGGCAAGACCGCCGAGGAAATCTACCCGCCGGGCAAAGCCGCTGCGGCCCGGGAAGGAGACAAGGAAATCCTGGAGACCGGGCTGCCCCTGACCAAAATCGCCGACTTCCACGTGCCCGACGGTCGCGTCGTGACCATGCTCGTCTCCAAGTTCCCCCTGCGCGACGAGACCGGCGCCCCGGACAAGGTCTGCACCATCGCCACGGACATCACCGAGCGAGTGCGCCTAGAGCGCGAACTGCGCGCCACCAGCGAACATCTGCGCGGCATCCTCGAAAACACCCCGGCGCTCATCACCATCCGCGACCGCGAAGGCCGCTTCCTCCTGGCCAGCAAACGCCTCATAGAGGTCTGGGGCCGCCCGGCGGCTGAGGCCATCGGCAAGACCACAGAAGATATTTTCCCGCCAGCCATCGCCGCTTTTGTCCGGAAAGAGGACAGGGACATCCTGGACTCCGGCCTGCCCCTGACCAAAATCGAAGACTTCCCCACGCCCGATGGCGGCAGCATCACCCTGCACGTCTCCAAGTTCCCCCTGCGCGACGAGGCCGGCATCCCGGACAAGGTCTGCACCATCTCCATAGACTACACCGAGCGCATGCGCCTGGAGCGCGAGTTGCGCGCCGCCAAGGAAACAGCCGAGGAGGCCAGCCGCGCCAAGACCGAGTTCCTGGCCAAGATGAGCCACGAACTCCGCACGCCGCTCAACGCCGTGCTGGGCTTCTCCGAACTGGCCGAGATGACCGCCTCGGACGAGGAGCGCGGCCACTTCCTGACCTCCCTGCGCGAGTCCGGGCGCACTCTGCTGACCCTGGTCAACGACATCCTCGACCTCGCCCGGGTGGAGTCCGGGCGCATGAGCCTGGAGCGCATCCCCTTTGACCTGCGCCAGGTGGTCACGACCGCAGTGGAGCACCTCATGCTGGAGGCCGAGCGCAAGGGCCTCAGGCTCACCGTGCGCATAGGCCAGGACGTGCCGCCCTACGTGAGCGGAGACCCCGTGCGCCTGCGCCAGATCCTCGTCAACCTGGCGGCCAATGCCGTCAAATTCACATCCGAGGGTGTGGTGGACGTCAGCCTGGAGGTGGTGGGGCCGGATTCGCCGCCCAGGGCCCAAAACCCCTCCGGGCCACTCCTGGGCGGGGTGCAGCTTCTGCTGCGCGTGCAGGACACCGGCATCGGCATCCCCGAGGACGTCCAGCACCTGGTGTTTGAGAACTTCACCCAGGCCGACAGCTCCACCTCGCGCAAGTATGGCGGCACCGGGCTCGGCCTGGCCATCTGCAGACAGCTGGTGCGCTTCATGGGCGGAGACATCTGGCTCAGCAGCGAGCCCGGCCAAGGCAGCACCTTCTTCGTCAGCCTGCCCTTTGCCCGGGCCTCGGCCCCGGCCCATCTTCAGGCAGAGGGACCCGCCTTGGCCCCAAGCTGTGAGCCGCAGGCCCGGCCCCTGCGCGTCCTCCTGGCCGAGGACACCCCGGCCAACGTGGTCATCGCCCAGGCCTTCCTGCGGCGGCTGGGGCACAGCGTGCGCCACGCGCAAGACGGCCTAGAGGCCCTGGAACTCCTGCGCCAGGAGGACTTCGACCTGGTGCTCATGGACGTGGAGATGCCGCGCATGGACGGCCTGGAAGCCACCAGGCGGCTGCGCGCCGGGGAGGCCGGAGAGCGCAACCGCCTGGTGCCGGTGCTGGCCATGACCGCCCACGCCCTGGGCTCCTACCGGGAACAATGCGCCGAGGCGGGCATGACCGGGTTTGTGCCCAAGCCCGTAAGCTTCCGCGAGCTGGCCGACATCCTGGCTGGCGAGAGCGCCAGCACGCCGGAACACCGACCCGGGAAAGCGCCCAGGCCCAGGGAGGATCTGGTGGACCTGCGCACCGCCCTGGACATGCTGGCCGGGCACCGCGAACTTTTTGAGGAAGTCTTGGACACCTACCTGGCCGATCTGCCCGGCAAGCGCCAGGCCTTGCAGCAGGCGCTGCAACAGGGCGACATGGCCGCCCTGCGCCTGGCCGCGCACTCCCTCAAGAGCTCCAGCGGCAGCGTGGGGGCAGGTCCGGCCAGCCGGGCCGCAGCAAACCTGGAGGATGCCGCCAAGGACGGCCTGTCCGCGCTGCTGCCGGGCCTCTGCGAAACCCTGGACAGCCTGCTGGAGGCCACGCAGGAGGCCCTCCGGGGGGCCCGGGAGTCCTTCCCGTAGGGGCGTGTGGATCAGCCCGGCGCGCCGGGCAGGGTCAAGCCCAGGGCCGGGAGGTTCAGCTCGCCCGTAAAGGTCAGCTCCGCCGCGCCTTGCAGGAACACGCTGCCGTCCTCCAGGCTCGTCACAAGAATTTCGCCGCCGGTGGTGGTGTTCTCCACGCGCTCCCCGGCCAGGCCCAGGGCCTGGGCCACCACCTGCACGGCCGAGACGCCCGTGCCGCAGGCATAGGTCTCAGCCTCCACCCCGCGCTCGTAGGTGCGCACCAGGGCGCTGCGAGAGTCCAGCACCTGGACGAAATTGGCGTTGGCGCCCGCCGGGGCGAAGTGCTCGTGGAAGCGCACCGCCCGGCCCATGGCCGCCACGTCCAGCGCGCGCACGTCGTCCACGAAGATCACCGCATGGGGCACGCCGGTGTTCACGAAATGGACCTCGGTCTCGCGGCCCAGCACGCTGAGGAGCGCGCCCAGCACCATGCCTTTGGGCCTGGTGAGCTGCACCTTGACCTGGCCCGCATCCGGCAGCACCTCGATGGCGATGGTCCCGGCGTCGGTGGCCAGGCGCTGGCGCAGCCCGGCCAGGCCCAGGGCAAAGGCCAGGCGTCCGGCGCAGCGGCTTGCATTGCCGCACATCTCCGCGCGCGAGCCGTCGGCGTTGAAGAAATGCCAGCGGTAGTCGGCGTCCGTCCCGGCGGCCGGACGATCCAGAAAGAACAGGCCGTCTGCGCCCACGCCAAAGGCGCGCGGACAGATTTTGCGCGCCCACTCGGCCATCAGGGCCTCGGGCAGGCGCAGCACGCGGTTGTCCATGGCCACGAAGTCGTTGCCGCAGCCTTGCAGCTTGTAGAAGGGCGCGCGCGCGCCGAACAGGATGCTCATTCGGGGTGTTCCTCCGCTTCTGACGTGCGGCGAATAGAAAGCATTTGCCGGCCCTTCGTCAAGGCCTGGCCTCAGGTCTGAGCTGCGAGAGCAGCATGCCGCCGAGCATGAGCCCGCAGCCGATGAGCGCGCGCATGGAAAGCACCTCGCCCAGCAGGAAGTAGCCGGCCACGGCCGCGAACACGGCCTCCAGGCTCAGGATGATGGCCGCGTGGGCCGGGTTGGCGTCGCGCTGGGCCACCACCTGCAGGGTGTAGGCAATGCCCACGCTCATGAGGCCGCCGTACAGGATGGGCACGGCCGCCTTGGCGATACCCGCCAGGGCCATGGGCTCCGTGGCCACGGCCACGCCCAGGCTCAGGATCGAGCACACCGCGAATTGCGCTGAGGCCAGCTTCACGGCATCCGTGGCGTCCATGCCCGGCGAGAGCCGCCCAATGAGCAGCACGTGCCCGGCCCAGAACACCGCGCCGATGAGCTCCAGCACGTCCCCGTAGGCAACGCTGAAATCCTCGTTCACCGAGAGCAGGTACAGGCCCACGGCCGCAGCCACGGCTCCGCCCCAGGTGCCTGCCCCGGCCCGCTGGCCCAGCACAAGCCCGAACAGCGGCACCATGACCACGTACAGGCCCGTGATGAACCCGGCCTTGCCCGCCGTGGTGTAGACAATGCCCACCTGCTGCAAGGCTGCGCCCGCAAAGAGCACGCACCCGGCCAAGAGCCCGCAGCGGATGAGGCGCGCGGAATCGATGCCCTGATGCAGGTCCGAAGTCCTGCCCTCGCGGGTGCGGGTGCGCTGCATGCGCCAGATGAGCGGCTGCAAGGCCAGCGCGCCCAGGGCGAAGCGCACGGCGTTGAAGGTGAACGGGCCGACGTGCTCCATGCCCAGGCGCTGGGCCACAAAGGCCGCGCCCCAGATGAGCGCGGTGAGCAGGAGCAGGCCGTCGGCCTTGAGCAGTCGTCCGTGCATTGTCTTTCCTTGATGGGGGTCCGGGGGGACTCGTTCCCCCGGCCTGCGGAGCATATTCCCTGCTCTTACCAGCCCCCCTTACCACCCAACGGGCAGGCGCGCCTTTTGTCCGGCCTTGTTGGAGAACAGCACGTGCTTGTTCTCCCGGCCATACAGGTACAGGTCGCGCGTCACGGCCACGTCCTGGCGGCAGTAGTGAGTAATCTCGTCCAGCCTGCCCTCTTTCCACCATTGCAGGGCTTGCAGGCCGTCGGCGCTCTTGCCCACGTTCAGGGTGGCCTGGGCCAGGTTGTCCAGCTTCAGCCGGTAGCCCAGGCGCTCATGCACATGGGCCAGCATGTCCAGGGTGGGCAGGGCCGCGTAGGCGAAGGGGTGTACCCCGGCCAGCACGGAGTAGTCAAACCGCAGGATGTTGAAGCCCACCACCAGATCAAAGGCTTTCAGGCGTTCGGCCAGGGCCGAAATCTCGTGCTCCTGGTAGTCCGTGTACTCGTCCGTGCCGGAGTCGTAGAGCACGGCGATGGACACGCCCATGAGGTCCGCGCGCGTCCAGCCGCCGACCTCGGCCGCGCTGCGCCTGGTCTCCACGTCCACCACGGCGAAGCGCCTGGGGCTGTGGAGGGCGGGCATTTCGATGCCGGGCAGGATTCCTTCCTTGAGCATGGCGGCGGACATGGACTCCTCCTGTGGGGCCGTGGCGATTTCAGGCGCGGTCTTTGACTGACATCCGGATGGGCGCGCCGAGGCCAGGAGCGCGGCGGTGTATTCGGCGATGGGGGGGCATGGGGGAGTGTAGGGGATAAGCCTCCGGCGGCCAAGGGGCTATCGCCCCTTGGATCCCCTTTCGACAACGAGGGCGGCCCAGATTTCTCCGACCCACCCTCACCACAGGAAAGGAACCGAGCTCCTCTATGGGGATTCCAAAGGGCCGCAGGCCCTTTGGCCGCCGGAGGCTATCTCCCCCCTACCGCGTGCCCTTGGCCATGTCCGCCTGGATCTTCTCCTCCAGAGCCCGCAGGGCCTCGTCGCACACGGCCAGGACCTTGGTCTTGCGGTCCAGCGACAGCGCCAGGGAGAGCACGTTGGTGTTCTGGCGCGACAGGCGCACCACCTCGGCCGTGACCTTCTGGAAATCCTCGTACGCGGCGAGGGCCGGGACCACGGCCGCCTGCCCCCCCTGGTCAGACAGGGACGCCAGCGAGGCCCGGACCAGCTTGTCGGCCTTGGCCATGCGCGCCTCCAGCTCGTCCATGCGCGCCTCGGTCTTTTCCATGATGTGCGGGGCGTGCAGGGTCTGGATGCGCAAGGCCTCGGCCAGGGCGCGCGCGGCCAGACGACCGGCCTGGACCGCCTGGGGCGTGCCGCGCTTGGCCCCCAGGTGCCCAGACAGGGCCTGCTCCATGCGCGCCAAGGCCGCCGAGGCCTGATCAAAGGACAGGGCCTGGGCCTTCACATTGGTGTTCTGCACGGCCAGGGCCAGCACTTCCTCGTCCACCTTGCGGTACTCGCCAAAGGCCTCCTCAAAGCGCAGCAGCATGTCCGCATCGGGCGTTTGCGCGCTGACCAGCCCCTTGCACTCGGCCAGGGCCGTGGCCACCTGCTCCACGGAAAGCCGCGCCCGCCGGGCGAACTCCACCGAGGCCTCGTCGGTCTCGGCCAGCACGGCGCTCTTCTCGGCCTCGGCCGCAGCCAGCAGGCTGACGCGCATCTGGCCCACCAGCCTGGCCTTCATGATGTTGCGGCCAAAAATCTCCTCAAAGCGCGGGCCGCGCGGGCCGGACAAAAGCGGCAGCACGAGGATCGCCGCCGCCACGCCAGCCAGGGCCAGAGCGCCCCAGACCAGCAGCTGCTTCTTTTGTGCGTTCATCTGCATGAGTTCTCCTCCTCCGCCTGCGCGCAATCCAGCCTCTCACCCCTGGGGATTCCAAGGGGCCCCCCCTCAAAAAAGAGGGCCCTGTGGCCGCCGGAGGCCGATGCCTCCCCCCTACTTCGCTGAAATATTGTACTTCTTGAGCTTGTACTGGAGCAGGCTCTTGGACACGTTCAAGAGCTCCGCCGCCTTGACCTGCACGAAGTCGGCCCGGACCAGGGCCCGGCGGATCACCGCCGCCTCGATCTTTTCCAGGGTCTCGGAGAGGTCCAGCTTGGTGGGCAAGAGGTCCACGGCGCTCTTGAACTGCGACTCCTCGTCCCGAATCTCCGGCGGCAGGTCCTCGGCGTCCACGGTGTCGGTGGAGGAGAGCACCACGCAGCGCTCGATGACGTTCTCCAGCTGGCGCACGTTGCCCGGCCATTCGTAGGCCGAGAGGTAGTCCATGGCGCGCGCGGTGAAGCCCTTGAGCTCGCGCCCGTTCTCCGCAGCATAGCGGTCCAGGAAGTGCGCGGCCAGAAACGGGATGTCCTCGCGCCGCTCCCGTAATGGAGGGAGATGGATGCTGACCACGTTCAGGCGGTAGAACAAATCCTCGCGGAAGCGGCCGTCCACAATGGCCTTGGTCAGGTCGCGGTTGGTGGCGGCCACGATGCGGATGTCCACCTCGATGGAGTCGGTGCCGCCCACGCGCTCGAAGCGGCGCTCCTGCAACACGCGCAGCAGCTTCACCTGCATGTCGTGGGAGAGCTCGCCGATCTCGTCCAGAAACAGGGTGCCCTTGTCCGCCAGCTCGAAGCGCCCGCGCCGCCGCGACACCGCGCCGGTGAAGCTGCCCTTCTCATGCCCGAAGAGCTCGCTCTCCAGCACGCCGGGATTGAGCGCCATGCAGTTGACCGAGATGAACGGCCCGTCCTTGCGCGGGGACTGGTTGTGGATGGCCTTGGCCACAAGCTCCTTGCCCGTGCCGGACTCGCCCGTGACGAGCACGGTGCTGCGGCTGGGCGCGGCGCGGTGGACCATGTCCAGCACGTGGCGCATGCTCTTGTCGCGCGCCACGATGTTCTCCGGGCCGAAGCGCTCCTGGATCTGCCTGCGCAGGTGGCGGTTCTCCTGCTGGGCCCGGGCGAACTGCATGGCCTTGGAGATGGAGAGCAGCAGCTCCTCGTTGGAGAAGGGCTTGGTGATGTAGTCAAAGGCGCCGGTGCGCATGGCCTCCACTGCGGCCTCGATGCTGCCGAAGGCGGTCATGATGAGCACCGGGATGTAGGAATAGTGCTTCTTGACGTGGTCGAGCACCTCCTTGCCCGTGAGCTTGGGCATCTTCATGTCCGTCACCACCACGTCGACCTCGGATTCCTCGAGAAAGGCCAGGCCCATCTCCGGGTCGGACAGGGTGGTGACCTTGTAGCCCGCGTCGGACAGGATGGCGTCGAGCACGAGCAGGTAGTTCTGCTCGTCGTCCAGAATGAGAATATTGCCTGACATGTGCGTGCTCCGTGATGCTGTTACCGGTCTCTTGCCTGGGGGGCGGCGTGACGGCCCCGGCCTACCCCATTGCGGCGCGCAGGATCAGCGTGACCACGGCCCCGCCCTCGGGATGGTTCTGCAAAACCACCCGCCCGCCGTGGCTCTCCACGATGCTGGTGACGATGGCCAGGCCCAGGCCAGTACCCGTGTCCTTGGTGCTGAAGAAGGGATCCTTCATCTTGTCCAGGTTGCCCTCGTCGAAGCCCGAGCCGGAGTCACGCACGCTGACCGCCAGCCAGGGGCCGCCCTCGGCAGGCGCCCCGCCCTCCGCCGGGACCACGGGCCGCACAGCCACCTGGAGCAGCCCGCCCTCGGTCATGGCCTGCATGGCGTTGCCCAGCACATTGTACACCGCGCGGTAGAGCAGGTCCTTGTCGCCGAGCACGCCGGTGCCGGGCGGGCAGTCGCGCTCCAGGCGGATGCCCTTGGCCTCGCACTCGCGCTCCAGGAACACCGCCGCCTGCTCCAGAATGCGGCAGATGTCCACCTCGGCCATGCGCGGCTGGCGCGGCCGGGCATAGTCCAGAAAGTCGTTCACCGTGCGCGAGAGCCGCCGGGACTCGTCGTAGATGGCCTCGATGATGCGCGTGTGCGGATGGTTGTCGGCCTTGGCCTTCTTGAGCACCAGCTCGGCGCTGCTCTGGATGATGCCCAGCGGGTTTCTTATCTCGTGGGCCACGCCGGCCACCATGCGGCCCATGCCCGCCAGCTTCTCCTGCTGGTGCAGCTCGCGCAGCAGCTTCTCCTTCTCGGCCTGACGCTCTGCGCCCATGCGGTCGGCCCGGCGCAGGATGGACACGATGAGGAAGAACAGGACCATGCTGGTCAGAAGCGAGGACGAGTAGACCAGGCGCTCGAAGTTGACCACGGACATGTAGTCCTCGGTGATGTCCTGGCTGAACTCCAGAATGCCCATGATGGGATTCTTGACCCCGGGTCCGAAGCTGCGCTCCAGGCGCAGGGGCGCGTGCCCGCGCATGAGCACGCTGCCGGGCTTGAGCTCCAGCCGGAACAGGGCCGTGACCACGGAAACGCTGCTGAACAGCTCGAAGCTCGGCTCCTCCAGGGTGAAGGCGCGCTTGACGCCCTCCCCGGCCAGGCCCGTGCGCGTCACCAGGTTCGGGTCCGTGCTGTAGGTGATGCGGAACTCGGGGTCGTAGATGCGCACCTCGCGCACGTGGAAGCTGTGGATGGTGGTGCGCACCACCTGATCGAGCCGTGTGAACTGCTCCGGGTTGCGCAGGGAGATCTGCCCGTAGCCGATGATGGTGGGCAGGGTGAAGCGCGTGAAGATCTGGTGCGAGAGGTTCTCGGCCAGCAGCAGGCCGAACTCCTTCTGCTTCTCCAGCAGCACGCGCTCGGCGTACTTGGACAAGAACACGGCCAGGCCCAGGTTGGTCACCAGGATCAGGATAAGGAAGGTCCAGGTCAGGACCTTCACGAACTGCAGGGGCTTGTGCGTCCCCAACAGGCTCTTGTAGATGCCCAAGGGCTAGAACCCCCGCTCGTCGCGGCCGCCGGTGCCGCCAAGACCCGTAAAGGCGGCGAGCGCAGCCTTCTCCTCGGCCAGGCCGGAAGCGCCCAGACGCGCCTTGGCCAGGCGCTTGCCCAGCTCCACGGCGGGCTGGTCCACGGGGTTGATGCCCATGAGCCAGCCGGTGAGCAGCGTGGCCGCGCCCAAGAGCGCCATCATCTTGCCTGCGGCGCGGGCGTCGTCCTGGCCCAGGCGCAAGGCTACCAGCGGCACCTGGCTCTGGGTGAGCGCCATGCGCGTGCCCAGGGCCAGGGCGGGCAGAAGTTCGCCAAAGCGCTTGCCCTGCAAGTAGTCGAAGATGCCGGGCATGTCCTGGGGGAAGGCCAGGCCCGGAGGGCCGCCCTGTGCTGAGGAGGACCGCTCCACGAACAGGCAGGCCTTGTTGCGCGGGCCGTCCAGAAACATCTGGTTCACGCTGTGCTGGTCCGTGGCGCCCACGGCCGGGATGGGCTGGGAGCCCTGTCCGTCCTTGCCCAGGCTCTCGGCCCAGAGCTGCGCGAACCAGTCCGCGAAGCTGGCCCACTGCGGGATGTAGAAGAAGGTGATGAGCTCGCTGTAGCCCGCATCCATAAGGGCCTTGCCCCAGACCGCGAACTCAAAGGCCGGGTGCGCCGCGAGGGTGGCGGCGTCGAGCCCCTTGCCCGCGAGGACGGGCTCGGCCAGGGGCGCGGCCACTTCCTTAAAGCCGCGCACCAGCCCCCGCCAGTCCAGGCCCAGGAACGCGGCCGGCACCAGGCCCACGGCGGAGAGCGCCGAGTAGCGGCCGCCCAGGTTGTCCGGCACGGGCAGGGTGCGCATGCCGAAGGCGCTGGCCTCCTCGCGCAGGTAGCCCTTGTTCTCGTCGGTGTTGAGCAGCAGGTGGTCCTTCCAGGCGCCGGGCAGGGCCGCCTTCAGCCACTGCTTGACCAGGAAGTACTGGCCGATGGTTTCGATGGTGTCGCCGGACTTGCTGACCACATAGACCAGGGTCTTGTCCGGCGGCAGGCGGTCCAGGTGCGCTTGAAGCACGCCCGCGTCCACGTTGTCCATGATCCAGAGGCTTTTGCCGCTGTGCCCGGGCAGGTCCTGGGACGGGGCAAAGGCCTTTTGCAGGGCGCGCGCCCCCAGCGCCGAGCCGCCAATGCCCAAAAGCAGCATGTGCTCGAAGCGCTTCAGAAACCCGGACTCCAGCTCGGCCAGATCCTTTTCCAGGGCCGCCATGAAGGGCAGGGCCAGAAACGGCAGCCTGCCCGCAGCGACTTCGCCCGCAAGCCGGGCCGCCATCTCCCCGGCGCGGGCGCGCAGGGAGGGCGAGGTGGGCAGGCGCTCCCACGAGGCGTTGGTCCAGTCCAGAATGTCCAGATGCGTCGAACCTGCGGTCATGGGAGTCCCCCTCTACGGGTTTGCTGTGTCAGGGCCGGGTCACGTGCCGAGCAGAACCTTGCCCACCTTGGCCAGGGCGCTCAGGAGCACCTCGTCGGCCACGGCGTAGGAGAAGCGCACGCAGCGGTCGTCGCCGAAGGCCGAGCCCGGCACCAGCGCCACGCCAGCCTCCTCCAGAAACTTGGTGCACAGCGCGGCGGAGTCCGGCGTCTCCCTGGTGTAGTAGCTGTCCAGCACCGGGAAGAGGTAGAACGCGCCGTCGGGCTTGGGGCAGGTGACGCCCGGCCAGGAGCGGATGACGGAAAGCGCCAGGTCGCGGCGGCGCACAAAAGCCGTCTTCATCTCCTCCACCAGGTCCCAGGGGCCGGTCAGGGCCGCAAGGGCCGCCTTCTGGGTGATGCTGGTGATGTTCGAGGTGCTCTGGCCCTGGATCTTGGTGCAGGCCTTGACCAGGTCGGCGTGGCCGAGCAGCCAGCCCATGCGCCAGCCGGTCATGCAAAAGCTCTTGGACAGCGCGCCCACCACGGCCACGTGCTCCGGGTGCCGCTGCCAGAAGCCAGAGCAGGTGCTGGGCTTGGCGGGCTCGTAGACCAGGCGGTCGTAGACCTCGTCGGAGATGATGAAGATGCCGCGCGCCTTGGCCCAGCGGGCGATGACGTCCAGGGCGTCCTGGCTATAGTGGCCGCCCGTGGGGTTGCTTGGCGTGTTCAACAGGAGCACCGCAGTGCGCGGAGTGCAGGCGGCCTCCAGGTCGCGCACGGTGACGAGGAAGCCGCTCTCGGGCGTGGTGGGCACGATGACGGGCAGCCCGCCCGCCAGCTCCACCATGGGCGGATAGCTCACCCAGTAGGGCGCGGGGATGAGCACCTCGTCGCCCGGATTAATGAGGGCCATGAGCAGGTTGTAGAGCACCTGCTTGCCGCCGGTGCTGGCCATGGTGTTCTCGGCCTTGGCGCCGACCCCGTAGAACTGGCTGTAGTACCCGGCGATGGCCGCGCGCAGGTCCGGAATGCCCGGCACCGGGGTGTAGCGGGTGAAGCCGTCGTCGATGGCCTTTTTGGCGGCCAGGCAAACGTGCAGGGGCGTGCCGAAGTCCGGCTCGCCCACGGCCAGGCTGATGACCTCGCGGCCCTGGGCTCTGAGCTCCTGGGCCTTGGCGTTGACGGCCAGGGTGGCCGAGGGCTTGAGCTTCTTGAGTCTGTCGGAGATGCGCATCAGATGTCCGTCCATTCTGTCTGGCCGCTGTGTCTGGCCGTTTGGCGTGCGTTACGCAGACGTACGTCCCGCAGGCGGGTGGCCCGCCTGCCGTCCTTCTAGAGCAAAACCGCGCGCAGGTAAACGGGGGAGGGCAGGGACTGCAGGGGTCAGGTCGCCCTGGGCGCAGAAAAGTGAAAATGCCCTGCACAAACATCGACAAAGCCACGCGAAGCGTGTTATATGGGATGCACATGGAGAGATATGACGACCCATTGGGCGGGCATCTCGTCCGGCCCTGACACATTCCAAGGAGGACAAACGTATGGAAAAGTCTCTGAGCAATACCGAGCGGATGAACGCCGAACTGCACGAGATCATGCAGCACTCCCGCGCGCTTCTGGAGGCCACCAGCGGTGAGGTCGACGAGCAGGTGAAGAAGGCGCGCAAGACGCTGTCCGAATACCTGGACGTGGCCAAGGACAAGTACGGCACCTATGAGGGCCGCTTCCTGGACACCATGAAGAGCGCCGCTGGCGACGCCGACAAGATGGTCCAGGACAAGCCCTACTACGTCATCGGCGGGACTTTCATCGTGGGCCTGCTGCTCGGCTGGGTCCTGTCGAGGAAGTAGCATGTCCGGGGTGTCCTCTGCTCTTCTGGAGCTCGCCGGGGCCGCAGGGCGGCTGGGCGGCCAGGCCGCCGAGATCCTGAGGGACCGTCTGGAGCTCATGGCCCTGGAACTGCGCGAGGACAAGATCCGCATCATCCAGGTGCTGATCCTGGCCTTTCTGGGCACGGCGCTGGTCCTGTTCGGGCTGCTTCTGCTGGTCGTGGCCGGGATCTCCGCCCTGCCGGCCGAATGGCGGCTGGCCGGGCTGACCCTTGCGGCCGTGGCGGCGCTGCTGGCGGGCGGGGTGGCGCTCTGCTCCCTGCGCCAGCGGCTGATGGCCAGGCCCGGCGTCTTTGCCCAAAGCATGGCGGAACTGGAAAAGGACAAGGCATGTTTCTAGACAGCGACCTGCGGGAAATCCAGGCGGCCAAGGCGCGCCTCAGCACACGCTGCGACCTGCGTCGGCAGCTGGTCCTGCTGGAGGCCCACGCGGCCTGGGCGGCGGTGCGCCGCAAGCTCTCCTATGCGAGCCTTGGCTTCAGCCTCGGCCTCCAGGTGTCCGGGCTCGTCCTCGGCTACCTGCGCAAACGCAGGGATCAGGGCTCGTAACCACCCCTGTTCAGCTTCCCCGGACCTGGGCGCCACCCTTTGGCAGCGCCCAGGTCCGGGTGGCTGGTCCGGGCGGATGGTCCGGGCTGGCGCCCGGCGCCAGCCGCCTCAGGCCAGCGGGTTCTTTCTGCTGATGAGCCGCACGCAACGCTCGGACAAAAAGTAGTCCACGGCCCAGTTGGCCAGGACAAAGAGCCGGTTGCGGAAGCCGATGAGAGAGGTCAGGTGCACCGCCAGCCAGAGCAGCCAGGCGGGCAGACCCGTGAAGGAAACCCGCCCCAGGCGCACCACTGCGGCCTTCTTGCCGATGGTGGCCATCATTCCCTTGTCCACATACCGGAACCGCGTGGGCTCCTGCCCGCGCAGCAGGCGCAGGATGTTTTGCGCCGCGTGGCGGCCCTCCTGGATGGCCGGGGGCGCAAACATGGGCAGGGGTCGGCCCTCATGCTCGGCCCGGCAGATGTCCCCGGCCAGAAAGATCTCGGGCTGCGCCTGGGCCTGGAGCGTGGGTAGCGTCAGCACCTGGCCGTTCCCGGCCACGGCCAGGCCCAGGCGCGCGGCCACGGGTTCACCCTTGACCCCGGCGGTCCAGACCACCGTGGCCGCCAGACACGCGCTGCCGTCCTGAAGAAACGCGCCCTGCTCCGTCACGCGCTCAACCTGCGCGCGCGTGCGCACATCCACGCCCAGGGCCTCGAGCTTCTGCCGGGCATAGTCCCGGAGCCGTTGGGGAAATCCGGGCAAGAGGCCGTCCGAGGCCTCCAGCAGGGTCACGCAGGGACTGGCCAGCCCGAGCCGGGGAAAATCGCGGCGCAAGGCCCCGGCCATGAGCTCGGCCATGGCCCCGGCCAGCTCCACCCCCGTGGGCCCGCCGCCCACCACCACGAAGCAGAGCTTGTGCTGGCGCATGTCCGCGTCCGCTGTCCAGGCCGCGGCCTCGAAGCTGCGCAGGATGTGGTTGCGCAAACGCACGGCCTCCTCCAGGTTCTTGAGCGAGAAAGCCTGCTCGTCCGCGCCGGGCACCCCGAAGGTGTTGGTCACGCTGCCGGGCGCGAGCAGAAGATAGTCGTAGGGCAGGGCCAGGCTTTGGCCGTCCTGGCCCTCAGCCAGGACGAGACGCCCCTTGAAGTCCACGCCGCGCACCTCGGCCATGCAGAAGTCCAGGTTCGCGGCGCGGCGGCCCATGGCGCGGATGATGCCGCGCACTGGCGCGGCGATGTGCTCGGACTCCACGGCCGCAGTGGCCACCTGGTAGAGCAGCGGCAGGAAGGCGTGGGCGTTGTTGCGGTCGATGAGGAGCACGTCAGCCTCGGCCCCGGCCAGCTCGCGCGCGGCAAAGATCCCGGCGAACCCGGCGCCCACGATGATGACGCGCGGCCTGTGCTGCTGCATGGGCGTGTCCTCTCAGGGGGCTCTGCCCCCTGCACCCCCCGCCAAAGGGCCTGAGGCCCTCTGGTCTCCCCATTTTGCTGCGGTTTCGCGGCGGTTCCCGCCACAAAACCGCAGCAAGCACATGAGGGGGTTTGGGGGGCATCATGCCCCCAAAGAAAAAAATTTCTCTCTCTCCTACTCCCCCAGGCCCATCTCGCTCAGGAAGCCGGGGTCTTCGGTCCAGTCCTCGCGCACGCGCACCCAGAGCTCCAGCAGCACCGGGCGCTCCATGAGCACTTCCAGCTCGATGCGCGCCATGGTGCCGATCTTCTTCAGCATCTGGCCGCCCTTGCCAATGACCATGCCCTTGTGGCTGGCCCGGGCCACGTGGATGGCGGCGGCGATGCGCACGGCGGGGAGTTTCCCGTCAACGGCTTCAGGCTCCTCCCAGGTCTCGATCTCCACCAGGGTGTTGTAGGGCAGCTCCTGCTCCAGCTCGAGAAAGAGCTTCTCGCGGATGGTCTCTGCCGCCAGAAAGCGCAGGGACGCGGTGGACAACTGGTCCTCGGGGTACTGGGCCGGGCCTTCGGGCAGGGCCTTGGTGACTGCCGCCAGGAGCAGGTCCACCCCGTCGCCCGTGGCTGCGGAGATGGGATAGATCTCGGCGCCGGGGAAGGCCTGGCCGATTTTTTCGAGCAGCGGCAGGAGCTTCGGTTTGGGCTTTACTGCGTCCACCTTGTTCACGGCGATGAACACGGGCCGCTCGGCGCGGCGCACGGGGTCGGTCAGGGGGCAGATCTCGCGGTCAAAGAGGTGCCCCTTCTGGGTGTAGAGCTGGGCGTCCAGGATGAGCACCACGGCGTCGGCCTGGTGCAGCGCGCCCCAGGCGGCCTGCAGGAGCAGGCGGTTCATGCGCCCGGCCATGCGGTGCACGCCCGGGGTGTCCAGGAACACCACCTGGGCCTCGTCCGTGGTCAGGATGCCGCTGATGGCGTTGCGCGTGGTCTGGGGCTTGGGCGAGACGATGGCCAGCTTCTGCCCCAGGATGTGGTTGAGCAGCGTGCTTTTCCCGGCATTGGGCGGACCCATGAGGGCCACGTGGCCGAAGCGAAAGACGTTGGACATTGTTGTTCCTTGTTGTTGGTAGAGGGCTTTGCAGCCGACGTCTCTACTAGAGGGCCTTGCAGCCCTCCGGGGTCACGACCACCATGTATTCCCAGCGCACGCCACCCCAGGCCGCGTCGTACAGGCCGGGCTCCACGGTGACGACCATGCCGGGCGCGAACACGCCCTCGGCCCGGGGCGAGAGGCTCGGCCCCTCGTGGGTCTCCAGGCCGATGCCGTGGCCCAGGGAATGGGTGAACTGCTCGGCCACGCCCGCGTCCTCAAAGACCCGGCGCGCGGCGCGGTAGGCCTCGGCAATGGCCAGGCCGGGCTTGATGCTGTCCAGGGCCGCCTTCTGCGCAGCCAGGACCAGGCGCTTGGTCTCCTGGAAGCGCTCGCTCGGTTCGCGGCCCACCCAGAAGGTGCGCGTCTGGTCCGAGCAATAGCCGCCCAGGCGGCAGCCCGCGTCCACCAGCACCAGGCTGTCGCGCTCGATTTTCGTCTCGCCGGGGATGGCGTGGGGCAGGGCCGCGTTTTTGCCCACGCCCACGATGGACGGGAAGCTCAAGCCCTGGGCCCCGGCCTCGCGGAACAGGCGCTCGATCTGCCAGGCCACCTCGTCCTCGGTCAGGCCGGGCACCAGCACGTCGGGCAGGGCGCGCATGATCCGGTGGTTGAGCCCGCAGGCCGCGCGCAAAAGCTCCACCTCGCCGGGCTCCTTGATGAGCCGCAGGCGCTCCACCAGACCCTCGGCGCTCACCAGCTCGAAGTGCTCGCGCAGCTTTTCGTGGTCAAAGACGCTGACGGCCTTGGGGTCAAAGCCGAGCGTGGTCACGCCCCGGCCCTTCAAAAAATCGGCCAGGGCCGCGTGCCTGCCTGCGCCGTAGATGCACAGGTCTTCCTGGGGCCACAGACGCAGGGCCGCGTCGGTGAAGCGCGCGTCCGTGAACAGGGCGTCGCGGCCATTGGCCGTGACCACCAGCCAGCCCACGGACTCGTTGCACTGGGAGTCGTGCTGCTCGAAGCCGGACAGATAGTAGCGGTTGGCGGCGAAGGACACAAGCAGGGCCGGGAGGCCCGCCTCGGCCAGCAGCGCGTGCAAGCGCTCGCGGCGGTTCTCATACCGGGTGCGGTCTGCGGTCAGGTCCACGTGTAGGTTTTCTCCTGGTGTTTGAGCACCATGCGCTCGGCCCACTCCACGCCCTGCATGACGCTGTGGTCCATGTTGCCCACCTCGTACTTCCAGCCGCCAAAACGCCCGCGCGAGTAAATCTGCCGCGCCTCCAGCCAGGGCTGGAGCGTGCGCAGGGCCAGGTCGCGCTCCAGGCAGGGCACGGGGTAGCCGTAGTCCACGGCGAGCTCGAAGCGGCTCTCGACCTTGCTTCTGGCCGAGGCGGGCAAGAGGCCCACGTTCTCCAGCCCCTGCTCGGTGCGCGCCATGAGCGTGGACAGGTCCTCGGGCTTGTGGCCGGAGAAGCTCGTCTCGCACAAGAACGCGGCGCGCTTGGGGCCTTTTGGCGTGCTCGGCGCGTTGCCTGGCACATTGGCCGGCGCGTAGTTGTGAAAATTGGTCACGCGGTAGAACGGGCAGTCGTCCTCCGGGAAATACATCCAGCAGCGCTTGTCCTTTTTGCCCTCGAACAGGGGCCGCGCCGCCACGCCCACGCCCGCCACGTAGACCCCGTTGTGCTTGAGCAGCTGCGCGGCCTCCACGGCATCGTCCGGGGGCGAGAGCAGCTGCTTCGTCAGCAGCAGGTCCAGCGGCCCGGTGTTCAGGAGCGCGCCGTAGGCCACGCTCTGCCCCGAGGCCGTGGTCAGGGTCTTGCTCGCCGCGTCGATGCGCGCCACCCCGTCGCCGTAGCGGATGCGGGCCTCAAGGGGCCTGGCCATGCGCCGGAAGATCTCGCCCGTGCCGCCAGAGGCCGGGAAGGTGAAGGCGTTGTTCGGCCCCCAGCCGACCTCGTCCAGCTCCAGGATGATGTTCTTGAGCACCCCTTCCAGGCCCACGATGCTGACCCGCTCGCCCACCCAGGAGGCCGACATCTGCGCGGGCGGGATGGCCCAGACCTTGGCGTTGTAGGGCCAGAGAAAGACGTTGCCGATGCCCTCGCCGAACACGCAGTGGATCCACTCGTGGAAATTCTTGGGCGGGCCTGCGGGCCGCTGGCCGGGCAGAAGCCCGCGCACGCATTCCCAGCGCGCCGGGCGCGGCAGGTGGCGGATGTTGTTCTGGAAGGGATAGGGCACCCAGGCCCCGCGCGCCCGGATGAAGGCCCGGCGCTCGTGCTTGAGCGTGTCCGCGCCCAGGAGCTCGTCCAGCAGGCGGTCGAAATACTCGTAGTGCGAGAACACCACGTGCCCGCCGATGTCCCAGGTGTAGCCCTGGGCGTCCTGGAAGCTGGCGGCCAGGCCGCCGGGATGGGCATTTTTTTCCAGCACCACGAAATTATGGACACCCAGCTCCGCAAGCCTGCGCGCGGCCCCCAGGCCCGTGGGTCCGGCCCCGATGATGGCGTAGTCGACCTGCATGGCACTCTCCCCAAACGGCGCGCACGGACTTGCGACGGGTCAATCTTGCCGCTTGCGCGCCACACGCAGTCGGCATATCACGAATCATGCCGGAAAAGTGTTTCCCGCCGCCCGCAGGCGTCACGCATCTTTCTCCCGGCCGTCACACAACCGTCACACGGCGCATTTAGATCATGCCTCGTGCACGCATGAACATCAACCCCTTCGGAGGACCATCCATGAAACGTCTGCTCTCCGCCGCGCTAACCGCCCTGGCCGTGCTCGGCCTTGGGGCCACGGCCTTCGCCGCCGACATCCCCGTGAAAGGCTCCACCACGGTCCAGCCCATCATGCAGAAGGCCGTGGAACTCTTCATGGCCAAGAACAAAGGCATCAGCGTCTCCATCTCCGCCTCGGGCTCCGGCGACGGGGCCAAGGCCCTCATCGACGGCAGCACGCCCCTGGCCATGATGAGCCGCGAGATGAAGGAGTCCGAGCTCAAGCAGGCCAAGGACAAGGGCGTGAGCCCCAAGCAGATCCTCATCGCCTACGACTGCCTGACCCCCATCGTGCACCCCTCCAATGCGGTGAAGAACCTGACCATGGACCAGCTGAAGGACATCTACACCGGCAAGATCACGGACTGGAAGGAACTGGGCGGAAGCCCCGGCCCCATCTCCGTGGTCTCCCGCGACTCCTCCTCCGGCACCTTTGAATACTGGAACGAGCACGTTTTGAAGAAGGAGCGCGTCTTTGCCCGCGCCCAGATGCAGGCCTCCAGCGGCGCCGTGGCCCAGACCGTGTCCAAGCAGAAGTCGGCCATCGGCTACGTGGGCCTGGCCTACACCAAGAACCCGGGCCTCAAGGCCGTGAGCGTGGACGGCGTGGCCGGCAGCGTGGAGAACACCCTGAACGGCACCTATCCCATCTCCCGCGGGCTGTACCTGTACACCAACGGCGAGCCCAGCGGCGACGTGGCCAAGCTCGTGAACTTCATCCTCTCCGACGAGGGCCAGAAGATCGTGGCCCAGGTGGAGTACGTGCCCGTGCGCGGCATGGCCGGAAAGGGCCAGGCCGCCAAGGGCGCCCAAAAGGCAAAGAAGTAGACGGCAAAGAAATAGAAGGCAAAGACGTCGTCATTCTTTCCCGCAGCCTTTGTCCACCTTCCTTTGCGCCCCTCCCCTCTGCCCGGCCCATCCGGGCAGGGGCGAGGGGCAACACCACTCAGACAGGAGAGGCCAGCCCATGCGCCGCAGCACCAGGGAAACCCTCATCAAGCAGGCCTTTCTGGCCACGGCCGTGACCTCGCTGGCGGTGCTGGCCCTGATCATGGTCTTTCTGTTCATGGAAGGGCTGCCCACCTTCAGCTTTGTGAGCGTGAAGAAATTCCTCCTGGGCCTGGAATGGTACCCCACGGACGAGGCCCGGCCCGACTACGGCATCCTGCCGCTCATCGCCGCCAGCGGCGCGGTGACGCTTCTGTCCTCGCTCCTGGCCATCCCCCTGGGCGTCATGACCGCGGTGTACCTGGCCGAGATCGCCTCCCCGCGCGTGCGCGCCGTGGTCAAGCCCGTGGTGGAGATGCTGGCCTCCCTGCCCTCGGTGGTCATCGGCTTTTTCGGCATGGTGGTCATGGCCCCGTTCCTCCAGGAATTCTTCGACATCCCGGTGGGCCTGAACCTGTTCAACGCCGCCCTGATGCTGGCCTTCATGAGCGTGCCGACCATCGCCAGCGTGTCCGAGGACGCCATTTACGCCGTGCCGCGCGAGCTGAAGGAGGCCAGCCTGGCGCTGGGGGCCACGCACCTGGAGACGCTGCTGCGCGTGACCCTCCCGGCCGCGCTCTCCGGCATCGGCACCGCCGTGATCCTGGGCATGAGCCGGGCCATCGGCGAGACCATGGTGGTGCTCATGGTGGCGGGCGGCGCAGCCGTGCTGCCGGACTCGCTCTGGAGCCCGGTCAGGCCCATGCCCGCGAGCATCGCGGCGGAGATGGCCGAGGCGCCTTTTCGCAGCCACCACTACCACGCGCTCTTCGCCACGGCCATGGTGCTCTTCCTGGTGACGCTCAGCTTCAACATCCTGGCCGACTACATCTCCCACAAGCACCGCCAGGTCGGCTCGGCCAGCCTGTAACGCCAGCGAGGCGAACCATGACAACCGAAGCCGTCCTCAGCGCAAGCCCCCAGCCGCGCCCGTCCCTTTCCTTTGCCACGGGCCGCGACCGCCGCCGCAGGATCGCGCAGAGGCTGGCCTTCCTGCTGCTGCGCGGGGCCATCCTGGTGGTGGCCGCCGCCCTCTTCGTCATCCTGGGCTTTTTGGTCAAGAACGGCATCTCCGCCATCTCCTGGGAGTTCCTCACCGAGGCCCCGCGCAACTACATGACCGAAGGCGGCGTCTGGCCGTGCATCGTGGGCACGCTGCTGCTCTCGCTCGGGGCCATGGCCGTGGCCCTGCCGCTGGGGGTGGCCAGCGCCATCTACCTGCACGAGTACGCCCTGCCGGGCAAACTCATGCGCATCATCCGTCTCGGAGTGAGCAACCTGGCGGGCGTGCCCTCGGTGGTCTTCGGGCTGTTCGGCCTGGGGCTCTTTGTCACGGCCATGGATCTCGGGGTGTCGCTGCTTTCGGGCTGGCTGACCCTCGGCGTGCTCTGCCTGCCGGTGATCATCGGCACCACGGAGGAGGCCCTGCGCAGCGTGCCCAACACCTACCGCGAGGCCTCCCTGGCCCTGGGCGGCACCAAGTGGCAGACCATCTGGCGGGTGGTGCTGCCATCCGCCCTGCCGGGCATCCTCACGGGCTCCATCCTGGGCATCAGCCGCGCCGCGGGCGAGACCGCGGCCATCATGTTCACGGCGGCGGTGTTCTACACGCCCAAGATGCCGGACTCGGTCTTCTCCGACGTCATGGCCCTGCCCTACCACATCTACGTGCTGGCCACGGCGGGCACGGAGATCGAGAAGACCCGGCCCATCCAGTACGGCACGGCGCTCGTGCTCATCGCCCTCGTGCTCGGCATGAACCTGGCGGCCATCTTCCTGCGGGCCTGGCTCCAGCGCCGCGGCGAAAAGTAACGGGCCCAGCACCAGGCGCAAAAAAAGGGGGGCCTTCCGGCCCCCCTTCCACGTTTCCATGCGCGCGCGCTATTTCTTGACGCGCTTCTCCCAGAGCTTCATTTCCTTCATCTTGTTGCGGCGCTGGCGCTGCAGCTCCTTGCACACCAGCGGGGTCTTCTTGGCATAGCCCCACTTCGCGCGATACTCGTCCGGGGTCAGGCCGAACTTGATCAGGTGGCGCTTGGTCAGCACCTTGAAGCTCTTGCCGGACTCCAGGCAGATGATGCGCTTCTCGCGGATAGCCTTCTTGGGGTCTGTCAGCGGCACGCTGGCCTCCTCTTCAGCACCCACGGCCACCCCGCCAAGTTTGCGGATGCCGCTCTCCAGGTTCCTGACCATGGACAGGATTTCATCCTCTGTCATGGTCCGGACAGTCGCCTGTGCTTTGACGATATCGAGCGCTTCCTTCAAAAAATCGTCCATTGCGTCCTCCTCAGGGGGGGGTTCGCCCGCTTGGGCGCGTGGAGCAACTGCTACACGGTAGTAAGCGGGCCTGCGCGGGGGAAAATACGGAATCAGTCCGCTGATGTAAAGTTGTAATCCGGAATTATTATGCACAAAGATATACGTATGCGCAGAAATACCTTTGCCATGCCTGCACTCCAGCCATCCTTTTCAGCAAGAGGGGGGCTTGCGCTTTATGCAGAGAAGCTTATGTTGGAGTCGGAGGAAAGGCACAGGCCCGGACACCGGCTTGAACAACCCAGGGAGGTCGACATGGACGTGAAGCGGTTCGACCCCGAACTTCTGTACGTGGAATGCGAACGTTGCGGACAGCCTGTGCTTTGGAGCCCGGGCGACACCACGCGCATCTTGGCCTGGGCAGGCATCGACGCGCGCGCCCTGGACGAGAAGTGCATGCTCGTTTCCGACGGCTGCCCCACCTGCCAGCCGGGCAAGAGCAGCTTCAGCACCCAGGTGGTGCGCCTGCGCAAGTCTGCGGAAGGCCGCGCCCGCGCCCAAAGAGCGCCCGTAAATTAAAGGCCCCCTTCAGGCCGACCCCATCAGCTCCGCGCCGGAGCCGGGACGAGCGACAGCGGCTCCACCCGGTTCCGGCGCTCTTTTTGGCCTCGTACATGGCCGGGGATCTGGCTGGGGGCTAGCTAGCCGCCGATGGCGGACATGGCCGTATCGCAGACGCCTGCGCCCGCGCGCCGGGCGGCCAGGAGCTCGAAGCCCAGGGGCTTCACCTGGCTGGCCCGGCGCAGGATGCGCTCCACGAACGCCAGGCCCAGCTTCGGGTGGCGCAGCGCCCCGCGCAGGCGGTACACGCGGTCGGAGAACAGGCAGGTGCGCAGCACCCCGCCGCTGGTGATGCGCAGGCGATTGCAGGCGCCGCAGAAGTGGTTGGACAGCGGCGTGATGAGCCCGAAGCGGCCCGCCCCGCCCTGGATGGAGAACATCTGCGCCGGGCCGGAGCCCCCGGCGCCGTGCTCGATGGGGGTCAGCTCCGCCAGGGTCCGGGCCTCGGCCAGGATGTCCGCCGCGCTCCAGACCTGCTCGGGCCGCCACTCGGACCCGCCCATGGGCATGTACTCGATGAAGCGCACGTCGATGGGCAGCCGCCGCGCCAGGTCCAGGAACCCGGCCAGCTCGCCGTCGTTGACCCCGCGCATGGCCACGGCGTTCAGCTTCACGCGGATGCCCGCAGCCAGGCAGGCCTCGATGCCCCGGCGCACCTCAAGGTACAGGTCCTGGCCGGTGACCCGGGCAAAGGTGGCGGGGTCCAGGGTGTCGAGCGAAATATTGATGCGCGTGACGCCCGCCGTTGCCAGGCGCGGGGCAAAGGGAGCGATGAGGGTGGCGTTGCTGGTCAGGCGCAGGTCAAGGGCCGGGAAACGCGCGCGCGCGGCCTCCACGAACTCCATGAAGCCCCTGCGGGCAAAGGGCTCGCCGCCGGTCAGGCGCACCTTGCCGATGCCCAGCCCCATGGCCAGGCCCATGAGGTCCAGGAACTCCTCGTAGCGCAGCACCTCGTCGTGGTTAAGCCACTGGCGCATCCGGCTGTCGCAATACAGACAGCGCAGGTTGCAGCGGTCGGTGACGGACAGGCGCAGGTAGCTGACGCTCCGGCCACGGCCGTCGGTAAGGGCTTTGCCGTCACTGAGTGCGCCCGCAGCCGGGCTACTTGGCGCGGCGTCCGGCATCGGCGGCCTCCACCTTGGCTGCGGCCTGCTCCACCGAGGTGATGAACCCGGCGCGCTCGGCGCGGATGCGCCCGGCCAGGGCCGGGTCGCTGAGGGCCAGGATCTGGGCGGCCAGCCAGGCGGCGTTCCTGGCCCCGGCCTTGTCCAGCGCCAGGGTGCCCACGGGGAAGCCGGGCGGCATCTGCACCGTGGCCAGGAGCGCGTCCATGCCGCCCAGGGGCGAGGCATTGAGCGGCACGCCCAGCACGGGTTTGGTGGTGCGCGCGGCCACGGCCCCGGCCAGGTGTGCGGCCATGCCCGCCGCGCAGATGAAGACCTGGCAGCCCTGGGCCTCCAGCTCGGCCACCAGGCGCTCGGTGCGCTCCGGCGTGCGGTGGGCGGAGGTCACGGTGAACACGTAGTCGATGCCGAGCCTGTGCAAAACCTCGGCGCAGGGCTTCATCAGGTCCTCGTCGGACGCGCTGCCCATGAACACAGCAACCTTCACCATGCTGACCTCCCTACTGCTTGCTGCGGGCAATGCCCTTGTCGCCGATGTCGCGGCGGAAAAAGCAGCCCTCGAAATGGACCCTGGCCACGGCCTCGTAGGCTCTCGCCTTGGCCTCGGAAAGCGGCGCGCCCAGGGCCGTGACGCCCAGCACGCGCCCGCCGCTGGTGACGGTCTTCCCGTCTTGGATCTTTGTCCCGGCCTGGAACACTTTAACGCCAGGAATGGCGTCGGCCGCGTCCAGCCCGTGTATCTCCATGCCCTTGGGGTAGCTGCCGGGATAGCCGGGCGCGGCCAGGACCACGCAGATGGCGGTCTCGGGCCGCACGCGCACCATGTCCGGGGTCAGCCGGCCCTCGGCGCAGGCCAGCATGATGTCCACCAGCTCGCTGTCCAGGCGCATCAGCAGGGGCTGGCACTCGGGATCGCCGAAGCGCACGTTGTACTCCAGCACCATGGGCCCCTTTTGGGTGAACATGAGCCCGGCGTAGAGCACACCCTTGAAGGGGTGGCCGACTGCCTTGAGGTGCTGCAAGATGGGCCGGATGCAGAGCTCGGCGGTCTCGGCGTACTTGGCCTCGGGCAGCACCGGGGCCGGGCTGTAGGCGCCCATGCCGCCGGTGTTGGGGCCGCTGTCGCCCTCGAAAGCGGCCTTGTGGTCCTGGGCCGAGGGCAGAAGCGCGAAATTCTCGCCGTCGCAGAAGGCCAGAAACGAGGCCTCCTCGCCCTGCAGGGCCTCCTCCACCACCACGCGCGCGCCCGCCGCGCCGAAGCTCCTCTGCACCATCATGTCGTCGATGGCGGCGCACGCCTCGTCCACGCTTTGGGCCACGACCACGCCCTTGCCCGCAGCCAAGCCGTCGGCCTTGACCACCAGGGGCGCGCCCTGCCGCCGCACGTAGGCCTTGGCCGCCTCGGGCTCGTCAAAGACCTGGAAGTCCGCCGTGGGCACGCCAGAGGCGCGCATGACGGCCTTGGCAAAGGCCTTGCTGCCCTCAAGCTGCGCGGCATAGGCGCAGGGGCCGAAGCAGGGGATGCCCTCCCGGGCCAGGGCGTCGGCCAGGCCGAGCACCAGCGGGGCCTCCGGCCCGACCACCACCAGGCCCACGTTCTCGGCCTTGGCCAGGGCCACCAGCCCAGCGATGTCGTCGTCCTTTACGGCCACGTTCACGGCCTCGCGGGCGGTGCCGCCATTGCCGGGCGCAGCCAGGACGCGGCTCACCCGGGGTGAATTTTTAAGCTTCCAGCACAGGGCGTGCTCCCTGCCGCCGGAGCCCACAACAAGCACGTTCATGGTCTGCTCCAGATGGGTTCGGTTGGTGCCCCTGGTCTAGTGAAATCGGCGCGGATTTGCAAGGCAGGGCCGTCCCGGCGCAGGAAATACGTTTAAAACGGTTCCCGGCTGTAGAAACTGCTTGCATGCTCCCGGCAATGTCGTATTCTTGGTCCGTATATCCCATGCCCTTCATCCCCAACCGAGAGGAGCAGGAGCGACATGAGCATGATGAAAGCGCAACCCGCCAAGGGAGCGGCCAAGGCGCCAGCCAAGGCCAAGCCTGCTGCGGCCAAACCTGCTGTAGCCAAGGCGTCGGCCAAGGCCAAGCCTGCTGCGGCCAAGCCCGCAGCCAAGGCCAAGCCTGCTGCGGCCAAGCCCGCGGCCAAGCCCGCGGCCAAGGCCCCGGCCAAGAAGAAGTCCAGCCAGGAGGCCATGCTGGCGCGGGTGGAAGCCGTGCGCCTGGTGCAGCGCCAAGAGGGTCATTTCGACTGCTTCGGCCGGGCCGCAAACGGCTACTGCGACCAGGGCGGCTGCGCGCACCACGCCGAGTGCCTGAGCGTCTCCCGCATGATCCACGCCATGTAGGACGGGAGACCAGACGCTGCCACCTGCGTGGTCCGCCGGAAACACTCCGGCGGCCAAGTGTTGGCCTGTATCCCGCCCCTGGCGCGGCCCTTTCCCTGCATGGCTGAATCCCGTACACTGCCGCCATGACGAACACGAGCGACGCACACCCGCGCCAAAGCCTCCGGCGCTACGCCTTCACCGTGCCCTGGAACCTGCTCCTGCTCACGGCTGGTTCGGCCCTGGTGGCCTTTGCCGTGAAGTCCGTGGCCGTGCCCCACGGCCTGCTCACGGGCGGAGTCTCGGGCCTGGGCCTGTTGTGCTACTACATGGCGCCAGAGCTTCAGCCCGGCGCCTGGTACTTCCTGCTCAACGTGCCCATCATGCTCCTGGGCCTGAAGCTGGTCAGCCGCCGCTTCGTGCTTTACAGCCTGTTTGGCATGGCCGCCACCAGCCTGCTCATCGACCGCATCACCTACATCCTGCCCGTGAGCGACCCCTGGCTGGCGGTCATCGCCTGCGGCGTGACCCTCGGCGCTGGCGTCGGCGTGGCCCTGCGCTCGCTGGGCTCCACCGGCGGCGCGGACATCCTGGCCGTCATCGTGCGCGAGCGCTACAACATGCCCATCGGCCGCTTCGAGTTCCTGTTCAACCTGGGCGTGTTCGCCTTGGGCCTGGCCTTTTTGAAGCTGGAGGCCGTGCTCTACTCCGTGGCCATGAACTTCCTGGTGGGCTGGGTGGCCGACGCCTGCCTGACCCTGTTCAGCGAGCGGCGCATGGCGCTGGTCATCTCCGAGCACCCGGAGGCCATTGTCCAGGCCGTGCTGCACCGCCTGGGGCGCGGGGCCACGGTGCTCGAAGCCCGGGGGGGCTGGAGCGGGGAGTCCCGCAAGGTGGTCCTGACCATGCTCAACAACCTTGAGTGCAAGCGCCTGGAGGAGCTCGTCTACGAGATCGACCCCGGCGCGTTCACCATCATGGGCTCGGGCTTCCACGTGCTGGGCCAGGGCTTCTCGAAAAGGAAGGTCTACTGACATGCGACCCATCGCCCTGTTGACCGACTTCGGCCTCACCGACCCCTACGTGGGCCAGATGCACGCCGCGCTGACGCGCCTGGCCCCGGGCGCGCCGCTGCTCGACATCAGCCACCAGGTGGAGCCCTTTGGCACGGCCCAGGCGGCCTTCTTCCTGGCCGCCAGCGCCCCGCACTTCCCGGCCGACACGGTGTTCCTCTGCGTGGTGGACCCGCGCGTGGGCACCAGCCGCAGGATTCTGGGCGCGCAGGTCCGCAGCCAGAGCTACCTGGCCCCGGACGGCGGGCTCCTGGACCTGCTGCTGGACACCCCCGGCCTGCCCGCGGTCCGCATCTTCGACCTCTCGGCCATTGCCGCCGACTATGGCCTCTCGGCCACCTTCCATGGCCGCGACGTTTTTGCGCCCCTGGCCGCGCGGCTCTCCGGCGGGGAGACCCTGGAGTCCCTCGGAACGCCGCTGGAGCGGAAGGCCGTGCTGCAGCAGACCTGGGCCGCACCCCTGGCCGAGGACGGGGCCGTGCTGGCGCATGTGCTGCACGTGGACCATTTCGGCAACTGCGTGCTCTCCCTGCGCCAGGGCTTCCTCTTTGCCGGCCCGGTGGCCGGGCTGTCCCTGGGGCCGGGCGAGCGGCTGGACCTGCGCCGGGTGCGCGCCTACGCCGAGCTTGGGCCCGGCGAGGCGGGCCTGCTCCTGGGCAGCCAGGGCTTCTACGAGCTGGCGGTCAACCAGGACTCGGCGGCCACGCGGCTGACCCTGCGCCCCGGCGACCCGGTGCGCATCCTGTACACTGAAGGCCCGGAGCAGCAAAAGCCGTGAGCGCGCCCGCACGATTCCTGGCCACCCTGGGCTTTCTTTCGCGGCTGGCCCCGGCCCGCGTGCTGCCCGAAGACTCCTTACGCCGGGCCATGTTCCACCTGCCACTAAGCGGGCTGGTCATCGGCGCGGTGATCGCCGCCCCGGCGGCCCTGGGGCTGTTCGCGGGCCGGCCGCTCATCCAGGCCTGGCTGGCCGTGCTGCTGCTGGCCTGGGTCACGCGCGGGCTGCACCTGGACGGGCTGTCCGACGTGGCCGACGGGGCCGCAGCCCACGTGGAGCCGGAGCGCTTCTGGGCCATCGTCAAGGACAGCCGCTGCGGGGCCTTTGGCGTGGCCGCCCTGGTCCTGGCCCTGGGCGGGCAGGGCGTGCTTTTGAGCGAGATGCTGCGCGCCGGGGACTGGTGGGCCGTCATCTGGGCCGTGGTCTTTGGCCGCGCCTGCGCCGTGGTCTTTGGCTGGACAACGCGGGGCTACGCGCGGCCTGGCCTGGGCGGGCTGTTTCTGGCCGGGGCGAACGCGCCCGCCGCGCTCTGGGCGCTGGCCGCCGCCCTGGCCCCGGCGCTCTGGCTGCGCCCCTTTGCCGCGCTCTGGGCCGTGGCCGCCGCCCTGATCCTGCTCACGCCGCTGCGCAGGCTCGTTTCCGCCGTCGGCGGGGTCAACGGCGACTTCCTGGGCGCGGCCATCATCCTGGGCGAAATTTCCGCCGGGCTGGGCTATGCCCTGGCCACGGCCCCCTGAACCGGACACCCGCTGGAGGCACTCATGCCGCGTCCCCTGTTCTCCGCCCGCCTGATGACCGCCGGCCTGACCCTGGCCTGCCTGGCCCTCGTCTGCTCTGCCCTGGGCGGGTGCGTGCAGGTCAAGGTCGACCTCTTCGGCGACCCCGGCGCGCCCTACAAGGAGCAGGTGCTGGAGGGCCAGGGCCAGGACAAGATCCTGCTCCTGGGCCTCGACGGGCTGATCAGCGAGCACGCGCGCGAGGGCCTGCTGCGCACCCGGCCCAGCAGCGTGCAGGAGCTGGTGGCGCAGCTGAGGCTGGCCCGCAAGGACAAGGCCATCAAGGCCGTGGTGCTCAAGATCGACTCCCCCGGCGGCACCACCACGGCCAGCGACATCCTGTACCATGAGCTCATGGCCTACAAGGCCGAGAGCAAGGCCACGCTGGTGGCGGCCATGATGGGCCTGGCGGCCTCGGGCGGCTATTACGTGGCCCTGCCCGCAGACCACATCATGGCCCACCCCACCACCATCACCGGCAGCGTGGGCGTCATCTTTTTGCAGCCGCGCGTGGCCGGGCTCATGGACAAGATCGGCCTGGGCGTGGACGTGACCAAGTCCGGCCCGCTCAAGGACATGGGCTCGCCCTTCCGCCCGGCCACCGAGGAGGAAAAGAAGCTCACCGCAGCCATGACCCAGGCCCAGGCCGCGCGCTTTCTGGACCTGGTGCAGCAGCACCGCAGGCTCGCGCCCGCTGCTTTGGGCGTCGTGTCCTCGGCCCGGGTGTTCAGCGCAGATGAAGCCAAGGAGCTGGGCCTGATCGACTCCGTGGGCTACCTGGACGACGCCCTGGGCACAGCCAGGAGCCTGGCCGGGCTGCCCAAGGACGCCAAGGTCGTGGCCTACCGCCGCCGCCCGGCGGCCGACGGCACGTACTACCTGCCCGGCGTGGAGGCCGGGGACGCCGGCCCGGCGCTCCTGCACCTGGACCTGGACGGCCTGCTGCCGCCCCGGGCCGGCATGTACTACCTCTGGACCCCGGCTTACAGCCAGTAGCGGGAATTCCCGGCGCGCCCTTGTGCGCGGCTACGTATTTTGCTAGATTCGCGTTCTCTGCCGCCAGGGCAGACCAGACATCCAGCCACGGTCCGCCCCCCCTGCTCCGGCAGGCCAAAGTGCGAAGGTCTTGGCGACACACGGGCAGAAGGCGGGCGGACCCGAACCGGCCGTCGGCCACAAGCCGGGGGGCGAGAACACAATGAACGCATGGCGCGTGATCTCCAAGACCCCGGAAGCACCGGCCGAACAGCCGACCGCTTCCCCCCGGCAGGAGCTGCGCAAACTCGCCGTCCTCGGGCTGGCCTATTTTCTGGCCCACGAGGTGGCCTTTCTCTACCCCGATGCAGGGAAAGTGCTGGCCGCAGTGTGGCCCGCTGCGGGCATCGGCCTGGGAGCGCTGCTGCTTTTGCCGCGCCGCCTCTGGCCCGCCAGCCTCCTGACCATCTTTCTGGCCGGAGTGTCGGCCAATGTCCTGTCCGGCCGCCCGCTGCTCCACAGCGTCGGCTTCATGGCCGCCAATGTCCTGGAGTCCCTGCTCTGCGCCGGGGCCATGACCCGCTGGTGCGGGGAACAGATCCGCTTCACCCGCGTGAAGGAGATCGTGGCCCTGGCCCTCTGCGCCGTTCTGGTGAACGCCTGCACCGCCCTGGTGGGTGCGGGCGTGGCCTCCTCCACCCATTTACCGTTCTGGGACTTCTGGTTCACCTGGTGGGTGGCCGACGGGCTGGGCCTGATGCTGATCACGCCGCTGCTCCTCACCTGGGCCGGATTCAAGATTCCACGGACCGGCCTGTCCTGGCTCCGTGGACTTGAGGCCGCCGCGTTCCTGGCCCTGTGGTGCGCAGTCTCGTGGCTGGCCTTTCAGCCGGAAACGCCGCCCCCCCCCTTCACCCCCCAGCCCTACATACTCTTCGCTCTGCTGGCCTGGGGCGCCATGCGCTTCGGCCTGCGCGTGGTGGGGGTCTCCCTGGCCCTGGCCGCGGCCATCGCGTTGACCAGCGCGCCCGTGCTCCAGGGGCCATTCCTGCTGGGGGGCGAAACCCCCACCGGGCGCCTGCTTCAGGCACAGATATTTCTGGGCACCCTCTCCCTCACCGGACTTCTGCTCGCAGTCCTGACCACGGAGCGGCGGCGGGCGGAGAAATCCCTGCGCGCCAGCGAGGCCAGGGGCCGCGCCGTGTTCGAGCACGCCAGTATCGCCATCTCCCAGGGCGATGCCGAAGGGCGCATCCTGGACGCCAACCCGGCCTTCCTGAAGCTCTGGGGCTACAGCCTGGAGGAGCTGCGCGGGGTGCGCTGGATCGACCTGACCCACCCCGAGGACCGCGCCGAGAGCCTGGGCGAAAGCCAGCGGCTCCTGGCCGGAGAAATCGACGGCTTTGCCCTGGAGAAGCGCTACGTGCAGAAGGACGGCCAGCTCGTCTGGGCCAGCGTCAACGTGGGCTCCATGCGCAACGCGAGCGGCCGGGTGGAGATGCTCGTCCTGGTGGCCGAGGACATCACCCCGCGCAAGGCCGCTGAACAGGCCCGGGCCGAGCGCGAAGAACTCTTCCAGGCCATGTTCGAGAACAACAAGACCGTGCAGTTCCTGGTGGACCCGGAAACCTCCGCCATCATCGACGCCAACAGCGCCGCAGCCGAGTGCTACGGCTACAGCCGCGAGGAGCTGCGGAGCCTCAGCATCGCGGACATCAACACCCTGCCTCCCGAACAGCTCCGCTCAATCATGGCCGAGGTCAAACATCAGGCCGAGTTCCGCTTTGTCCACCGCCTGAAGGACGGCAGCCTGCGCGAGGTGGAGGTTCGCACCGAGCCATTTGTCGCAGGCGGGCGGACCCTGCTTTTGTCCACCATCAATGACATCACGGACCGCCTGCGCGCCGAGGATGCCCTCCGGGAAACCGAGGAGCGCCTGCGTCTGCTCATCGAGGTCATGGACGAGGGCGTGGTCCTGACCACCCCCACAAGTACGCTCAAGTACGTGAACCCGGCCTTTGCGCGCCTGTTCGGCCAGGAGCCGGCCGCCCTCGAGGGCTGGCGCTACATGGACCTCCTGGCCCCGGAGACTGCGGCGGGCCAGCCGGAACGCCTGGCGGCCCGGCGCAAGGGCTCGCGCGAGCCCTACGAGGCCAAATTCCTGCGCATGGACGGCAGCGAGGTGCTGGCCCTGGTCACGCCCTTCCCGCTGTTCTCCCGCGAGGGCGAGTACCAGGGTTCCTGCGCCATCATCCGGGACATCACCCAGGCCCGCGCGCGCGAAATGGCCGAGCAGCTGCGGCGCATCCGCCGCAACGCCCTGTTGCGGCTGCACGAGATGCCTGCAGCCAGCCGCCAGGAGTTGCTGGACTTTGCCCTGGAGCAGGTCCAGGCCCTCACCATGAGTCCCGTGGGCTACATCTACGCCTATGACGACACGCGCCGCCAGTTCACGCTGTACTCCTGGTCCGAGGGGGTCATGGCGCAGTGCGCCGTGCAGGACAAGCAGACCGTGTACGACCTGGACGCCACGGGCCTCTGGGGCGACGCCGTGCGCCTGCGCGAGCCGGTGCTGCGGAACGACTTCGCCGCAGCCGACCCGCGCAAGAAGGGCTACCCCGAGGGGCACGTGCCGCTCTCGCGCTTTCTGACCCTGCCGGTGATCCGCGCCGGGCGCGTGGTGGCCGTGGTGGGCGTGGCCAACAAGACCGCCCCCTACGATGAGGAGGACGTGGCCCAGCTCAGGCTCTTCACCGACGGCCTGTGGAGCGTGCTGGAGCGCCAGGAGGCCCAGGCCGAGCTGAACGCGGTCAGCGAACGCTTCCACCTGGCCGTGCGCGCCGGGCGCATCGGCCTCTGGGACTGGGACCTGGTGAGCGGGGCCATGCACTGCGACGCCTACATGGAGAGGAGCTTCGGCCTGAGCCAGCACGACCTCACCGGCACCCCGGAGGACTGGCTGTGCCGCGTGCACGTGGAGGACCGTCCACGCGTGCGCGAAGCCCTGGAAATGGCCAGGGCCACCGGCAAACGTTTCGAGCAGTCCTTCCGCGTGGCGCGGCCCGACGGCACGGTGGTCCATCAGGACTCCCTGGCCGTGACCTACCAGGGTCCGCAGGACGAACCCCTGCGCATGGTCGGCGTGGTCATCGATGTGACCCGCCAGCGCCTGGCCGAAGAGCAGGTGGCCGAGAGCCACCGCTTCCTGCAAACCGTCATCGACACGCTGCCCATGCCCTTTGCCTGCAAGGACAGGGAGGGCCGCTACCTGCTGGTGAACACCGCCTTCGCGCGGCTCTACGGCACCTCTGCGGAGAACGTGCTGGGCCGGACCATGCCCGAATTCGCCCCACCCGAGCGCGCAGCCCTGCACGCGGCCTACGACGAGCGGCTTTTGTCCGACCCCTCGGGCCAGCCGCTGGAGTACGAGACCTCCTACGCGCCTCCGGGCGGCAGCCTGCGCCACTGGCTCGTGCTCAAGTCGCACCTGCCCCTGACCGGGGGCCGCAAGCCCGGTCTGGCGGCCATCACCCTGGACATCACCGAGCGCAAGCGGGCCGAGGAAGCATTGCGCCAGAGCGAGGAGCGCTTCCGCGACCTGTTCGTGGACGCCCCCCTGCCCTATCAGTCCATGGACGAGGAGGGGGACCTGCTCCTGGCCAACGACGCCTGGCTGGCGACCCTAGGCTACCAGCGCGAGGAGGTCATCGGCAAGAACTTCAGCGAATTCCTGCACCCGGACTGGGTCGCCCATTTCCGGAAAAATTTCCCGGTGTTCAAGGAAATCGGGCTCATCACCGGGGTGGAGTTCACCATGCGCCGCAAGGACGGCTCCACCCTGCTGGCCTCCTTCAATGGCAGGGTCAGCCGTGATGAACAGGGGCGCTTCATCCGCACCCATTGCACCTTCCAGGACATCACGGAGCGCCGCCAAGCCGAGGAGGCCCTGCGCCGGGCCAAGGCCGAGGCCGAGGCCGCCACCCTGGCCAAGGCCCAGTTCCTGGCCAACATGAGCCACGAGATCCGCACGCCCTTGGGCGGGGTCATCGGGGCCGCCCAGCTGCTGGCCAAGTCCAGGCTGTCCCACGACCAGCGCCAGCTGGCGGACATGGCCGTGGAGTCCGGCCGCGCGCTGCTCAGCATCGTCAACGACATCCTGGACTTCTCCAAGATCGAGGCCGGCCGGCTGGACCTCCGGCCTGCGCCCTTCGCCCTGCGCGCGGGCCTGGAGGCCGTGGCCGCGCCCTTCCGCCTGCTGGCCGGACAACGCGGGCTCAGCCTCGCTCTCAGCATCGACCCCGGCGTCCCGGATGCCCTGGTGGGCGACCTCGGACGCCTGGAGCAGGTGCTGCGCAACCTCCTGGGCAATGCCGTGAAGTTCACCGAGACCGGCTCCATCACTCTGGAGGTCGGCCCGGACCCGGCCTGCCCCGCCCCGCAGGGCGTGGCCTGCCTGCGCTTCATTGTGCGCGACACGGGCATCGGCATCGACCCGGACTTCCTGCCGCACCTCTTTGAGAGCTTCAGCCAGGCCGACGGCTCCTACGGCAAGCGCCACGGCGGCACCGGCCTGGGCCTGGCCATCAGCAGAAGCCTGATGGAGCGCATGGGCGGCAGCCTTGCGGTCACGAGCACGGTTGGCGCGGGCAGCGCCTTCAGCTTCACCCTTTGCCTGCCCCTGGCCGGGGAGGGCCAGCGCTCCGCCGAGGAGGCCGCCAGCCCCTATCCCGCCGGGGCCCAGACCCGGCAGACCCGGCCCCTGCGCGTGCTCCTGGCCGAGGACAACGAGATCGGCCGCATGCTCCTGGAGCGCATGCTGAAGGACGCCGGGCACACGACCGTCAGCGTGGGCAACGGCCGCGAGGTTCTGGACGCCCTGGGCCGGGAGGCCTTTGATCTGGTGCTCATGGACGTGCAGATGCCCGAGGTGGACGGGGTCAGCGCCACGCAGAGCATCCGCCAAGGCCAGGCCGGGCCGCAGAATGTGGACATTCCCATCGTGGCCCTCACGGCCTATGCCCAGGACACGGACCGCCAGCGCTTCCTGGCCGCCGGCATGGACGACTACCTGCCCAAGCCCGTGGAGGAGCGCGAACTCCTGGCCGCCATTGGCCGCGCCATGGGCCTCCGGGCCAGCCGCCAAACGGTCCGGAGGCGCGCCGCCAAGACCAGCCGCCCCGGCACGGCCGCACCTGTCCGCGACCCGGCCCAGGCCCCGCGCTTTGACTCCGACTACCTGGAGCGCTCCTTTGGCGACCGCACGGACCTGCTGGACGACCTGCTGGTCCAGTTCCAGAAAATCAGCCTGCCCGAGATCGAGCAGAATCTGCGCCTGGCCCTGACCACCGGGGACCTGGCGGGCGCGCTGCATGTGGCCCACAAGGCCAAGGGCACCTTCGGCACCGTGGGCGCGCGCCGCGCCGCATTGCTGGCCCAGGCCGCAGAAAAGGCCGCAGGCGCGGGCGACAGTGAGGCCTTCCGCCAGCGCACCGAGGCCCTGCTGGCCGAGATGGCCGTTCTGGACGAGCACCTGCGCCTGGAGCACCCCTGGGCTGGGAGAATAAAGACGTGAGCAGCCCGGAATGGGGCTCCGAGGCCCATGTCGCAGCCCTGATCCGCGCCTTGGGGCTGACGCCCCTGCCCGAGGAGGGCGGCCTGTACGCCGAAACATACCGTTCTGGCGGCGTCATCCCCGGCGGAACCATGCCCGGCCGCCAGAGCGGCCCCCGGCGCTGCGCCACGGCCATCTACTACCTGATCACGCCCGCGTGCTTCTCCGCCCTGCACCGCGTGGCCAGCACCGAAATCTTCCACTTCTACCTGGGCGACCCCGTGGAGATGCTCCAGCTCTGCCCCGACGGCTCCGGCCAGACCCTGACCCTCGGCGGCGACATCCTGGCCGGGCAGCGGCCCCAGGCCGTGGTCCGGCGCGGGGTCTGGCAGGGCACGCGGCTTCGGCCCGGCGGGCGCTTCGCCCTGCTCGGCTGCACCGTGTCGCCGGGCTTCGAGTTCGAGGATTACGAGCATGGCCAGCGCGCCGAACTCCAGGCCGCCTACCCGGCCTACGCCCGGCACATCGCGCAGCTGACCCCGGAGGGCTAGGGCCAAGGACGGGGACGGCCGAAGCAGGGCGCAACGCCCTTTTGCCGCCGCACGGCCAGCTCCTACAGCTTGAGCTCGTATTGCGCCAGCTTGTGGCGCAGGGTGCGCGGGCTGATGCCGAGCAGCTCCGCAGTGCGCTGCTTGCTGCGCCCCGTGGCCTTGTAGGCCCCGATCATGGCGGCGATCTCCGCCCGGCGCACCACGGCCTCCAGATTGAACCCCGCTGCGTCATCTGCGCCAGGGCCAGCCCCGGCCAGCCCCTCGCGGCACAGGTCCGGGGGCAGCTCTTCACCCAGCTCCAGGCGCATCTCCAGGGGCAGATCCTGGGCCCGGACCGGGGCCTCGCCCTTGTGCAGCAGGGCCACGCGCTCCATGAGATTCTTGAGCTCGCGCACGTTGCCCGGCCAGTTGTGCCGGGTGAGCAGCCCCAGGGCCCCGGACGAGAGGCTGAGGTTCGGCCTGTGGTAGTGGTGCCCGAAAAGCCAGAGGAAGTACTCGGCCAGGGGCGCAATGTCCTCGCGGCGCTCGCGCAGGGAGGGCAGGGCGATGGGGATGACGTTCAGGCGGTAGAACAGGTCGGCGCGGAAGTGGCCGGAGCGCACCATGTCCGGCAGGGAGCGGTTGGTGGCGGTGACGATGCGGGCGCGGAAGCCCAGGTCCTTCTCTCCGCCCAGGCGCTTGAAGCTGCGCTCCTCCAGCACGCGCAGGAAATCCACCTGGTTGGCGAGCGGGATCTCCCCCACCTCGTCCAGAAACAGGGTGCCGTCCCCGGTCAGTTCGAAGCTGCCCTTTTGCAGGCGCACGGCCCCGGTGAAGGCCCCGGATTCGTGCCCGAAGAACTTGTCGGCAAAGAGTTCGCCCGAGAGCACGCCGCAGTTCACAGGCACAAAGGGCCGCCCGCTGCGGTTGCTTAAGGTGTGCAGGAGGCGGGCGAACAGCTCCTTGCCCGTGCCGGACTCCCCGGTGAGCAGCACCGGGGCATCGGACCCGGCCACCTGGATGGCCACGCGGTACAGGGCACGCATGGCATCGGAGCGGAAGAGCAGCCCGGCCTCGTTCATGGCGGCGCGCGCTTCGGGGTCGGCGTCCAGGTCATGCGGCAAAAACTTGCCGCCGTAGGCCCGTGGGTCCATGCTCATCACCCAGCCCCCTCCTTTTTCACAACATCGCTCTATCGCTAATAAAATTACAGCATCCGGGCAGCACCGCGCCCTGACCCAGGGCTGGGGTGGCTGCGCAACTGCTTTTGCCGTGGGGCACAGGCGGCAGCGGACCGCCTTTTGGCGCACCCTTGCCGCAACAGCGGCAAGTTCTTGCCGTTTACTCCCTCTTGTTGTCGCAGTCAAGCCTGTTATTTCAGCTGGTTATCCAGAGGCACGTTTCTTGATAGTATGGGGCGTCCACTGCGCGGCCCGAGGGGTTGGCGAGGCAGGCTGGGCAATCCAGAGACGATCAGAGGAGCGGGAATGATGATGGATCGACTGAGTCACCCGGCGAAAATCGCCCTGTTTGTTATGTTCGGCGTGCTGCTTTTTGCCGTGGCCGCCTATGCCTCCGGCGCCGCCACGGATGGGTCCGCCGTGCAAAACGCCGTGGCCGGCGCGGGCCAGGACATGGCCGACGCGGCCGTGCAGCTTGGCAAGGAAACCGGCGTGGCCTGGTGGGTGTGGCCCCTGGTGCTGCTGTTCTTCTGCTTCGTCCTGGGCATCATCGCGGTGCTGGCGGGTGTGGGCGGCGGCGTGCTCTACGTGCCCCTGGTCAGCGGCTTTTTTCCCTTCCACCTCGACTTTGTGCGCGGAGCGGGCCTCATGGTGGCCCTGGCTGGCGCGCTGGCGGCCGGGCCCGGTCTCTTGAAGCGCAACTTCGCGTCCTTGCGCCTGGCCCTGCCCGTGGCGCTCATCGCCTCCTCCTGCGCCATCGTGGGCGCGTTTCTGGGCATGGCCCTGCCCACCAACGTCGTGCAGCTCTGCCTGGGCATCACCATCATGGGCATCGCCATCCTGCTCTTGTGCTCCAAGAACACGGCCTACCCCGTGGTGACCAAGCAAGATGCCCTGAGCATGGCCCTGGGCATGGACGGCGCCTACAACGACCCCTCCACCGGCCAGCTGGTGCAGTGGAAGACCCACCGCACCCTGCCGGGCCTGTTCATGTTCGTCATCATCGGCATCATGGCCGGCATGTTCGGCCTGGGCGCGGGCTGGGCCAACGTGCCGGTGCTGAACCTGATGATGGGCGCCCCGCTCAAGGTGGCCGTGGGCACCAGCAAGTTCCTGCTCTCCATCACCGACACCTCTGCGGCCTGGGTCTACCTGAACAAGGGCTGCGTCATCCCGCTCATGGCCATACCGAGCATCATCGGCCTCATGCTGGGCTCCTTTGTCGGCGTGCGGCTCCTGGCCAAGGCCAAGCCCACGTTCATCCGCTACATGGTCATCGGCGTGCTGCTCTTCGCGGGCGGCAAGGCGCTTTTAAAAGGCCTGGGCATCTAATCCGCGGCGCACTCGGCACGCATCATCCTTGGAGGACACTATGAGCCAGATTCATACCGGAAAGGCCACCCCGGAGCAGATTACCTACGCCAACATGCTGTTCTACGGCTGCTGGGGCGGCCTGGCCCTCATGGCCGTGACCTACCTGCTGTACGTCAGCGGCCTCATCACCCCGCATATCCCCCTGGAGAAGGTGCCCCTGCTCTGGTCGCAGCCCGTGGGCACCTACCTTGAGATTGGCAAGGTCCCCCACGGCTGGGGCTGGGCCGTGCTCATCGCCAAGGGCGACTTCCTCAACTTCCTGGGCATCGTGCTCCTGGCGGGCATGACCATTGTCTGCTACATTCCCCTCATTCCGGTCTTCCTGAAGCGCAAGGAATACGTCTTCGCCGGGCTGGCCCTGGCCGAGATCCTGGTGCTCGCCTTTGCCGCGTCCGGCATCGTGGGCGGAGGCGCGCACTAGCGCTCCCCCATCCTGGGGGCCGCGCCAGTGCGCCGGAAACGCAATCCCTGGGAGGACGCGCCTTGCACCAGAACACCCTCATGAACATCTGCGGCCTGGACCGTGCCGACCTGCCCCGCGTCCTTTCCGAGCTGCCCTTCGGGGTGGTCGCCCTGGACGAGGAGCGGCGCACGCTGTTCATGAACCGCACGCTGGAAAGCCTCACCGGGTACACCACCGCTGAGGTGAGGGGCGTGCCCTGCCGGCACGTGTTGCGCGGCAGCTTCTGCCTGCACGGCTGCCCCCGACTTGCCTGCTCTGGCGCGGAGCCGTGCAGTGTCGAGGGCACCCTCATCAACCGGCACCGCCGGAAAGTGCCCGTGCGCCTGACCTCCGTGCCCGTGCTGGACCGCGACGGGGCCTTCCTGTGCACCCTGGACGTTCTTGAGGACCTCTCGGCCCTGAAGGAATTGGAGGCGCGGCTGTCGCACTCCGCCGGGCCGGGGCAGGTCGTGGGCCGCTGCGCGGTCATGGAGCATCTGCTGCGCATCCTGCCCGCCGTGGCCCAGAGCGACGCCACCGTGCTGCTCACCGGGGAGTCCGGCACGGGCAAGGATCTGCTGGCCGAGGCCCTGCACCGGGCCAGCCCCCGGGCGCGCGAGGGCTTTGTGCGCGTCAACGCCACGCCCATGCCCGAGGCCCTGCTCGACGTGGAGCTCTTCGGCCAGGCCGGTGGCCAGGCCGATGGCCCCCAGGCCGAGGGGCCCCAGACCGGGGGCGGAGGGGCGCGGCCCGGCAAGTTCCAGCTGGCCCAGAACGGCACCCTCTATCTTTCCGAAATCGCCGACATGCCGCTGGCCCAGCAGGGCCGGCTGCTGCGCCTGCTGGACGAGAAGGCCGTGCTGCCCGCCGGGGGCGAGCGGCCCATGCGCCTGAACGTGCGCGTGGTGGCGGCCACCAACCGCGACCCCGAGGCCCTGGTCAAGGCCGGGCTGCTGCGCGAGGATCTGCTCCACCGCCTGAACGCCGTGCGCCTGCACCTGCCCCCCGTGCGCGAGCGCGGCGAGGACGTGCAGTTCCTGCTGGCCCACTTCCTGAACATCTACGCGGCCAAGTTCCGCAAGCAGGTGCAGGGCTTCTCCGAGGCCGCCCTGGCCCTGCTCTCGGCCTACAGCTACCCCGGCAACGTGCGCGAGCTGCGCAACATGGTGGAGTACGCGGCGATGGTCTGCACGGGCGAGCAGATCCTGCCCGAGCACCTGCCTCCGCACGTGCGCCTGCCCTCGGAACCGGGCTCCAGGCCTGCGGCGGCGGGCAAGCCCGCCCCAAAATCCGCAGTGCGGAAAAAGGCATAGGGGGCGGTCATGGGCAAGAAGATCCTGGTGACGCTGTACCGCGACGAGGTGGCCCCGCGCTTCGACCTCTGCTCCGAGGTGCTGCTCGTCACCGTGGACGCCACAGGCCATGAGGTGCGCAGGCAGGACCTGGTGCTGGCCCATTCCAGCGCCGACGACCTCTGCGACCTCATTCTGGACCGCGAGGTGGCCGCGGTCATCACCGGCGGCATCGAGGAGGAGCATTACCACTACCTGCGCTGGAAGCGCGTGGAGGTGCTCGACGCCGTGGCCGGTCTGGCCGGGGAGGCCCTGGCCCAGTACCTGAAGGGCGAGCTGTCCGCAGGCGCCATCCTTTTCGCGGGGCGCCCCAATGCGTAAGCTCGTGGCGCTCATACGAAACCCGCTGCGCGAGCTGCAAAGCGACGTGGACGAGGCCGTGAGCCCCGAGCGCTACACCCTGCTGCGCCGCAAGATCATCGGCATCATGGCTGCGGCCACGCTCATACCGCTCACGGTCATGGCCGTGCTCAACTACTATGAGCACCAGAACGCCATGACCAGAGAGATCCAGAACCCTTTGCGCGTGCTGGTGAACAAGACCAAGAACTCCTTTGAGCTCTTCCTCACCGAGCGCTCCTCCACGGTGAGCCTCATCGCCTCGGCCTACTCCTACCAGGAGCTCTCCAGCGAGCGGCACCTGGCGCGCATCTTCAATGTGATGACCAAGGAGTTCGAGGGCTTCGTGGACCTGGGGCTCATCGACGAGCACGGCACCCAGGTCAACTACGTGGGCCCGTACGCGCTGCAGGGCAAGAACTACGCCGAGCAGCGCTGGTTCCAGGAAGTGCGGATCAAGGGCAAGTACGTCAGCGACGTGTTCATGGGCTTCCGCAACTTCCCCCACGTCATCGTGGCCGTGCAGCACAGGACCGAGGACGGCCGGGTGTGGATCCTGCGCGCCACCCTGGACACCCGCCAGTTCGAGCGCTTCATCGCCTCCATGAGCCTGGAGCCCGACGCCGACGCCTTTCTGGTGAACAGCCAGGGGCTCATGCAGACCAACTCCAACTCCTATGGCAAGGTGCTGGAAAAGCTGACCTTCCAGCTGCCGCCCAAGACCTTTGAACCGGCGGTGCTGAACTTCACCGACCCCCTGGGGCGGGAGGTTTTCCTGGCCTACGCCTACTTCCCGGAGGCGGACTTCGTGCTCATGGCCGTGAAGCCCAAGGGCAGCGTGCTCAAGACCTGGTACACGGTGCGCGGCGACCTCCTGTTCATCTTTGTGGTGGGCGTGGCCGCAGTGCTCCTGGCCGCCGTGCGCGTCACGGACCTGCTCATCCGGCGCATGAAGGAGTCTGAGGAGCGGCGCGAGCTGGCCCTGCGCCACGTGGAGCATTCGCAGAAGCTCTCCAGCATCGGGCGGCTGGCCGCAGGCGTGGCGCATGAGATCAACAACCCGCTGGCCATCATCAACGAGAAGGCCGGGCTCATGAACGACCTGCTCGCGGGCCAGCCCGACTTTCCCGTGCGCGACCGCATCCTGGCTCAGGTGGAAAGCATCCTGCGCGCGGTGGACCGCTGCCGGGGCATCACCCACCGCATGCTCGGCTTTGCCCGGCGCATGGACGTGAGCATCGAGGAGCTGGACGTGGGCGAGATCATCAAGGAGACCATGGGCTTTCTCACCAACGAGGCCATGCACCGCCAGGTGGAGCTCCGCCTGGAGATCGACCCGGAGCTGCCGCGCATCCACTCCGACCGCAGCCAGCTCCAGCAGGTGTTCCTGAATCTGTTCAACAACGCCCTGGCCGCCGTGGCCGATGGCGGGCGCATCCTGGGCACGGCCCGGGAAGTCGGGGACAATGTGGAAATCAGCGTGCGCGACAACGGCTGCGGCATGTCTGATGAGACCTTGAAGCATATTTTCGAGCCCTTCTTCACCACCAAGAAGGGCAAGGGCACGGGCCTGGGCCTGTCCATCACCTATGGCATCATCAAGCGCCTGGGCGGCGACATCGCCGTCGAGAGCGAACAGGGCGTGGGCACCACGCTCACCATCACCCTGCCCAAGGGGCAGCGGGAGGCAGCGGCATGAACGCGAAAGACTGGAAGATCCTGCTCGTGGACGATGAGCGCGAGTTCATCACCACCCTGGCCGAGCGCCTGGAGCTGCGGGGCATCCCCGCCCGCGTGGTCTTTGACGGGGAGAGCGCCCTGGAGGCCATCGCCGCCGAGGAGCCGCAAGTGGTGGTGCTCGACGTGCTCATGCCCGGCATCAAGGGCCTGGAGGTGCTGGAGCGCGTGAAGCGCACCAACCCGCACGTGCAGGTGCTGCTTTTGACCGGCCACGGCAGCACCCGCGACGGCATCGAAGGCATGCGCCTGGGCGCCTATGACTACATGATGAAGCCGCTCAACATCGACACGCTCATCGAGAAGATGGAGTCGGCCATCGACTACGCCTGCAAGGCCGCCACCCAGGCCGCCAGCCAGGCCGACAAGAGCGACGGGCAGTAAGGGGACGGGCCATGCGCGACGCACTGTTCATGGGCAGGCTGACAGCCGCGGCCACCCATGAGATGCAAAACATCCTGGCCACCATCCGCGAGTCTTCCGGCCTCATGGAGGACCTGCTGGCCCTGAGCAGCGCAGGATTCGCCCATGCCGAGCGGTTCAAGAAGGGTTTGCGCGTTCTGGCCGAGCAGGTGGAGCGCGGCATGATGCTTTCCGAACAGCTCAACTACTGCGCGCATGCGCCGGAGGCCAGCCCGGCCGGGGCCGATGTCAACGAGGCCGTGCGCGCCCTGGTGGGGCTCACGCGCAGGCAGGCCGCCCGGCGCAAGGCCACCCTGGTGCTGGCCCCTGGCCGCTCCGGCCTGCGCACGGCCTTGCGCGCCGTGGAGGTCATGGACGCCGTGGGCGCGGCCCTGGAAGCCGCCCTGGAGGTGCTGCCCCTGGGCTCGCAGGTTCTGCTCTCGGTGGAGGAGAAGGGTGGGCTGGCCGTGGTGCGCCTGGACGGCCCCGGTTTCGAGGCCCTGCGCGGAACCCCGGCCTGGGCCGAACTCGCCCCCCTGGCCACGGCCCTGGGCATCGGGCTCTCCCCCGGCCTTGGCGGCCTGGGCGTGGTGCTGGCCCTGCCCAGGTCCGTGGCCTGAGGTCCCGCAGGGGATTGATTTCTGGAAAAAGAGGAGTAGCATTCATACAGCAGCTTATCTTCGAGAGGTCCATGTGGGCGGCCTGCGCGCCCCGTTGACGACACAAGGAGGGAGTCATGTTTGGAATGCTGAGAAAATCGCTTGAGGACACCTTCGCCGCCCTGGCTTTTGCCGGGGCCGGGGAGCGGCAGACGGCCATGCAGATGGCCGGGGTGAGGGAGACGACGGCGTCCGTGTCGGACGTGTACGCAGCCGTCGCCTTTGCCGAAGTCGGATGCGCGGCCGAGGCCCGCGAGTTGCTGGGACTGAGCCCCGTACGGCTTGCGCCCACGCCCAAGGTCTGCGGATTCCTGGAATCCGTCGGGCTCTCCGGGGTGAGCGTGGCCTACGGCCTGGCCGAAGCCTAGCTGAAAAGCCCAAAACCAGGGGCCTGGGCTCGCCACACGAGTGACCGGGACCAGGCCCCCGGAAAAGGGCGCGATGAGCGCCCGCAACAAGGAGTGCACAGTGAGCAAGAAGATCAAGCTGCTGCTGGTCGACGACGAGGAGAATTTCATCAACACCCTGGCCGAGCGCATGAAGATGCGCGACATGGGCTCGGACGTGGCCCATGACGGCGAGACCGCTCTCGAGATGGTCAAGGACGAGGCGCCCGACGTCATGGTGCTGGACCTGCGCATGCCCGGCATCGACGGCGTGGAGGTGCTGCGCAAGGTCAAAAAGATGCACCCCCACGTCCAGGTCATCATCCTGACCGGCCACGGTTCGGAGCAGGACCAGGAAGTCTGCATGCAGCTCGGCGCGTATGAGTACCACAAGAAGCCCGTGGACATCGACCGCCTGGTGAAGAGCATCAAGGGCGCCTACCGCCAGAAGATGGAAGACATGATGGTGGCCGCCACCTTTGCCGAGGCCAACGACTTTGCCGACGCCGATCAGGTCATCCACGAGCACGACAAAAAGTAGGCCAGGGCAGCCATGAACGCTGTCCTGCTGGTGGACGACGAGCGCGACTTCGCCGACCTTTTGGCCGAGCGGCTCCAGGCCCGGGGCTTTGCGGTGCGCACCGCCTACGACGGCGAGGAGGCCCTGCGCCTGGCCGCCGGGCACGACCTGGACGTGGCCGTGCTGGACGTGAACCTGCCGGGCATCGACGGTTTGGCCCTGTTGCGCGAGCTCAAGCGGGTGCGGCCCCAGGTTGAGGCCCTCATGCTCACGGGCCAGAACGATCTGGCCACCGCCGTGGCGGGCATGAAGCTGGGGGCCACGGACTACCTGGTCAAGCCCGTGCCCATCGAGCGGCTGGTGGAGGCCATCGCCCGGGCCCAGGACCGCCGCCAGGAGCGGCTGGAGGGCCTGCGCATGGCCGAGACGGCCAAGATGGCCGCCCTGGGGCAGATGGCCGAGGGCGTGGCCCACGAGATCAACAATCCCGTCAATATCATGGTCTCCCTGGCCGGGTGGATGGACGACCTGGTGGCCGACCTGGGGGACGCCCTTGGCGCGGCTTCTGCCGCTGTCCCTGGAGAGGGCCTGGCCAACGCCTCCGGCGCGCTGGCGGAGCTCGCCCAGAGCGCGGCCAAGCTCCATGAGCAGGGCCAGCGCGTGAAGCAGATCACGGCCAAGCTGCTTTGCCTGTGCCACAAAGCCAAGCCAGGAGCCCGGCCCGAGGCCTGCTCCCGGCCCAGGACGGCTGCGGACCCCGCCGCTGAAGTGGATTTGGCCGCGCTGATCCAGGACCTGCTGGAGGAGCGCGCAGGCCGCCTGGAGCAGCTCGGGATCACGGCCCTGCCGGCCATCGCCCCGGAGCTGCCGGGCCTGGCCCTGCCCGCGCAAAACCTCCCCGGCTCGGACCTGGCCACGGCCCTGGGCAACATCCTGGACAACGCGCTGGACGCCATGCCCACGGGCGGGCGCCTGTATGTCGTGACTTCGGTGCACGACCACGAGGTCCGCATCGAGATCGAGGACACGGGCCAGGGCATCAGCCCGGCGCACCTGCCCCGCGTGTTCGAGCCCTTCTTCTCCACCAAGGAGGTGGACCAGGGCTCTGGCCTGGGCCTGTCCGTCAGCTATGGCACTGTCAAATCCCTGGGCGGCGACATCGTCATCTCCAGCCAGCCCGGCCAGGGCACCCGGGTCGTCGTCACGCTGCCCTGCTAGCTCCGGCGCGGCCAGGCCGCGTGCCTCTATCCTGCCTTTCCGTCTGCTCTCCCGTGACGCACCAACGCGAAGGGCTCCTTCCGGCGGCTTTGCGCCGGAAGGAGCCCTTCGCGTGATGGGGGGGTCTGGGGGGCCTGAAGCCCCCCAGCCGCCGGAGGCTCTTCTCTTACGCCTCGCCTCCCAGGAGCCTGCGCGCGATCTCCTTGGCCGCGCGGCGGCCCGCGCCCATGGCGCTGATGACCGTGGCCGCGCCGGTGACGATGTCGCCGCCCGCGAAGACGCCGAAGATGCTCGTCTCGCCGGTCTCGGGGTCGGCCTCGATGTAGCCGCGCTTGTTCAGCTTCAGGCCTGGCGTGGCCTCCAGCAGGATGGGGTTGGGCCGCGTGCCCACGGCGATGATGGCCAGGCCGACTTCGAGTTCGTCGGTGCCGCCCTCGATGGGCAGCGGCCGGCAGCGGCCCGAGGCGTCGGGCTCGCCCAGGCACATCTTCTGGAGGCGGATGGACTTGAGGCGCTTGTTCTCGTCGCCCTTGAACTCCAGCGGCCCGCACAGGCACTTGAGCTGCACGCCCTCTTCAATGGCGTGCTCCAGCTCCTCGTGCCGGGCGGGCATCTCGTCCTTGGTGCGGCGGTAGACGATGTAGACGTTCTTGGCGCCCAGGCGCAGGGCCGTGCGCGCGGCGTCCATGGCCACGTTGCCGCCGCCGATGACAGCCACGTTGTCGGCCTTGAAGATGGGCGTGTCGAAGTTCGGGAAGTCGTAGGCCCGGCCCAGGTTCACGCGGGTCAGGTACTCGTTGGCCGAGAACACGCCGATGTTGTTCTCCCCGGGCACGTTCATGAACTGGGGCAGGCCCGCGCCCACGCCCAGGAACACGGCCTTGTAGCCCTGGTCGAGCAGTTCCTGGACCATGATGGCCTTGCCGCCGACCCAGTTGGTCTTGAACTCCACGCCCAGCTCCTTCATGGCGTCGATCTCGCGGCGCACGATGGCCTTGGGCAGGCGGAATTCGGGAATGCCGTAGACGAGCACCCCGCCGACCTCGTGCAGGGCCTCGAACACCGTGACCTTGATGCCGAGGGCGGCCAGATAGCCCGCCACGGTGAGGCTGGAAGGCCCGCCGCCAATGCAGGCGACGCGCACATCGGGCCGCTCCATGCGGCAGGCGGCCTCGCCGGTGAGCTGGATGCAGGCGGAGTCGCCTGCGGCCAGGCGCGCGGCAAAGGTGTCGGCCACATAGCGCTCCAGGCGTCCGATGCAGACCGGGCCGCCGGTCTTGGCCGGATTCTTGCCCAGGATGCACTCACCCTCGCACTGGGTCTCCTGCGGGCACACCCGGCCGCAGACAGCGGGCAGGGAATTGTAGTCGCGCAGAACCTTGTACGCGCCGGGCAGATCATTCTTCTGGAGCTGGCCGATGAAGCCCTTGATGTCGATCTCCACCGGGCAGCCCTGGCGGCAGGTGGGCTTCTTGCACTGGATGCAGCGCCCGGCCTCGGCCTTGGCCTCGGCCTCGGTGTATCCCAGGGCGACCTCCAGGTAGTTCTGGATGCGCAGCATGGGCGGCTGCGTGGGCATTTCAGTGCGCGGAACCCGCTTCGCGGGCTTTTTGGGCGTCGTGTCCATCGGCTTGGCGCTCATGCTACTTGCCCTCCGCGCACTGGCATTTTTCCTGGAACAGCTTCATGGACTGCTGCTCCTCGGGCCGGAACTGGCCCAGACGCAGGCGCAGCTCGCCGAAGTCCACCTTGTGGCCGTCGAACTCCGGGCCGTCCACGCAGGCGAACTTCGTCTCCCCGCCCACGGTGCAGCGGCAGGCGCCGCACATGCCGATGCCGTCGACCATGATGGAGTTCAGGCTCACCGTGGTCTTGACGCCAAAGGGCAGGGTGACCTTGGCCACGGCCTCCATCATGGGCACGGGTCCGATGGCGATGACCTCGGACACGCTCTTGTCCTCTTCCAGGCGCTGTTTCAACACCTCGGTGACAAAGCCCTTGTGACCCTGGCTGCCGTCGTCCGTGGCCACCAGGACCTCGGGGCAGAAGGCGCCGAGCTCGGAGCAGAACAGGAGCAGGTCTTTGTTGCGCGCGCCGATGACGGCCACCACGTGGTTGCCCGCCTGCGCGTGGCCCTTGGCGATGTGGTGCATGGCGGCGACGCCCGTGCCGCCGCCCACGCAGATCACCGTGCCCTGGCGCTCGATGTGCGTGGGCCTGCCCAGCGGGCCGCAGAAGTCGGGAATGCTCTGGCCCTCCTCGATGGTGTTCAGCTCCGCAGTGCTCTTGCCCACCACCAGGAACACGATGGTCACGGTTCCGGCCTTGGCGTCGCAGTCGGCGATGGTCAGCGGGATGCGCTCGCCCTTCTCGCTGGTCCGCAGGATGACGAAATTTCCGGGCCTGGCCTTCTGGGCCACGTGCGGCGCATCGATGACAAGCAGGGTGGTCTGCCCTGGTATGAGTATTTTCTTCTGCAAAATCCTGTAGCTCATGGGCACCTTCCGGAGGTTTGGGGTTCCGCTGCGTGTATCCCGTCACCTGCGCGATTGCAAGACGTAGGCTCTTTCCGTCCAGGGACTTGCCAAGCAGACGGGGTATGGTTACAGTCCGTTCATGGCGCGCCTGCCAGCTCCCGCGTGGAGCGGCCCGCGCCCCGGCTTCCACGGACGGAAGACGCATGGAGCCCACCGGGCACCCCTGGACAGGGGGCCGCTGGCCGAAGATCTCGGCAGCGGACCGGAGGGCGGAACTCGCGGCTTCCGGTCTTTTTTTGGCGGACCGAAGCCCGGGCAACCCCGGAGTCGGCCATGTCCGAGCCCATCCGTTCAGCGTCCGCTTCCCCTTTCGCCGCTGCCCGGCCCCTGCTGCATTCGCGCCGGGTGTCGCTGCGCATGGGCGCCTTTGGCCTGACCTATTCCACGGACCGTCTGCTCTGGGACCCGGAATCTCCCCCGGTGGACCCCGCTCCCGCCGTGGAGACCCAACCCCGCGCCGAGTCCCAGACCGCGCCGGGCTCGTTTCCCCTGGACCTGGAGGCAGCCCGCCAGCAGGCCCTGTGGCAGGCCGCACAGCAACAGGCCCAGGCCGAGGGCCAGAAGGCCAGGGCGGCCCGCAGCCAGGTCCGGGCCGATGCCGCCGGACAGACCCCAGCACAGGCCGACTCAGCACAGGCCGGAGCGTCCAGCGCGCGGGCAGAGGGGGTGGGGGAGAACAGTCAGGCAGCTCAGACCGGGCAGGCTGGGCAGGCGCGCACCGAGCGCTCCCTGCGCCAGGCCATGCGCCAGGCCACCCAGGCCTATCTGGCCTGCGCCAGGAACTTCGCCTGCCCTGGGCCCATGCTCCAGGCTGTGGCCTGACCGGAGACGCCAGCGTTCCCAACAGGAGACGCTTGCGTCTTCAACAAGAGACGCACGCGTCATCGACAGGGAGACGCTTGCGTCCTAGCAGGAATGGAAGTCTTTGTTAATGTAGAGCATGAGGTCGAAGAGATTGTGGGCCATCTCGTCGGCCAGGGCCGGGGAATCGATCACGCCGTTGGCCTCGATACGGGCCGTGCGGGTGATGATCTTGGAAAAGAGCAGACCCACCAGTTGGTCGTCGCAGTGGGTCCAGGGGTTCTTGCCGGAGGGGAATTTTTTGTCGAATCCGTGGTAATACATGCTCCCTCCGCATGATGTAGCCTGGGCGGCCGCACCCGGCCCTTGCCGCGACCGGGTGGCGCTGCTATCCTCCGCCCATGCTACAAGTATCGGCCAGGCTAGGCCGGGACTTTACACCGTGAGCGAAAGTCCAGACAGGGAGCGCGGCCATGACCCAGAAGAACATCCTTGTGGTGGAGGACAACCTGGAGACCAGGGAGCTTTTGTCCTACAACCTCAAGAACGCGGGCTACGCCGTGCGCCTGGCAGGGGACGGCGTCAAGGCCCTGGAGCTGGCCACCCGGGTCCGGCCGGACCTGATCCTACTGGACGTGATGCTGCCCGGCGGCCTGGACGGCCTGGAGATCTGCCGCAGGCTCAAGCAGGACGAGCGCACCCGCGCGGTGCCGGTGATCATGCTCACCGCCCTGGGCGATGAGGTGGACCGCATCGTGGGCCTGGAGCTGGGGGCCGAGGACTACATGGCCAAGCCCTTCAGCCCGCGCGAGCTCCTGCTGCGCATCAAGGCCGTGCTGCGCCGCGCCGGGACCAGCGCCCAGGAGCCCGCAGACGGCTTTTGCGAGGGCGGCCTGGCAATCGACTTTGCGGCGCACAGCGTGCACGTGGACGGCCTGCCCGTGGCCCTGACCTCCACGGAGCAGAAGATCCTGCGGGAGCTGGTGCGGGCCAGGGGCCGGGTGTTGCAGCGCGAACGGCTGCTGGACACGGTCTGGGACACGGACTTTGACGGCACCTCGCGCACCGTGGACACGCACATGCGCCGCCTGCGCGGCAAGCTCGGCCCCTATGCGGACTGGGTCGAGACCGTGCGCGGGGTGGGCTACCGCTTCAAGCCCCTGCCCGTCCCGTCCAAATAGCCCGGCATCGGCAACTTGCCGACACCCAAAAGCTTCATAAATTCAATTTATTTTGTGGCTATCGGTAGGCTGTCGCAGGCCGCTGGCCAGGGATTCGAAGTGCGCTGCCCAGCGCTCCACTGCCCGGTCCAGGCCATAGCGCTCCAGCACGTGCGCCCGGCCCAGCGCGCCCATGCCTGCCCGCTGCGCCGGGGTCAGGCCCAAAAGCTCATCCAGCGCGCCCGCCAGGAACCCCGCCCGCTCCGCCTCTGGCGCGCCCGGCCCGGACAGCGCGGCCGGGGCCACCAGGCCGCCCGGCCCGCACATGACCCGCGCATCGCCCGCGTCCAGGCAGGCGCAGGGCACCCCGCAGGAGAGCGCCTCCAGCACCGCATTGGGAAAGCCCTCGCCCAGGGACGGCAGGGCCAGAACATCCAGGGCCGCAGAGACCTGGGCCACGTCCTCGCGCCGACCCAAACGCAGCGCAGCGCTCGTGAGGCCGTGGCGCTCCACCAAGGCGTCCAGTTCCGCGCCGCCCTGCTCCGTTCCTTCGCCGCAGAACACGAACCGCGCCTGTGGGCGCTTGCGCAGCACCACTTCCGCAGCCTGGCAGAACACCGCGTGGCCCTTCATGGGGTCCATGCGCGCCACCAGCCCGATGAGCGGCGCATCCTGGGCCACGCCCCAGTCCCGGCGCAGCCGCGCGCGGGCCTCGGCATCGGGCCGGAAGCGCTCGCCGTCCACGCCGTTCTCCAGCACCACCAGCCGCCTGGGCCGGTAGCCCAGGGCCACATGGTGCGCTGCCCCGGCCTGGGAATTGGCCGTCACGGCCTCGGGCCAGCGCGAGAGCGCCGCGCAGGCATTGAGGGTCAGCCGCGTGCCCAGGCCGTAGCGGGGCAAGTCCATGTACGCGCAGCGCAGGCCCCAGCTCACCGCCGCGCGAGAGCCGGACAAGCGCGTCGCCAGCAGGCCGAGCAGGTCGGCATGGTACAGCCAGGTCTGCACCACCTGGGGCCGGAACTCCCGCAGCAGGCGCGCCAGCCGCCACAGCCCGCGCGGATCAGCCACGCCCCGGCCCAGGCCCAGGCTGTGCACCGGCACGCCCAGGGAACGGATGGCCCCGGCCAGCACGCCGCCGTCCAGCAGGCTCACCACCTGGCACTCGAAGCGGTCCGCAGGCAGACGCGACAGCAGCCGCGTGAGCCAGGTCTCGGCACCGCCCAGGTTCAGGCCGGTGATGACGTGCATAACCTTGATCGGAACACCCATGCGCCGATCCCTACCGCATCACGCCGCGCTTGTCATGCCTGGGGCTGAGAGCCTCCGGCGGCCAGGGGCGCTGCCCCTGGGACCCCACCGGGGGGCTTGAAGCCCCCCAGACCCCCACAATACGCCGAAAGGGCTGGCTCAGGAGGAACCTGAGCCAGCCCTTTCGGCTTTGGTGAGTCAGGGAAAGCGCGGGGGTTTCCGGCGCTTTGCCTTGAACTGAGGGGGTTCGGGGGGCATCATGCCCCCCGGCCGCCGGAGGCTCTTCTCTTACATGTTCATCCGCTCCAGGTCCCGGGCGCGGATCTCGGCGCGCTTGATCTTGCCGCTGATGGTCTTGGGCAGCTCGCTCACGTACTCGATGATGCGCGGGTACTTGTACGGCGCGGTGATGGTCTTGACGTGGTTCTGCAGCTCCTTGGTCAGGGCGTCGCCCGCTTCAAAGCCGGGGGCCAGGACAATGGTGGCCTTGACCGCCATGCCGCGCACGGCATCGGGCACGCCGGTGACAGCGGCCTCGATGACCGCGTCGTGGGAGACCAGGGCGGATTCGACCTCAAAGGGCCCGATGCGGTAGCCGGAGCTCTTGATGAGGTCGTCGGTGCGGCCCAGGAACCAGAAGTAGCCGTCCTCGTCCACCCAGGCCTTGTCGCCGGTGTGGTAGAACCCGCCGTATACGACCTTGGCCGTGCGCTCGGGCTCGTCCAGGTAGCCGATGAACAGGCCGGGGATGCCACGGGTGGTCTTGCCGTCCTTCAGGCGGATGCAGATCTCGCCCTCCTCGCCCGGGGGGCAGGGCTGGTCGTCCTCGTTCAGCAGCACGATGTCCCAGCCGGGCATGGGCTTGCCTATGGAGCTGGGCTTGGGCTGCATGAACGGCAGGGTGGCCACCTGGAGCGTGGTCTCGGTCTGGCCGTAGCCCTCAAAGATGGGCAGATTCAGGGCCTTTGTCCAGTCGGCGATGACGGAGTCGTTCAGGAGCTCGCCCGCTGTCGTGCAGTGGCGCAGGCTTGAGAGGTCGAACTCGCGCAGGTCCTCGCGCACCAGGAAGCGGTACACCGTGGGCGGCGCGCAGAAGGTGTTGATTTTGTGCTCGGAGAGGATGCGCAGCAGTTCGCGCGGCTCGAACTTGCCCCGGAAGTCCCAGACAAAGATCACCGCCCCGGCCAGCCACTGGCCGTAGAACTTGCCCCACACGCTCTTGGCCCAGCCCGTGTCGGACAGGGTCAGGTGGATGTCGCCGGGCTCCAGGTCGTGCCAGTACGCGCCGGTGGTGACGTGGCCAAAGGGATAGGTGTGCGTGTGCAGCACCATCTTGGGCATGCCCGTGGTGCCGGAGGAGAAGAAGATCACCAGGGGGTCGTCGCCGCCGGGGGAGTCGGGGGTGCGCGGGAACTCGGCCGCGCCCGTGGCTTTCAGCGTTTCATAGTCTTCCCAGCCGGCCGGGGCTGCCGCTTCTCCCACCTGCACCAGGAGCCGCAGGTCCGGGCATTTGGGCCTGGCGGCCTCCATGCGCGCGGTGATGGAGTCCTCGCAGACCACGCAGGACACGTGCGCGAAGTTCACGCGGAACTCGATGTCGTGCGGGGTCAAGAGCGAGGGCGAGGGGATGGGCAGCGCGCCGATGCGGGCAAGGGCCAGCATGGCCACCCAGTACTCCACGCGGCGGTAGAGCACGAGCATGACCCGGTCGCCCTTTGTGACGCCGTGCGCGGCCAGGGCGCTGGCCAGCTTGCAGGACTCCTGGCGGAAGAACTCAAAGGAGAGCTCGCGACGGGTTCCCAAGTCGTCCACGTGGATCATGGCCAGGCGGCCGGGCTCGGACGCGGCCTGGGGGTCGAGGAAGTCGAAGGCGAAGTTGTAGTTGGCGGGCACGTCCTGTTTGAAGGCCGCCATGAAGTCGCGGTAGCGGTTCACGCGCAATTTTTCCATGTCGCTCAAGCTCCCACGGGGCGTTAGAGGATCACATCCAGGAACACGGCAGGGTGTCCGTCCAGGCCGCGCAGGGCGTGCGGGGTCTGGGAGTCGAAGTACAGGCTGTCGCCGGGCGAAAGGTCCAGGACTTCCTCGCCCAGGCGCAGCTCCAGCCGGCCCTCCAGCACGTGCACGAACTCCTGGCCGGAGTGCGACACGAGCGTCATCTCCTCCGGGGTCTTGGGCGGCACGGTGATCAGGAAGGGCTCCATCTTGCGGCCCGAGAAGCGGTAGGCCAGGGACTTGTAGTCGTAGTCCTTGCGGCGCTCCACGCTGAGGCCCTCGCCCCGGCGCACCAGGGAATAGCCGGTGAGGTGCGGCTCCAGGCCGCTGATGAGCACGGTCAGGTCCACATGGCAGGAGTGGGCCACCTTCATGAGGAAGCCCACGGGGATCTCGGTCTGGCCAGCCTCGTAGGTGCGGACGAGGGCCGCGTCCACGCCGGTCTTCTCGGCCAGCTCCTCCACGGTCAGGTCCAGCGCATCGCGCAGGCCGCGCAGGCGCGAGGCGATGTCCTTGTAAGCCTGTTCACTCTGCATGGGGATACTCCTTCTAAGCCTTGGGGGCTTCCTGCATGGCCTGGGGGAACAGCTCCGCCGCCAGCTCGCGCAGTTTGTACTTCTGGATCTTGCCGCTGGCGGTCATGGGGTAGGCCTCGATGAAGGCCACGTATTTCGGAATCTTGTAGCGCGAGATCTGGCCCCGGCAGAAGTCCTGCACATCCTCGGGCTCCATGCGCACCTCGGGCTTGAGGATGACAAAGGCCCCGACCTCCTCGCCGTACTTGCGGCTGGGCACGCCCACCACCTGCACGTCCAGGATGCCCTCCAGGCGGTACAGGAACTCCTCGATTTCGCGCGGGTAGACGTTCTCGCCGCCCCGGATGATCATGTCCTTCAGGCGTCCGGTGACGGCCAGGTAGCCCTCCTCGTCCATGACGCCCAGGTCGCCGGAGTGCAGCCAGCCGTCCATGTCGATGGCCTTGGCCGTGCCCTCGGGGTTGTTGTAGTAGCCCTTCATGACGTTGTAGCCCCGGCAGCAGATCTCGCCCACCACGCCGCGCGCGCACTCCTCGTTGGTCTCCGGGTTGACGATGCGCAGCTCGATCTCGGGCATGGCGCGGCCCACGGTCTCGGTCATCTGGCGCAAATCGTCGCCGATGCGCGTCTGGGACATCACCGGAGAGCCTTCGGTCAGGCCGTAGCAGATGGTGATCTCGCGCATGTGCATCTCGGCTATGGCGCGCTTCATGAACTCCACCGGGCAGGGCGAGCCTGCCATGATGCCGGTGCGCAAGCTCTTGAGGTCGAAGCGGGGGAAGAGCTTGTGCTCCAGCATACTGATGAACATGGTGGGCACGCCGTAGATGGCCGTGCACTTCTCGGCCTCCACCGAGGTCATGGCCAGGACCGGGTCGAAGTTCTCCAGGATGACCATGGCCGTGCCGTGGGAGACCGCGGCCAGCACGGCCAGCACGCAGCCGAAGCAGTGGAACAGGGGCACCGTGAGGCAGAGGCGGTCCTGCTCGGTGAAGCGCTGGTTCTCGCCGATCCAGTAGCCGTTGTTGCCGATGTTGTAGTGGGTCAGCTGCACGCCCTTGGGAAAGCCCGTGGTGCCGCTGGTGTACTGCATGTTCACCACGTCGAAGGGCGAGAGGCTGTCCTGCCGGGCCTGGTACTGTTCCGGGGAAACCATCACCGCCAGGGACAGGATCTCGGGCAGGGTGTACATGCCGCGGTGCTTCTCCGCGCCCAGGAAGAGCACGCGCCTTAAGTGCGGGAACTGCGCGGTGTTGAGCCGCCCGCGCTCACTTGTCTTCAGCTCCGGCACCAGGTCGTAGAGTGTGCCCACGTAGTCGATGTCGCGGAAGCCGTCCATGAGGAAGATGTTTTCGCACTCGGACTGCCGGAGCAGGTATTCCAGCTCCGAGCGGCGGTAGTGGGTGTTCACAGTCAGGAGCACCGCGCCGATCCTGGCCGTGGCGAACTGGAGCACGACCCAGTAGGGCACGTTGTTGGCCCACAGGGCGACCTTCTCGCCGCGCTCGACGCCCAGGGCCATGAGTCCGCAGGCGACCTCGTCCACCAGGTCGGAGAACTGCCGCCAGTTGAGGCGGAACTCGCGGTCCACGTAGACCACGGCGTCGCGGCTGGGCCACTGGGCAACGGTCTCGTCCAGCATCTGGCCGAGGGTGATCTCGCGTAAGGGGGTCTGTCGCGGCATGGCTGTCACTCCGGGAAGTAGAGCACGGCGTAGATGGACGCCTTGCCCGTTCCTGCGGCGGAGACGTTGTGCGGCACCACGGAGTTGAAATAGATGCTGTCGCCGGGCTCCAGCACGCTGGTCTCGCGGCCGTAGATGAGCTGCACCGTGCCTGCCACCACCACGATGAACTCCTCGCCCTCGTGGGAGGAGAGCGTCTTGTCGGCCTCGGGCTCGGGGTTGATCTCGATGAAGAAGGGCTCCATGTGCCGGTCGGTCTTGCCCCGGCCCAGGGAGAAGTAGGAATGGCTGGCGGGCTTGTCGCCGCTCTGGTGCATGGCCAGCTCCTGGGACCGCTCGCCCAGGCGCACGATGAGCGGGTCGCGGCTCACCTGGTCGTCCAGGAAGGTGCCCAGGCGCAGGCCCAGGGCGCGGGCGATCTTCAAGAGCGGGCCCAGGGAGGGGTAGCGGTCCTCGGACTCCACGGCGGACAAAAAGGACTCCTCCAGGCCGGTGCGGCCGGCCAAGTCCGCCAGGCTCAGGCTCTGCTTTTCCCGAAAGGCGCGGATGCGCTCACCCACTCGTCTGTCCATGCGACCACCCTCGATCCTGCGCTGGCTGTTGCTCTTCTCACACAGGCGGCCCAAGCCCGACATCCGGGCCAGGGCCGCAGTCCCCACAATGCGCATGCCCATAGCGCAACTGGCGGTTTTTGTCGACCTGTCCGGGGTGTTTACTCACTCTTGCGTGAAATGATCACAACTGCGGCCTGCGCGCTGCGGGTGCTTGCCAGCACCGGGCCAGGGGTGCTAGCCTTGGGTTCCAGGTTTCCCCCGGCACCTGCAACCGATCGAGACCGCAATGGAAAACCAACCGAACCAGGAAGACCACGCCCCGGTATACCGTCCGGAAGGCAGCAGAAAGATCAAGGGCCTGTTCTCCACCCAGACCGTGGAGAAGGTCGGCACCGGCACCACCCAGCGCAAGACCATCAGCAAGATGTTCTGGTTCTGCACCCAGAACGACTCGGGCGAGGTCATGGTCCAGGCCATGAACAAGAACAACGTGCCCGCCGGGGCCAGCACGCCCGTGCCCCTGGAGGATTTCCTGGCCAAGTACAATCCTGAGCCGGAGATGTACGTCAAGACCGTGTACCCGAAGATGCAGGAGCTCAACTCCACGGTGCAGCGCGCCGAGGAGCAGCGCCAGCGCGGGGCGCTCTACAGCGCCCAGTTCGAGTTTGAAAACGCGCTGGCCGTGGACGAGGAGAATGTGCGCGCCAACTTCGGCCTGGGGCTAACCTACGTGGAGCGCGGCGAGGCCACCAAGGCCAAGGACATCCTGGGCCGCATCGTGGGCCTGGAGGCGGCCTTTGCCCCGGAGCACAAGCACCTCTTCAACGAGTTCGGCATCTCCCTGCGCAAGGGCCGCATGGTGGATCAGGCCATTGAATACTACACCCGCGCCCTGACCATGACCGAAACCGACGAGAACCTGCACTACAACGTGGCCCGCGCCTATTACGACAAGGGCGACCTGGACAAGTGCCGCGAGCACCTGGACCGCGCCAAGACCCTCAACCCCGCCCACGAAGAAGTCGGGAAATTCCTCGAATTCCTGAACACCAAGAAATAGCGCGGCCCCAAAGCCACCGGAATCCCCGAAGAAAAGCCGATGCCCCATCGGCTTTTCCGTTGCGCTTTGGCCGTGCTGCGTATAGTATTCTGAGCTGCCGCCCCACCGGGCAGACCCCGCTGCGCCCCACCCTGACACCCGCGAGGAGTCCCCATGAGCCTGGACCGCCACCACATGCTCAGCCTGCACAATGTGCTCGAGGGGCTGCGGCTGGGCCTGTGCGAGTTTTCCGGGCCGTCGCGCATGGCCCTTGTCTACGCCCAGAACCCCGGCGACCCCTTGCGCGTGGTGGACCCGCAGAACCTGCTGCGCGGGCATGAGCCCCGGCTCAAGGAATACTACCAGGACACCAACGAGTGGCTGGACGGCCTGCCCGACCCGGAGCACGTGGCCTATTTCGACCAGGCCAAGGCCAAGCGCGTGGGCCTGGCCGGGGTGGTCAGCCTGGGCGGGCGGGCGCCCGGCGTGGCCTACCAGATGTGGTTTACCGACCAGCACGTGGACCTGTGCTCCCCCGGCCCCACCAGGCGCTGGCTGGAGCTGGCGCTGCTGCAGTTCGCGCACAACCTGGCCGCCAAGGACATGCTGGCCCTGGACGCCACCGTGCACATGCTCCAGGAGATGGCCTCCCACGCCGTGCACGACTTCATCGTGGACGAGCGCGCCCGCGCAGCCGGGCCGGACACGCGCCTGCGCGTGTACAACCTGCTCGGGGCCATCATGCAGATTTCCAAGACCCCGGAGGAGGGTGCCTGGGCGCGCGGGCACCTGGCCTTTGTGGAGCCTTCGCGCCTGTCGCGCCTGCACTACCTGATGCGCTTCCCAAAATCCGAGCGGCCCCGGCTGGACAACGGCAAGCACGTGCGGAAGATGCTCCAGACCGTGGAGCGCAGCAAGCGCCTGCTCGTGTCCGACGGCGAGCACATCATCGGCATCGCCGTGGGCGAGCTGCCGCCCACCAGCCTGTGCGCGCTGTTCAACGGCCGCCACGGCCTGCTCTTTTTGGACGACAATCCGGTGTGCAGCTTCTCCGACGGCTCCTTCCACTCCACCAACCGCAAGCCCAACCTGGTGATCTTGGAGGAGGCCCTGCTGGAATGGCCCCTGGACAGCGCCCAGCGCGACGCCCTGTTCGGGTCCGTGTCGCGCATCGTGGCCGCCGCAGGGGAGCAGAAGTACGGCTGCGCGCTCATCGTGGACCCCTACACCCCGCTCTTGCCGCTCTCCGGCCACACCCTGGAGACGCCGCTGCCCCTTGAGGGCGACGAGCACCTGGCCCTGGCCGCAGCCCTGGCCAAGGTGGACGGCGCGCTGCACCTCTCGGCCACGCGCAACCAGCTCTGCGGCTTTGCCTGCCTCATGGACGGGCCGAGCTTCCCCGGGGAGGACCGCTCACGCGGGGCGCGCTACAACTCGGCCCTGCGCTTCACGCACTCCCACCCGGAGCTCATGGTGGTGGTGGTCTCCTCCGACCGTCCTGTCTCGGTGATACAGAAGGGTGCGGACCTCTCGCGCCCGCCGGTGTGGCCCGCCGTGCCGAGCATGCTGCGCCCGCCCCCGCCCCTGGAGCACTGGCTGGCCGGGCAGTCCTAGGGCCGGACGCCCTGGCCCAGAGTCCTGGCCACCGCCTGCAAGAGTGAGCGCAGCTCTTCCTGCTGGAAGGGCTTGGCGATGTACTCGTCCATGCCCGCTGCCAGGAACTTCTCGCGATCGCCCGAGAGGGCGTAGGCGGTCATGGCCACGATGGGCAGCTGCCCCTTCCCCGGCAGGCTCCTGCTGCGGATGATGCGCGTGGCCTCCAGCCCGTCCATCTCGGGCATCTGGATGTCCATGAGCACGCAGTCGAACCCTCCCCCGAGGGCGGATTCCACGGCGGCCCGGCCGTCGCCCACGGCAACGACGCTGTGGCCCATGCGCTCCAGCATCATCCGCGCGCCCAGCTGCCCGATGAGTTCGTCCTCGGCCAGCAGGATGCGCAGGGCCACGGATTCTTCCGGCAGGGCCGTACTGGCCCCGGCCTGCGCGGGCAGGACGCCGTTTTGGGCCGTCGGCGCGGGCAGGGACAGGACCATGGTGGTGCCGCAGCCGGGCTCGGAGTCGATGCACAGCGTGCCGCCCAGACCCTCCACGATGCGCCGGACAATGGCCAGGCCCAGCCCGGCCCCCTCGAACTGCCGGGTGTAGGAGCCGTCGGCCTGGCTGAAGCGGTCAAAGACGCTGTCGAGCTTGTCCTGCGGGATGCCCACGCCGGTGTCCGCCACCGCGATGACTAGGCGGCCAGGTTTTTCCCCGGCCTGGTCCTGGCGCCAGGCCGCGATGCGCACGCCGCCCTTCCGGGTGAACTTCACGGCGTTGCCCACGAGGTTGAAGACGATCTGGCGGAGACGGGCCTCGTCGCCCACCAGGACGGCAGGCAGGCCGGGGTCCGGCTCAAAGCGCAGGGACAAGCCCTTGCGCGCGCAGATGTGGCCGAAGACATCGGCGGTGGCGGCCAGGATGTCGGCCAGCCTGTAGGGCTCCTGCCTGAACGTCAGCGCTCCGGCCTCGATGCGCGAGAAGTCCAGGATGTCGTTGAGCAGGGACAACAGCCTGTTGGCGGCCTCGAAGGCCTTGCGCACGTAGTTCTGCTGGCCGGAGCTCAGCTCCTCCATCAGGAGCAGCTGGAGCATGCCCAGGACGCCGTTCATGGGCGTGCGCAGCTCATGGCTCATGTTGGCCAGAAACTCGCCCTTGGCGCGGCTGGCGGCCTCTGCGGCGTCTCTGGCGGCCAGCAGGGCCTGCTCTGTCCGCTTGCGCTCGGTGATGTCCAGGCAGTGGCCGATGTAGCCCAGGAATTCGCCCTGGGAGTCGTGGCGGGGCGTGCCCTGGTCCACTATCCAGCGGTACTCGCCGCTGGCGTGGCGCAGGCGGTACTCCATGCTGAAGCTCTCGCGCCGTTCAAAGGCCGTGACGTAGATCTCCAGGCAGCCCTCGAAGTCGTCCGGATGCACGCCCTCGGCCCAGCCGTTGCCCAGCTCCTGCTCCAGGGCGCGGCCGGTGAAGGCCAGCCAGGGCTCATTGAAATAGTCGCAGAGCTTGTCCAGGCCGGAGGTCCAGACCAGGGCCTGGCCGCTGTTGGCCAGGGTGCGGAAGTGCAGCTCGCTCTCGCGCAGCCGGGCTTCCAGCTCCCTGCGCTCGGTGATGTCGCTCAAGGTGCCGACCATGCGCAGCGCATTGCCCGCAGCGTCATGTTCGATGGCGTTTCCGCGCGTGGCGACCCACTTCCAGGCGCCGTCCTTCGTGCGCATCCTCAAGTCAACACTGAAGCCCTGGCCGGACTCGATGCTCCGCCGCAGAACGGGCTCCACCCGGTCCAGATCCTCGGGGTGGATCAGCGGCTTCCAGGTCGCGTAGGAGGCGGGGAACGCATTGTCCTCGTAGCCGAGGAGCGCATAATAGAGGGGACTGAAATACGCCTTGCCGCTGGGCACGTGCCAGTCCCAAAGCCCGTCGTTCACGGCGGTGAGCGTCGCCAGATAGCGCCCCTCGCTCTCGCGCAGGGCCTGCTCGGCCTGAATCCGCTCGGTGATGTCCCGGCCGACGGACTGGATCTCCCGGAGCGCACCGGTCTCATCGAAAAAGGCGCGGTTGCTGAACTGCATCCAGCGCACTTCGCCGTCGGCGTTCCGGTTGCGGTTCTCGATCATCACCAGCGGGTTGCCCGGGCTGAGCCGGGCCATCTGTTCCTGGACCAGGGGCAAGTCTTCTGCAAACACCACTGGCGCCCAGATGGTGCCGGTGAGCTCCTCCCTGGACTTGCCGAAGAAGGTGCAGAACCCCTGGTTGACGAAGAGGAAGGTTCCGTCGGCGGAAAAGCGGCTGATGAGCTCCATTTGGTCGTCAACCATTGCGCGAAAGTGCTCCATGCTTTCCAGGAGTTCCTGCTCGGCCTGCTTGCGCACAGTGATGTCGCGCAGCACAACGCGACACTCGGGCGTTCCCTCGGCATCCTGCACAACGATGGCATCCAGCCGCGCCCAGAAGGCCGTACCGTCATGTTTCACCAGCCGCAGCTCCATCGCTTGCGGTTCACCTGTCTCAAAGAGCTGTTTGCGGCGCAGGTAGTAGCTGTCCTGGTCGTCACGGAGGATGAACCGGCTGAACCGCTGCCCGGTCAGCGTGCTCCGAGCCACGCCCAGCATGGTGGCGGCGGTGAGATTGGCCTCCAGAATCAGCCCGTGCTCGCTGATGGTGCAATAGCCCACCGGCGCCAGGTCGTAGAGGTCGAAATAGCGCGCCCGCACGGCGTCCAGCTTGGCCTGCGTCTCGCGCAGCGCCTCATTCTGCATCTCCAGCTCAAGCTGATGCACGCGCAGTTCGTGGAGCTCCCGGCGCATGGCCTCGGGCGACAGGCCCGCGAGGTTTTCCGGCAGCGCGGCCTCTTTGGCCCGGATGAGCTCCTCGGCCCGCTTGCGTAGGTCTGCCGCGCCGCCGGGTCGGGTATCCTTGCTGTTCATTTGCCACCTCGACAATCCGCTCAGTCCCTTCAACTCGGTCGCCCGTGCCGTAGCCGCGACCGCAGGCATCTGCCCGGCTGCATTCACCACGGCTGTGGGTCAACCAGGCCCGCGCAACAGCACAGGCGCAAAGGGGGTACGCTCAACGCTGCCACAACCGGGCGGCCAAGGCAAGGACGGCTGGGAAGAACAAGGGGCCTCAGGGCAGGTACTGGCGAGGCTGCAAACGCTGCCGGACGGGCTGGAGCTCCTGCCGGAATCAGACCGGCTGGGCCTGGAGTTCTCGCCGGACCCGCGCCATGACGGACTCCACATCCTCGATCTGGATGGGCTTGACGAGGTAGGCAAAGGCGCTGCAACAGCAATAGGCCCGCACAACGTCCTGGGAATTGCTGGTGGCGGTGGCCATGATGGCGATGGCGTTTCTCGGGATGCGGTGCGTGTTGTAGAGTTCGAACTCGCGGATGCGCTCCAGGGCGTCCAGTCCGTTCATCTCCGGCATCATGATGTCCATGAAGATGACGTCAAAGGGCCTGGACTCTTCCACGGCCTGGCAATAGGCCTGCACGGCCGCCCTGCCGTTTTCCGCCGGGTGGCACTGCCCATGCGGCTGCAGGACAGAGAGCAGGAACTTCAGGCCGAGGAAGTCATCCTCGGCTATCAAAATGCGCATCGCCCCACTCCAGAAACAGGGCCGATAATCGTGCCGACGATATCCCCGCCGCACTGCCCTGTCCGGGCCTCAATGCCATACTCTGCGCCTTGGCGCAAATGCTTCCAGGGGTGCGCCGGGGCCAGCCCCAGGGCAGGAAACGAAGGCCAATCCTGGCCCGCTGTCCTTGCGCGGCGCGGAGCGGAGGAGCCCCCGTTTCGGCCGGGCTGCTTCAGGCCAGGCCCTTCAGATGAGCCGTTACAGACTCCGGCCCAGGGCCGTGCCGAGGAAGAAGGCCGCGAAGCCCAGGATGTTCTGCCCCGCCAGATTGAGCGCGGCAAAGCCCCACTGGGAGCCGCGCAGAAGCTCGCTGGTCTCGAAGATGAGCGAGGAGAAGGTGGTGAAGGCACCCATGAAGCCAACCAGGAGGATGCCGCGCATCTCGGCGCGGATGAGCTGCCGTTCATCGGCCAGGACCCAGATGAGCCCGAAGAGCAGGCAGCCGACAAGGTTCACAATGGCGGTGCCCCAGGGGAAGTCCCGCCCGAGGGCACCATGGGCCGCGACCGAGAGCCAGTAGCGGGCCAGGGTGCCGCAGGCTCCGGCCAGGGCCAGCAGAAATATCTTGTGCATGCCGCGTCACTCCTGTTCATGGTGCGCCCTGTTGGCTGCCCCGTCTCCATGCTACCTTGAAGCGGCCCTGTTCTTCAACAACAGTCTGGGGCGCGGCCAGCGTGTTCCGTCCAGTGCGCGGAACGTGCAGCTCCTGAGCGTTTTCCGTGCTCTGCGTCAGGCAGCCAGACCGTTTGCCACGTTGCCCGGCCTATTTTGTCCTGCGCTCCGTGGTGGAGATGGCGTACATCTGCCCGGCCTCATCCTCCAAGGCTGTGGAGGTCATCCAGACATCAACCACTGCTCCGTCCTTGGCGATCCGCTGCGTGCGGTATGGCTTCATGACAATGGCTTTCGCCAACTTATGGATGATCTTCAGCGCCCGCGCCCGCATGCTTTCCGGGATCCTGTCGCAGACGTTCAGTTGCAGCGCCTCGGCTTCGCTCCAGCCATATATCCGCACCGCTCCGGGGTTCCAGGCTATGATGCGGCCCTCCAGGTCCTGCACGGTGATGGCATCGGAAGCATCGCGCACCACAACGGCCAGCCGAAGGAGATCATTGGCTTTGCGCAGCGCATCCTTGGTCCTTTTCTCCTCGGTGACGTCAATAAAGGTGAGCACCACGCCCTCGATGACGTTGTCGAGGGTGCGGTAGGGCCTGATGCGCATCGTGTACCACTTGCCCTCGACTGTCTGGACATCCTGTTCCTTGGGGATCAGCGTATCCAGCACGGCCTGCGCGTCCTCCACCAGGGCCACAGAGCCGACAAGATTGGAGACGATATGCGCCACGGGTCGCCCCACGTCGCTTAAGATCAGGTTGATGATCTGGGTTGCGGCCGGGGTGAAGCGCAGGATGTGCAGGTTGTAGTCCACGAACACGGTGGCAATGCCCGTGCCAGACAGCAGGTTGTTCATGTCGTTGTTGGAGCGCGACAAAGCCGCCACCTTGGTTTGCAGCTCGGCGTTGACCGTGGCCAATTCCTCATTGACGGATTGCAGCTCCTCCTTGGAGGTCTCCAGCTCTTCATTGGAGGATTGCATCTCCTCGTTCATGGACTGCAATTCCTCGTTGGCGGATTTAAGCTCTTCGTTGGAGGTCTCCAGCTCTTCGTTGGTGCTCTGGAGGTGTTCCTCCTTGGCCCGCAATTCCTGCTTGAGCGCCACGATGCGCGCATCAGCGTCCACCGCCGGGCCGCCCGCTTCTGCGTCGGCCCGCAGTGCGCTGGCCTCCGCCTGCTCAGGGCTGACTGGCGGCGCCTCATCCAGAATGACCAGGAACAGAAGCGTCCCAGGCTGCGACCCGGGGCTGGCCTCCACCGGGCAGACGGTCAGGTCGACCACGGTGAAGTGGCCGTTGGTCTTGACGCGCAGGCCTGGGCTGCGAACCGTCGTCTTTGTCCCCACGGCCCTGTGCAGCGCCGTGGTCAGGTCGCGGCGCAATCCCTCGCGGGCCATCTCCAGAATGTTGCTTATTCCAGCCTTGCCCGGAGCGGGTTCCAGATACATCCCGGTGCGGCCGTGGAGGTACAGGATGTCGCCCTGCCCGTTGACGAGCGCCCCGGTCGGGGCCACCTGCTGCAAGAGCGCTTGCTCGGTCAGTTCCCGCAGCGGCACTGTTTCCCGACCCACCGCCTTTACGGCTGGCTGCGTCCGCGCCGCCGCCAGCGACTGCACGGGTGACTGGAAGCGGCCCATGGCCACGCGCTGCGCGCTGGGGAGATCCTCCTTGCGCCGATAGAGCTTGGCCTTGCGGTCCAGCACGGAGAACAGGGCGCCAAACTCGCCCACGGTTTCCGAGGCGCCCAGAAAGAGAGCGCCCCCCGGATTCAGCGCATAATGGTAGAGGGGGATAAGTCTCTTTTGCAGGACGCCGCCCATATAGATCAGGAGGTTCCGGCAACAGATGAGGTCAAGCTTGGAGAAGGGCGGATCCTTGATCACGTCCTGCTCGGAAAAGACCAGCATGTCGCGGATGCTTTTCTGGATGCGATAGGTGCTGCCACCGGCCTCGGCCGTAAAATAGCGCGCCAGCCGCTCCGCGGAGATGTTGGCGACGCTGCTGGCCGGATAGCGGCCGATCCGGGCCGTGGCAATGGCGCGGCTGTCTATGTCGGTGGCGAAGACCTGCACCATGAAACTCTGCTTCAGCGCCTCCTGCTGCTCGGCGAGCAGGATGGCCAGGGAATAGGCCTCCTCGCCGGTGGAGCAGCCCGTGGACCAGACGCGGACCTGGGCGCCAGCGTGCTTGCCGGCAAACAGCTGCGGGATGACCTGCTGCTCAAGCGCCTTGAAGGCTTCCGGGTCGCGGAAGAAGCTCGTCACGCCAATCAACAGCTCGCGAAAGAGCGCATCCAGCTCGGCCGGGGTCTGCTGCACGTACGTGACGTACCCGCCCAGGGTTGCAATCTGGTGCACGGCCATGCGCCGCTCGACGGGGCGGGTGATGGTGCTCGGCTTGTATTGGGAAAAATCGTGGCTGGTCTGGGCGCGCAGCAGGATGCAGATCTTCTTCAACGCGCTCTCAGCAACAGGCGCAAGGTCTGCGGCGATTGCAAGGGGCTTTCTGAAGGCGCGCGCCACAGAGGCGATGAGCTGGGCGGGCATCTCGGCCGGCGGCAGCTCAAAGTCCACCAGGCCGGTGGCCAGGGCGCTGCGCGGCATGCCGTCGTATTCCGTGGACTTGGAAGTCTGGGCCATGACCATGCCGCCCTCGGCCTTGATGGCCCGCACGCCCAGGGCGCCGTCGCTGCCGGTGCCCGAGAGCACGATGCCGATGGCCCGCTCGTGCTGGTCCTGGGCCAGGGAACGGAAAAAGAAATCAATGGGCAGGCACTGCCCGCGGGGCGAGGCAGGCTCCAGCAAATGGAGCGTGCCATTCAAGAGGGCCATGTCCTGGCCCGGCGGGATGATGTAGACATGGTTGGGCAGCACCGCCATCCCGTCCTCGACCTCGAAGACCTGCATGCGGGTGTAGCGTCGGATGATGTCGGTGAGGAGGCTCTTGTGGTCTGGCGCCAGGTGCTGCACCAGCACAAAGGCCATGCCCGGATCGCTGTCGGCGGGCAGGCCGGAAAAGAAGGCCTCGAAAGCCGCCAAACCGCCGGCCGAAGCGCCGATGCCGACGATGGGGAACGACACTGCGGCGCTTGTGGTGCCATCCTGCGCCGCTGCTCTCTTTTCGGCAAACTCCTGCTTCTTGACAGCCCTGGCAGCGCCAGGCGCTTTCACGGCCTTGGCTTTGCCCATTTTTTCCAGTGTCATGGCATTTTCCTTGTTGCTTCGCCCATACTTGTGCTCCCCAAAAGGGGCACTGCTGGCCTGAGCTGTACATGTGGTTCCACGCGTCCGCCGCGAGGCAGCCGACGCGTTGCTTGCCAAGGGTCAACAGGGCAGCTGCACCGTCACCACCGTTTCGTTGTCCTGGTCTGAGGTGCGCATGGCGATGTCCCCGCCTTGGGCCTTGATCATCATCTTGGCCGAATAGGTGCCGATGCCGCTGCCTGTGGTCTTGCCCCTGGTCACGTACTTGTCGAAGAACCTCTCCCGAATCTCAACGGGAACCACGCCCTTGTTCCGTATCTCGATGCGGCAGTCTTTGTCCGAAGACAATTCCACGACGACCTGCGCGCCGGGCGGGGATGCCTCCAGCGCATTGACCATGAGGTTTTGCAGGGCCGTGCGGAGCAAGCCGGGCTCGCCCAGGCAGGGACAACGAGAATCCGGCATGAGAGGGTGGCCGCTGAACAGAACCTCCAGCTGGCTGTTGGCGGACGGGGCCGCGCGGGTCGCGGTCCGAATCACTTGCAGCACGATGGGCAAACAGTCGAACACCTCCGGCTTGAGCTGATAGTGCGCGGTTTCGATTTTGTAGATGTCCAGGGAGCTGTTCAAAGTGTCCAGCATGTTTTGCCCGGACTGCTCAAATTGGTTCAAAAGATTACAGTGCTGCTCCTCTGTCAGGCCTGTCTCCTCGCGCAGCATCCGGGCGATGTTGATGGCGTTGCAGGCCGGAGTCCGCAGGTCGTGCCGGATGACGCGCTCGATTTGCTCGCGCAACTCCTCGTCCCGCTTGCGTTCGGTGATGTCGCGTGCGGCGGCGAACACACCCTGCAATTTCCTGTTCCGGTTGTATAAGGTGCTGCAATTTAAGGACACCACGGTTTCCTTGCCGTCCCGTGTGCGTGCGATGAGCTCAAAGTTGGAAACCTTCTTTTCGCTCAGCGCCTGTTTGATGCCCTCCTCGGCCCGGTCCGGATCAGTGAAGTGGCTCTTGAACGGCGCGCCGATCAATTCGTCGCGCGTACACTCGGTGAGCGCCTCCATCTGTTTGTTGACGTCGGTGATGATGCCAGAGGGATCTACGGCCATCAGCGCGTCGATGTTGGATTCGATGAGTGAGCGCGTGTAGAATTGCTGGTCGCGCAGGCGCTGATCGAGCTGCTGCTTCTCCGCCTCGACCTCTTTGCGCGCGGTGTTATCCGTGCCGATCAGCAGATAGCCGATGATGGCGTTTTGCGCGTCGCGCAGGGCCGTGACCGAGACCACCGCCGGGAAGCGGCTGCCGTCCTTGCGGATGTAGGTCAGCTCGTAGATGTCC
>CAYMIP010000003.1:0-125692 GCA_964390575.1 uncultured Desulfocurvus sp. | reverse complement strand
GGCAGGCCGCAGTGACCAGGCCAACGTAGCCGGTGCCGACGATACAAACGTTCATGATCCCCCCAGCTGGGCCGGGTTCTGAATCTTGAAGGGATTGTTCATCTTACAGCGCACGGGCTAAACTCTTCTTAAAGTCCTCATACGCTGTCGCCATACCATCCCGCAGAGAAGTCTTGGCCTTCCACCCAGCCTGGTTTAAGCGAGAAACATCCAGCAGTTTGACCGGCGTGCCATCCGGCTTGGATACGTCAAACGCAATCTCTCCCTGGTAGCCCACGGTTTGCTTCACCAACTCCGCAAGTTCCTTGATCGAGACGTCATACCCGACCCCGATATTCACCAGCGGCGGCTCAAAGCGGCCGGTCTTGGTGTCGTCACTGCCAAGCAGGGTCTCGTAGCGTTCCTCCGGCAGATTCAACACGTAGACGCAGGCCTCTGCCATGTCATCGCTGTACAGAAATTCACGCCGTGGTGTGCCTGTGCCCCAAACGGTGACACTCGCGTCTCCGCGCTCCTTGGCCTCGTGGAACCTTCGGATGAGCGCCGGGATGACGTGGCTGTTCTGGGGGTGGTAGTTATCGCCAGGGCCGTAGAGGTTGGTTGGCATCACGGCAAGCGAGCGCGTCCCGTACTGCCTGTTGTAGCTCCAACACATTTCGATCCCCGAGATCTTTGCCAATGCATACGGCCTGTTCGTGGGCTCCAGGGATCCTGTGAGCAGATGCTCTTCCTTCATGGGCTGCGGGGCAGACCGTGGGTAGATGCAAGAGGATCCGAGGAAGAGCAGCCGTTTGACACCCTGAAGATAGGCATTGTGGATGACGTTGATCTGAATGGCGAGGTTCAAGTAGATGAACTCAGCCGGGTAGGTGCTGTTCGCGATAATGCCGCCGACCTTGGCTGCGGCAAGCACCGCATACTCCGGCTTCACCTCTTCGAAAAAGGCGCGGACCTGCGCACCGTCGACAAGGTCGAGTTCTGCGTGTGTGCGCTTGACAATATTCGTGTACCCCTGGGATTCAAGCTGCCGCACGATGGCGGAACCGACGAGCCCCCTATGCCCAGCAACGTAAATCCGCGCGTCTTTTTTCATCTTCAGTGCGCCTACTCGTTAAAGTCGTAGGTGGTGTAGCCGCTCCGTTTCACCAAGTCGTCGCGCTTTGCCGCCTTCAAGTCCTCATGGGCCATCTCCGCCACCATCTCCAGGAACGTGATCTTGGGGACCCAGCCAAGCTCACTCCGCGCACGCGAGGGATCTCCCAGCAACGTCTCGACTTCGGTGGGGCGGAAGTACCTCGGATCAACACGGACGATGACCTGGCCCTTGTCATCCGTCCCTGTCTCCTCCAAGCCCTTGCCCGTCCAAGCGATGGCCATGCCCAGGGCTTTGGCTGCGGCATCGACGAAGTCGCGCACACTGTACTGCACGCCTGTCGCAATGACATAATCCTCAGGAGCTTCCTGCTGCAGCATCAGCCACTGCATCTCGACATAATCCTTGGCATGCCCCCAATCGCGCAAGGCGTCCAAGTTCCCAAGGTACAGGCAGTCCTGCAGCCCAAGCTTGATCCGCGCCAGGGCCCGTGTGATTTTGCGGGTCACGAATGTTTCGCCACGGAGCGGCGATTCATGATTGAACAGGATTCCATTGCATGCGTAGAGGCCATATGCCTCGCGGTAGTTGACGGTGATCCAGTAGGCGAAAAGCTTGGACACGGCATACGGGCTGCGCGGGTAAAAGGGAGTGCTTTCCCTCTGCGGAATCTCGCGGACTTGGCCAAAAAGTTCACTGGTAGAGGCCTGATAAAAACGCGTTTTCTTCTCCAATCCGAGGGTCCGGATGGCCTCCAGGATGCGGAGAGTGCCAAGAGCGTTCGCATCGGCAGTGTATTCAGGCATCTCAAAACTGACTGCCACGTGGCTCATGGCGGCCAAGTTGTAGATTTCATCCGGCTGTGACTTTTGGATAATGCGAAACAGGTTGGCACTATCTGTCAGGTCCCCGTAGTGGAGCACAAACCTGCGCTCCTTCTCGTGGGGGTCCTGGTAAATATGGTCGATACGCGTGGTGTTGAATGACGAGGAGCGGCGCTTAATGCCGTGCACAATGTAATCTTTCGAGAGCAGGAGGTCCGCAAGCAAAGACCCGTCCTGCCCCGTGATCCCAGTAATCAACGCAACTTTCTTGGACATTTCACCCTCTCTCACGGAAGAATTTCTGATCTAGCTGTTTAGATGCAAACAAGGCCCTTAAGATTGATCTGAGCACTCCACGACATGCTGTTTTTGCGATAAACACCGGCGACGGCCAGCAAGGCCCCCGCGTGATTACGTACAGGAAATCGCTGGGAGAGTACAGGGTGATCCTAGTCTGACCTTCAAGACGAAGCGTCCACCTAAATTTGCTCAAAAAAATATGAATCAATCGTGCGTACCCAGAAAAATGAACATCAATTTCAGGAGTCAGAGCGTAGATCTCCTAGGACAAGTCCTAGCCAGTCGGCGAATTTTCCGACCGTCCACATCCCGAGTAAAACTCCAACAGTGTCCACCAAGGCATCAACCAAGGAGGGATTACGACCAGGAACTTCGTCTTGAAGTATCTCGATGCCCCCCCCCATGAGGATCAAGCTTAATCCACACCAAAGTCCTCCTCGCTTCGTTTGCATGGAAAGTTGTCCCAAAGCCCCTAGCAAGATATATGCACCGAGATGTATCACCCTTCCACTCCCGGTGAAGTCAGGGAGGAGGTGCGGGCGCACCGGAATGAGTGATCCCCAGACAACCGCGCCTATCGTTGTGCACAACAGGACTCTGGCTATAGCCACTCGAAGTTTTCCGGCCAGATACATTGAGGATATCCTTTTCCTAAGTGCCTTTGGTATTATAAAAACAGGCCCTAGTCTTGCAGCCCACCCGCAGCCGGGGTGCAGGCCTTGATCTCGCTTCGCCCGACTCTGTCAAGCACCTCCACATAGTGGGGCCGCCAGAAGAGCAGAAAGCCTTTGGTGACCGTGGCCCGGACGAAATACTCTCTGCCTGCTTCGACATCCAGGGTCAGGGAGCCCTTGGTCATGAACTTCGACCACACCTCAATTTCCCCTGGTTCTACGTTGACGCTACAGTATTCCCCGTCTTTCAGGTTGCACACCTTTTTACTGTCTGCGTAGACGTCAAAGTAGACGCCCAGCCCAGCAGCTGACTGGGGACGATAGACGTGAATTGTTCCTGTCTTCTGATGTACATCTACAGCATCAGAAGCCAGGCCCACTGCGCATAGGGCAAGATGCAAACACAGAGACAAGGCGATTGTCGATAGAAAACGGAACAAGGCTCCCCCAATCGCATTCTTGTATTCAGCGGACCGCATTCTTTGTCCAAAAGTCCTCATCGCGAAGCATCTGGTTCTCAATGTTTAGCTTAAGCGCATCCAGGCATTGGACCCGCCCTTCGGAATTATCAACTGCGCCAGAGAAGATGGAACGGTAGGACTCTTTTACACAGGCTGCGCGGTAGGTGGCGAGCTCTTTGCCATCCCGAGAAATCTTAAGGATGGAATAGGCCAACACCTTGTCCATGCCTGTGGGCGTGCCGAGAATATAGGACGGGAGCATGGAGAGAGCCACCTCATATTCCGCCTTGGTCCCGGTGTAGTCCTGCTCATGCAGGAACTCGATGGTATATTGGTGCTCTTGAACAGCTTCACAAGCGGAGACTGTCGAGGGGAGATAGCGCTTGTTTCCGCTGTACTTGATCTCACCACAGGCCATGATATAGGCAGGCTTTGTGGACTCCGCATAGGGCTTGACGCGGACATTGCTGTAGCACCCTGCGACGAGAAAAAGCCCCACACTCAATAGCGCAAGCCTTGTCACACTGGTGCAGCATATTTTTAACAAATAAAACATGCCCTATCCTGGCTGTCTGGGGAACAGAACTGCAAAGTGCTTGGCCGTAAGCCTGACATGTCGCAACGATTACTCATGAAAACGAATCCAGCAACCCTAAAATCTCACCGGTGCGTCCTTCCATTAAAGGCCTGTCTCCCCGGGACTCCACATTGAGCCGCAGCAGGCTCTCAGTGTTCGAGCTGCGCAGATTGAAGCGCCAGGCCCCAAAATCCATGGACAGCCCATCAATCCGACTCTCCCTTGGCGCCAGGGGAGCAAAGTGCTCCTGAACGGCCAGGATCGCCCTGTCAGCGTCCGCGACCTTTCTGTTGATCTCGCCGCTGCACGGGTAGGCGCGCATGCGTTCCTTTACCAAGGCCGAAAGCGGACGCTGTGTCGTACTCATGAGTGAGGTCAAAAGCAGCCAGGGGATCATGCCGCTGTCGCAATACGCAAAATCGCGAAAGTAATGGTGCGCGCTCATCTCGCCACCGTAGACAGCGTCTTCGGCGCGCATGCGTTCCTTGATAAAGGCATGCCCGGTTTTGCATTCAATGGGCACCCCGCCCGCTGCACGAACAAGGTCAATGGTGTTCCACGAGAGCCGTGGATCGTGGATGATTTTGCTGCCTGGGCAGAGGGCGAGTATGGACTCTGCCAGCAAGCCGACGAGGTAATACCCCTCAATAAAGCTGCCGGTTTCATCAAAGAAGAAGCACCGGTCAAAGTCTCCGTCCCAGGCGATGCCCAGGTCAGCCTTTGTGGCGAGAACGGCCTTGGCAGTGTCGGCCCGGCGTTCTGGCAGGAGTGGATTGGGCACCCCGTTGGGAAACGAGCCGTCCGGCTCAGCGTTGATGAACTGAACGGAAAACGGAAGACCCTCGCAGAGCAGCTTGACCACCGGGCCAGCGCAGCCATTCCCCGGATTGGCCAGAATTTTCAGGGGTGCCAGCGCGGAAACATCCACATACCCGAGCACGTGGCGCACATATTCTTCCCGGAACGTTTTCTCAATCCGCTCGCCGCGCCTCGCTGCTGGAGGAAAATCGCCCGCCAGAACCCGGTCGCGGATGGCAAAGAGCCCAGAATCTCCACTGATCGGTACGGCCCCCCGGCGCACAAGCTTCAGGCCGTTGCAGTGCGCGGGGTTGTGGCTGCCGGTGACGGCGATGCCACCATCCAGCCCCTGGCTGAACGTGGCGAAATAGACTTCCTCGGTTCCGCTCAGGCCAAGGTCGATCACGTCGACGCCGCCAGCCATCAACCCGTCAGCAAGGGCATCCGCCAGACTGGGGCTGGAGAGCCGTATGTCCCGGCCCACGGCAACATTTTTCGGCTTAAGTTCTGCCGCATAGGCCCGGCCGATACGCCAGGCCAAGTCTGTGTTTAATTCCTCAGGAACTTCACCGCGAATGTCATATGCTTTGAAACAGGACATCTTCCGCCCCCAGTGCGTACCCAGAATGCAGAGCGTGCAAAGCTTTCAATCCTGCACAGGCTATATCCGGCCGTATGTGTCTTCCATGCGCACAATGTCATCCTCTCCAAGGTACGATCCGGTTTGCACCTCGATAATCTCCAAAGGTATGCGCCCTGGGTTTTCGAGCCTATGCACTGTTCCAAGAGGAATATACGTTGATTCGTCTTCACCGAGCAGCAGCACTTCATCGCCGACCGTCACCCGTGCCGTCCCACTGACTACGATCCAGTGCTCTGCCCTGTGGTAGTGCATCTGAAGGGAGAGCACAGCCTTCTCGTTGACGACGATTCTCTTTACCTGGAAGTGCACGCCACAGACCAGGACTTCATACGACCCCCAGGGCCGGTAGACCTTGATGTGCGTGTTGGCCTCACACCGGGAGCCCGCCCTGAGGGTATTCAGCAAATCCTTTACGCTTTGGGACTTGCTCCTATCCATAACAAGGAGCGCATCTGCGGTTTCCACTATCGCCAGATCCTTGACGCCCAAGGTGGCGACCAGGCGGCCCGTGGCGTGAACATAGCAACCTTGCGTCTCCTGGGCAATGACGTCGCCCACGAGAACGTTTTGTGCGGCGTCATGAGGCGCTGCATCATAAAAAGAGTCCCAGGAGCCGAGATCGTTCCAACTCGCAGCCAGAGGCATGACATAGGAGTGTTTCGTATGCTCCATGACAGCGTAGTCAATGGATGTGGACGGCGCTGAGGCAAAGGCATCGGCGTTAACCCGGACAAAGTTGAGATCCCGGCTATGGCTCGCCCAGGCAGCCGTGCAGGCGGCCAAGATTTCTGGGGCATGGTGCTCCAGCTCTTTCAGGTACGTCGAGGCGTGAAACAGAAAAATACCGCTGTTCCAGAGGTTGCCGCCTTCCTTCAGCAAACGTTCCGCCTCCGCCAGGGGCGGCTTTTCCACAAACCGCTGCACGCGAAACAAGTCCGCTACGACCTCTTCCCCGCACTGGACATAGCCAAAGCCGGTATCCGGCCGTGTCGGGGTGACGCCAAAGGTGACAAGCATGTCAGCAGCAAGAGCACTGGCAGCGCGGTTGACAACATCATGAAAGGCCGCGACCGGCTCAATGATATGGTCTGAGGGCAAAACGAGCAACAAGGGGTCGTCGCCATTCTCCCTGGCGGCCAATGCCGCGAGGGCGATGGCCGGGCCGGTGTTGCGGGACTTGGGCTCAAGAACCACCTCAGCTTCGATGCCCAGCTCCTGCATGATTCCTGCTGCAAAGAAGCGGTGCTCCTCATTGCAGACCACAATGGGCAGCCCGAGCCCCTGTAGCCCGGCAACGCGCTGCAGGGTCTTCCCAAAGAGGGTTCCCGTCCCCAGCTCCATGAACTGCTTGGGGTACAATTCCCTTGAAAGGGGCCAAAGCCGCGTACCGCTTCCCCCACAGAGAATCACCGGTCGAATTGTATACATCCGTCCCCCCCTCTTTGCTCTCGCGAAGCGGCACCCTAAACGGCAGCTCAATGCGCTGAATTGTTCAGCTTGGCTCCCGTGGTTGTCGTCAGTTCTTGACCGCTGCCACTGGCCTTAACTCGGACTCCCTCATGCTCGCCCAGGGGGCGTTTCCTTGCAATGCCAGGCCCAGGCCGTGGCCAGGATCTCGCGGATGTCCGGATACTCCGGCCGCCAGCCCAGCACTGCCTTGGCCTTGCCCGCATCCCCCACCAGGCGCGGCGAATCCCCGGCCCGCCGCTGGGCCACGCTGACGGGAATCTCGCACCCCGTGACGGCGCGGGCGGCATCCAGAACCTCGCGGACGGAATAGCCCTGCCCGTTGCCCAGATTGAATGCGCCAGAGTCCCCGCCCGCGTCCAGGTATTGGAGCGCGAGGATGTGCGCGTCTGCCAGATCCTGCACATGGATGTAGTCGCGGATGCAGGTGCCGTCGGGCGTGGGGTAGTCGTCGCCCATGACATTCAACAGCGGCCGCTGCCCCAGGGCCACCTGCAGCACCAGGGGAATCAGGTGGGTCTCCGGAAAGTGGCGTTCCCCCACCTCAACCTCCGGGTCCGCACCGGCGGCGTTGAAATAGCGCATGCAGGCGTGCCTGAGCCCGAAGGCCAGGGCGCAGTCCTGCAACATCAGCTCGATCATGTATTTCGTGCGGGCGTATGGCGAGAGGGGACCGAACGGATGGTCCTCGCGCAGGAGTCCGTCGAAATGCGGGCTGTAGACCGCACAGGAGGAGGAGAACACCAGGCTCGACACCCCGTGCCGCCGCATGGCCTGCAACAGCTGCACGGTGTTGGCCACATTGTTCTCGTAGTAGGCCAGGGGTTCGGCCACGGACTCGCCCACAGCGATGGAGGCCGCGAAGTGGATCACCGCATCGATCTTGTGCGCGGTGAACACGTCATCCAGGACATCGGCCTTGCCCAGATCACCCTGGACAAAGGCGCCCCAGCGCAGGAAGTCCCTGTGCCCGGTGGAAAGGTTGTCCAAGACCACTGTCTCATACCCGCGCGCGGCGAGGCGCTTCACGGTATGCGACCCGATGTATCCGGCTCCGCCAGTGACAAGGATTTTTTTCATGAACGGACAACTCCAGCGTTTTTTGTGTCATGCTGTTTTTGAAAGAGAATATGTGCGCCAAGGCACGCGACAGAACCGGCGCTGCATCTTAGCAACGCTTTTCAGTCTTTGCCTGTAGACTGCCTAACCGTGCAGCTTACATGCCCTTGTGCGGCAGTATCGGCCGCCTCTTCATAAAACTGAACCCTCCGACTGGTAAGCCCAGTGGCTGAGAAAGATACTTCACCGTGAACAGGCCCGCAAAAATGCCTAGCATATTGCAGGCCCCATCAACCAGCGAGCAATCACGCCCAGGAACATACAATTGCATCACTTCGATCGCCCAACCCAGGACAAACATGCTCAAAAAAGCCCAGAAGCCGCCATTCGGACGCGGCAGGGAGAACCTCCCCAGCGCCGCGAGCCAGAAATAGGCGCCAGCATGAATGACCTTGTCACTCCAGACAACTGCCGAGGCCAAGGGCAGTTGGATCGGAACGATAGACCCCCAGAGGACCGCTGCGATGGAGACGGCCCAGAGCACTCTCACCGCGACCAGGCGGGCCAGAGGCAAACCATTAACATTGTCGCGCGCCATGTATTTCCCTGCTTCCATTGCCAGACTCTGTGCCCTGTGTGGGCAGACTCCATGCCATGTGCGAAATGCCTCCACATATGGGAAGGCGAAAAACCTTGCGACCCGCATAAGTAATTGACCTGATGGTGTCAATGTGAGGGGCCGTGCAGTGGAGTGAACAGGGCTACCTGCTCAGAGTTTTGTAAGAAACCGTGGCGAGGCGGACCAGGGGACACGTGGAGAGAGGGAGCTGGTTCTGGCAAGGCTCCCCGTGAGAAAAATGCAGGGCAGGGCTTTACGCGGATTGCGTTGCACGGTAATACGTATTTTCGAAGTGTTTTGGAGGTGTTCCCATGAGTCTGGCTGCTCGCTTGATCCTGCCGTGTGCGCTCTTGGGCGCCATGTTTCTGTGGAGCGGCTGCGCGCCCGCGCCGGAGCCCTGTCCGGACAAGCTCGGCTGCGTGGACATCGGCCCGGGCGAGCCCCTGAAGCTCGGCGTCATCCAGGCCCTCACCGGCAAGGTGGCCAGCCTGGGCCAGGAGCAGGTGCGCGGCCTGGAGCTGGCCCTGGCCCGGCGCGGCGACCTGGTCCTGGGGCACAAGGTGCAGCTTTTGACCGAGGACACCGGCTGCAGGCCCGAGGGCGGCGCCAATGCGGCCCTGAAGGTCGTGGCCGACCCCAAGGTTGTGGCCATCTTCGGCACCACCTGCTCCGGCGACGCCGCCACTGCGGCCGAGGTCATGTCCAAGGCCGGGCTGAGCATGATCTCCGGCAACAACAGCGCTCCGTTCCTTACGTCCATCGGCGGCCAGCGCGCGCCCAAGTGGGCCGCCGGGTATCTGCGCACCGCTCCCAACGAGGAGTCCGCAGGCCCCGCCGCAGCGCGCCACGCCTTCATGCAGCTGGGCATCCGCAAGGCCGCCACCATCAACGACGGCGACATCTACACCCGGGGCCTCACCGAGGGCTTCCGCCAGGAGTTCGAGAAGCTGGGCGGCCGGGTCGTGCTGGACGCCACGGTGAACAAGAACGACACCAACATGGAGCCCGTGCTCACCGCCGTGGTCAACGCCAAGGCCGACCTGCTGTTCTTCCCGCTGTTCCAGCCCGAGGGCAACCACGTGCTGCTCCAGGCCAGGAAGATGCCCGCCCTGGCCAAGACCGTGCTCATGAGCGACGGCTCCCTCATCGAGGGCAGCTTCATCGAGGCCGTGAAGGAGGCCGCCATCGGCATGTACTTCGTGGGGCCGACCCCGCCCGCCAAGTCGCCCGGGCTGGAGACGCTGGCCGCCGAGTACCAGGCCCGCTACGCCATGCCCGCGCCGACCATCTACTACATCAGCGCTTTTGACGCCGCGAACATCCTGCTTGCGGCCATCGAGAAGGTGGCCGTGAAGGGCAAGGACGGCTGGCTGCGCATCGGCCGCCAGGCCCTGCGCGACGCCCTGTACGCCACGGCAAACCATCCCGGCCTGTCCGGCCAGCTCACCTGCAACGAATTTGGCGACTGCGCGGCCCAGAGCTTCAACGTCCTGCGCTTGACGGACCCCGCGGCGGGCGTTGAGGGGCTCAAGGGCAACGTGGTCTTCACCTTTGCCCCGGGACAATGAAACGCCTGAGCACACTTTCTCGCCACTGGCGCAACCAGAGCATCACCGTCAAGTTCGGTTTTGCTTTCTCCCTGCTTTTGGCCCTGCTGGCGCTGGAGGCGCTGGTGGGCTACGCCGCCCTGAATGCGTCCCTGAAGGCCGAGTCCGAGATCCTGACCAGCGTGGAGATCCGCCAGCGGGTCTTTGAGATGGACGGCGAGCTGGAAAAGGCCCGCCGCCTGCACCGCGACTTTTTCCTCAAGTACCCCGAGATCGGCTTTGCCAAGGCCCACGAGCAGTACTTTCTGTCCGCCAAGGCGGTCATCGCCCGCGTGGTGGCCGTCAGCGACGACCTGCGCCAGCTCGTGGCGGCCTCCAATGTCAGCGTGACCCTGCGCGAACGCAACAAGGACATCACCCTGTACCTGTCCTCGGCCCAGCGTTTCGCGGAGATCTTCGAGGAGCTGGTGAGCCTGGTGACGGTTTTGGCCGCGCCGGACAATGGCCTCCTAAGCCAGCTGGCTCGCCTGGACGAAGCCTTGATGAAGGTCGTGCGCGGCTCCACAGAGGCCCAGCTGGTCTTTCTGGAAATGGAGCGGCATGTGCACGAGTACCTCATCACCAGGCAGCGGCCGCACCTGCAGATGGCCCTGAACACGGGCTTCAACCTGGAGCGCCTGCTCCGTTCCGCGCCGGGCCTGGACCCCGGCCGCCGGGACGAGGCCCGGCGGTTGCTGCGCGACTATCTGACCGTGGCCGGGCGCATTCCGGACATCGACGTGCAGATCCGCGGCCGGTTCAACGACTTTGCCTTGCAGGCCCAGGCCGTGGACCCCATCTCCCGCGACCTCAAGGCCCTGGCCGCCCTGGAGGTGGAGCGGGCCAGGGGGCGCATCGACGGCGCCCGCCGGCTGGCCAGCGTGGCCATCATCGCCACGGCCCTGACCGGTCTGGCCTTTGCCCTGGCCGTGGCCGGCCTGATCCACGCCAGCGTGACCCGCAAGATCGTGGCCCTGACCCAGACCGCCGAGGAGCTGCACGCAGGCAACCTGAACGCCCGGACCCAGGTGCAGAGCGGCGACGAGATCGGCGTGCTGGCCGCCACCTTCAACGACATGGCCGCGCGCATGCAGGATCTGGTGGGCAACCTTGAGGCCAATGTGGCCCAGCGCACCGAGGAGCTGGGCTCGGCCAACGACAAGTTGGAGCAGGCCGTGCGGGAGCTGGACGAAAAGAACCAGGCCCTGAATGTCCTGACCCGCACCGAGCGCCTCACTGGCCTGGCCAACCGGCGCAGGCTGGAGGAGTCCCTGCAGACGGAAGTGCTGCGCGCCCGGCGCTATGGCAAGCTCTTCTCCATCATCCTGCTCGACATCGACCACTTCAAGAGCATCAACGACCGCTACGGCCACCAGGCCGGGGACAACGTGCTCATCGCCATTGCCGGGGTGCTGACGCGCACGGCGCGCGAGACCGACGTGGTGGGCCGCTTTGGCGGCGAGGAGTTCCTGCTGGTCTGCCCGGAGACGGAGATTCAGGTGGTGGCGGCCCTGGCCGAGCGGCTGCGGCTGGAATTCGCCAGCACGGACTTCCCCCTGGTGGGGCAGGTCACCTCCAGCTTCGGCGTGGCGGCCTTCAGCCAGGGCGACAGCGTGAAGTCGCTGGTGCAGCGCGCGGACGAGGCCCTGTACCGGGCCAAGAACAACGGCCGCAACTGCGTGGAGGTGGCCGAGAACGGAGCCGGCTGAAGCCGCGCACCTCTTCTCGCCAGCCGCCGCCATTTCTTCCGGTTCTCGTGTAACATCCCGTTTTTTAAGGCAGAAAAAAGCGCTTTCCCCACCGCCCGGTTTTGGGGTAAATGGGTTGGTTCTGATGTTTGAGAATCCGGCCTGGCGGGCGCATGCCCCCACGGCCCAAGAGCGAGGACCGCCCATGCCCCTGTGCAGCATTGAGGAAGCCATCGAGGACATCCGGCAGGGCCGGATGGTCATCATGGTGGACGACGAGGACCGCGAGAACGAGGGCGACCTCGTCATCGCCGCCGAAAAAACAACGCCCGAGGCCATCAACTTCATGGCCAGGTTCGGACGCGGGCTGATCTGCCTGGCCATGGAGCCGGCCATGATCGACCGGCTTGAGCTGCCGCTCATGGCGCAGTCCAACGAGTCCAAGTTCGGCACCAACTTCACCGTGTCCATCGAGGCGCGGGAGGGTGTCACCACCGGCATCTCGGCCTTTGACCGCAGCCATACCATCCTCAGCGCCGTGGCCGATGGCGTGAAGGCCACGGACATCGTCACCCCCGGCCACATCTTCCCCCTGCGCGCGCGCAGCGGCGGCGTGCTGGTGCGCGCCGGGCAGACCGAGGGCAGCGTGGACATCGCGCGCCTGGCCGGGTGCAAGCCCGCCGGGGTCATCTGCGAGATCATGCGCGACGACGGCCAGATGGCCCGGCTGCCGGATCTGGAAGTCTTCGCGGCCGAGCACGGGCTCAAGATCTGCTCCGTGGCCGGGCTCATCCAGCACCGCATGAAGTTCGGCGGCAAGGCCGTGACCAAGATCGCCGAGGCCGAGCTGCCCACCCGCTGGGGCCAGTTCAAGACCGCGGCCTTCACCTCCGAGGCCGACCACCGCACCCACATCGCCCTGTTCAAGGGCGACATCGGCCCGGACACGCCCGTGCTCGTGCGCGTGCACAGCGAGTGCCTGACCGGCGACGTGTTCGGCTCCGTGCGCTGCGACTGCGGCGACCAGCTGGCCGCGGCCATGTGCATGATCGAGAAAGAGGGCGCTGGCGTGGTGCTCTATATGCGCCAGGAGGGCCGGGGCATCGGCCTGGGCAACAAGATCAAGGCCTACCACCTGCAGGACGAGGGCTACGACACGGTGGAGGCCAACGCCAAGCTCGGCTTCAAGGCCGACCTGCGCGAGTACGGCACCGGCGCGCAGATCCTGGTCTCGCTCGGCGTGTCGCAGATGCGGCTCATCACCAACAACCCCAAGAAGATCGTGGGGCTTGAGGGCTACGGCCTGAAGGTGGTGGAGCGCGTGCCCATTGAGATGGCCTCCTGCGCGTTGAACGAGCGCTACCTGCAGACCAAGAAGGACAAGATGGGCCACATGCTGACCCTGGGCGACGCCCAGAACTAGCGCGGCCCCAGACTCTACGCACGACACTTCCCGAACGGAGGACAACCATGCCGCATATCAAGACCGTCGAAGGACTCCTGGACGCCAAGGGACTGAAAGTGGCCATCCTGGCCAGCCGCTTCAACGATTTCATCGTGGACAAGCTGGTGGGCGGGGCCGTGGATGCCCTGGTCCGGCACGGCGCCAGCCGCGAGGACCTGACCATCGTGCGCATCCCCGGCGCCTTTGAGATGCCCCTGGTGGCCCAGCGCCTGGCGGCCTCCAAGAAGTTTGATGGGCTGGTCTGCCTGGGTGCCGTGATCCGTGGCGCCACCCCGCACTTTGACTTCGTGGCCAACGAGTGCGCCAAGGGCCTGGCCCAGGTCAGCCTGGAGCACTCCATCCCGCTGGGCTTCGGCGTGCTGACCACGGACAACCTGGAGCAGGCCATCGAACGCGCTGGCTCCAAGGCCGGCAACAAGGGCGTCGACGCCGCCATGGCCATGCTCGAGACCGCCCGCGTTCTCGCGCAGCTCTAGCGCGCCCGGAGTTATTGGTGGCAGCAATGGACAAGAGCAAGGGCTCGCGCAGGCAGGGCCGCACCCTGGCCTTTCAGGTTCTCTTCGGCCTGGGCTTCGACCCCCAGGAGGGCGAGACCAACGTGCGCCGCGCCTTTGACCGCAACCCTGCGGTTCTGGAATGCGAGCTGGAGGACGCCCGGGGCTTTGCCTCGCAGCTTGTGCAGGGCGTGTGCGACAACCTGGCCCAGATCGACAAGGTCATCGGCAAGCACTCGGACCACTGGAAGATCGGGCGCATCGGCAAGGTCGAGCTGGCCATCCTCAGGCTCTCGCTTTTCGAGATCCTGCACCGCTCGGACATCCCGCTCAAGGTGGCCATCAACGAGGCCATCGAGCTGGCCAAGGGCTTTGGCGACGAGAGCTCGCGCTCCTTTGTCAACGGCATCCTGGACGCCGTGGCCCGGGCCGTGGACGAGGGCCGCTTCGGCATTGAGAAGAAAATGGACAAGAAGACCGACGGGAAACAGGGCACAGCCACGGACACGAAGACCAGGGCGGCCAAGTAGCCGCCTGTTTTCCAGGAGTAGCACGCATGGGCTTCGGCAAATACGATCCGCAGCAGGTTGAGCAGAAGTGGCAGAAGAACTGGGACGAGTCCCGCTGCTTTGAGGTGGAGGTTGATCCCTCCCGTCCCAAGTACTACGTGCTGGAGATGTTCCCCTACCCCTCGGGCAAGATCCACATGGGCCATGTGCGCAACTACTCCATCGGCGACGTGGTGGCGCGCTACAAGCGCATGCGCGGCATGAACGTGCTGCACCCCATGGGCTGGGACGCCTTCGGCCTGCCCGCCGAGAACGCGGCCATCAAGAACAAGACCCACCCGGCGGCCTGGACCTACGCCAACATCGCGGAGATGCGCACCCAGCTCCGGCGCCTGGGCTACTCCTACGACTGGCGGCGCGAAATCGCCACCTGCCGCCCGGAATACTACAAGTGGGAGCAGCAGTTTTTCCTCAAGCTCCTGGAAAAGGGGCTGGTGTACCGCAAGAACTCGCCTGTGAACTGGTGCGAGGGCTGCACGACAGTGCTGGCCAACGAGCAGGTGGAGGAGGGCCGCTGCTGGCGCTGCGACGGCGAGGTTGAGCAGAAGCAGCTGGAGCAGTGGTTCCTCAGGATCACGGCCTATGCCGAGCAGCTCATCGACGATTTGAAGCTGCTGGACGGCAGCTGGCCCGAGCGCGTCATCACCATGCAGCAGAACTGGATCGGCAAGAGCGTGGGCGCCCAGCTGCGCTTCCAGGTGAAGGGTCTGGACCAGACCATCGAGGTCTTCACCACCCGGCCCGACACCTTGTGCGGGGCCACCTTCATGAGCCTGGCCGCCGAGCACCCCATGGTGGAGACGCTCATCAAAGGCCGTCCCGAGGCTGAAAGGGTGCGCGCCTTCTGCCGCGACGTGGCCAACATGGACCGCATCCGGCGCGGGGCCGATGACCTGGAGAAGGAGGGCGTGTTCACCGGCGCGTACTGCGTGAATCCGCTCACGGGCCAGGACATGCCCATCCATGTGGCCAATTTCGTGCTCATGGGCTACGGCACCGGCGCGGTCATGGCCGTGCCCGCCCACGACCAGCGCGACTTCGAGTTTGCCAGGAAGTACGACCTGCCCATGCAGGTGGTCATCCAACCTAAAGGCGAAACCCTCGACCTCGCCACCATGACCGCAGCCTACGTGGACCCCGGCGTGCTGGTGAACTCCGGCCAGTTCGACGGCCAGGACAACCAGTCCGCCAAGGGCGCCATCATCGAGCACCTGGCCCAGAACAACCTGGCCCAGGCCACGGTGAACTACCGCCTGCGCGACTGGGGCATCTCGCGCCAGCGCTTCTGGGGCGCGCCCATCCCGGTGGTCCATTGCGACGCCTGCGGCATCGTGCCCGTGCCTGATGACCAGTTGCCCGTGCGCCTGCCCGAGGACGCCCAGGCCCGCGCCGACGGCCGCTCGCCCCTGCCCATGCTGGAATCCTTCGTCAACACCGCCTGCCCCAAGTGCGGCGGCCCGGGCAAGCGCGAAACCGACACCATGGACACCTTCATGGAGTCCAGCTGGTACTTCATGCGCTACACCAGCGCCCGCAAGGACGACGGCCCCTTCGACCCTCTGGCGCTGAAGTACTGGATGCCCGTGGACCAGTACATCGGCGGCATCGAGCACGCCATCCTGCACCTTTTGTACTCGCGCTTCTACGTCAAGGCCCTGCGCGACTGCGGCTACACCGAGCTCTCCGAGCCCTTCCAGAACCTGCTGACCCAGGGCATGGTGCTGAAGGACGGGGCCAAGATGTCCAAGAGCAAGGGCAACGTGGTGGACCCGAACTCCATGATCGAGCGCTACGGGGCCGACGCCACGCGCCTGTTCATCCTGTTCGCCTCGCCGCCGGAAAAGGACCTGGAGTGGAGCGACGCGGGCATCGAGGGCGCGTACCGCTTCCTGAACCGCGTCTGGCGTCTGGCCGAGGAGCTGGCCGCTGCGGGCGCGCTCAAGGCCCTGGGCCCCTGCGTTCCGGTTTCCGAGCTGACGCGGGAGCCGGGCGAGCTGTCCTCTGCGGCCAAGGATCTGCGCCGCAAGGAGCACGACTCGGTGCGCAAGGTCACCCGGGCCATGGAGAACAAGTTCCAGTTCAACACGGCCATCGCCGCGCTGATGGAGCTGGTGAACGAGATGTACACCCTGAAGGACGGGCTTAAGAGCTCGCCCCAGGGCGCGGCGGTGCTGTCCTCGGCCCTGTCCACGGTGCTGACCCTGCTTTCGCCCGTGGCCCCGCACCTGTGCGAGGAGCTCTGGAGCCACATGGGCCACAGGGAGCAGCTGGCCACCCTGTCCTGGCCGGGCTATGACGAGTCGGCCCTGGCCCAGGACGAGATCGAGCTGGTGGTGCAGGTCAACGGCAAGGTGCGCGGGCGGCTCATGGTGCCCGCCAGTGCCGACCAGGAGGCCGTGCGCCAGGTGGCCATGACGCACGAGAACGTGCTGCGGCACCTGGAGGGCAAGAGCATCAAAAAACTCATCGTGGTGCCGGGCAAGCTGGTGAACGTGGTGGCGGGCTAGGATCAAAAAGCAAGGGGGAGAGTATGCGCGCGTTGATGCGGTATCTGGGCCTGGCCCTGCTTTTTGCCGCGACTCTGGCCCTGGGCGGCTGCGGCTACACCTTCACCGGCCAGGCGGTCGACGCGGAGACGGCCTCGCGCCTGGACCCGGCCTTCCGCACCATGGCCCTGGTGCGCGTGGAGAACCCCACCATCGAGCCCTGGCTGGAGCCCCGCCTGCGCTCCCTGATCCGTGACGAGTTCACCCGCCGCAGGTTCGTCAGCTGGACGGACAAGGACAAGGCCGCGTCCCTGCTCACTGTGGTCGTCAAGAGATACACGCGTTCGACCTCCGTGGCCGGTCAGCAGGACCAGTCCCTGAAGCTCAGCACCGGGCTCACCCTGATCTTCCGGGTGCACCGCGCGGGCGACGGCGCAGTCCTCTGGGACTCCGGAGAGGTGAGCCAGAGCGAATCGTTCTTCCCCGGCGACTCCGATGGCGCGGACCTGCGCATTACGGACCTGGCGGTGCGCCGCCTGACCGACCTGATGACCCAGAACTACTAGGGGCCCGCCATGCTCCGACCCACGGCCAACCCACCATCGGGCCGCCACGGCTACCGCTTCCTCGTCTGCCCGGACGCCGAGCTGCTCCGCCGTCAGGCGGCGGAGCTGGCTGCCGACCTCGGTGGCGGCCTGGGCAGCGGCCCCGGCGTGGCTGTGGCCCGCAAGGTCTTCTGGGGCGATGACGAGCCCTTCCCCCCGGCCTACTGGGGCGAGCTGACCACCCAGAATCTCTTTTCCACGCCCACGGTGCTTTTGCTGCGCCGGGCCGAGGCCCTCAAGGCCGAGGTCTGGGACCGCATCGGCGAGGGGCTGAAGAACACGGCCAGCACGGTGCTGCCGGTGTTCTGCCTGGAGGGCGCCTGGAAGGAGGGCAAGCCTGCGGTGCCGCACTTCCTGCCCCGCCGCGCCCTGTGGTCCACCGCCGAGCAGCAGAAATGGGTCTGGCAGTCCCCTGGCCTCACCGACGCCGCCATGCCGAAATTCCTTGAGGCCTGGGCCGCGGAGCGCGGCCTGAGCATGGACCCTGCGGCGCGGAAGGCGCTCGCCGCCGCCCTGCCGCGCGACGGCCTGGCCGCCGGGCTGGAGCTGGACAAGATCGAGCTGGCCGCAGGCGCAGCCTCAGCTGATGGACGTGGCGGGCGCGTGGTCACGGCGGAGCTGGCCGCCCTGGTGGCCCCCCACGGCGACATGGAGTTCTTCGACTTCATGCATGCGCTGTCCGAATCGGCACGCAGCCCCCAGGCCGCGCGCGAGGTCTGGGCGCGCGTGCTGGACGACCACCTGCGGCCCTCGGGCGACAAGATCCTGTTCCAGCTTTTGGGCTACATGGCCTGGCAGGCGCGCCAGCTGTGGATGCTGGGCCAGGGCGAGGCGGCCAAGGTGCGCATGCGCCCGAGCGACAAGCCCGCCATGATGAAGCTGGCCCAGCGCCTGGGCCGCGCTGGCATCGCGCGGATCATCGAGCTGACCCTAGACGCCAACCTCGGGGTCATCGGCGGCACCAGGCGTCCGGACGACGCCCTGGAGTCCTACGTGGCCGAGCTGGCGGTGCTGATGGGCGGCGGCGGGCCTGATTCTGGGCCGGGTGCTGCTCAAGGGCGGCGCGCATGAGCCCGGCCAAGAAACCCGCGGCCACTGCGCTCAAGGCCGCCGAGAGCGCCCCGCCGCACTACCTGGGGCACCGCCAGCGCCAGCGCGAGAAGCTTTTGGCCGAGCCCAAGGCCCTGGCCGACTACGAGCTGCTGGAGCTGCTGCTGGGGCAGGTGCTGCCCCGGCGCGACACCAAGCCCCTGGCCAAGGAGCTGGTGGCCCGCTTCGGCTCCCTGCGCGAGGTCATCCAGGCCGCGCCCGAGGCCTTGTGCGCGGTCAAGGGCTTTGGCGAGGCCCTGGCCGGGCACTGGGCGCTCTTGCGCGAGGTCTTCGCCCGTTTGGGCGAGGCCTCGGTGCGGGAAAAGCAGGTCTTCTCCGGGCCGGAGCTGGTGGCCGAGGCCGCCCGGGCGCGCATCGGGCATCTGCCGGTGGAGGAGTTCTGGGTGGCCCTGGTGGACAACAAGAACCGGCTCATGGCCTGGGAGCGCGTGGGCCGGGGCACGGTGGACCAGACCACGGTGTACCCGCGCGAGGTGCTGGCCCTGGCCCTCAAGCACTCGGCCTCGGGCGTGATCCTGGCCCACAACCATCCTGGCGGCGACCCCAAGCCCTCCCAGGCGGACCTGGAGCTGACCCGGCGCATCAAGCGCTCGGCAGAGGAGCTGGGCCTGCGGGTGCTGGACCACCTGGTGGTCTGCGAGGGCAGCCATTTCAGCTTTCAGGAGGCGGGGTTTCTGTAGCCCTCGGGCTGCCGTGACCTGGCGGCCTGGGCAGTGAAGGGAAACGCCGTCCTTCTTGCAGGAGGCCGCATGACGTGCAGCACCCCCTCTCCTGATCAGCGCTCCGCCGAGGCGCTGGTGCGCAGCTATCTGGACGAACCGGCGCACAACCGCATTGAGCCGGGCAGCAATGAGCGCGCCTGGGATGCCCCGCTGGTGGGCTTTGCGCGCGGCGATGATCCCATTTTCGAATCGTACCGCGAGCACGTGGACCCGCACCACTGGACCCCGCTGGAGGCCTTTTGCCTGGCCTTCCCAGCAACGGCCGCCACGGCCGCGGACCTCGTTGTCCTGGCCTGGATTCTGCCGCAGACGGCGCGGGTGCGCCAGGACCACCGCCGCGAGAGGGAGCTGCCAAGCCGCCGCTGGGCGCTGACGCGTAAGTTCGGGGAGGAGATCAACGCCGCCCTGCGCGCCCACGTGGCCGCCCGTCTTTGTGCGTCGGGCATCCCGGCCTGCGCGCCGGTGCAGCTTAAGGAGTGGGCCCGTGTGGAGGGCGGCCCCTACGTCTTCGCCTCCACCTGGTCCGAGCGGCACGCGGCCCACGCCGCAGGGCTCGGCACCTTCGGCCTGTGCGACGGGCTCATCACGCGTGTGGGCAAGTCCATCCGCGTGGGCTCCATCGTGGCCCAGGCCGACTGGCCAGCCACCCCGCGGCCCTACAAGGGGCACCGCGACTGGTGCCTGTTCTTCGCCACGGGCCGCTGCGGGGCCTGCGTCAAGCGTTGCCCGGCCGGGGCGCTTTCGCCCGCAGGCCACGACAAGGTAAAGTGCAAGGCCTATATCCGCAGCGTCACCTCGCCCTACGTGGAGGCCAACCTCCTGGGCTGCAAGGTCAATGCTTGCGGCCTGTGTCAGACCGGCGTGCCCTGCGAAAAGGGCATCCCGGCCGCGCTGCGGAAGCGCGTTGCGGCGGCAGGGCAGTAATTCCCGCGCCTCAGGTCTTCTCCCCGCCCTCCAGCTTCGTCAGCCGCTCCTCGATCCTGGGCGCGGCCCGGCGGTACACGTCCTCGGCCAGGCCCTCGCCGACCTTCTCCAGCTCCACGGCCAGCTTGGGTTGCAGCCGCACCACCTTCTGCATGCGCGGGTCGCGGCCCACAGTGATGAGGTAGGCCACGTCGGCCTGGCTCAGGTGGTTCTGGAAGACCTTGGCCATGTCGCGCAGGGAGCGTTCCGTGGCTGCCTTCAGCTCGCGGCGCAGCTCCTGCTGGATGATGGCCAGGGACTGCGGCGGCAGCTCTCCGCGCTGGGCGCGGGCGTACTCCACGATGGCGGACAGCTGGCGGTCCACGGAGAGCTCCATCATCTCGCGGTAGCCGAACAGGTCGATGTAGGTGAGCACGTCCTCCAGGCGGGGGACGTCCCTGGGCGCTTGGGCCACTGCGGCCAGGGACGGGGCAACGAGACTGAAGCTCAGGACCAATGCAAACAGGATGCGGCGCATAGAGCCTCCGGTGTTTTTTTCAAGCAAACATGGATCGGCGCGGAAGGCAAGACCCGCCGAGACCAGCCAGGCGCGCGGCCAGGGCCTAGGGCAGCACCGGCAGGATGAGCCGGCTGGGGTGGGCGGCGTCGTGGTGCACGGTGACGCGGGCCTGGCGCGTGGTTGCGGACACGGCCTCGCTGGCCCCGGTCTGGAGGTTGCGCGACATGCCGGGAAACCAGCTGGCGCAGAGCACCACGCGGATGCGGTCGCCCTTGTGGAAGGTGTTGGCCGTGAGCAGGGTGTCCAGGTCCAGGCGGTACACCCGGCCCGGCTCAAGCAGGCTCTTCTGGCGGCCTTGGCGCGAGCCGTCGTGCTGGCTGTCGTGCAGCCCGTCGTGCAGGATATCGCGCAGGCTCATGCGCCGCACTTCGGCCCCGGCGTCCATGAGGTTGTAAGCCGTGCCGTCCGCAGTCACGTCCAGCAGCTTGACGTACAGGTCCAGGTCCGGGGCGTCGGCGGACAGGTAGATCTCCGCGCGGATGTGCCCGGCCACGGTCATGTCCCGCTTCAGCGGCCGGGTCTCGAAGAGCAGCAGGTCGTTGTGCTGGGTCAGGCTGCGCTGGTCCATCGGCCCCAGGTCTGAGCCGGGGATCTCGCGCACCGGGTTGGCCGGGTCGGCCGTAAAGGTGCTGGACGAGGGGCCAGGGGCCGGGGCGGCGTGGCTCAGGCGGCTGGGGGCGCGGCCCTCGCGCCGGGGGCCGAGGTGGATGGCGTAGGGCTGTGTGCCCCTGGGCGGCCAGGCGTCGTCCTCGCGCCACTGGTTTGCGCCCATGATGAAATAGCGCACGGGTTTGGCCTGGGCCAGGCGGTTGTCCAGGCCGCGCACATGGCGGTCCATGAAGTCGAGCACCAGCCCGTCGTAGTCCAGGTGGGCCTGGGGGCCGAACTCGCGGGTGCCGTAGTCCACATCGCCGGTGATGGCGTTGATGCCGTGGGACCAGGGGCCGAGCACGAGCAGGGAGCGCGGGTCGGTCTGGTTCCCACGCGTGGAGGCCTGGCCTTTCCGCGCCGCCAGCAGGCCCAGGTGGTTGGCGATGGCCCCCTGCACGCCGAAGGAATCGTCGTGCCAGCCCGAGAGGTTGAGCACCGCCGCTGTGACCTGGCCGTAGCGGCCCGCGAAGTCGCCGTAGTCCCACCAGGGGTCGTCCGGCGGGTGGCGCAGCCACTCGGCGTAGAAGGACACCGCAGGGTCCAGGTCGGGCAGGGTGAGCAGGGGCAGGTGGGCCTGGATCTCGGTGGGGCCGCGCCGCTTCCAGTCGGCCCAGGCCGCGCGCCCTGTCTTGGGGCCGGGCAGGCCCTTGCGCGCCCGCGTGTCCGGGGCCATGGCCACCAGGGCCCAGCGCGCCCAGTCCAGGTCAAAGACGCCGCCGGGGTAGATGCCTTCGCGCAGGCTGGAGAAGCTCATGGCCGGGGCCATGGCCAGGAGGTGCGGGGGCTGTTCCAGGGCCGCGAACCACTGGGCCGTGGCGGGGTAGGACAGGCCGAAGGTGCCCACGCGGCCGTCGCACCAGCTTTGGCGCGCGGCCCACTCGATGGTGTCAAAGCCGTCGCGGCCCTCGCTGACGTGCGGGACGAACTCGCCGCCGGAGGCGAAGCGGCCGCGCACGTCCTGGATGAGCACGGCATAGCCGCGCGCCACGGCGCTCCGGGCGAAGCGCAGCTCGTCAGGATCCGAGCTCTTGCCGTAGGGCGTGCGGCAGACCAGCGCCGGGAACGGGCCGCCACCGGCGGGCCGCCAGATGTCTGCGCGCAGCAGGATGCCGTCGCGCATGGGCACGGCCACATTGGCTTCGAAGACGAGGGGCGGGCTGGCGTCGGCGCGGGGGCTCGCGCTGGCCGGGGCCGCGCAGAGCAGCAGGCAGCAGGCCAGGCCCCAGGCGGGGAGCGGCACGGGGCAGGGGTGGCTGCGGTGCGTCACATGGACCTCCGCCGGGTTTGGCGCGGCTTAGGTGTCGGCTTCCAGCTGCTGGGCGGTTTTGCCGAAGCGCCGCTGGCGGCTCTGAAAGTCGGCCAGGGCGCGCTCCAGCTCCTCGGGCCCGAAGTCCGGCCAGAGGGTCTCGGTGAAGTAGAACTCGGAGTAGGCGGCCTGGAAGAGCAGGTAGTTGGACAGCCGGAGCTCCCCGCTGGTGCGGATGATCAGGTCCGGGTCGGGCTGGCCTGCGGTGTACAGCTCCGCAGCAAAGGCCTCCTCGCTGATGGCTGCGGCCGTGAGGCCCCTGGCCGCCAGGGCGCGGGCTGCGCGCAGGATCTCCTCCCGGCCGGAGTAGTTGAGGGCCAGGTTCAGGGTCATGGTCCGGCAGCCCGCGGTCTTCTGCATGACGTGGCTGAGCGCCTGCCGGACCATGAAGGGCAGGCCGTCCATCTCCCCCAGCACCTTCAGGCGGATGTCCTGGTCCAGCAGGTTCTGGAGCTCGCCCTTCATGTAGTCCACGAGCAGGTCGAAGAGCAGGGCCACCTCGTCCTTGGGCCTGGACCAGTTCTCGCGCGAGAAGGTGTACAGGGTGAGGTGGCGCACGCCCAGCTCGCGGCAGCGGGTGACGACGGCCTTGGCCGTGCGGGTGCCGGCGCGGTGGCCCTCGCTGCGCGGCAGGTTCCGGCTGGTGGCCCAGCGGCCATTGCCGTCCATGATGATGGCGACGTGCGCGGGCACGCCAGTGGATTCGGGCATGCGGCTACAGCTCCAGAATTTCCTTTTCCTTGGCCGCGAAGGTCTCGTCGCACTTCTTGATGGTGTCGTCGGTGAGCTTCTGCACGTCCTCGGTGAGCTTGCGCTGCTCGTCCTCGGTGATGTTCTTGTCCTTCTGGAGCTTCTTCAGGATCTCGTTCAGGTCGCGGCGGACGTTGCGCACGGCGACCTTGGCTTCCTCGTTGAACTTCTTGGCCACCTTCACCAGGTCCTTGCGGCGGTCCTCGGTCAGGGGCGGGATGCTGATGCGGATGAGCTTGCCGTCATTGACCGGGTTCAGGCCCAGGTCGCTCTTGAGGATGGCCTTTTCCACGGCGCCAAAGGCCGCCTTGTCCCAGGGCTGGATGGTGATGGTGCGGGCGTCGGGCACGGAGAGCGAGGCGATCTGGCTGATGGCCGTGGGCGTGCCGTAGTAGTCGGCCATGATGGGCTCGATCAAGGACACCGAGGCCCGGCCCGTGCGCAGCCGCGCGAATTCCTTGGCCAGGCTCGAGAGAGCCCCGCTCATGCGCTTTTTCCCGTCTTCGATCACAGCATGCATATCAGTTCCCTCCCTCGACGATGGTTCCGACTGTTTCGCCCTGGATGACCCGGCGGATGTTGCCCTGCTCGAACAGGTTGAAGACGATGATGGGCAGGCGGTTGTCGCGCGCCAGCGAGATGGCCGTGGCGTCCATGACGCCCAGGCGCTTCTCCAGGGTCTCCAGGTAGGTCACGGACTCGTAGCGCACGGCGTCCGGGAACTTCCGGGGGTCCTTGTCGTACACGCCGTCCACCTTGGTGGCCTTCAAAATGGCCTCGCACTTGAGCTCCATGGCGCGCAGGGCGGCGGCGGTGTCTGTGGTGAAGTAGGGGTTGCCCGTGCCGGCGGCGCAGATGACCACCCGGCCCTTTTCCAGGTGCCGCACGGCCCGGCGGCGGATGTACGGCTCGGCCACCTCCTTCATGGAGATGGCGGTCATGACCCGGGTGTCGCAGCCGAGCTTCTCAAGCGCGTCCTGCACGGCCAGGGCGTTCATCACCGTGGCCAGCATGCCCATGTAGTCGGCATTGGCGCGGTCCATGCCCTGCTCGCTGGCGGCCATGCCCCGGAAGATGTTGCCCCCGCCGATGACCAGGGCCACCTGCACGCCCAGGCTGGCGATGTCCGCGATCTCGCCGCAGAAGATGCCGCTGGCCTTGGGCTCGATGCCGAACTTCTGCTCCCCGGCCAGGGCCTCGCCGCTGAGCTTGAGGAGTATCCGTGAGTAGCGCAGCCTGTCCATGTCCTCTCCTGGCGTTTGCGGGTTCTTCCTGGCCTTGGGCCGCGGCGCTGGCAAAAGAAACGGGCCTTGCGGCCCGTTCCCGATTTCCTATTCCTCGGTTGCTTCGGCCTCGGCGCCTTCGCCCAGGACCATGCGCGTAAAGCGCCCGATTTGCATGTTCTCGCCCAGCACGCCGATGAGCTCGTTCAGGAGGTCCTGAATCTTCTTCTTGTCGTCCTTGATGAAGGGCTGCTCCAGCAGGCAGACCTCGGCGTAGTACTTCTTCACGCGGCCTTCCACGATCTTCTCGGCGATGGCTTCGGGCTTGCCCTCTTCCATGGCCTGGTTCTTGAAGATCTCGCGCTCGGCGGCCAGCAGGTTCTGGGGTACCTGGTCGGGGCTCACGCATATCGGGGAGGCCGCGGCGATCTGCATGGCCAGGTCCTTGGCGAACTCCTTGAACTTGTCGCTCTTGGCCACGAAGTCGGTCTCGCATTTGAGCTCGACCATGACGCCGATCTTGCCGTTGTTGTGGATGTAGGAGCCGATGATGCCCTGGCTGGTGGCGCGGCCGGCCTTCTTGGCGGCCTTGGCCAGGCCCTTCTCGCGCAGGTAGGCGATGGCCTTTTCCTCGTTGCCGCCGCACTCCACAAGGGCCTTCTTGCAATCCATCATGCCTACGCCGGTCTTCTCGCGCAGGATTTTCACCGCATTGGCGCTGATTTCAGCCATGATCTACTCCTCTTCGGCGGCGGCTTTCTCGGCGGCCGCGTCGATTTCGGTGTCCTTGGCCGGGGCGTTCTTGGCGCCGCCGGGGGCGTTGTCCTTCAGGGCCGCAGCGCCTTCGAGGCAGGCGTCGGCGATGTGCGTGGCGAACAGCTTGATGGCGCGGATGGCGTCATCGTTGCCGGGGATGACAAAGTCGATCAGGTCCGGATCGCAGTTGGTGTCGACCACGGCCACCACGGGGATGCCCAGCTTGCGGCATTCCTTCACGGCGATGTGCTCGCGGTTGGGGTCGATGATGAAGGCCGCCTTGGGGGCTTCGGTCATGTCCTTGATGCCGCCCAGGGCGTCGTTCAGCTTGACCACCTCGCGGCCCATCTGCACGATTTCCTTCTTGGGGAACTTGTTGATGGTGCCGTCGGCGAACATGGTCTCCAGGGTCTTCAGGCGGTCGATGCTCTTCTTGATGGTCTGGAAGTTGGTGAGGGTGCCGCCCATCCAGCGCTGAGTCACGAAATGCATGCCGCAGCGCTCCACCTCGGCCTTGATGGCCTCCTGGGCCTGGCGCTTGGTGCCGATGAACAGGATCTTGCCGCCGGAAGACACGGACTCCACGATGAAGTCGTGGGCCTTCTGGAACAGCTTCACGGTCTGCTGCAGGTCGATGATGTGGATGCCGTTGCGCGCGCCGAAAATAAAGGTGCGCATCTTGGGATTCCAGCGACGGGTCTGGTGCCCGAAGTGGACGCCGGTCTCCAGCATCTGCTTCATGGTGACGTAAGCCATAAATCCTCCTGGGTTTTTCCTCCGCCCTGGCGCTTGGTAAATCCTCGGACCGTCCGAGGCACCCAGTATATGGCCAGGGCGTGCGAATTGTGAAACGTGTGCTTTTACGCCGGGCAGCGGCGCTTGGCAAGGGGAAAATTAGCCCCGCCAGGGGGCTACTGCATGGCGGAGGGGCCGTTTGGGCCTTCGCTGAGGACGGGGTTGAGCAAAAAGCCCACGCGGTCGATCTCCACGCTGACCTCGTCCCCGGCCTGAAGGGGGCCGATGCCCGCCGGGGTGCCGGTCAGGATCACGTCGCCGGGGTTCAGGGTCATGACGCGGGAGATGAAGCTCACCAGCTGGTGCGGCGGGAAGATCATGTTGGCCGTGCTGCCCTCCTGGCGCACCACGCCGTTGACCACCGCGCGCAGGCTCAAGGAGCGCAGGTCGCCGGGGTCGGTTTCGACCCACGGCCCCACCGGGCAGAAGGTGTCGAAGCCCTTGGCGCGCGTCCACTGGCCGTCCTTCTTCTGCAGGTCGCGGGCGGTGACGTCGTTGGCGCAGGTGAAGCCGAAGATGTGCCGGGGGGCGTCGGCCTCGGTTATGAAGCGCGCGCTGCGGCCCATGACCACGGCCAGCTCGGCCTCGTAGTCCACCCGCTCGGAGCAGGCCGGCAGCACGATGGCGTCGCCCGCGCCGATGACCGAGGAGGGCGGCTTGAGGAACAGGATGGGCTCCTCGGGCACGGGCTGGCCCATCTCCCGGGCGTGGTCGTGGTAGTTCAGGCCTACGCAGACGATCTTGCCGGGGCGCACCAGGGGAAGCAGCTCCACCTCGGCCAGGGGGATCTCCTCGGGCGTGCCGGTTTCGCGGTTCAGCGGCCGCACGCTCTCCGGGCTGACGATGGCGGCATAGAAGGCCTGGTCTCTGTGGCGGACGCGGATGATGCGCATACGGCGGTCCTACAGGCCCTTGGCCGTCTTGCGGCGGTCATAGGCGATGTGGATGATGCCCAGGAGTTCGTCCATGGGGTAGGGCTTGAGCAGGTAGTCCGAGCCGCCGTGGGTCATCATCTCGGCGGCGATGTCCACCGAGGCGTGGCCGGTCAGGATGATGACCTCGATGTCCGGGTCGATCTTCTTGATCTCCGGCAGGGTCTGCTGGCCGCTCATGCCCGGCATCTTCACGTCCAGCAGCACGATGTCGTGGGGCTCGCTGCGCAGGATGTCCAGGGCCGCAGCCCCGCTGTCGGTGGTGGTCACGGTTATGCCGTGGGAGGTCAGGAGCTTGCCCAGGGTGTTGCGGAAGCGCTCTTCGTCGTCCACCACGAGCACCTTGATTTCCTCGCTCATGTCCGCTCCTTGTTCCGTTTCCGTTCGTGCGTCCGGCATGTTCTGTCCGGCTCCATGCCACATCACTGGGCTTTCGTCGAGGGGGCGGGCCGAGATTCAGCCGCCGGCACCGGGCCTTGGGGCGCTGAGCCGGGCCACGGCCTCGCGCAGATGGTCCAGCCAGATCTCGGCCAGGGCCTCGTGCTCGCCCGCGCCCTTGACGTGGGACGCGCAGGCGAAGCCAGCCCTGGTCAGCCCGGCCTGCCAGGAGTTCTTGCCCGCACCGGCCATGTCGCCCGCCATGTCGCGGAGAGCGTGGACACCGCGCGCGAAGAGCAGGGGCATGAGGTGGACCCTGGCCGCGCCCAGCTCGCGCAGCTCGTTCACCTTGGTCGAAAGGCCCGGCTCGGCCTCCAGCGCGCCGATGAGCACCAGCGGGTCCAGGGCGCGCAGCTCGTTGGCCAGGTCCAGGTACACGCCGTTGGCCTTGCCGCGCGTGCCGTGGCCCATGAGCAGCACGGCCTCGCCCGGCGCGCGGTCCTTGGGCAGCACGGTGAGGATGGTCCGGGCCACGCGGCGGATGTCCTCGCGGTTGCCCAAAAGCGGGCGGCCCAGCTCGATCTGCTCGAAACCGCCGCCGCGCAGGGAGTCCACCAGGCGCTCCAGGCTGCGGTACTCGTCGCCCGGGATGACGTGCAGGGACTGCACGGCCAGGCGGCGCACGCCATCCTGGCGCAGGGCCAGCAAAATGTCCTCGGGCGAGCGCCCGTGGCGGCTTAAGAGGCCCTTGTGGCGGCGCACGGCGCCCGAGGTCAGGGCCGTCTCCACGCGGAAGTCCGGGTACAGGGCGCTCGTGCGCTCGCGCATGCGCTCCAGGGCTCCCGAGGCGTCCGGCAGGCGTGAGCCGAAGGCCGCGAGGAGGATGGCGGTGTGCGGAGTTTGCATGGCCCCCTCCCTAGCGCAGATGCGCGTGGGCGGAAAGGGGTTTCTGTGGGCGCATCGGGTTTGCTCCTGCGCACGTCAGTGCGCTTTGGACGGGAACGCGTCAGTGCGCTTCAGCCCAGGTCCGGCCCAGGCCCAGGTCCACCTTGAGGGGCACGCGCAAGGCGGTCACGTTCTGCATCAGGCCGCGCAAGATCTCGGCGGCCTCTGCTGCTGCGGCCTCCGGGGCTTCCAGCAGCAGTTCGTCGTGGACCTGGAGGATGAAGCGGGCGTCCAGGGCCGCCAGGCGCTGGTCCGCGTGCACGCGCAGCATGGCCAGCTTGATGATGTCCGCGGCGCTGCCCTGGATCACGGTGTTCACGGCCTGCCTGCGGGCCTGGGCCGAGGCCTGCTGGTTGCGCGAGTGCAGTTCGGGCAGAAGCCTGCGCCGTCCGGCCAGGGTGGTCACAAAGCCGCGCAGCAGCGCGTCCTCGATGAGCGTCTCGTAGAAGGCCTTCAAGGTGCCGAGCTTCTCGAAGTAGCGGGCGATGAACTCCTTGGCCTGGTTCACGCTGATGGACAGCTCGCGCGCCAGCTTCTGCGGCCCCATGCCGTAGATGAGTCCGAAGTTGATGGTCTTGGCCCCGCGCCGCTGGTCCGGGGTGATCTCCGCGGCCGGGGTGTCGAAGAGCAGGGCCGCCGTGCGGCTGTGGATGTCCTCGTCCTTCTGGAAGGCGTCCAGCAGGGCCGGGTCCTGGGAAAAATGGGCCAGCACGCGCAGCTCCACCTGCGAATAGTCCGCGCCCACCAGCAGGTGGCCCGGCGCGGCGATGAAGCAGGCCCGCATGCGCGCGCCCTGCGGCCCGCGGATGGGGATGTTCTGGAGGTTCGGGCCGGAGCTGGAGAGCCGCCCCGTGGCCGTGGCCAGCTGGTTGAAGCGCGTGTGCAGGCGCGCTTGCGCGTCGGCCAGGCGCGGCAGGGGCTCCAGGTACGTGGAGCGCAGCTTTTCGGCCACGCGGAAGGCCAGGATCTCCTCGATGATCGGGTGCTGGCCGGACAAGCGTTCGAGGGCGTCGCTGCCCGTGGAAAGCGCCCCGCCAGGGGTTTTTCCGGCGGGCTTGAGGCCCAGCTGCTTGAAGAGCACCTGCGCGAGCTGCTGGCTGGAGCGCACGTTGATGGGCGCGCCCGCCAGCTCCTGGATGCGCGCGCCGTGGTGCTCGATCTGCCCGCTGACCTCGGCCAGGAAGTGTGCAAAGGCCGCGAAGTCGATGCGCACGCCCCAGCGCTCCATGTCCGCCAGCACAGGCACCAGCGGCAGCTCCACCTCGCGCAGCAGGTCCGCCAGCCCGGCCCTGGCGATGCGCCGCTCCAGGGAGCGCATCAGGGCCAGGGCGGCCAGGGCCTGGGCCTGGGGATGCGGCGCAGGCTCGTCCGGGGGCGCGGCTGTCTCGGAGTCTGGCAGGGGCGTGTCGTCCAGACCCTGGCCCAGATCCTGCCCCATGTCCTGTGCGGCGTAGAGCGACAGGCGCAGGCGCTCGAAGGAATAGTTGCGGTCCTCTGGGCGCAGCAGGTAGGCGGCCAGGCCCAGGTCGAACCAGATGGCCAGGGGCGGCTGGCCCCAGGCCGGATCGCGGCGCAGCAGCTCCTGCAAACTCGGCGTAGCGATGCGCGCGGCCTTGGCCAGGTGCGCGGCCAGGGCCTGTTCCGGCCCGGTGTAGGCGATCTCGCCGACCTCGCCCGTGTCCCCGTTGTCCCCGCTGAGGGCCAGCCGGAAGGCTCCGCCCGGCATATCCGGGGGCACAAGACCCACGCTGCGTCCGGCCACCAGGGGCAGGGCAACGGGGTCGGCCACGGTGCGCACCGGCAGGTCGCCCTCGGCCTGGGGCGCGGCCGCAGCGCCGAGGGGAGCGGGGGCGGCTGGGCCTGGTCCGAACAGCGAAAACTGGGTGGCCCTGGGGGCCTGCGGCGGCCGCTTCGCGGCGGTCACGGGCGGGCTTGCCGCAGCCACGGGCGGGGTGGCAGCGGGGGCTGTGGGGACAAAAGGCGCGGCAGGAGGTGCAGCCACAGGCGCGGCAGGACCCACATGGAAGGCCCCGTCCTCCCAGGGCGGCGGGCCGGAATAGGCGGCCACGGCTGTTTCGGCGCTGGTGGTGGGCGGCGGCGGCGCGGGGATCTCGCGCAGCAGGCTCTTGAACTCGTAGGCGCGCAGGAACTCGGCCAGGCGCACGGCGTCCGGCGGGCGCACGGCCAGGGTGTGCAGGTCCAGGTCCGGGCAGCAGTCCACCTTGAGCCGGGTCAGCTCGCGGTACAGGAAGATGTCGTCCACATGGCCCGCAAGCTTCTTGCGGAAGCTCTCGGGCAGCTTGTCCCCGCCTTCAAGAAAGGCGTCGCGCACGGCCTCCAGGGTGGGGAACTCGTGCAGGATATTGAGCGCGGTCTTGGGCCCCACGCCGGGCAGGCCGGGGATGTTGTCCGAACTGTCGCCCATGAGGGCCTGCAAGTCCGGCCACTGGGCGGGCTGGATGCCGTTCTCGGCCACGAAGTCGGCCTGGCTGGTGACCTTCTCGTTCTTGCCCGCCGGGTCCCAGAGATACACGCTGTCGGTCAGGCACTGCTTGAGGTCCTTGTCCGAGGCCACGATGACCACCGGGCGCTCGGCGTGGTGCGCGGCGGCCAGGGAGGCGATGCAGTCGTCGGCCTCCACCCCGTCGCTGATGGTCAGCGACAGGCCGAGCAGGCGGATGGCCTCGCGCAGGGGCTCGATCTGCGCGGCCAGGTCCTCGGGCATCTTGGGGCGCTGGGCCTTGTAGGGCTCGAACAGGGCGTTGCGGAAGGTCGGTCCCTTGCCGTCCATGAAGAAGCCCAGGTGCCTGGGCCGTTCGTCCCGCAGGATGCGCAAGAGGATGCGCAGCACAATAAAGATGGCGCCCGTGGCCATGCCGTCGGAGCGCTTCAGGTCCGGAAAGGCGTAGAAGCCCCGGTACAGGAAGCTGGTGCCGTCGACGAGGAAGAGCGGTTCCCGGTCGCCGAGGTTCAGGCGGGTCTTGAGGGACATGGGCCTAAATCCGCTGGACGGTGGCGGTCTTCCCGCGCGAGAGCTTTTTGAGCACGAAGATCTCCGGGTCCTTGCCGTCCAGGGCGCACATGGGCACCTCGGCCCTGGCCGCGCCCTTGTGCCCGCCAGCGGAGCCCAGCTCGGCAAAGAGCGTGGCCGCGAACTTGCCCATGTCCTTGCGGATGCCGTCGCCCCGGAAGATGACCACCAGGGTGTCGCCGCAGACGCCGCTGACGGCGTCCCAGGAGATGGAGTGCACGCGCATGAAGAAGTCGGCCACCACCACCAGGATGTCCGGGCTCTGCACCTTGCCCAGGTGCGCCGTGAGGCCGGTGCCGATGCGCCGCAGGTTGTAGAACGCGCGCGAGAAGTAGCGCATCCACTCCAGGTGGTACTCGCTGCGCACGATGCGGGTGATGAGGGCGTGGTCGGCGTATTTGGAAAGATGCTTGAAGGCGTTGATGTCGGCATCGATGAACTTGCGCTGGAAGCTCTGGGTGTCGGCCTTGATGCCGTACAGCAGGGCCGTGGCCAGGAGCTTGGGCGGGCGGATCTGGAGGCGCTGCAGGTATTCCGTGAGCATGGTGCAGGTGGCCCCGTATTTGGGCCGGATGTCGGTCAGGGGCGCGTGCACGGGCTTGTCCGCGCTGAGCGGGTGGTGGTCGATGACCACGGAATAGGTGAGCTTCTCCAGTTCCGGGTGGTGCTGCGGCTGGGAGTCCACCAGGGCGAAGCGGTCGTACTGGGCGATCAGGTTTGGGATGAGCCGCCGCGTGGGCACGCGCAGGTAGCGGATCATGGCCAGGTTGTCCGGGCGTTTGACCTCGTTGACGTGGCCGATGCCGATGTCGCGGACCTTGCGCGAGAGGATGGCCTTGAGGGCCAGGGCCGCGCCCATGGAGTCCGGGTCGGCGTTGATGACGATGAGCCAGCGCTCGTCCTTGTGCAGGAGCGCGAGCAGGGTCTGGACCTTCTCGTCAATCAGTTTGGGGATCGCCATGTTCCGCCTTTTTCAGCACCAGCGGCAGGCCCGCCACCACAAGGTGCGCCTCGTGGGCCAGGCCAGCCACGGCCTGGTTCAGCCGACCGAGCTTTTTCAGAAACGTTCTGGCCTCGCAGGAGGCTGGCAGGGGCGCGAAGCCGATCTCGCAGGACACCAGGATGAGGTCCGGGCCTTTCCAGACCTTCAGGATGTCCAGCAGGGCCTGCGTCAGGTCGGCCTCGCGCTGCTCCTGGATGCACAGGTACAGCCAGAAATCCAGGCTGTCCACGAGCACCGCAGCATAATCCTTCCTAGCCTCCAGCAGGGCGGGTGGCAAGTCCCAGCCCACCTCCACCACGGGCAGGGTCGGGTCGCGGCGGTCGCGGTGCCGGGCGATCTGGGTGCGGAAGGACAGATCCTTGGCCTGGCCCGTGGCCAGAAACAGCTTTGGCCCGGCCTCACGCTCCAGCAGGCCCATGGCGAAGTCCGACTTGCCGGACTTGTTGCCGCCGATGACAAAGGTGATCACGTTCTCCCCTCCTTAGTGTCCGTTCATGTCCGCCCAGAAGCCGGAAACGAAGCGGAGCGAATCGAACAGTTCCTGCGGGCTGAACAGCTCCAGCACCACGGCGCCCCCCGGGGCGAAGCCCGCCAGCATCCGGCCCAGCAGCGCGCGGCCGGAGGCGTCCAGGGCGCCGAGGGCCGCATGGCGGCCCGGTCTGGCCGGGTCCGGAGCGTTCAGGTGCAGCATGCGCGTCTGCGCCCACAGCCCCGGCAGGTCCAGAAAGTCCTGCTGGCCGTGCTCCAGCATGTGCCCCAGGTCCAGGCACACGCCCAGTCCCAGCTCGCGCACCACCGGCCACAGGCGCTCCAGGTCGCGGCCCTGGATATTCTCCACCAAGAGCGACTCCGGCCGCAGGCCCCCTTCGGGCAGGGCCAGGGTCAAACAGCGAAGCTGCTCCGGCTCAACCGGCGGATGCAGAACATAGGCCCAGGGCGCAAGTCCTGCAACCTTTTCCGCCAGGGCCAGGATGGTTTTGGCCACGGCCGAAGGCCCCAGGCTCCAGGGCAGGTCAAGGGGCAGGTGCAGGTGCCAGCGCACCGGCAGCTGGCCCAGGCCGGGCGGCAGGTCCGTCTCGTCGTAGGCCAGGCAGGCCTCGGTCTCGAAGAAGGCCAGGCCGATTTCCGGAAAATGCCGGGCCAGGGCTGTGCAATTTGTGCCCACATCCGCAGGCAGCACGCAGGACGGCGCGGCCAGGCTCCAGGGCGGCCGCAAACCAGCGTCGCTGAAGGCCTGGGCGACGCTCGGCGCGTTCCCGTCAAAGGCCGTGGCGGCATGATTCCGTCGGTCTGCTTCTGGCCCGGAAAACGCCCCTGGCGGATTTGTTCCGCTTTTCAAAACGGGCATGGCTCTTGCTCAGTCCGGGGCAGAAGACGACCCCCAACCAGGAGGGGGGCACCATGAAAACCATGCGTCAGCGCCTGCAACATCTGCTCAATCCCCTGCACATCTATTGCCGCCTGCAACAGGCCGGACTGACCGAGGGCCTGGCGCGCCGCCTCTGCGAGGCCTACGAGCGCGTCTTCTACCGGCACATTCTGTCCTGACGTCCGCATCCCGGCTTTCGTATACAGTGTCGGCGGCCGGGGCGCAATGCGTCGCCGCCAGGGGCGCTGCGGGTCCGGGCCGCAGCACTGCGCGCTCAGGGCAGGCCCCCGGCGCTGGCTTCAAGCGCGCCGGAACGCGGTGATTGGCGGACCGGGCGAACTCTGCTAGGGTGCGTCAGCGCGCGCCCCAAGCGGCCGCGACTCTCCCTGCGGAGCGGCCCAATGTCCGACGTGCTGCTGAACATCGACATCCAGAACGACTATTTTCCCGGCGGGCGCGGCGTGGCCGCCGCCGAACTCGTTTTGCCCTGAACTTTGGCCCTGTGCGTAGGGCCTGAAATTCCGGAGGAACCATGCGTCTGAACCCCATCCTCACCCGCCTCGTTCTGGCTGCCCTCGCAGCAGGGATGCTGGGTGGCTGCCTGCCCAAGTCCAAGGCCTGGACCCACCCCAGGGAGCCCAATCCGCGCAAGGAGGACAAGCTCTTTGTGGAGGACAGCAAGTTTTGCGAGGACAAGATCGGCCCGCAGCCGACGGGCGACGCCCGCGAGGCGGCCCTGGCCGACTGCCTGAAGCGCCTGGGCTGGAAGCCCAAGGAGTAGGGGTGGACCAGAACGTCGTGTTCGTCGCCGGGGCCACCGGCTATGTGGGCGGGCGGCTGGTGCCGCTGTTGCTCGCGCGCGGGTACGTGGTCGTTGCTGCGGTGCGCAGCCCGCGCAAGCTGGCGGCCCGGCCCTGGGGCAGCCACCCGAATTTGCGCATCCTGCCCGCCGATGTCACGGACAAGGCCAGCCTGGCGGCGGCCATGCGCGGCTGCACCGCCGCCTTCTACCTGGTGCATTCCATGGGCGCGGGCGGTGATTTCGCCCAGGCCGACCGCCTGGCCGCCACCAACATGGCCGAGGCCGCTTCCGAGGCCGGGGTGGGCCGCATCCTCTACCTGAGCGGCCTGGGAGATGACGCCCCGGGCCTGTCCGAGCATTTGCGCTCGCGCTCCGAGGTGGGGCGCATCCTCTCGAGCGGCCCGGTGCCCGCCACGGTGCTGCGGGCGGCGGTGATCCTGGGCTCGGGCAGCGCCTCCTTTGAGATCATCCGCTCCCTGGTGGAGCGCCTGCCGGTGATGGTCACCCCGCGCTGGGTGCGCACGCGCTGCCAGCCCATCGCAGTGACCAACGTGCTGGGCTATCTCGTGGGCTGCCTGGAGAACCCGGCCAGCACCGGGCTGACCCTGGACATCGGCGGGCCGGATGTCGTCACCTACGGCGAGCTGTTCCGCTGCTACGCCCGCGCAGCCGGCATCCGGGCGCCGCTCATCCTCCCCGTGCCATTCTTGACGCCGGGCCTCTCCGCCTTCTGGGTCAACCTCATCACACCCGTGCCCGCGCACCTCGTGCGTCCGCTCATCGAGGGCCTGAAGAACGAGGTCGTGTGCCACGACCGCCGCATCCTGGATCTGGTGCCGCAACAGCTCCTGGGCTGCGAAGAGGCCATGGCCGCGGCCCTGTCCGAAACGCGCCAGGGCGGGGCGGCCAGCTGCTGCTTTGACGCAGGGTCTCCCTGCGCCCCGCAAGAGCTCAGCCAGGCTGCGGCCTGCCCGGCGGAGTGGACCAGGGCCGGGGACGCGAGCTTTGCAGGCGGGACCATCTTCCGGGCCGACTATGCCGCCACCCTGGACGCCCCCCCCGCGCAGGTCTGGATTGCTGTGCGGCGCATCGGCGGGGCCACGGGCTGGTATGCGGGCGATGTCCTCTGGCGCGTGCGCGGGTTTGTGGACAAGCTGCTGGGCGGGCCAGGGCACGCGCGCGGCCGCCGCGATGCCGAGCATCTGGCCGAGGGCGACAGCGTGGACTTCTGGCGCGTGCTGGTGGCCGAGCCGGAGCGCCGCCTGCTGCTCCTGGCCGAGATGAAGGTGCCGGGCGCGGCCACCCTGGAGCTGCGCCTCGCGCCCCAGGACAACGGCACACAGCTGCTGCTGCTGACCACCTTCCAGCCGCGCGGGCTGTGGGGCCTGGCCTACTGGTGGGCCATGTACCCGGCCCACGGCCTGCTCTTCCCGGCCATGCTCAAAAACATCGCCCGGGCCGCCAAGGCGCGGGTCATTGCCGGGCCGAAGGCCCTGGCCGAGAGGCCGGCCGCATGAGCCGCCGTTCCCCTGACAGCCCTGGCGCGCCCCTGCGCGAGGGTCACCTCCGCGAGGGTCACCTCCGCGAGGGCTTCAGCACAGGCTCGGCCGCCGCCGCAGCAGCCCGCGCGGCCACGCTCTTCGCCCTCACGGGCCAGATCCCGCAGCTGGTGGACATCCCCCTGCCGCCCCCGCATGAAGGCCGCCTGAGCATCCCCATCGCCTCTGTCGTGGACGATGAAGAAGGGGGCCTGGGCGTGCGCGCGGCGGTGGTCAAGGACGGCGGCGACGACCCGGACGCCACGCACGGGGCGCGCATCGAGGCCCATGTGACGCTGGACCCGGCTTTTTCCGGGGTCGGCCCGCACGTGCTCATCGGCGGGGGCCTGGGCGTGGGCCGCGTGACCCGGCCCGGCCTGCCCGTGGCCGTGGGGCAGGCGGCCATCAACCCTGGCCCGGAGGCGCAGATCAGGCAAAGCGTTTTGGAAATCCTCCCACCTGAATTTAAAGGCATTGCGCTGGTGGTCATCGAGGCGCCGGACGGCGAGGCCATCGCCAGGCGCACCCTGAATGCGCGCCTGGGCATTGTGGGCGGCATCTCCATCCTGGGCACGGGCGGCATTGTGCGGCCCTACAGCCACGAGGCCTGGGCCGCGTGCATCGACTCCGCCCTGGACGTGGCCTGGGCTGCCGGACAGCGTGCGGTGGCGCTCACCACCGGCCGCCGCAGCGAGCGCCTGTTCCAGGAGCGCTACCCCTTTGCGCCCGAGGTCGGCCTTATCCAGGCTGCGGATTTCTTCGCCCATGCGCTGCGCGCGGCTGCTGCGCGCGGCTTCAGGGACGTGGTCTGGGCCGTGTTCCCCGGCAAGCTGGTGAAGCAGGCCCAGGGCTTTGCGAACACCCACGCCCGCGCGGCCGAGCTGGACTTCGCCCTGATGGCGGGCTGGGCGCGCCAGGCCGGGGCGGACCCGGCCACTGTGGCGGCCGTGGCCCAGGCCAACACCGCTGCCCAGGCCTTGACCCTGGTTGCGGACGAAGCAGCGCGTAGGCGCCTCATCGAGCTGCTGGTGGCGCGCGCCCGCGCCGCGGCCCAGGGCTTTGCCGGGCCGGGGGTCACGCTGCGCTACCTGGTCTTCGACCTGGCCGGGGCCTGTCTTTTCGCCGACCCGGTGCCGGAATCCATTTTCGCCCCGGCCGACCCCCTTCACCTTGGCGCGGGTTCGCGCTAAAGGGAGCCCATGTTCGACAAGAGCCAGAACCCCGTGCATGTGGTGGGTCTGCGGCCCGGAACCCTGTCCCTGCCGCCGGGCGTGGACGAGATCCTGGCCCGCGCCCAGGTGCTGGTGGCCGGGCGCAGGCTGCTGGACGCCGCGCCGCGCTCCTGCCGCCCGGAGAAGCGCATCCTTGTGGCCAGTCCACTGGCGCCCATTCTGGAGGAGATCGAGCGCGACCAGGCCGCAGGCAAGACCGTGGTGGTGCTGGCCGACGGCGACCCGCTGTTCTTCGGCCTGGGCAAAAGGCTCATCGAGCACCTGGGCGCGGAGCGCGTGCATGTGCACCCCAACCTGTGCACCCTGCAGATGGCTGCGGCCCGGGTGGGCCTGCCCTGGCACGACGTGCGCGTGGTCTCTCTGCACGGCCGCAGCGACGTCACCCCGCTTTTTGCCGCCCTGGCCCGCTTTGAGCGCCTGGCCGTGTTCACGGACCCCGAGAACTCGCCCGCCGCCATTGCCCAGGCCCTGCTGGAGCGCGGGGTGGTGGACGCCCAGCTCATCGTGCTGGAGAACCTGGGCGCGCCCAACGAGACCGCCCGCCGCCTGCGCCTGGAGGAGGCCTGGGACCTGCCCTTCGCGGACTTGAACCTGGTGCTGGTGGAGCGCACCGCGCCCCCGGAGATCCCGCTCATGCTGGGCATTCCGGACCACTACTATTTCCACGAGAAGGGGCTCATCACCAAGCTGGCGGTGCGCGCCACGGGCCTGGCCATGCTCGGGGTCATGCCCGACTCCGTGGTCTGGGACCTGGGCGCGGGCTGCGGCTCCGTGGCCATCGAGGCCTCGCACCTGGCCCACGAGGGCAAGGTCTTCGCCGTGGAGCGCGAACAGCGCCGCGCGGCCATGATCCGCGAGAACGTGCGGCGCATCGGGGCCTGGCTGGTGGAGACCGTCACCGGCGAGATGCCCGAGTCCCTGGCCGCCTTGCCCGACCCGGACCGCGTGTTTTTCGGCGGCGGCCTGGGCCAGGACACCCGCTCCCTGGCCATCGCCTGCCGTCGGCTCAAACCCGGCGGCCGGGTGGTCATCCACGCCATTCTGCTGGACACGCTGATGCGCGTGAAGGACTACTTCCAGGCCCAGAACTGGAACTTCGGCATCACCCAGATCCAGGCCTCCAGCGCCGACCGCCTGGCCGGAGACCTGCGCCTGCGCGCCCAGAACCCGGTGTTCATTATCTGGGCCGACAAGGCATGAGCGCGCCCGTGGACCGGACCAAAGGGGCCACGGCCCTGTATGCCTTCAGCGTCCAGGGGCTCGACCTGGCGCGCAGTCTGGCGCGCAGTCTCGCACGAAATCCGGAACGAAATCCTGCACGGTCAGCGCGCGCGGATGTCTATGCCCCCCGGCGGCTGGCGGGCGAGGGCGAGACGGCCTTTGAGAGCATTTCCGAGACGCTTGCCCAGACCTTTTCCCGCTATCCGCGCCACGTGTTCGTGGGCGCTGCGGGCATCGCCGTGCGCGCCATCGCCCCGCTGCTGCGCGGCAAGGACATCGACCCGGCCGTGGCGGTGCTGGACCAGAACGCCCGCTTCGCCATCAGCCTCGTCTCCGGCCACCTGGGCGGGGCCAACGAGTTGGCGCGCGAGCTGGCGGAGCTCACCGGGGCGACCCCGGTCATCACCACCGGCACGGACGCGGCCGGGCTGCCTGCTGTGGACGAGCTGGCGCGGGCGCACGGCATGGTGGTGGAGAATCTGCCTGCGGCCAAGGCCGTGAGCGCGGCGCTCCTGGAGGGCCGCCCGGTGCAGGTCTTTGACCCCGAGGCGCGGCTTCTGGACGGCGAGGACTGCGGCGGCCTGCTGAAGCACACGGAGCCTGGGGCCTGGGACCCGGCCCAGCCGGGGGTCTGGTGCCACTGGCGCACGGGCGGGGTGTTCCCGGCCACCTTCCGGGTGTACCCGCGCTGCCTGTGCCTGGGCCTGGGCAGCCGCAAGGGCGTGCCCGCCGAGGAAATCCTTGCGCACGTTGCGACGGTGTTTGCGCAGCAGGGCCTCTGCCCGCAGTGTGTCGCGGCGGTCGGCACGGCGACCATAAAGCAAGAGGATGCAGGCCTTTGCGCCGCTGCTGCGGCCCTTGGCCCGGAAGTTGTATTCTATGAGCCGGAAGCCCTGGCGGCGGTTGCCTCCGCCGGGCAGTCCGAGACGGTCAAGCGCCGGACGGGCACCGGAAGCGTGAGCGAGGCTGCGGCCCTGCTGCTCTCAAGGGGCGGGGAGCTGGTCTCGGCCAAGAGCAAGACCGGGCGCGTCACCTGCGCGGTGGGCTTGCGGCGCAAGGGAGCATAAGTTGAGCGGACGAATCACTGTTGTGGGGCTCGGGCCGGGCGATGTCGCCCTCCTGCCCCCTTTGGCCAGGGCGGTGCTTTTGCGCGCGCAGGCCATCGTGGGCTACAAGGGCTACATCGAGCTGCTGGAGCCTTCGGTCCTGGCCGGACGCCAGGTCCTGTCCACGGGCATGACCGGGGAGGTGGAGCGCTGCAATGCGGCCATCGACCTGGCGCGTTCCGGGGTCGAGACAGCGGTGGTGAGCAGCGGCGATGCGGGCGTGTACGCCATGGCCGGGCTGGTGCTGGAGCTGGTGGAGGCGCGCGGGCTGGCCCAGGCTCTCGAGGTGGAGGTGGTGCCGGGCATCCCGGCCCTGTGCGCGGCGGCGGCCCTGCTGGGCGCTCCGCTCATGCACGACTTCGCCGTGGTGAGCTTGAGCGACCTGCTCACGCCCTGGGAGGTCATCCTGCGGCGCGTGACAGCGGCCGCCGGGGCCGACTTCGTCATCGTGCTCTACAACCCGCGCTCCGGCAGGCGCACAAGCCACCTGCCCAGGGCCCTGGCGGCCATTGCCGCGCACCGGCCGGGCGCCACGCCCGTGGGCCTGGTGAAGCGCGCCTACCGGCCGGGCCAGGAGGTCATTGTGACCAGCCTGGACGGCCTGGACCCGCAGGAGGTGGACATGCAGAGCATCCTGGTGGTGGGCAATGCGTCCACGCGGCTTGTCGCCGGGCCATCCGGGCCGCGCATGCTGACTCCGCGCGGGTATGCCGGGAAGTACGGATTGTCGGGGCAGGACTGCTCCGGCGGCTCGTGAAAAAAATCCCGGAAAAGTGTGTTGCCTCCCTTGCCAGGAAGCGCTGTTTGGGGGTATCTGGCATTTGTTCGTCTTGGAAAGGTTCCCGGCCTGCCGGGGTACCGCTTTGATAGGCAGTGGAGAGTGGAGTGTTCACGTACGTGAAAGGAGGATTGAGGAGCATGAAACGTTCTTTTATTATGAGCCTGATGGTTGCCGCCCTGGCCTGCGCCCTGGCGCTGCCCCTGTACGCCGCCGCCCCGGCCAAGAAGGCCCCGGATGCCGACATCACCATGAAGGTGCCTGCTGGCAAAACGGCCACCAAGTCCCTGGCGAAGTTCCCGCACAAGAAGCATGTTGATGCCAAGTGCGCCGACTGCCACCACAAGAAGGATGCCAAGGGCAACGAGTTCGCCAAGTGCGATGCCAAGGGCTGCCACGAGAACTTTGAGGCCAAGCAGGGCAAGGATTCCTACTACGCCGCCTTCCACGGCAACAACGCCAAGTCTTGCATTGGCTGCCACAAGGCCAAGAAGGAAGCCAAGCCCAACGCTCCCACCGCTTGCGACAAGTGCCATCCGAAGGCCTAATCGCACGGACGCTCATCAGGGGGCTGCGCAAGCGGCCCCCCTTTTTTTAACGCTTCCCTGCGGAGGAGGAGACCATGACGCCGACTCCCCCCTCTCCTGATGACGACATCCTTGATCTGGTGGGACTGGATTTGAAGCCCGAGAAGGCCAAGACACAGACCGCAGAGAGCGATTTCGAAAAGGAGCTGGAGGCCCTCTTTGCCGAGGACCTGACCGAGCCCGAGATCAAGACCCCTGCCCCTGGCCCTTCTGCCGCCCCTGCGGCAGAGGAGGACATCCTGCTGCTTGAGGACCTGGTGCCCGCGCCTGCTCCGGCCAAGGACGAGGATTTCCTCGATCTGAGCACTTTTTCCGCGTCTGAGCTCACCCCGGCCCAGGACGACGAGGTGCTTGATCTTGGCGCTTTTTCCGCGCCTGAGCCCGCCTTGGCCCAGGACGACGAGGTGCTTGATCTTGGCCCCTTCTCCGCGCCCGCAGAGACTTTCTCCGCAGACAATGACGGCGACGTGCTTGACTTGAGCGTCTTCTCCGCTGGCGGCGAGTTGGACATCACCCCGCCCGAGGACACCTCCGGCGGCAAGGACGGCGGCATTGACACCGCCGCCCTGGACGACCTTATTTCCGGCCTGGGCGAGACCAAAAGGCCCGAGCCTCTGGCCGCTGACCGTCCCCTGGACGACGCGGACCTGAGCGACCTGCTGGAGACCCTGAACGTGCCCAAGGCCGCGCCCCTGTCCGAGCCGGCAGACGAGATCCTGGAGCTGGCCCTGGGCGATCTCGTGGAGGGCATGCCCGCCGCAGCACCCCTGGCTGGGTCCGCCCCGGCGGCTCCTGTTGCGGAACTGCCCGACTTGGATCTCAGCCTGCCCGACCTGGACATCAGCCTGCCCGACCTTTCTGACCCGGAGCCCCTGACCCTGGCGGATCAGGACCTGGGCGGCGACCTTGATCTCTCCCTGGCCGAGGCCGGACTCGGCGCAGCCGCCCCGGACAAGTCGGTGGACCAGTTCCTCGACCCCGGCGACCTCGACCTCACGGATATGATGGAAGGCGGCATGATGGAGGGGCTTGAGACCCCGGCCGAAGCGGCCGTGGCCGAGCAGTCCCTCGACCCTGCCGACCTGCTGGACCAGATCGCCGACGGCCCGGCTGCAGCTGAGGCTGCCCTTGAGCCCGCGCCCCAGGGCGGCCTGCTGGACGACATCTCCCTCGGCGATGTGGCCCTGGGCGTGGCCGCCGCAGGCGCCGTGGCCGTGGGCGCGTATGCCGCCACTGCCGAAGCCCCCAAGCCTGCGGAGCCCGCGCCGACCGAACCCCTGCAAGCGCTGGCCCCCATACAGCCGGCAGCGTTGCAGGAGTTGCAGGAGAAGCTCTCGGCCCTCGCCACCCAGGTCACCGGCGGCAGCGTCGCCGTGGTGCGCCTGGAGGGCCAGCTGGCCGAGAAGGACAAGGCCCTCTCCGCCCTGGAACAGCGTTTGTACGCCTCTCGGGACGAGTCCCATTCCCTGCGGCGTGAGTTGTCCGACCTGCGCGCCCAGCTGGAGGACACCCTGCGCCAGCGCGCCCAGGCCGATGAAAAGGCCGCCATGGAGATCAAGGAGCGCCTGGCCCTGGTGGAGGACCGCCAGATCCAGATCGACCGCGACGTGCGCACCGAGATCGAGCGCGCCGTGCCCCGCGAGGCCGCGCGCGTCATCCGCGAGGAGATCGCCGCCCTGGCCGCAAGCATGCACGACGAATAGGGCGTTTTCCGTCATCAATGGTACAGGATGTACAGGGCCGCTTCCCCAGGGAGGCGGCCCTTTTGTTGCGCGCCATGCCCGTGGCCGCGGCCCTGCTGTTTCCTGCGCCCGGCGGACACTCGACGAGCCGGGGGCGGCCATGCTAGGGTGCCGCAAAACAAAGGGGGAGGGGCCTAGCCGGTTTCTTCCCTTTTCCCGCCCGGGGTCCCCGCGTGGTGCGGTCACGACCATTTCCCACCGGGCGGGTTTTTCCGGCCAGGCAGCCGGGCCCAAGCGCCCGGAAGAAGTGAGGAGCAGGCATGGAGTCGCTGGAGAAGCAGGCCTTGCAGGTGGCCAAGGAGATCGTGGTCAAGTTCATCGAGGTGGGTCGCATCTCCCCGGCCAACTTTGCCGAGCATTTCTCCGAAATCTACTGTGAGATACTGAACACCGTGGGCGGCGGCGAGGTCTGCTCCCCGCCCAAGGCGCACAAGAAAAAGGACAAAGCCGAGTAGCCCATGCTGCGACCCCCAGCTCCGGACCAGGACCAGCGCGACGTGCTCCACGGACGCCAGGTGGCGGCCATGTTCGGCCGCATCGCCGGCTGGTACGACTTTCTCAATCACACCTTGAGCCTCGGCCTGGACATCTACTGGCGCTGGCGGCTTGCGCGCGCGGCCCGGCCCGAGCCCGGCGGGCTCGTGCTGGACCTGGCGGCGGGCACCCTGGACGTGTCCGTGGCCCTGTGCCGGGAGTACCCGGGCCTGCGCGTGGTGGCCGTGGACTTCGCCCTGCCCATGCTTGAGCGCGGCCTGCGCAAGCTCACGGGCGGGCTGGAGGGACGCATCCTGCCCGTGCAGGGCGACGGCCGCCGCCTGCCCCTGCCCGACGCCAGCGTCAGCGCCGCCACCATCGCCTTCGGCATCCGCAACATCCGGCCGCGCCTGAGTGCGCACCAGGAGGTGCTCCGGGTGCTCAAGCCCGGCGGGCGCTTCTGCATCCTGGAGTTCGGCACCGGCCGCCGCAAGGTCTGGGGCGGGCTGTACAATTTCTATCTGGACAGCGTGCTGCCCGCCCTTGGGCGGCTGGTCTCCGGCGACCATTCGGCCTACCGCTACCTGGCCGAAACCATCCGCGAGTTCCCGGACGAGCGGCAGCTCTCGCGTGAGCTCCTGGCCGCCGGGTACGCGCGCGTGTTTCACGTTGCCATGCTTTCCGGCATCGTGTACCTGCATGTGGCGGAAAAGGCGGGCCAAGCGCAGGACGAAAGCCCGCTGCAAGAAGCTTCCGGAGCGGTCTAGAGGGATCGGTTACACGGTCCGGCCTAGAGGGAGCGGCCCAGGGCCACCAGCAGCACGCCCAGGAGAATGGACGTGAGGCCGAAAACGCGCAGGGCGCGCGGCGGGCGGCTGGCCAGGGTCAGCAGGATGGCCGGCATGCGCTCGGCCAGGATGAAGTAGGGCAGGCCTTCCAAGAGAAAGGCCAGACCCAGGGCGATGAGGATGAGCTGCCAGTCGAGTTCCATGCCGCCCCTTGTATCCGCGCGGGCGCGGGTTGTCCACAGGCGGGCGCGGCTGGCGGCGGGGCGGAAACAGTTGAGGGGCACATGACCACACTGGAAGACTTGAAAGCCCGGCGGGCCAGCGTGGCCGTGGTGGGCCTGGGCTACGTGGGCCTGCCCCTGGCCGTGGCCCTGGCCCGGCATTTTGACGTCATCGGCTTCGATATTTCGCAGAAGCGCGTGGACGAGCTCAACGCCGGGCGCGACCGCACGGGCGAGGTGTCCCCGGAGGGGCTGGCCCAGGCCCAGGTGAGCTACACCTGCGAGCCTTCGCGCCTGAAGGACGCGGCCGTGGTCATTGTGGCCGTGCCCACGCCCATCGACCTGCACCGCGCCCCGGACCTGACCCCGGTCATCAGCGCCACGCGCACCGTGGGCGCCAACCTGGCCCAGGGCGCGGTGGTGGTCTACGAGTCCACGGTCTACCCCGGCCTGACCGAGGAGGTCTGCGTGCCCCTGTTGGAGGAGCATTCCGGCCTCCGGTGCGGCCCGGACTTCACCGTGGGCTACTCGCCGGAGCGCATCAACCCCGGCGACAAGGCGCACACGCTGGAGACCATCGTCAAGGTGGTGGCGGGCCAGGACGGCCCCACCGCCGATCTCCTGGCCGGAATGTACGGCGCGGTGGTCACGGCGGGCATCTACCGGGCCTCCAGCATCAAGGTGGCCGAGGCCGCCAAGGTCATCGAGAACACCCAGCGCGACCTGAACATCGCGCTCATGAACGAGTTGGCCATGATCTTCGAGCGCCTGGGCATCGATACCCTGGAAGTGCTCGAGGCTGCGGGCACCAAATGGAACTTCCTGCCCTTCCGGCCGGGGCTGGTGGGCGGCCACTGCATCGGCGTGGACCCCTACTACCTGACCTTCAAGGCTCAGGCCCTGGGCCTTGCGCCACGGGTCATCCTGGCCGGCCGCGCCATCAACGACGGCATGGGCAAGTTCATCGCCCAGGCCTGCATCAAGGGCCTGATCCAGGGCGGGGTGCTGGTCAAGGGCGCGCGCGTGGGCATCCTGGGCTTCACCTTCAAGGAAAACGTGCCGGACCTGCGCAACACCCGGGTCATCGACGTGCTGCGCGAACTTTCCGACTACGGGGTGGATGTGCTGGTGCACGACCCCATGGCCGACTCGGGCGAGGCACGCCACGAGTACGGCATCGAGCTGCGCGGCTTGGGCGAATTGCGCGGCCTGGACGCGCTCATCCTGGCCGTGCCGCACGTCCAGTACCAGGGCCTGGGGCTGGATGAGCTGCGCGGCTGGTACCGTGACCAGGGCGCACCGCTGCTGCTGGACGTCAAGGGCCGTTTCACCCAGGCCGAGGCCGAAGCTGCGGGCTTCCGCCTCTGGCGGCTGTAGGCCCGCCATGCCGATCCTGGTCGTCGCCGCCACCGCGCTGGAGCTGTCCGCAGCCCTGGGCGCACGCGCTGGCCAGTTGAAGGGCCAGCTGGGGGGGGCCGTGGTTCCGGCCCTGGCCCACGGCCGCGAGGTGCTGGCCTGCGTTTCTGGCCTTGGCGTCATCAACGCCAGCCTGGCCCTGGGCGCGGCGCTTGCGCGCGGCGGCGTTGACGCGCTCAGCAGCCCAATCAGCGGCGTGGTCAGCCTGGGCGTGGCCGGGAGCTTTGACCTGGATGCCCACCCCGTGGGCTCGGTGCGTCTGGTGGAGAAGGAGATTTGGCCGGAATACGGCCTCCTGGCCACGGGCTGGTGCTCGGCCGACGCCACGGCCCTGGGCTTCGCCCTGGGTCAGGTCCAGTGTCCGGCAGACGATCCGACCGGCAACGCGACCAGGAGCGCCGTCGTCTGGGACCGTTTGGCCTGGGACGCGACCGCCGCCCTGGCGCGCCTGGGGCTCTGCCCCGGCCCCTGGGTCCGGGCCAAGAGCCTGACCGTGAGCGGCGTCACGGCGGACCAGGAGCGCGCGGAGCTGCTGCGCGCGCGCCATCAGGCCGATCTGGAGAACATGGAGGGCTTTGCCCTGGCCTATGGCTGCGCCGTGGCCGGGCTGCCCTTTGCGGAACTGCGCGCCGTGAGCAATGCCGTGGGCGCGCGGCCGCCTGTGTCCTGGGATCTGCCCGGCGCCCTGGCGGCCCTGGGTCAGGCCGCAGAGCTGCTGTTTAGCCACGGCTGCGGAGAATAATGCGACACCTCAACTGCGCGAGCGGACACAAGCGATGAACGAACTGCGGGCCTATTTCATGCGGGAGATCCCCGGCATCGACGCCTTTCTGGCCGCAGAGACGGACAAGCTCGACGGCCTGGTGCGCGACGTGGCCCGGCACGTGCTGCTCTCCGGCGGCAAGCGCATCCGGCCCATGCTGACCATTCTCTTCTCCCGCGCCCTGGGCTATGCGGGCAATGACACTCTGGCGATCGCCTGCGCCCTGGAGATGCTGCACACGGCCACGCTCCTGCACGACGACGTGCTGGACCAGTCCCTGGTGCGCCGGGGCCAGACCTCGGCCCATGTGCGCTTCGGCACCGTGGAGACCATCCTGGCGGGCGACGTGCTCCTGGCCCTAGCCAACAAGCTCGGCGCGGACTACGACATCCCGCGCCTGAATGCGCTCCTGGCCCGGGGCATCATGGCCACGGCGGACGGCGAGATCCGCGAGCTGGCCCACACCCAGAACCCCACGGCCGACCGGGGCGCGTACATGGACATCATCATCGGCAAGACCGCCCGGCTCATCGAGACGGCCTGCCGCTGCGGCGCGGCCCTGACCAGCCGCGACCGCGCCGTGGAGGAGCTGGCCGGGGGCTATGGCCTGAATCTGGGCATCGCCTTTCAGCTGGTGGACGACGCCCTGGACTACACGGTGTCCGAGGACGAGATGGGCAAGCCCGCCGGGGGCGACCTGCGCGAGGGCAAGATGACCCTGCCGCTCATCCTGCACCTGGAGGGCCTGGCCCCGAATGCCGCCGGGGAGCTCCTGGACGCGCTGCGGGAAAAACGGTTGACCGTGGAACAGGCCGAAGGCATAGTGCGACAAGTGCGGGAAAAGGGTTTGGCCGAGAAGACCCGCGAGGCCGCTGCGGGCTACATTGCCGCAGCGGTGAAAGAGCTGGAGGCGCTGCCTGCCTCCCCGGAGCGTGAGGTTTTGGCCCAGGCTGCGGAATATGTCCTGACCAGGCGCAAGTGACCGGGGGGCCGATGGCCGAAAATCTGCTGCTCAACTCACCGCACCTGCTCCAGAAAATTTCCCTGTCGCCGGTCATGCTCCGGCTCATGCAGGAGGCCGTCAAGGCCGAGCCGGACTTCGGCGTCATGGCCGAGACCATCCGCCTGGACCCGGCCCTGGCCACCACGGTCCTCAACCTGGTGAACTCCGCCTTCTACGGCCTGCCCCAGAAGGTCATGGACCTGAACCGCGCGGTTTCGGTGCTGGGCTCCCGTGAGCTGCTCAAGATGGCCGTGGCCATGAGCCTGCAAAAGAACCTGGAGCAGGGCTTCCCGGACTGCGAGTATGATTTCTTCCCCGACTGGCGGCTCATCGTCTGGTCGGCCATCGCCGCCGAGCTTCTGGCCGCGCGCCTTTGCCCGCGCGAGACCGATCAGGCCTATCTCTGCGCCCTGTTGAAGGACGTGAGCCTCTTGTTCCTGCGCTGCGCGGCCAAGGAGCTCTTGCCCGAGCCGGACAAGCGCGACCGCATCACCGTGCTGGGCCAGGGCCAGCTGGAGTTCGAGGAGGAGCACTGGGGCATGCACCACGGCGCCCTGTCGGAGATGCTGCTGACCCGCTGGGGCATCCCGGCGGCCATGTGCGAAAGCATCCGCGCCCACCACTCCGTGGACAGCCTCTCCGAACAGAGCCCGTTGACCCAGGCCGTGATCCTGGCCACCCAGTGGTCGGAGATGGAGCTGGGCCACGCCTCCGGCCCCTTCAGCGTGGTGCAGTTCGAGGTGCTTCTGCGCGGCGTGCTGGGCCTCTCCGAGCGCGAGGTGGACGCCCTGCGCAGCGAGTGCCTGGAGAAGTTCCGCTCCATGCTCGAGTCCCTGGGCATCGGCGAGGGCGACCAGAACCGGGCCTACTACCGCCATTCCGTGAAGGTCATGCAGGGCTACTGCTTCCTCAGCATGGACCTGCTGACCGCCGAGGGCGGCCTGAACGCTGTGGCGCGCATCTTGGGCAAGCACATCAAGCTCAACTGGGACGTGAAGTCCTGGGACTTGGCCCTGCGCGCGCCCCATGGCAGCACATGCAGCCTGTTCCACCTGACCCCGGACGGCCGCCTGGAGCAGACCGAGGGCAGCTTTGCCGAGGGCCGCGTGCCCTGGCGCATCAAACGCTCCGGCTTCCCGTTGGTCTCCTCGGGCCAGCGCCTGGGTGAGCTGCGCCTGGGCGAGGCCAGCCTGCCCCAGGACGAGCTGGACAACCTCGCCCTGTACCTGCGTTTCTTGAGCCAGGGCTACGAGTATTATTGCGCCCGGCAGGCCGTGCTGGAGGAGAAGGCCCTGGCCTTCGACAATATCCCCATCGGCGTGGCCCGGCTGGACAGGGCCGGGACCGTGGCGGAGGCCAACGGACGCTTCGGCGAGTACCTGGGCCTGGACGCTCCCGCGCGCGGGCGGCCCTTGGCGGAGATGCTGTCTCGACGCCTTGCCGACGAGACCGTGGCCGAGGTCGGGGCCTTTCTGGCCGACGCCTCCCGCGTGCACTTCGGCAAGATTGTCTATTTTCTGGACCAGAAGCTGAACGGGCGGCCCGTTGACGGCTGCCTGTACCTCTCGGCCCACCGGGTGAAGGACGTCCAGGGCGAGGGCGTGCTCCTGCTCTTGGAGGATCTGCGCGAACTCACCGAGGTGGAGGTGCAGACCCTGCGCCGCAATAATTTTCTGGAGCGGCTCATCGGGTCCATGCAGGAGGTGGTGCTCACCGTCAGCGCCAAGGGCCTTGTGGATTTCTGTTCGCCCCAGGGGCTGGGTCTGTCGGGCCGGGAGTTCTTCCAGGCCTTCTCCCCCCAGCAGCCCTATGAGGGAGTCTGGGGGCCGGAGCTCTTCAGCTTTGACCTGCCCTCCCCGGTGGCGACCATCCTGACCACCCCCGGCGGTTCGGAGCAGCCTTTCGAGCTGTCCATCGCGCCCCTCTCGGGCAAGGCCGGAACCGCCCGCGAGTACCTGGTGGTGGGCCGCGACCTGACCCAGATCCGCCGCCTGGAGGCCAAGCTCAAGGTGCGCGCCCTGTTCGACGGGCTGACAGGCCTGTTCAACCACTACCAGTTCCACACCACCCTGGAGCGCGAGGTGAACCGCTGCCGCCGCAAGGGCCGCGGGCTGGGCATGGTGTTCTTTGATCTGGACAAGTTCAAGGCCGTCAACGACTCCCAGGGCCACCTGGCCGGGGACGCGGTGCTCAAGGGCGTGGGGTCCATGCTCCTGCGCCAGGTGCGCCAGGGCATGGACTATCCCTGCCGCTACGGCGGGGACGAGTTCGTGGTCATCGTCACCGAGGTGGACCAGGAGGGGCTGCGGGCCATTGGCCAGCGCATCCTGGCGGATGTGCGGGAGCTGTACAAGGGGCTCGTCACCGTGAGCGTGGGCCTGTCCATGCTGCAAGAGGGCGACACCCCGGAGACCCTGCTCCGGCGCGTGGACAACCTGGCCTATGTGACCAAGAACGCCGGGGGCGACGCCCTGTCCGAGGGCTGATTTCTGAGATACTCGGCCGCGCCCGCATGGGCCGGGCCGGATCATTCTAAGGAGTGCATCCTATGCTTTTGCGTTTTGAGGTGGGCCTCAAGCCCCATGTGCGCGATGTGGTGGGCGAACGCGTGGCCCGCAAGATCAAGAGCGAGCTGGGCCTGGACCTGGCCAGCGTGGGCATTGTCCGCGTGTACACCGTGGATGGCATTGACCAGGCCCAGGCCCAGGCCGTGCTTTCCGCTGGCGCCCTGCACGACCCCGTGCTGCACGAGATATCCCTGGCCCCCCTTGCCAAGGCCGAAGGCCTCGACTGGGCGCTGGAGGTGGGCTTCCGCCCCGGCGTCACGGACAACGAGGCCCGCACCGCGCGCGAGACCATCGCCCTGGTGCTCGGCCTGGACAAGGCCAGCGCCCAGGGCTTGCGGGTGTACACCAGCGTGCAGCACCTGCTGCGCGCCCAGGCCGGGTCCGGCCTGACCAGCCTGGACGAGAAGACCGTGCTGCACATCGCGCGCGACCTGCTGGCCAACGAGCTCATCCAGCGCTTTGAGTACAAATCGAGCGCCCAGTGGGCGGCCGAGCCCGGCTTTGCCCCCAAGGCCGCCCGCGTCACCGGCCAGGCCAGCGACGAGGTGGCGGTGGTCCCGCTGACCACCATGACCGACGAGGAGCTGGCGGCCTTCAGCCGCGCCAACACCCTGGCCCTGTCCCTGGGCGAGATGAAGACCATCGTGGCCCACTACCAGGACCCGGCCACCCGCAGCGCACGCCAGGCTGCGGGCCTGCCGCCTGCGCTGCTGGGCAACCCCACCGACGCCGAGGTGGAGGTGCTGGCCCAGACCTGGAGCGAGCACTGCAAGCACAAGATCTTCACCGCCAGGATCGACTACGAGAACGCCGAGACCGGGCAGCGCAAAACCGTGGACAGCCTGTACAAGACCTGCATCCAGGGCAGCACCAGGGCCATCCGCGCGGCCAAGGGCTCGGGCGACTTCTGTTTGTCCGTGTTCCGGGACAATGCGGGTGTCATCCGCTTCAACGAGAACCTGAACGTCTGCATCAAGGTCGAGACGCACAACTCGCCCTCGGCGCTGGACCCCTACGGCGGCGCGCTCACCGGCATCGTGGGGGTCAACCGCGACCCCATGGGCACGGGCCTGGGCGCGAACCTGCTCTGCAACACCGACGTCTTCTGCTTTGCCTCGCCCTTTTTCGAGGGCGAGCTGCCGCCCCGGCTGCTGCATCCCCGGCGCGTGCTGGAAGGCGTGCGCGAGGGCGTGGAGCATGGCGGCAACAAGAGCGGCATCCCCACGGTGAACGGCTCCATCGTCTTTGATGAGCGCTTTCTCGGCAAGCCGCTGGTGTATTGCGGCACCGTGGGCACCATGCCCGTGCGCGTGGCCGGACGCCTGAGCCACGAGAAGTGCGCCCGGCCCGGCGACCATATCGTCATGAGCGGCGGGCGCATCGGCAAGGACGGCATCCACGGCGCCACGTTTTCCTCGGAGGAGCTGCACGAGGGCTCGCCCGCCACGGCCGTGCAGATCGGCGACCCCATCACCCAGCGCAAGATGTACGACTTCCTCATGCGCGCCCGGGACCTGGGCCTGTACAGCGCCATCACCGACAACGGCGCAGGCGGGCTGTCCTCCAGCGTGGGCGAGATGGCCCAGGACTGCGGCGGCTGCGACCTCGACCTCTCGAAAGCCCCGCTCAAGTACGACGGGCTGAAGCCCTGGGAGATCCTCGTGTCCGAGGCCCAGGAGCGCATGACCTGCGCTGTTCCGCCGGACAAGCTGGAGGCCTTCCTGGCCCTGTCGGCCGAGATGGACGTGGAGTCCACGGCGCTCGGCGTCTACACCGATTCCGGCACGTTCCACGTGCGCTACGGCGACAAGACCGTGGCGCATCTGGCCATGCGCTTTTTGCACGAGGGCCTGCCCCAGATGGAGCTGGCCGCCCGCTGGGAGCGTCCGCAGATGGCCGAGGGCGTCCTGCCAGGCAGCGTGGACCACCAGGGCCTCCTGGGCCGCATGCTGTCCAGGCTGAACATCTGCAGCAAGGAATACGTCATCCGCCAGTATGACCACGAGGTGCAGGGCAAGAGCATCGTCAAGCCGCTGGTGGGGGTCAAGCGCGACGGCCCGTCCGATGCCGCAGTGCTCCGGCCCGACTTCGCCACCGAGGAGGGCCTCGTGCTCGCCCACGGCATCTGCCCCAAGTTCAGCGACCTGGACGCCTACTGGATGATGGCCAACGCCATTGACGAGGCCGTGCGCGGGGCCGTGGCCGTGGGCGGCGACCTGCGCTTCATGGCCGGGGTGGACAACTTCTGCTGGTGCGATCCGGTCACCAGCGAGACCACGCCCGACGGCGCCTACAAGCTGGCCCAGCTGGTGCGCGCCAACGAGGCCCTGGACCATTTCTGCCGGGGCTTCGGCGTGCCTTGCGTGTCCGGCAAGGACTCCATGAAGAACGACTACAAGGGCGGCGGGGTCAAGATCTCCATTCCGCCCACAGTGCTGTACACGGTCATGGCCAAGATGCCGGACATGAAATGTGCTGTGACCTCGGACTTCAAGCGCGCTGGCGACCTCATCTACGTCCTGGGCCTGACCCGGCCCGAGCTTGGCGGCTCGGAGCTCTCAAGCGAGCTGGGCGTGTCCTGCGGCGCGGTGCCCCAGGTGGACCTGGTGAGCGCGCGCGAGCGCTACCTGGCCTACCATCAGGCCACCCGCAAGGGGCTGGTCACGGCCTGCCACGACTGCTCCGACGGGGGGCTCGCAGTGGCCCTGGCCGAGATGTGCATCGGCGGCCGCCTGGGGGCAAGCGTCGACCTTGCCGCCGCGCCTTGCTGCGGCTGCGAGCATCCGCTGGAGGCGCTCTACAGCGAGTCCGCCAGCCGCCTGGTGGTCAGCGTGGCCCCGCAGCAGCAGGCGGCCTTTGAGGCCCTGTTTGCCGGGCAGCAGGCGGCGCGCATCGGCGTGGTGGGCGGAACGGTCTTCACTGCTGCTTTCGGCGGGGTGGCCCTGTTCTCCGCTCCGGTGGAGTTTCTGGCCCAGGCCTTCAAGGCTCCCCTCGACTGGTGATTCCCCCCCTCAAGTTCCTGAAGATATGTCCGATGAAGTAGCGGCAGCCATGATGGAATGGCTGCCGTTCACTTTGTCTGCGTTTACAAAAGCGCATCGTGCGTGTAGTATGAAACGAATAAGTGCATATGAGCTAAGCAGTTGTGTTTTGGAACAAGAGGAGGTGCCTGGTGAAATTGAAATGGACAATCATTCCTGCCGTTGCTGCTGTGGCAGTGCTGAGTTGCCTGCTGCTTCCCCTGGCCTTTGCCCAGGGCGGAAGCACCTATGTGGGCTCGGCCGCCTGCGCGGGCTGCCATGACAAGGAACATGCCAATTTCTCCAAGTTCGCCAAGAAGGCGCATTCGGACCGCAGCATCAAGATCATGGCCAAGAAACTCACCCCGGAGGAGCTCAAGGAGTGCTACGCCTGCCACACCACCGGCTACGGCCAGCCCGGCGGGTTCGTGAGCTTCGAGAAGACCCCGGACCTGGCCCACGCCGGCTGTGAGGTCTGCCACGGTCCCGGTTCCGCCCATGTGGATTCCGGCGGCAAGAAGAGCCTCATCAAGGGCAAGGGCCGCATGAATGTCAAGGAATGCGAGAAGTGCCACAGCTCGGAGCGGGTCTCCAACTTCCGGTTCAAGCCCATGCTCTACGGTGGAGCCCACTAGGGGGGGCGGTATGAAACTCACTGAACGGTTCAATACATCCCTGACCTTCCGCATCCTTGTCCTCACCTGCGTCGTCTCCGGCGTGGTGTTCCTGGGCCTCTTCCTGGCCACCTCCTTCTGGCAGAAGAAGACCATGCTGACCGAGGTCAAGGCCAATGCCGAGCGCTCCTCGCAGATGATCTCCATGGCTGTGGAGGAGCCCATGCGCCTGGGCGACAACAAGGCCACCAAGGAGCGCTTCGCTGACTTGGCCAAGCAGCACAAGACCATCGATGTCTACATGGTGGATTATGCGGGCAACATCACCTACGCCACGAAGAACGAGACCGAGCGCAAGCCCCTCAGCGATGTGCTCAAACATGAGGACTGCCAACAACTGGTGGCCCGCAGCCTGAAGGAGAAGTTCGAGGGTGGCGAGGTCATGGACATGGGCGGCACCAAGTTCTTCACCGAGGTGAAGACCATCGCCAATGAGCCCGCCTGCCACCACTGCCACGGCAAGACCAAGCCCATCCTGGGCGCCATGATCATGCGCCAGGACCTCTCCGAGCAGTTCGGCTCCCTGCGTCTGACCCAGGTCATGACCGCGCTGCTCTCCCTGGGCGGCATGCTCGGCCTGAGCTTCGTGCTGTTCGTCTTCTTCAAGCGCACCGTGATCAGCCGCATCACGTCCATTGAGCGTAGCGCCGACGAGGTGCTGCAGGGCAACTTGAACGCCACGTTCAAGGTCGCAGGCGAGGACCGTGTGGCGCGCCTGGCCGACCACCTGGGCATCATGGTCGGGCGCATCAAGGACCAGCTGGAATACAGCAAGGGTCTGCTCGACGGCATCATCGTGCCCATGTACGTGGCCGACAAGGACTGCAACCTGACCTACGTCAACGCCCCGCTGCGGGCCATCCTGGGCAAGCCGGACAGCGAGACCGTCGGCCAGTCCGTGGGCTTGATGTTCTACGGCGACGCCAGCCGCACCTCCAACGCCCGCAAGGTGCTCGACACGGGCGTGGCCGCCAGCGGCAGGCTGTCCTACACGCGCAGCGACGGCGTGACCTTCCCCCTGCACGCCGAGGCCTCCCCGCTGAAGGACGCCCAAGGCGCGCTGGTGGGCGTGGTCTGCGTCCTGGTGGACCTGACCCAGGAGGAGCAGGCCCGGGCGCGCATCGAGTCCAACCGCCAGAACCTGCTCACCGTGGCCAATGATGTCACGGAGGTGGCGCTCAGGCTGGAGCAGGCCTCCCACGTCATCAGCGGCCAGATGGAGGACTTGACCAAGGGCATGGACTCTGCCGCCGACCGCACCACCCAGATGGCCACGGCCATGGAGGAGATGAACGCCACGGTGCTTGAGGTGGCCAAGAACGCCGGCGAGACCGCCGACGCCTCCGGCAGCGCCAACAGCGTGGCCCGCGAGGGCGGCGAGATGGTCCAGAACACCCTGTCCGAGATCAGGCAGGTGGCCGACACCGCCGAGAGCCTGTCCCTGGCCCTGGGCCAGCTCTCCTTAAGCGCCAAGGACATCGGCCAGGTCATGGGCGTCATCAACGACATCGCCGACCAGACCAACCTGCTGGCCCTGAACGCCGCCATCGAGGCCGCCCGCGCGGGCGACGCCGGGCGAGGCTTCGCCGTGGTGGCCGACGAGGTGCGCAAGCTGGCAGAGAAGACCATGACCGCCACCAAGGAGGTCGAGACCGCCATCCAGCACATCCAGAAGAGCACCGCCGACGCCGTGCGCGAGATGAACACCGCCAAGACGCGCGTGGACAAGACCGCCGAGCTGGCGGGTGGCGCGGGCGGCGTGCTGACCCAGATCGTGACGGCCTCGGACCACATCGCCGACATGGTGCGCTCCATCGCCACCGCTGCCGAGGAGCAGTCCGCCACCAGCGAGGAGATCAACACCAACGTGAGCGAGATCAACACCCTCTCCGGCCAGATGTCCCAGGACATCCAGAGCGCCAACGACCGCATCCGCGAGGTGGCGGGAATGTCGAGAGATTTGGCCAGACTGGTTGAAAAGTTCCGCACGGAGGAGTAGGGTGCCTGCGAGAAGGCATACTGTACTCTTTCGGGGGGAATAATGGAAACACATGCGGACCGGCGCCAGTATACACGCGTTCAGCTTTGCGCCTATGGAATCAACAAACTGTGCACCGCCCTGCTGGGACAGGAGCGCTGCACCCTGGAGCTGGTGGACATCAGCGAAGGCGGCGCGCGGCTCAGGCTGAAGTCCGCCGGGCCGGTGTCCGCAGAAAACCACATGGTTTTGTCTGTGCAGGGCGTCAAGGACAACGGGCGCTTGCAGAACCTGACGGCCCATATCCGCTGGCGAGCCGGGCAGGAGCTAGGCGTGCAGTTTGACCCGGAACTGGGCATTGCCGTCTCGGAACTGCAACGCCTCATCAGCTAGAACGGCAAGGCCCGCCTCCCCGGCGGGTCTTGTTTTTTTTGTTTGGTATTGCAATCCCCAATGCACAGATCGCCGTGAATCGGCTGCCTTGCAATTCCCGCCAAAGTGGGTACGTGAGCATCTCCACGTCTTGACAAGGACGCGGTTTGTTATTAGGAATTATTCTCAGCATAGAGGGTGCAGACATGATGACCGAAGAGAACAAGGGTGCTCGCCTGTCCCGCCAGCGGGAGACCATTCTGGCCGAGCTGCGCAAGGTGAAGACCCACCCCACGGCCGACGAAGTCTACGACATGGTCCGCAAGATCCTGCCGCGCATCAGCCTGGGAACGGTTTACCGCAACCTGGACGTTTTGAGCGGCAGGGGCGTGGTGTTGCGCCTGGGCGGCGCCGGGACGCAGAAGCGTTTCGACGGCAACCCGGCGGCGCACCCGCACTTGCGCTGTTCGGTCTGCGGACGGGTGGACGACCTGGAGTGGCCGCTGGCCCTGCCGGAGCTTCCTGTGGAGCAGTCCATGGGCTATGCGGCCCTTCGGTGCGACGTGGAGTTCGTGGGTGTCTGCCCAACCTGCGCCGGAAGGAATTCCTGACGGCGGACCGGGCTCGCCATTATTTTTCTGGCGCTCTCTGCTGATTGTGGTAAGGGAATAATCGAAAGCACTTGCCGGGCTGCCCGGCGCCAGCACAGAACAGGAGAGACCCCATGAGCTTGCGTGGATCGCGTACCGAGAAGAACATCCTGACCGCCTTTGCCGGCGAGTCCCAGGCCCGCAACCGCTACACCTATTTCGCCGCCGCAGCCAAGAAAGAAGGCTACGCGCAGATCGCAGCCGTGTTCGAGGAGACCGCCAACCAGGAGAAGGAGCACGCCAAGCGCCTGTTCAAGCTCCTGGAGGGCGGCGAGGTGTCCATCACCGCCGCCTTTCCCGCCGGAACCATCGGAACCACCCTGGAGAACCTGCTGGCCTCGGCCTGCGGCGAGAACCACGAGCAGACCAGCATGTACCCCGAGTTCGCCGCCACCGCGCGTGAGGAAGGCTTCTCGGAGATCGCCGTGATATTTGACGCCATTGCCGTGGCCGAACGCTTCCACGAGAAGCGCTTCAAGGCCCTGGCCAAGAACATTGAGAACTGCCGCGTGTTCAAGAAGGACACGTCCGCAACCTGGCGCTGCCGCAACTGCGGGTATGTCTACGAGGGCGCGAGCGCCCCCACCAAGTGCCCGGCCTGCGCGCATCCCCAGGCCCATTTCGAACTGGCCGAAGAGAACTGGTAACCCCGGACACTACCCCAGGAGCGAGGAGGAACTATGGCGACAGAATGTGGTCAGATCTACAAATGCAATGTCTGCGGCAACATCGTCTGCGTGGTTCATTCCGGCGGGGGCGAGCTGGTGTGCTGCGGCGAGCCCATGAAGCTCCAGGTCGAGAACACCGTGGACGCCTCCAAGGAGAAGCACGTGCCGGTCATCGAGAAGACCGCCACCGGCTACAAGGTCAAGGTGGGCGCCGTGCCCCATCCCATGGAGGAGAAGCACTATATCGAGTGGATTGAGCTGATGGTGGGCAACACTGTCTACATCAAGTGCCTCAAGCCCGGTGACGCGCCCGAGGCCGAGTTCTGCTGCGCCCATGCGGCAGGCGTCAAGGTCCGCGAGTACTGCAACGTGCACGGCCTCTGGTCGGCCACGGCCTAGGCCCGCGGCCTGGCGTACACGAGGAGACGCATCCCATGGCCCAGCCCGAAGAAATGTACCAGTGCCAGACCACCAACTGCGGCTATATCTACAACCCTGACAAGGGCGACCGCAAAGGCAAGATCCCGGCGGGCACGAAGTTTGAGGACCTCCCGGACGAGTGGCGCTGCCCCGTCTGCGGCGGGACCAAGAAATGCTTCCGTCCCCTGGCCGGGCCAGGCTCCACCCGTGAGGTGAGCTGCCCCACGCCGGTCGCAGGAGAGCAAACCATGCAGAAGTACGTGTGCAACATCTGCGGCTATGTGTATGACCCCGCCGCTGGCGACCCGGACAACGGCGTGAAGCCCGGCACCAAGTTCGACGACGTCCCGTCCTCCTGGTCCTGTCCCATCTGCGGGGCCAGCAAGGACAATTTCAGCCTCGAATAGCCGCTTGCTGCGGCGTCCGGCGGCCCACAGCGCCAGGCAGGGAGCGCCTTCTTGACAAGGGGGCGCTCCCCATGTTTCCACACTAGCCATGATGGATTGGCCCCCTGCGTCAGCCGGGGCAGACCCCTCCTATTCCCTAAGCACGGAGAACGCGCATGAAGCCTGTTGAAATCAAGAAAGACATCTTCTGGGTGGGCGCAGTGGACTGGGACAGCCGCGACTTCCACGGCTATTCCCTGTCCCCGCGCGGCACCACCTACAACGCCTTCCTGGTCAAGGACGAGAAGACCGTGCTCATCGACACCGTCAAGTCCGACCACCTGTCCGAACTGCTTTGCGCCCTGTCCCAGGCCTGCGGCGGCGAGCCCAAGATCGACTACCTGGTGGTGAACCACCTGGAGCCGGACCACGCCGGGTGCCTGGACTGCATTGTGGAGCGCTTCAAGCCCGAGAAGATCTTCGTTTCCCCCATGGGCGAGAAGGCCCTGCGCTCCTTTTTCCACAACTCCAAGGACTGGCCCATCGAGGTCGTGCCCACGGGTTCCTCCATCAGCATCGGCCAGCGCAGCATCCAGTTCATCGAGACGCGCATGCTGCACTGGCCGGACAACATGGTCTCCTACATCCCTGAGGACAAGATCGCCTTCTGCTCCGACGCCTTTGGCCAGAACTGGGCCACCACCGAGCGCTTCGCCGACGAGGTGGACCGCAGCGTCCTCAGGCAGCTCATGGCCGACTACTACGCCAACATCGTGCTGCCGTACTCGCCCATGGTGCTCAAGACCCTGGACGCCCTGGCCGCCATGAACCTGGACATCGACATGCTGTGTCCGGACCACGGCCTGATGTGGCGCGGGCACGAAGACGTGGCCTTTGCGCTGAACTCCTACCGCGCGTTCGCCCAGCAGAAGCCCGTGAACAAGGCCGTCATCGTCTACGACACCATGTGGCACAGCACCGAGAAGATGGCCCGGGCCATCTGCGACGGCCTGGTGTCCGAGGGCGTGAGCGTGCGCATCATGAGCGTGAAGCACAACCACCACAGCGCGGTGATGAGCGAGGTCTTTGACGCCGCTGCGGTCATCGTGGGCTCGCCCACGCACAACAACGGCATCCTGCCCCTGGTGGCCGATGTCTTGACCTACATGAAGGGCCTGCGGCCCCAGAACAAGATTGCTGCGGCCTTCGGCTCCTTCGGCTGGAGCGGCGAGTGCGTGAAGATCCTGACCGAGCACCTGCAGGGCATGGGCATGGACATGGTGGAGCCTGCCGTGAAGGTGAAAAACCGCCCGGACCACGAGACCTTCCAGGCCTGCTTCGAGCTGGGCCAGAAGATTGGCCAGGCCATCAAGGCCAAGCTGGCGGCCAGTTAAGCCGGAAACGAGACATGAGGGAGGGCCAGCGCCCTCCCTTTTTTTCTGGCCTGGGTTTTTCTGGCCGGAGTTTTTCAACGCTGACAGGTGCAGACCGGGGAGCAGCGGTGGCCCAAGGAAAAGTCTGGTTCATCGGCGCCGGTCCCGGCGACCCGGAACTCATCACCGTGAAGGGCGCCCGGCTCATTGCCCAGGCCGACCTCATCGTCTACGCCGGGTCCCTGGTCCCGCGCGCCCTCTTCGAGGGTCTCTCGGCCACCGTCATCGACTCCGCGCCCCTGTCCCTGCCCGAGACCCACGCCCTGCTGCGCGACTGCGCGCTCAAGGGCGGCCTGGCCGCGCGCGTGCACACCGGCGAGCCCTCGCTGTACGGCGCGGTGCGCGAGCAGGCCGCGCTGCTCGATGCCGAAGGCATCGACTGGGCTGTGGTGCCCGGCGTGTCCTCGGCCTTTGCCACGGCCGCTGCGGCCAAGGTCTCCCTGACTGTGCCCGGCGGGCCGCAGACGGTCATCCTCACGCGGCTCTCGGGCCGCACCCCGGTGCCCGAGGCCGAGGCCCTGCCCACCCTCGCCGCCCACGGCGCGACCCTGGCCGTGCTGCTCTCGGCCTCTGAGCCGGAGCGCCTCCAGGCCGAGCTGCTGCAAGGCGGCTACGGCCCGGACACGCTGGTGGTGCTGGGCCACAAGGTGGGCTGGCCCGGCGGCGAGACCGTGCGCACGCGCCTGGACAGCCTGGCCCAGACCGCCCGGGCGCACGGGTTCACGCGGCAGACGGTGTTTCTGATCCTGCCCGGCCAGGACCTGCCCGCCACGGCCTCGCAGTCCAGGCTCTACGACCCCGATTTCACTCATGGCTGGCGCGAGGGCCAAGACACCGATCCAGACTCCGGGGCCAATTCAGGCGAAGGGGGAGCGTGATGCGGCAGTTGAGCCTCTCCACCACGCGGCGCGAGGAATTCCTGGACATCACCACGCAGGTGGCCGCCATGCTCAAGGACATCGTGCGCGAGTCCGGCCTGTCCGAGGGCGCGCTGCTCGTGTATTCGCCGCACACCACCGCCGGCATCACCATCAACGAGGGCGCGGACCCGGACGTGCGGCGCGACATGCTGGCGCACCTGGCCAAGCTGGTCCCGCATGACGACGGCTTCCGCCACGCCGAGGGCAACAGCGACGCGCACATCAAGACCAGCCTCATGGGGCCAATGCAGCTGGTGCCGGTCAGCGCCGGGCGGCTGCAGCTCGGCGCCTGGCAGAAGATCTATCTTTGCGAGTTCGACGGGCCGCGCAGGCGCACGGTGCTGGTGCAGTGGCTGCCGTCTGAAACCGGGGCCGGGGCGGAGGAGAAGTAGTGAGCGAGCATTTCAAGCACATGCAGAACGCGGCCTGCGAGTATTTCCCCTGCCACAAGGGCGCGGACCCGGCCTCGTTCAACTGCCTGTTCTGCTACTGCCCGCTGTATTTTTTGCAGGACTGCGGGGGCAGCCCCGGCTGGCGCGGGCTGGTCAAGGACTGCACAGGCTGCGCGCTGCCCCACGCTCCGGGCGGCTACGAGGCCGTCCAGGCCCGCCTGGCCCAGGCCTTTGCCCTGCTGCGCGCAGGCCAGGCGCCCAAGACCCTCGGCCCGGACGAAGACCAGTAGCCCCCGGCCTTGCCGCGCCCAGGCTTTTGCGCTATGCCCGAAACCCATGCACGAACTTTCACTCATCCAGAGCATCATCGAGATCATCCGCGAGGAGCGCGTCAAGCACGGCATGAACCGCGTGCTCCGCGTGCGCCTGGTCAACGGCGCGCTCTCCGGCGCGGTGAGCGACGCCCTGTCCTTTGGCTGGGAATGCATGACCCAGGACGGGGAGCTTAAGGGCGTGGCCCTGGACATCGTGGACATGCCGCTCAAGGTCGCCTGCGGCTCCTGCGGCCTGGCCTTTGAGCCCGAGGACAAGCACTACATGCCCTGTCCAGCCTGCGGGGAGATCCTGGGGCACGACATCCAGAGCGGCAAGGAACTCTACATCGACGAGATCGAGGCCGAATAGCCCGGCCCAACGGGAGCGCACCATGTCCAAGACCGTGACCATCGTCCGCAATGTGCTGGAGGCCAACGAGCGCCGCGCCGCCAAGCTGACGGACTACTTCGCCGAGCGAAAGATCCTCTGCCTGAACCTCATGAGCAGCCCTGGCGCGGGCAAGACCAGCCTGCTGGAGCGCACCCTGGTGGACCTGAAGGGCGAGTTCAAGATGGCCGTGATCGAGGGCGACCTGCAGACCGACAACGACGCCCGCCGCGTGGCCGCCACCGGCGCCCAGGCCGTGCAGGTGAACACCGAGGGCGGCTGCCACCTGGACAGCTCCATGATCGAGGACGCCATCGGCGTGCTGGACATGCAGGACCTGGACATCCTGTTCATCGAGAACGTGGGCAACCTGGTCTGCCCGGCGGAGTTCAACCTGGGCGAGGACCACAAGGTGAGCCTGCTCTCCGTCGCCGAGGGCGACGACAAGCCGGAGAAATACCCGCTCATGTTCCATCTGTCCTCGGTGATGCTGCTCAACAAGACCGACCTTTTGCCGTACGTGGACTTCAGCCTGGAGGCCGCCAGCGCCCACGCCCGCAAGCTCAACAAGGACATCGAGATCTTCCCGGTGGCCTGCCGCACCCACGAGGGCCTGGAGGCCTGGTACGACTGGCTGCGCAAGGCCCGGGCCAGCAAGCGGTAGCCGACCATGATCGCCCCTGCGTCCGCCCCCGCGTCCATACCCGGGCCCAGGCTCGCCGTGCTCGTCAGCGGCCCCACCGAGGCTGTTGTGCGCCGCGTTCTGGCCTGCCACGTCAAGCCCCATTTCCACATGCAGAAGAACCAGTGGCGCGCGCGCTACCGCGACGACTACTCCTTGGTGGTGCTCTCGCGCCCCCTGCGCGCCGGGCAGGACGCCGCCGCCGTCTACGGCCCGCACGCCGGGGCCATGGCGCTGGTGGTGGCGGCCCTGGACGAGAACGCGCCCGGCTCCGGTTTCGCGGCCACCCGCGACTGGCTCAAGGCCCAGGGCTTCAACCCCGTGGCCTGGGTGCCCCTGACGCCCGGCGGGCCGGAGAGCACGAACATCGGGCTGGGCATGGATGTGGTGCGCTTCATCAGCCTGGGCTGCCCCTGGCGCAGCGAGGCCATCGAGGACATCGACGCCTACCAGGCCAGGTCGAAGCCCCTCTGGTAGTTTCTCTTTGGCTTGAGCGCGGCGGTGCTTCCCCTGCACGCCGCCAACATATTTCCCAAACCAATCCCGCCGGGTCAGCCCGGCTTCAAGGAGTCATGAAATGAGCAAATCCTGCAAGGGCTGCCCCTCGACCGACGCCTCGGGCGGCTGCTCCTCCGGGGGCGACCCCAAAGCTTGCGGCGAAAAGCCTGTGGACGAGAAGATCGCCAAGACGCTTTCCCGCATCAAGCACAAGATCGTGGTGCTCTCCGGCAAGGGCGGGGTGGGCAAGAGCACGGTGGCGGCCAACATCGCCATGGCCCTGGCCCTTTCCGGCAAGCAGGTGGGCCTGCTCGACGTGGACATCCACGGCCCGAGCATCCCGCGCCTGCTCTCGCTTGCGGACGCCAAGCCGCACATGGAGGCCGACCACATGGAGCCTGTGCCGTACAGCAGCAACCTCTGGGTCATGTCGCTGGGCTTCCTGATCCCGGACAAGGAGACGGCGGTGATCTGGCGCGGGCCCATGAAGCTCGGGCTCATCAAGCAGTTTGTGCGCGACGTGGCCTGGGGCGACCTGGACTACCTGGTCGCGGACTGCCCCCCGGGCACCGGCGACGAGCCGCTAGCGGCGCTGCAGACCCTGGGCAAAGAGGCCCAGGCCGTCATCGTGACCACCCCGCAGGGCGTGGCCGTGGACGACGTGCGCCGCAGCGTGACCTTCTGCAGACAAATGGGCAACCCCATCCTGGGCATTGTGGAGAACATGAGCGGGTTTGTCTGCCCGACCTGCAAGACCAGCCACGACATCTTCAATTCCGGCGGCGGCGAGGCCCTGGCCAAGGAGATGGGCGTGCGGTTCCTGGGCCGCATCCCCATGGACCCGGAAGTGGTGCGCTCCGGCGACGAGGGCTATGCCTTCATGACCGTGCAGGCGGACACCCCCACGGGCCTGGCGCTGAAGAAGATTGTGGAGCCCATTCTGGCCTTGGGCTAGGGCAGGGCAAAGGGAACGGCGTCAACAAAGGCGCGGCGCGGGGCTTACCCCTGCGCCGCGCCTTTGTCTTTGGCAACGGTTTGGTAGCGCGGGTGCAGGGCGCGGGGCTCCTGGGGCTCATAGTCCTGGCCGGGCTGAAGCTCCGGTCCGCCCATGGCCTGCTCGTACTCCGCGCCCCAGTCGCGCATCTCCTGCAGGATGGGGAACAGACCCAGGCCCAGTGCTGTGAGGGTGTATTCCACGCGCGGCGGCACCTGGCGGTACACCTCGCGGGTGATGAGCTTGTCGGCTTCCAGTTCACGCAGCTGGCGGGTGAGCATGCGGTCCGTCACTTCCGGCATGTCGCGCCGGAGTTCGCTGAAGCGCCGGACCCCACTGACGCCCAGGTGGTACAGGATGATGGGCTTCCACTTGCCGCCCATGACCAGGAGCGCCAGTTCGAAATAACAGCGGTAGGTTTTGGCCCCCAATTTCTTCAGCCCGCACCTGTCGGCCATGGGTCCTCCTCACTATACAATATGACAGTACCTGACAGAATGTTCAGTACTTGCCACAACAGCAGGCATTCCGTATGGACTAGGTATCCCGCCTTCGGGAGTCAAGAAAAACAACGGAGGGAGCGCATGAAAGTCATCGCCATCAATGGCAGCCCCAGGAAGGACGGCAACACCCATCTGCTTTTGGAAGCGGTGCTGGAGCCCCTGGCCCGGGCGGGCTGGGAGACGGAAGCTGTGCAGATCGGCGGCAAGGACATCCACGGCTGCCGCGCCTGCTTCAAGTGCTGGGAGCTGCAAAGCCAGCGTTGCGTGTTCGACAAGGACATCCTGAACGCTGTGCTGGAGAAGATGCTCGCGGCGGACGCCATCATCCTGGGCTCGCCCACCTATTTTGCGGACGTGTCGGCGGAGATGAAGGCGCTCATGGACCGTGCGGGCATGGTGAGCATGGCCAACGGCTGCCTGCTGGCGGGCAAGATCGGCGCGGCGGTGGTGGCCGTGCGGCGCGGCGGGGCCACGCATGTGTTCGACACCATGAACCACCTGTTTTCCATCTCACAGATGGTCGTGCCGGGCTCCACCTACTGGAACATGGGCTATGGCCTGGAGCCGGGCAAGGTGGCGGACGACGCCGAGGGCCTGCGCAATATGCGCCATCTGGGCCTGGCCATTGACTGGCTGGGCAAGGCCATGCAGGGCAGCCCGGTGCCCTACCCGGTGCGCAAAAGCGGCGAGGCCTGAGCCAGGAGCGGGCGGGCTGCGGTGGGCTGGTTCGGCGGGAGTCAGCCCGCGCGTTTGTCCTTGACGAAGGTTATGATCCTGGCGTCCTCCACGGTGATGTGCCCGCGCAGCCAGGAGACCAGGAACTCCAGCAGGTCGGGGTAGAGCATGGAGTCCGTCAGGCAGGCGTCGGTGAGGTCGTTGGTCTTTTGCACGAACTCCTGGTGCAGCTCCGCGTGGCGCGTCCGGTCCGGGTAGCCCAGGCGCGTCATGAAGCCCTCTTCGTCGAAGAAATGCTCCTTGGCGTAGAGATACATGCTCGTCAGGCAGTGCATGATCTGCGCGTCCCGGTCCGGGGAGTCGGAGCACTCGGAAACCTTGTTGATGAGGTCCACCAGCCGCTTGTGCTGGCGGTCGATGACCGGGTCGCCAAGGGTCAGGGTGTCGTCCCACTCGAAGAAGGCCACGCGCTGCACCTAGCCCAGCCGCTTGCTGACAACGCGGCGGTTCTTGCTCCGGCCAGCCTTGGTGTCATTGCTGGCCACGGGCTGGGACTTGCTGGAGCCCCGGGCCGAGCCGTTGCCTGTGTTCATGGCGTGTCCCCCCTGTGTCCTTGTGTGCCAGCCGCATTTGCCAACCGTAGACGGCGGGCTGTGTTCTGCCTCTGCATAGCACCTCTGGCTGGCCGCTGCCAAGGGGAACAAGGCTTCAGATCTTGGGCTGGCCCAGAAGGACCATCTCGGCGATGGTCAGGTCCACGCGGGGCATTTTTCCCATGCGCTCCCGGCCCACCAGGTCCATCTCCAGCCGGGCCAGTTCGGTCAAGAGCGGGGTGCGGTCGAGGAGCGCTGGTTCGCAGGTCTTGCCCAGGGCCTGGGCGCGGTCGCAGCCGGGGAAGGCGGAGGTTCCGCCGCCGGGCCGGAGCAGGACATTGGGCACCCCGTGCAGGCGGCAGACCATGGGCCGCTCTGCGTAGAGCCCGCAACGCAGGCCCGCAGGCGACGTGACGGACAGGGGGCAGGGCACGCGGGGCCGCACGCCCGGCAGCATGGGGTTCTGGTGGCGGCGCACCCAGTCCTCTGCGGCCTCGCGGATCTCGGCCCGGCGCGGTTCCGGCAGGGCCGAGAGCCCGGCCCAGAGCCCGGCCCACTCGACATAGGTGTGGTGGCGGAACACGGTCTCGCAGCAGCTGTCGGCGCAGTCCGCGCAGGAGAGCTTCAGGATGGCGGCGGGCTTGGCGTAGGCCTCGTCCATGCGCTGGTACAGGTCTTTGAGCCTGCGCAGGGCGGCGGTTGTCTTGGTCTTGCTCATGCGTCCGGCTCCTGCATAAGCCAGGCGTGGAGGCGCTCCAGGCTGGCCTTGCGGTCTGGCGTGTCGGTGGGCAGGGTGTAGTCTGCGGCGGCCCGGTAGAGCGGCTGGCGCTCAAGGAACAGGTCTTCCCTGGTCAGGCCCGGGGCGATGGCCAGGCCGCGGTTGCCCGCGTCGCCCACGCGCCGGAGGAAGGTGGGCAGGTCGATCTCCAGAAAGACCACCGGCCCCAGGAGCTTCAGCCGCTCCACGGCGGCAGGCCCGTAGACCACGCTGCCGCCGGTGGAGATCACCGCGCGGCGCACCCCGAGCATGGACACCAGGGTCTCCTCGGTCTTCAGGAAGGTGGGCAGGCCCAGGCCGTCCAAAATATCCTGCAAGCTCAGGCCATAGTAAGCCTCGATCAACTGGTCGGTGTCCAGGTGCGCCCAGCGGAGTTTCTCGGCCAGCAGGCGGCCCAGGGTGGACTTGCCCGCCCCGGCCATGCCGATGAGGCTGATGCAGCCCGCTTCCTTTAGGCGCGTGCGGGGCTGCTGGTCGGAGTCGAGGGGGGCGTGCATGGGTGCTCGGGCGGGAGGAGTCTCAGGCCTTGGCGCGCAGCAGGACCTTGTCCTGCGTGTCGCGCTCGGCCACGAGGACATCCACGCGCTCGTGGCTTGCGGTGTTCACGCGTTTGCCCACGTAGTCGGCCTGGATGGGCAGCTCGCGGTGGCCGCGGTCGATGAGCACCAAAAGCTCCACCCGCCGGGGGCGGCCGAAGTCGAGGATGGCCTCCAGGGCGGCGCGGGTGGTGCGGCCGGAGTAGAGCACGTCGTCCACCAGGATGAGGCTTGCGCCCTCGATGCCTGCCGGGATGTCGGTGTTGCTGATGGTCGGCGCGATGCCTAAGTTGCTCCAGTCGTCGCGGTACAGGTTGATGTCGAGCATGCCGAACAGGGTCGGGGCGGCCAGGCGGGCGTCCAGGAGCTTCTTGAGCCTGCGGGCCAGGTCCACGCCCCGGCGCTGGATGCCCACCAGCATGAGCGGGCCGCCCTCGCCCCGGCGCTCGATGATCTCCGAGGTCAGGCGCTCCAGGGTGCGGGCCATTTCCTTGGCCGTCATGATGGTGCGGGCGTCGCTCACTTCTGAACCTCCGGAAGCGTCAGGCTGCGGCGGCAGAACTCCACGGCCTCCCTGGAGAAGTCGTCGATCTCCGGCCAGTAGAGCTTGATGCGCATGAGCCCGAAGAACATGTTGGCCAGGATGAGGCCCGTGGGCTTGAGAGGCACCTCGAGCAGGATGCGGTTCTCGTGCCCGTGCACCAGGTAGTCCTCGAACAGGGCGCGCATGCGCTCGATGAAGCGGGACATGGAGCGCCGGGTGGCGTCCAGGATGCTGTAGGCGCCGAGCACGATCTTGATGTCCGCCGCGTTGGCGTCGAGGAAGGCGAAGTGGCTGCCCATCAGGTCCTCGATGGACAAGGGCCCCTTGTTCATGCGGGCGCGGCAGCTCTCGGCCAGGGCCTGGTACTTTTCGTCAAAGGTGTCCAGGATGTGCTGGAGAATGTCTTCCTTGCTCTCGAAGTGGCGGTAGATGGTGCCTTCGGAGATGGCCGCCCGCTTGGCCAGGTTGGCGGTGGTCATCTTGTGGAAGCCTACTTCGGAGATCATATCCTTGGCGGTGGACAGGATGAGATCCTTGGTGCTCATGGGAAGCCTCATCGGGGGGGTAGTCTGTCTGGGGGGAGCGGGTATTCGCTTCCTGTGTACAGGCATGTAGCCCAGAGTCGGCCAGGGGTCAACGGGCCGGGGAGGCCATCCACCGGGTCATTTGACAAAGCTCCTGGCCGTCATTATTTATGCCGTTCCAATCAACGTTCAAGGAGGCAGAAATGGTTGAAGTGACTGAAGCCGCCAAGGCCCAGCTTGATGGGTACTTCGCGGACAAAGAAAAGTCCTCGATACGGGTATTCCTCGCGTCCGGGGGCTGAAGCGGCCCGAAATTGTCGCTGGCTCTGGACGAGCCGCGTGAGAACGACGACACCTACGACGTGATGGGCTACAGCTTCGTTGTGGAGCGTGCCCTGGGAGAGAAGACCGGCGCCATTCGCATCGACATGACCAACTACGGGTTCACTGTCGATTCGGAGCTGCCCATGAACCTGGGCGGTGGCGGCGGCTGCGGCGGCGGCTGCGGCAGCGGGGAGAAGTCCTCCAGCGGCTGCTCCTGCTAGGCAGAAACTCCCGCATGGCGATACAGGGCGGCGTTCCAAGGAGCGCCGCCCTTTTTTTGGGGCGGCTCCGGGCGGCCCAAGGGCGTAAGTACGCCACACACCACCGTGCAAAACATATGGAGCGTCCCATGATCACACTCAGCGAAGCCGCACGCGACCAGCTTGACGGCTATTTCGCAGGCAAGGAGAAGTCCCCCCTGCGCATCTTCCTGGCGGGCGGCTGTTGCGGGCCCAAGCTTTCCCTGGCCCTGGACGAGCCCCGTGACGGCGACGAGACCGTTCTGGCCCATGGCTACACCCTGCTGGCGGAGAAGGAGCTTCTGGCCGCTGCGGGCAGCATCAGCATCGACGCGGGCGAATACGGCTTCAGCGTGGAGTCCGAGATCCCGCTCAGCGGCGGCGGCGGTGGCTGCGGTTCGGGCGGCGGTGGCTGCGGCTCCGGCTCTGGCGGGGAGTCCGGCGCTGCGGGCGGTTGCGGTTCGGGCGGCTGCGGCTGTTCCTGATCCGGCTGGAAGAGAAGACCCAGGCGGCGCTCCAGGCGGGGCGCCGCCTTTTTTTGCGCCCGGACCCCTTCAGCGCATGAACAGGCGCGCCAGGGAGCCATCCACCGGGATGAGCGAGCCGAGCATGAGCACCACCGCGATGAGGATGTAGAGCACGTAATGCTGGGCCAGGCCCTGCTGGAACTGGTGGAACCAGGCGAACCAGCGCTCGGCCCTGCGGCCCAGCGGCACCAGCACCCGGTCGAGCACCACCTCGTCCACGTGGCTGTGCATCCGGGCCGGCGGCGGGAACAGCCCCTCGATGCGCGGCTCCTGCACATGCGGCCGGAGCACCCAGCCGAACATCACCACGATCATCTGGGCAAAGGACGAGGCCGTGTACTGCATCCGGCTGGTGGGCCGGGCATAGCCGCAGTCCCAGGTTCCGGCGCGCGGCGCAACGCGGCAACGGCGGCCCAAAACAAGGCCCAGCAGGGCGATGGCCGCCACCAGCGCGACGGCCAGCAGGCTGATGGTCTGCAGCGGAACCAGCGCGCCCAGGCTCAAGGGGGCCTGCCCCGGCTGCGGGCCAAAGCCCGCGAGCACGGGGTCGAGCAGCGGGACCACCAGCATGGGGGCCAGGCCGATGAGCGCGCAGACGAGGGCCAGCACCGCCATGGCCGCGCGCATGGACACGGGCGGCTCCTGCGCCCGGGCCGCAGCCTGGGTGCGGGGCTGGCCCAGGAACACCGCGCCAAAGACCTTCACAAAGCAGGCCACGGCCAGCGCGCCGATCATGGCCAGCACCGGCACGCCGATCATGGCCGCCGTGGCCACGTCCCCGGCCGCAGTCACGGTCCTGAACAGGCCCAGGTACACGAACAGCTCGCTCACGAACCCGTTCAGCGGCGGCAGGCCGCAGATGGCCACCGCGCCCACAAGGAACAGCAGCGCGGTCCAGGGCATGGTCTTGGCCAGCCCGCCCAGCTGGTCCAGCTGCCGCGTGTGCGCGGCGTGGTCCACCGAACCGGCGCAGAAGAACAAGAGCGACTTGAAAAAGCTGTGGTTCCAGACGTGCAGCAGGCAGCCGGCCAGCCCCAGGACCACCCATTCCGGCCGACCCGCCGTGCGCCCCAGTAGGGCCAGGCCCAGGCCCATGAGGATGATGCCGATGTTCTCCACGCTGTGGTAGGCGAGAAGCCGCTTCAGGTCGTGCTGGCCGATGGCGAAGACGACCCCCAGCAGCCCGCTCACCGCGCCCAGGAGCAGGATCAGCCCGCCCCAGAGTCCGGGCGGGTCGGGCAAGAGCGACAAAAAGCGCACCAGCCCGTAGATGCCCATCTTGAGGACCACGCCGGAGAGCATGGCCGAGACATGGCTGGGCGCATTGGCGTGCGCGCCGGGCAGCCAGAAGTGCAGCGGCATCATGCCCGCCTTGAGCCCGAAGCTGATGAGCGCCAGGAAGAACAGGCCGTTCAGCACGCCCAGGCTGAGCGCGCCCGCGGCCACCGGCGAAAACGCATAGGAGCCCGTGGCCCAGCGCCACAGGGCGAACAGGGCGAACAGGGTCAGGGTGCCGATGTGCGTCCCGAAGAGGTAGACGAAACCGGCCCGGCGGGACTCCTCGCGGTGGTCCTCGGTGGTCACGAGCAGGAACGCGGAGAGCGCCATGAACTCCCAGCCCAGCAGGAAGGTCATGGCGTGCCTGGCCGTGACCAGAAGGGCCATGCCCGCCACCAGGAGCCCCCAGAACACCTGCAGCTTGCGGCCGTTGCGCTGGTGGCGGTCCTGGGGCCAGTAGCCCAGGCCGTAGAGCGAGCCCAGGCCGCCCATGAGAAAGACCGGCACCAGGAAAAACGCGCTCAAGCAGTCCAGGCCCACCAGGCCGTGGCCCATGGTCGGCCACGGGAAGACCACGGTCTGCACCCCTTCGGCCGCCAAATGTGTCGGGTCTGTCAGGCCTGTCAGGGCGCCCGCCAGCCCTGTGAGGGCGGCCAGGCCCATGAGCCCGGCGGCGGTGCGCTGGCCCGCAAGGGACGACCGCGCCAGGGCAAGGCCCGGAAAGCCGCTCACTGCGGCCAGGGCGATGGCCATGAGGATCAGGGTCAGGGACATGGGCGCGTCCTTTGCTGCCGATCTGCTGGCCGCGTGGTTTTGCCTTGGGCGCTCATGGGGTCTGCTCGTTCTTCGCGACGTTATCCGCTACGTTGTCCGCAATGTTATCCGGGGCGTTGCCCGGCCTGGCCAGGGCGGCCTCAACCCGCGCCAGCAGCGTTAGCAGCTCCTCGGGCTGGGCCTGCCGCTTCAGCGCCGCCTTGAGCTCCGGGTCCCGCAGCACGAAGCCCAGGCGGGAGAGCAGGTGCAGGTGTGAGCGGATGGTCGGGGTGATGAGCAGGAACAGGGTCTGCACCGGCTGCCCGTCAATGGCCTGGAAATCAATGGGCTGCTCGAGAAAGCAGACGGTCATGGCGGGCCGCGTGGTGTGCAGGATGACCGGGTTGCGCACGTGCGGGATGGCGATGCCCCCGCCGATGCCCGTGGAGCCCAGCGCCTCCCGCGCCAGGAGCACCTCGTACAGGAATTCGCGGTCCATCTCCTCGGGCAGGGTCAGGCGGTCGATGATGCCCCGCAGCACCGAGGGCTTGTCCCCGCCCTTGACCCCGTGCAGCACGCCCCCGGCCCGGAGCGCCTCGGCCAGGCCGGACTGGCCCGCCCGCGCGGGCTGCCCGTCCTGGAAGGCGTCCGCAGCGATGTCCATCTGCCGCGAGGTGGCCCATTCCAGCAGCTCGGCCCGGCTGAACCGGTACTGCTCGCCCAGGTGGTGGGCCGGAATCGCCCCTTCCTTGACCCAGCGGTAGATGGCATCCTCGGAAACCTGGAGCAGGCTTGCGGCATCCTTGACTGACAACTGCATTGACGGCCCTCGCTCCCCCGTTAGCTGACGATTCTGGATGCTGCAGCCCGGCAAAGCCGCATCCATCCTGCACACACTTGCCCCGGCCCCGGCCCAGCCCCATCCGCCTGCCAAGGCCCTGGAACACCCACGGCCCGCGCCACTGATATTCTGCTCTTAGCCTCTGCCTTCATCCTCTGGAATCCGGCCCAGCAGACGCAGCAGGCCGTCCAGGATGGTCAGCGGATGCGGCGGGCAGCCGGGGATGTAGAGGTCCACCGGCAAAAGCGCCCCGGCCCCGCCCAGGGCCTGGGCATGGCCGCTGTACGGCCCGCCGGAGATGGCGCAGGCCCCCACGGCGATGACGATCTTGGGCTCCGGCACGGCCTCATATGTTTTCTCCAGGGCCAGGCGCATGTTCTGCGTCACCGGCCCGGTGATGAGCAGGCCGTCGGCGTGGCGCGGCGCGGCCACGAACTGGATGCTGAAGCGGCCCAGGTCCCAGCCCACGGTGTTCAAAACGTTCACGTCGGCCTCGCAGGCGTTGCAGCCGCCAGCGCTCACCTGGCGCAGCTTGAGCGACCGGCCGAACAGGCCGAGCAGCCGGGGCTCCAGGGCCGTTGCCAGGCGCACGGCCATCTGACCAGGCGGCTGGTCCTGTCCCACTACCAAGTCCTCGCGGCGGCGCGCGGCCAGGCGGTGCTCGGTGCTGAAGCCCAGGGCCTGGGTCGGGCAGGCGTCCGCGCACTGGCCGCAGAACAGGCAGCGGCCCAGGTCGATCTGCGGTCCGCCCCCTTGCCCGCCTGCGCGCCCGTCCGCAAGGCTGATGGCCCCGAAGGGGCAGGCCCCGGCGCAGAGGCCGCAGCCCTCCGGGCATTTTGCGGCGTCCAGGGCCGGGAGGCCGCGCAGCCGGTCCGGCACGGCGGGCGCTGGCCCGGCGGGATAGCGCATGGTGCGGTGGCCCTGCTGCAGCCGGGCTTGCAGGATCTTCAGCATGCCGCGTGTGTCCTCCGTTCCCGGCTCACAAGTCAAACCCGCAATAGGACAGGTTGAAGCTCTTGTTGCAGAGCGGGAAATCCGAGATCTGCTGGCCCCGCAGGGCCTGGGCCAGGCCGCTCCAGTTGCGGAACGAGGCGTCCACGATCTTGTAGCGGCTGAACCGGCCCGCCTGGTCGGTGATGGCCACGTGGCAGACCTCGCCGCGCCAGCCCTCGTTCAGGGCCACCACAAAGCTCGCCGGGGCCAGCTGGCCCAGCGGCACCTGCCGCGCCCCGCCCGGCATGGCCCGCAGCTGCTCCCGGACAAAGCGCAGGGACTGGAGGATTTCCAGCCAGCGCGTGTAGGCGCGGGCGAAAACATCGCCGCTGCTGACCACCGAGACAGGCAGGTGGACAAAGCGGAACAGCCCGCAGGGCTGGTCCTGGCGCACGTCCCTGGCCAGGCCCGAGGCGCGGGCAACAGGGCCGACCAGGCCCAGGTCCAGGGCGTCCTGCCGGGAAAGCCGCCCGGCGCCCTCGAAGCGGGCCATGACCGAGGGCGTGTCCCAGAGCAAGGTGATGGCCACGCGGGCGTCCTTGTCGATCAGGTCGAGCTGCCGGAGCAGCCCGCTGATGCGCGTCTCGTCCACGTCAAAGCCCACGCCGCCGGGCCGGATCATGCCCCGGCCGAAGCGGCTGCCGCAGAGCGTGGCCGTCATGTTCAAGAGGTCGCCCCGGATGCGGCCGCAGAAGCTGGCCGTGGGCAGAAAGCCGATGTCTCCGGCCAGGGCGCCGAGGTCGCCCACGTGGTTGGCCAGGCGCTCCAGCTCCAGGGCGATGCCGCGCAGGGTCTGGGAGCGGGCTGTCTTCTGGCAGCGGCTCAAGGACTCCAGGACCTGGCAGTAGCAGGTCGCGTGGGCGATGGTGGTGTCCCCGGCCAGGGTCTCGGCATAGTGGATGCTGCGGCCGTGCGGCCCGCCCTGCATGGCCTCTTCCACGCCCCGGTGCTGGTAGCCCAGGGCGATCTCCAGGTGGTGCACCGGCTCGCCCTGGCACTGGAAGCGGAAGTGCCCGGGCTCGATGATCCCGGCGTGCACCGGGCCCACGGCCACCTCGTGCACTTCCTCGCCCTCCAGGCGGTAGAAGTCGCCGCAGCCCGGCAGGATCACCTGCCCGGCCGGGCGGCCCCAGGCGTCCCGGTCTGTCCAGGAGTGGTGGTAGCGCACGGGCTTGAGCCAGGGGTGGCCCTCTGGCAGGAGCCCGAACTGCTCGGCGATCTCGCGCTCGAACAGGTGGACCTGGGGGCAGCGCGGGGTGAGCGAGGCGAAGCTGCCGCCCTCAATTTCCGTGCGCGCGGCCGAGAGCAGGTTCTCCTCGTCATCGGCCAGGACCACGTAGAGCGCGGTGGCCTCCGCCTGCGGCGCGCCCGCCCCGAACAGCGCCACCACGCGCTGGCCGCCAGCCACGGCGTCCACGATGGCCTGCCCGAAGGCGTCCTGGCCCAGCATAGGGATCGAGGCCAGGTCAAAGGACCAGCCATTGGTGAAGGTGCGCAGGGCGGCCTTGTCCTGGTTCATGGCCGGGCTCATGGCCGCACCATCCATGAGTGCACTTCAAGGGAGCGCACGGCGTCCTGCAGCATGGCCTCCAGCGGGGCCGGGATGTACAGGCCGAGCAGCAGCACCAGCAGCAGGAGCACGCAGGGCGGCGCGATGGTCAGCAGGCCCTCGCGGTACGGGGCTGCTGGCCCCGCATTCGGGATAGGCGCTGGGGGGCGGCCCTGCACGGCCCGCAGCACGGTCCGGCTCATGCCTGCAAAGACCACCAGGAGCAGGATCAGGAACGCCCCGCCAATGAGGAACTGCCCGGCGTTGAAGGCCCCTGTGAGGATGGCGAACTCGCTGACAAAGGGGCCAAAGGGCGGGGACCCGGTGATGGCCAGGAAGCCGACGAAGAACAGCGCGCCGGACACGGGCAGGCGGCGCAGAACCCCGCGCACCTGGTCCGTGCTCTTGCTGCCGTAGGCGCGGTGGATGTTGCCCGCAGAGAGGAACATCACGCCCTTGGTCAGGCCGTTGGTCAGCACGTGCAGCATGGTCCCGTACAGGGCCGCGCTGCCCAGGCCCAGGCCCAGCACCAGGATGCCCATGTGCTCCACGCTGGAATAGGCCAGCATGCGCTTGAAGTCGCGCTGCGCAGCCATGAACATGGCCGCCACAGCCATGGAGAACAGGCCCATGAACAGCAGCAGGCGCGAGGTGAAGGCCCCCTGGCCCGCAGCCTGGCAGATCTGCGTGACGCGCAGAAGCGCCAAAAAGACGCAGCTGGTCACCCCCCCGGCCAGCATGGCCCCGATGACCCCGGAGGCCTCGCCATAGGCGTCGGGCTTCCAGGTGTGCATGGGGGCCAGGCCCATCTTGGTGCCGTAGCCCACGAGCAGCAGGACAAAGGCCGCCTGGACCCAGGGCCTGGAGAGCTGCGGCGCATGCCTGAGGAGCCCCTCCACGGTGAGCGGGGCCTCCAGCCCGGCGTGGACCAGGGCATAGGCCAGGAAGAATGTGCCCAAGAGCGCCATGGCGATGCCCACGGAGCCCACCAGCAGGTACTTCCAGGTGGCCTCGATGCTCTCCCGGGTGCGCTTGAAGTAGATCAGCGGCGCGGTCAGAAGCGTGGTGGCCTCGATGGCCACCCACATGACGCCCAGGTGCTGCGACCAGATGACCAGGTCCATGACCCCGAGGAAGGCCAACAGGCAGGCGCAGAAGATGCGGTTGGGCGTGTCCTGCCGGGTGTTCAGGTAGCCCACGGCATAGAAGGAGCAGCACAGGTAGAGCACGCTCACCTGGAGCAGGACGATGCGGCCCGGCGGGTCCAGCACGAGCCAGGCGGCGCTGGGCCCAAGCTCCACCCCGGCCAGGGCGCACAGCGCCAGGGCCATGTGCGCGCAGCCCGTGAGCGGGAACAGCCAGGGCCGCCAGGGCCGCCCGCGCCCAGGGGGAAAGGCCAGGGCCACGGCGGCCATGAGGATGGGGAGGAGGATCATGAGCACGGCCATGGGTCATTCCTTGAGCGAGGCCAAGCGGCGCGTGTCCAGGGAGAAAAAGGCCCGGTTGATGTGGTTCACGATGATGCAGATGACGAAGATACCCACCACCAGGTCGAGCAGCACGCCGAGCTCCACGATGAGCGGCATGGCCTCCACCAGCAGCATGCCGAAGATGAAGATGCCGTTTTCGAGCACCAGGTAGCCCACGATCTGGTTCAGCGCGCTGAAGCGGGTGGTGAGCAGGATGAAGCCCACCAGCACCGTGGCCATGGACGCGGGCACCAGCAGCACCTCCTCGTGCTGGCTGGCCAGGGGCAGCTGGTCGGCGAACAAAAGCGCCAGCAGGATGGCCAGGGCCCCCAGGATGGTCGAGGGCAGCCGACCGATGAGCGGCTCCACCTCGCGCTTGATCGCCGCGTCGCGCAGCGCCCGCATCATGATTCCGGGGATGATGACGCCCTTGATGGCCATGGTGGCGATGACCATGAGCACCGCCGGGAGGCGCAGCGGCCCCGGCACCAGAAGCGGGATGAGGCCCAGGATGGCGCCCTGCGCCGCGGCGATGCGGATCACGGCCTGGATGCGGCTGGCGCCCAGGGCGAACAGGTTCAGCACCAGGACGACCACGAGGATGGTGTTCAGCAGGCTTGTCATGGCTCTACCTTACCAAGAGCAGGAAGCCGAAGCCGCAGGAGAGCATGGCCGCCAGCAACAGATAGGGCACATGCGGCATGGGCAGCCTGGCCCGCACCGACTCCACCACGCCGACCAGCACCGCCAGCCCCAGCATCTGCCCCACGAACAGGGGCCAGTCGACCCAGGCCAGCCCGGTGTGGAAGGGGAACACCAGATGCATCAGGAGCGCGCCCAGGATGAACAGCTTGAGCGCGGCCGAGTACAGGATCACGCCGAACAGCGGCCCGCTGTGGTCGAGCACCATGACCTCGTGGATCATGGTCAGCTCCAGGTGCGTGGCCGGGTCGTCCACCGGGATGCGGCAGTTTTCGGTCAAAAGCACCACGAACAGGCCGAGGGCCACCAGGATCAGCGGCGCGGCCACCACGGCCGGGAAGCCCTGGGCCGGGCCATGCAGCATGCCGTTCAAGGTCAGCGACCCGGACATCCTGGCCAGCACCAGCAGCGCGAAGAACAGCGTGGGCTCCGTGAGGCAGGCGAAGGTGGCCTCGCGCGCCGCCCCCATGCCCTCAAAGGGCGAGCCGGTGTCCAGCGCCGCAGCCGTGGTGAAGAACCGCGCCAGCCCGAAGAGATAGGCGAAGAGGATCAGGTCGCCGCTGAAGCTGAGCGGCGCGTTAAACGGGCCAAGGGGCAGCAGCAGCCCGGCCAGGCAGACCGCCGCCAGGGTGACCACCGGCCCCAGGGGGAAGACCCAGGTGGTGCTGCGGCTGATGACCATGCCCTTGCGCAGGAGCTTGAGGATGTCGTGGTAGGGCTGCAACACAGGGGGGCCGACGCGGCCGCCGAACCAGGCCTTGGTCTTGTTGATCACGCCAAGGAGCAGCGGCGGCATGCAGAGCATGAGCGCGACACTCGTCAGCGTATTGGTCATGGCAGAACCCCTGTTGAAAGGCCGCGCCGCACTCTGCAAGCCGTTTGCCGTCCGTGCCGCCTGCACGCGGCCCGTCCCCGGACATCAGGACCAGCTCCACGGTAAGCCGAGCGCGCGCAAGAATCAACGGAAACGCCATGGCAATTTCTGCTTTCACCCCGGGCTGCGGGAGGCAAGCGCGCGTGCCGCGGCCCCAAAACAACACCCCCAACCCTTGACCACCCTGGTGGCCCAAAAGCTGGGGCATGAGAGCAGTGCGGCGCGGTTTGGCGGTGTCTTTGCGCCTGCGCCGCACGCTGCCGGAGGGAGACGCCCGGCCCGAGTCCTGGGCAATTCTCCCATAGTCGGGACATTTTCCCGCATGCGCTCCTCCTTTCACCGCCATAAATCAGTACATCTCCCTATTTACCCTCTCGAAATACGGCCCTAAACAGCACCAACGTGGGGGATTTTCCTGGCTGCTCCCATGGCGCCGCCAGCAGCGGCAGGGGTGTGATGTTGTGTTGTCGGAGGGAGATATGCCGAGCAATTCAGAATATGCGCAGCGACAGTTCCGCTCAGAGAAGGCCGACAAGTCCGAGAAAGAAAATATGGAACACGAGTTGCGTGCATTGCGGAACAAGGTGCAGGCCCTGGAGGAGAAGGTCTCCAGCCTGTCGCATGAGCTTTCGCTGAGAAAAGTCATTGGAGAGAACAGGCGCGGGTTTTCCTGAGCACACAAAAGTGCATTCTCGCGGGCAATGCGCACCCGATGCCGGGGGCATTGCCCGCGTTGTTGACCGGAGCGCTCGCACGGGCAGGGGCAGGTATTTTCTGTGGGAATCATTGTAACGGGAGGAAGTATGTCTCAGTGGTCCAAAAATAACGACGTTCTGAACACTGTGAACCGGGGCAACCCCTGTGAATCCGGCCTTTGCACCTTGTGCCGCGCCGACTGCTCCGGCAAGTGCGAGACCTGGCTCTCCAGCCTCAAGGGCCGCAGCCTGCTCTACCCACGGGATTTCGGCACGGTCACCGCAGGCAGCGCCAACACCTGCCATGTGGGCGTCAGCTACAACTCCCTGCGCATCCAGGGCTACAACTACGGCGCGGACGGCATGGCCCAGGGCGTCTCAAGCTCCCCGGACAACTGCCTGTTCACCAAGGTCAACCTGGAGACCAGCTTCGGCAATGAGGACCCGGTCAAGTGCCGCGTGCCCCTCATGACCGGCGCCCTGGGCTCCACCTTCATCGCCGCCAAGTACTGGGACTCCTTCGCCATCGGCGGCGCGCTGGTGGGCATCCCGGTGGTTGTGGGCGAGAACGTCGTGGGCGTGGACCGCGAGTCCAAGCTGACGGGCAAGAAGATCACCAAGGCCCCGGAACTGGACCGCCGCGTGGAGACCTACCTGCGCTACCACGACGGATACGGCGCCATCATCGTGCAGATGAACGTGGAGGACACCCGCAACGGCGTGGCCGAGTATGTCATCGGCCGCTACGGCGACAAGGTCTGCATTGAGTTGAAATGGGGCCAGGGCGCCAAGAACATCGGCGGCGAGATCGAGGTGGACAGCCTGGAGTACGCCCTGTTCCTGAAGAAGCGCGGCTACCTGGTTGATCCGGACCCCGAGGAGCCCAAGGTCCAGCACGCCTTCAAGAGCGGCGCCATCCGCTCCTTCGCCCGGCACAGCCGTCTGGGCTACACTGACCTCAGTTCCGAGGCCCAGGTGCAGGAGAGCTTCATGCAGTCCGTGGCCTACCTGCGCAAGCTGGGCTACAAGCGCATCTCGCTCAAGACCGGGTCCTACGGCATGGAGGCCCTGGCCATGTCCATCAAGTACGCCAGCGACGCTGGCCTGGACCTGCTGACCATCGACGGGTCCGGCGGCGGCACGGGCATGAGCCCCTGGAACATGATGGAGACCTGGGGCGTGCCAAGCATCCTGCTGCACGCCAAGGCCCGCGAATACGCAGCCCTCTTGGCCGCACGCGGCCGCAAGGTGGTGGACCTGTCCTTTGCCGGCGGTTTTGCCCGTGAGGACCACATCTTCAAGGCCATGGCCGTGGGCGCGCCCTTCACCAAGCTCATCTGCATGGGCCGGGCCATCATGATTCCCGGCTTTGTCGGCGCCAACATCGAGGGCGCGCTGCATCCCGAGCGCAAGGCCCAGGTCCACGGCAACTGGGACATCATGCCCAAGACCGTGAGCGACCTCGGCAAGTCCCCGGAGCAGATATTCGCCTGCTACGAGGACGTGAAGAAGAAGGTGGGCGCCAAGGAGATCAAGAACATCCCTTACGGGGCCATCGCCTTCTGCACCCTGGCCGACAAGCTCTCCGCCGGGCTGCAGCAGCTGCTGGCCGGGGCGCGCCGGTTCACCCTGGCCGAGCTTGGCCGCTGCGACATCTCCGCCGCCAACCGGGAAACCGCGCTGGAGACGGGCATTGCGTTCATCACCGACGTGCAGGACGAGACCGCCAGGAAGATCCTGGAGGCCTGATCCGGAAGAGGCCCCTCCCTGCCGGGGGGCGGGGAGGGGCCTCCAGTCCGGGGCTTGGCGCAGCCCGAGGGGCATGCTATCTTCCGGTCGTTTCTCAGAAAAGACCAGAGCGCCAGGCGGAATGCATGCACGACACGCGCAGGACAAAAGCCCAGCTCAGCGAGGAGCTCCGGCGGCTCCGCGACAGCGGGGCGCAGACCGCCGCGCTCGCCGGGGAGCACGAACGGGTCGAGCGCGCCCTGCGCGAGCGCGTGAAGGAGCTGAACTGCCTGTACGGCATCTCGCACCTGGCGCAGAACCGGGAGCTGCCGCTCGGTGAACTCATCCGCCAGGTGGGGGAGCTGGTCTGCTCCTCCTGGCAGTACCCGGAAATCACCTGCGCCCGCATCCGCATCGGCGCCCTGGACAGCCCCACCCGCAACTTCCGCCAGAGCCCCTGGAGCCAGGCCAGCGCCATCTTCATCCAGGAGGAGCGCATCGGCGAGATCGAGGTGCTCTACCTGGAAGAGCGCCCGGAGTGCGACGAGGGGCCGTTTTTGCGCGAGGAGCGCCACCTCATCGACGCCGTGGCCGACAAGCTGGGGCGGCTGGTGCAGGCCAGCCGCACCGAGGCCCACATGCGCATGCTCGCGCGCGAGCTCATCAAGGCCCAGGAGAACGAGCGCCTGCGCATCGCCACCGAGCTGCACGACCACCTGGCCCAGGATCTGGCCACCCTCAAGCTGGACCTGGGGGGGCTCATGGAGCAGCCCCAGGCCGAGGGCCCGCCCATGCAGGAGCGCCTGGCCGAGCTGACGGAGCGGCTCTCCGGGGCCATCACGGCCATCCGCAACATGGCCTACGACCTGCTCCCGCCGGGCCTGGAGGATCTGGGCCTGGTGCGCACCCTGGCCCGCTATTGCGCGGACTTCGCCAACCGCAGCGGGCTTGCCGTGGACTTCTTCGCGGACGGCATGGAGGGGCTGCGCCTGGGCTTCGAGACGCAGATCAACATCTACCGGCTGGTCCAGGAGTCCCTGACCAACGCGCGCAAGCACGCCCAGGCCAGCCAGGCCACGGTGCGCATCATCTGCTCCCATCCCAGCCTCATTGTGCGCATCGAGGACAACGGCCAGGGCGTGGACCTGGAGCAGCGCCAGGATGAATTTTACCAGGCCAAGAAGATGGGCATTTGGGGCATGCGCGAGCGGGCCAGGCTCCTGGGCGGCCGCATCACCCTGCGCTCGCGCCCGGGCCGGGGCATGCGCATCCACATCGAAATCCCCATGGAGAACAGGAATCATGACGCGTAGATACAAGCTTCTTGTCATCGACGACCACCCCATGTTCCGGGATGGGGTGAAGACCATCGTCCGGGCCAACCCGGCCTATGAGATCGTGGCCGAGGCCGGAACCTGCGCCGAGGGCCTGGCCCTGGCCAGAAGCCTCCAGCCCGACCTGGTCATCGTGGACATCTCCCTGCCCGACGGCAACGGCATCGACCTGGCGCGCGACATCCTGGCCAACGCGCCGCAGACCAGGGTGCTCATGCTCAGCATGCATTCCAAGGTGGAGTTCATCGCCACGGCGTTCCAGGCCGGGGTCTCGGCCTACCTGGCCAAGGACTCCAGCCGCGACCAGCTGCTCCAGGCCCTGGACGCGGTGGTGGCGGGCCGGCAGTACCTGGACGGCTCCCTCTCGCCCAGGGTGGTCAGCGAGTTGCTCTCGCGCTCCGGCTCGGAGACGCGCATGGCCGACGCCTCCTACGGCAAGCTCTCGCGCCGGGAGCAGCAGGTGCTGCGGCTCCTGGCAGAGGGCCTGGCCCCGGCCAGCATCGCCGAGCGGCTGTTCATCTCCCGCAAGACCGTGGAGAACCACCGCACCAACATCCTGGCCAAGCTGGGCATCAAAAGCCCGGTGGCCCTGGTGCGCTACGCCGCGCGCATGGGCCTCATCGACCTGGACACGGCGGACTGAGGGGCTCCGCCGCATTGGTCCGCAGGACTCCCTGCGCGGGCGCGCCTGCCCCTGGGGCTATTTCAGCGAAAAGTCCACCCGGCCGCCGTCCTTGACACCCTTGGGCGCACCCTTGGGCGCATCTCCGCCCACCCGCGGCCCCAGCAGGAACACGCGGGCCGGCTCGATGCCGCCCTGTTCGACCAGCCAGGCCTGCACCGCGATGCCCCGGTCCTGGGCCAGGCGCTCCATGTCCTCCTGGCGCAGCGGCGTGTTCTGCAGCAGCAGGGCCTCCATCTCCCCCACGGGCAGGCCCTTGGCCAGGCCGATCAGGTTGCGCGGCTTCTTGAAGTCCGCGGCCTTGTACACCCGCTCCAGGTAGCGCGGGTACTCCTCGGCCGTCACGGTCAGTTCGTCCACGCTGCCGCTGGCCTTGCCCCGGCGCGCCAGCTCCGTGGCCTTCTGGGCCTTCACGCGGTGCTCCAGGGCCGCGCGCCGGAGGCCCTCGTCCTCCACCTGGGGATCGGCGTGCCCGGCCAGCTCCAGCTTGAGCCCCGGCCTGTCGCGCAGGGCCTTGGAGAGGGTCTGCAGGGCCTTCTCGGCCTCTGCCGTGAGTTCGATCCGGCCCGGCTCAAAAGCCACGTAGGACAGCTCCTCCCCTCCGCCGAACAGCGAGGCCAGAAGGGTGAAGGGTGAGGTGGCGGCCTTCACCAGCAGGTTCACGATGACCTTGACGATGATGCCGCCCAGGCTGAACTGGGGGTCGTCCAGGGAGCCCTCGATGGGCAGGTTGATGTCGATTTCCCCGCGCGAGTTGGACAAGAGCGCCACCACCAGGTTCACGGGGATGTTCATGGCGTCCGGGCTGTCCACCTTTTTGCCGAAGGTCAGCTGGTCCAGAAAGACCTGATTCTCGGCCTTGAGCGCGCCCTTGTCCAGGTGGTAGCGCACGTCCACGGAGAGCTTGCCCTTTTCAATGCCATAGCCCACGTAGCGGCCCGAATAGGGGCTGAAGCTCGACATCTCGATGCCCGTGGCCTTGGCCCGGATGTCCAGGCTGAGCGGCTTGGCCAGGGGGTCCAACTGGCCGGTGATCTCCAGGGGGCCGGTGCGGTCCACCTTGCCCCGGATGGCGATCTCGGCCTGCGCGCCGGGCCGCACCGGGCCCACGCGCCCGGCCAGGTCGGTCAGGTTGGCCGTGTAGTTGGGCTTGATGAAGCGGTCGTTGAAGACGATGTTGCCGCCGCTTAAGCTCACCCGGCCGATGTTGATTTGCGGGGTTGGGCCGGGCTTTTCGGCCTGGGGGGCCGGGCCGGGTGCGGGCTTTTCAACCAGCGCCACCCCGACCGGGGTCTTCCCGGCCGGAGGCGAGGCCTGGGACGCGTTGTCGCTCGCGGGCTGAGCGCCGTGCGCGTCCTCCCTCTTGACCACGTCCTGCAGGTTGAGGTGGCCCTCGGGCGTGAGCAGCACCCTGGCGTAGAAGCTCGACAGGGCGATCTCCCCCGCGCCGAAACGCAGGGGCGAGGAGCCCGCGTCCAGCCCGGTGAGCCGCAGGCTGCGCCAGCGCAGCAGGTCCGAAGCGTTGAGCTTGTCCAGCACGTTCAGGTCGATGAGGGCGACATCCCCGGCAAAGGAGGCGTCCTCCCCAGCCAGCCGGAGCCGCCCCTGGGCCGAGACCTCGCCGCGGGTGAGCACGGCGTTGAGGTTCTGGGTGGCCCAGCCCTGCAAGCCCACCAGGTCCAGATGCGCCAGCGCCAGCTCAAGGTCCGCGCTGAGGGGGGCCAGGCGCAGGCCGCCGCGCACCGTCATGCTGCCCTGCTCGTTGATGCGTGTGGAGAAGTCCAGCCTGGCGTCGGCGCCCGGCGCGGAGGACAGGCCCGCAAGCGTCAGGGCCAGCTCCCGCGCGGAGAACTGCCGCGCCCGCTTGCCCAGGGTCTCGTCGGCAAAGCGCAGGCTGCCGCCTGTCACCGCCACCCGGCCCACGCTCCAGGTCCACTCCTTGTCTTGGGCCTTGTCCGGGGCCTTGTCCGGGGCCTTGGCCGGGGCCTTGGCCGGGGCGGAGAAGTCTCCGGCCAGCTTTTGTGCGTCCAGGCTGCCGTCGGCCAGGCGCCGCACCGCGCCGTAAGGCCCGGAGAGCAGCACCTCGGCCACGGCGGCCTTGCGCTCGGCCAGGATCAGGCTCAGGCCCCGGGCCTCCAGTGCGGCAAAGCCCAGCTGCGGCTCCTTGCCGCCGCGCGCCACGGAAAACTCCGTCAGGGCCAGGGCCGCGCGCGCCGCTCCGGCCAGGGTGGCCTCGTCCAGGGTCAGCTCGGCCTTCTTCAGCCGCAGCACCGATCCGCCTTGGGCCCCGCCCTTGGCCGCTCCAACCAGAGCCACGTCGCGCAGGGCCGTCTTGCCGCTCACGCGCACCTGGGCGCTCTGGCCCTGGGGCCGGGCGAAGCTCACCAGCAGATCCGCGTCCAGCCGGGCGGACTGCAACCGCGCGGGCAGGTCCGGGGGCAGGTATTGGGCCAGGCGCATGAGGTCGAAGTCCGCGATGTTGATGTCAAGGGCGGCGTCCTGGCCCGGGGCAAAGGGCCGGGCCTTGCCTGCCAGGGTCAGCCGCGCGCCGTTGACCTTGGCCGAGAAGCTCGGCTGCACATAGCTTTCCACCGTGCCCGGCGTGTTGGCCACAAAGGGCACGCCCAGGCTGATCTCCGTCACGGCCTGGGCGGATCCGGCCAGCTGGTCCTCGAAGGCCACGCTGCCGCCGGACAGGGTGATGTTGGCCACGGAGAACTGGGGCGGCCCGGCGGGCTCTTCCGGCCGCTTGGCCGGAGCGCTGGCGAAGATGTCCAGAATGTCCGAGAAATTATAGCGGCCATCGGCCCGGCGCACCACGCGTACCCTTGGGCCGGTCAGGCGCACCTCGCTCACCACCGGCACGAGCCGGATGAGCGAGGCCGAGGAAAGGTTCAGGAAAAGGCTGTCAAAGCCCAGGAACTCCTGCCCTGTCTGGTTCGTCCCGTTGCCCGCCTGTTCCCCGATGGAGAAGCCGCGCACCGTCACGGACAGGGCATAGGGCGAGACGTCGATGCGCTCGATGCGCACGGGCCGGGTCAGCTGCTCGGACAGCAGGGCCTCCAGCCTGGCCTTGGCGAAGCCCGGCAGCCAGAAGTAGCCCAGCGCGCCGAACAGCAGGAACAGGGCCGCGAAGACGCCCAGGGTCCAACGCACGGCGCGCCGCCGCAAGAACTTCATCCCCTGCTCCAGGACCAACGTCTTGAATGCGGCTTGTGTTTTCATTGCGACCCAGCGGGTTGGACGTTTGAGTGGGGCGACGTTCGGTGCTGCGCCGGGACGTGTCGCCTCGGGCCGGGCGTGAGAATATCGCCACCCGGTCTTTCCACCTTCCTTAATACTTTGGGGTTTGTGGCGGGCAGAGTCAAGAATTATGAGGAGGAGGCGCACACGCGATTGCGCGCATCCTGCGGCTGAGCGAACGCAAAGCTGGACAGCCCAGCGGGATGTGCCCTAACAGTATGGCAGGTTTTGCTGTGGCGCCCGGCTTGGGGCGGAAAGCCGTCAGTGCGGGCAGAAGGCGAATCGGCACAGCCGAAGGAGAGGATGTTCCATGGATAACTCGCTCCAGTCCCTCGATCAGGTCAGGGCGTCCACCCTCGACATGGCCGTCAGGTTCGGGCCGAAGCTGATGGTTGCGGTCATTATTCTTGCCGTCGGCTATCTGGTCGGGCGCTGGGTGGGCCGCATCCTGGAGCACCTGCTGCTGCGCTTGAATCTTGAAGCGCCGGTGCGCTCCCTGCTGGTGCGCATTACGCGGGTCCTGGTCCTGGGGCTCTTCGCAATAATGGCGCTGCAAAATCTCGGCATAGAATTGTTGCCGCTCATCGCAGGCCTCGGCGTGGCTGGCGCTGGCGTTGCGCTGGCGATGCAGGGGATCCTCGGCAATGTCGCCGCAGGCCTGACCATCATCTTCACGCGGCCCTTTCATGTCGGCGATTACATCTCCATCGCCAAGGAAGAAGGCGAGATTCTCGACATCAGTCTTTTCAGCACGACCCTGGGGCATTCCGACCGGTCCAAGGTCGTGATCCCAAACCGCAAGATTGTCGGCGAGATCCTCCACAACTGTGGCCGGATACGGCAGCTCAGCATTGCGGTGGGGGTGTCCTACGGCACAGACGTCACCAGCGCCTTGAGCCTGGTGGAAGAAATTCTGCGCTCCAATCCCCGCGTGCTACAGGACCCGGCGCCCATCTTTGGGGTTGCGCGGCTCGCCGAATCCGGCGTCACGATCAGTGTCGCTCCGTGGGTCAATGTGCCTGACTACGATGCGGCGACGAGCGAGATCAACAGGACGATACTGGAGACGTTCCGCGCGCGGGGCATCGTCATACCCTTGCCGCAATGTGAAGTCAGAATGCTCGGAGGGAGCGCCTGAGGCCAAAGAACCGGGAAATTCTCACAGCAAATGGCCCACGTTGGAGGCAAGGCCAGTGATTCCTTGGCATTTACTTGTGGTCCGAATTAAGGTACTGGTATCTATGGCGCAAGGGGCACGTTGGCCCTTGGTCAACGTCAATCTGGCAGTGGCTTTCAACATCATCCACAGCTTTAAGCTGGACGACAATGACTGAGCAAACGCCAGATCCAACACCGGCCGCCCCTCTTGGCGGCACCTCCGGCACTCGAAAACGCTTTTTTGGGCAGGTCCTGCGCCTTGTCGGTCCCTACTGGAACTGCGAACGGCGTGCGAAAGTCCGGGGCGCAACCCTTCTGCTCTTGCTGCTCACCATGGGGCAGGTCGGGCTCACCGTCTGGGGCAACTACTGGCAAAGGGCGCTGTACGACGCGCTCGAACAGCGCTCTGTGCGTGGCGTGCTGCTCCAGGTGGCCGTCTTTGCACTGATCATTGTCATCTCGATCGCGGTTACAGCCGCGCATCTGATGGTCAAGCGAAGGCTGCAAATCGATTGGCGCGCCTGGCTGACCGAGCGCTTGGTCGGGAGCTGGATGGCAGACGCCCGCCACTACCGGCTGCTCTTCAGCGTCGGCGAACACGATAACCCCGACCAGCGCATTGCCGAGGACATCCACATTGCAACGGACAGCGCCATTGGGCTGGCCCACTCGCTGATCTACAGCCTGCTGACCTTGGGTCTTTTCATCGACATCCTGTGGTCGGTGTCGGGGGCGGTCGACGTGCCGGGCACCAGCGTTCATGTGCCGGGCTACATGGTGCCGCTGGCTTTCGCTTACGCGATCCTGGGCAGCGCCTTCGGCTGGATGTTCGGCCGTCCGCTGGTGCGCACGACAAATGCCCTGCAGACCGCAGAGGCCACATTTCGTTTTGGCTTGTCACGGGCGCGGGAGCACGCGGAAGCCATCGCGCTCATGCGGGGCGAGCCCGTGGAGCGTGCCGGGGCAGCGGCGCGCTTTGGCCAGGTCATGCGCGATTGGAACCAGCAGTCCCTTGCGTACCTGGGCCTGATATCATTCGGAACGGCCTATGGTTCGCTGCTGCCGGTATTGCCGATCCTGGTCGCCGCACCGCAGTTCATCCACGGGGCGATGTCCCTCGGCGCGCTCATGCAGGCCGCGCAGGCCTTCGAGCGACTGACGTCCTCGCTTTCCTGGCCGGTGAACAGCATCGGCGAAATAGCGCGCTGCCGCGCTTCGGCCGACCGCGTGCTGTCGCTCTACGAGGACATACAGCAACTCGATGTCACTCCCCAGGCACCGAACAGTCCGCAGATCGTCCTGGAGCGCTCGCAGCGCGCCAACCTGGTCATCGAGGATCTCTGCATCGCCGAGCCCTCGGGGCGCATCCTGACCGAGCATTTCAGCGTTGACATCCGCCGTGGCGAACGGGTGCTGATCGCGGGGGACCCGGCGGTGACGGGCAGCCTTTTCAAGGTGATCGGCGGGCTCTGGCCCTGGGGCAGCGGGCGGGTGTGGCTGCCGGGCGACGGCGACATGCTGTTCCTGGCCCAGCGTCCCTTCCTGCCTGAAGGCACGCTGCGCGAAGCGATCTGCTACCCGCGCCCTGCGGATGCCTTTTCCGACGCCTTTATCCTCCACGCGCTGGAATGCGTGGGCCTGACCCGGCTTGCCCCGCGCCTGGCCGAGCGCGACAACTGGGAGCAGGTGCTCCCGCCACGAGCCCAGCAGCAGCTCGGCTTTGCCCGCGTACTGCTTCAGCAGCCGGCCTGGGTCTTCATGGAGGAGGCCACCGACGCCTTTGATCCAGAGGGCGAGCGGCAGATCCTGGAGATGCTCTACCGCGAGCTGCCCAGCGCGACCCTGCTGAACATCAGCTTCCATTCGGGCCTCGAGAAGCTGCACCACCGTTCGCTGGTCCTGAGCCGGGTCGGCGAGGCCAAACTCCTGTTCGGCGAGCGGCGCGGCAACAACGGCACGCGTTAATGGCACGCGTTAACGGCACGCGTTAAAAGCGCGGCGGCAGCCAGCCCCTCTCGACGCACTCGCGGAAGCACCACTCCGGTGTGGTTTCGGTGCGGTAGCTCCAGAAGAACCAGCCACGATACAGCTCATAGGTGAGCAGCTGCGCGGCGCCATAGGCGCGGTACGCAACGTCCTGCTGAAATGCGTCCATGTGAGTAAGCGCGTGGTCATACGGTCCCTCGGCCCAGAGGGAAACGACCTCCAGGTTCAGCCCCAGGCTCCATTCGCCCACGATGGCGGGCAGCTTCAGCTCGCGCTTGATATTGTTCGCCTCTTCTCCCCACAGCACTCCGGCCTTGTGCAGGTGGCCGTGGATGTCCATGTCGAGGTCCTCGCGGCTGAAGCACTGGTAGCGGTGGATGTCGAAAATAACATTCTGGTGCTGCGGCGGCTGCAGGAAGCCCAGGTACTCCTGGTGCGAGCGGAATCCGTCGTGGAAAACGATGGCCACGCGCTCAGGCGGACAAAACGCACGGATCGCCTTGCAGGCGCGCAGGTAGAACCCTTGCAGCAGCTCCGTGGGCACGTCCCAGCGCGGCTCATTGAGCAGCTCGATGCCGTACAGGGCGGGCTGGGAATGGTAGCGCTCGGCCAGCCGTCCCAGCACATCCACTGAATGGGCCAGGTACTCCTCCCGGGTGTGCCATTCGCACACATCCATGATGCCGCCGTTGTCGAAGCCGTTCTGACAGCCAGGGGCGGCGTGCAGGTCGAGAATGACGCACAGGCCGAACTCCGTGGCCCACGTGAACGCACGGTCCAGCACGTCCAGGCCGCCCTCCACAAAGGGCTGCGGATTGGCGCCGTACTTGCTGTGATAGGGATAGGGCGGGCCGAAAATCCAGTGCCCGAGCGGAATGCGCACCGCATTGACGCCAACGCCCGCCAGCCACGCGAAATCCTCGCGCGTGATGAAGCGCTCCCAGTGGGCGCGCAGCCGCGCCGGGGCCTCCTGGCCCAGCTCCGCGCACCAGGTGGTCTCATCCGTTGCCGCAAGCCCGGCGAACAGGCTCGGGGTCATCCATTTCTCAAGCACCAGCCAGCCGCCGAGGTTGACGCCACGCAGGTGGCTGGGGTGGGGTGGAGGGAGAGCAGTATCCGGCATGGCGTTTTCTCGCAGTCCCATCGGCGCGGTTTGGGGAACCTGCAGGTCCCGTCGATGGATACAGGCCTGCTCAGGGGGAAAGCTATGTATTGATTCTCTTTACATAAAAAGCAGTGCCAATGGCAAGAGGCAAATGCCGGAGACCACAGGGTACAATGAGGCGGAGAAGTGCAGGAGAGGCACTCGGTGCCGGGCTCTTGAAATGCATTCCCCGGCGGAACCGGAAAAATGACCTGTTCCCGTGTCAGGGGTCCAATTCTCTCTCGGCGCCAGAAGGACCAAGGTCTTCTGAGGCGTTGGCTTACGGGTTCATGGCCAGGGTTTCGGCCCGCTGGGCCAGGAACGCTGCATGGCCCCGCTCCAGGTGCAGGGTGGAGAAGAGATACACCGCCCCTGTGGACGCGGCGGTGAAGGTGATGTCCTGGTAGTCCGGGCCTGCGGCCATGGCCCGCAGAACGTGGTCGATGTCTTCCGGTGTCAGGTCAAAGGGCGGCGCCTGGAAAAGCTCCACCGGCACAGGCCGGGGATAGTCCCGTGAGTTCGTGCGGATCTCCTCGGCCATGAGCGCCAGCGGAGAGCCTTTGCGGTCCAGGATGCGCGCGTAGGTCTGGCTGAGCAGGTCCGGGGCATGGTAGACGGTCTGGCCGGAGAGGCCTTGGAAAGAGGCCAGCCCAGGATGCCCCGCCAGGATGCCGGCCAGGGCGGCCTCTGCCTCGGCTAGCGTCTGCCGGGCGTTGTCCACGTCGCCCTGGCCCTCTGCCTGCTGGAAAGAGCCGCCAGCAACCAGCGCTTCAAGCACCTCCTCCCGTGTCGTCAGCCGCAGCTCCTGGCTGGCCTCGCGCACCGCCTTCATTACAGCTTCCGTGAGCCGGGTCTGCGCTTCGGGGGTCATGCCGCGCCTCCGGGCACGAGCTTCCGGGCCTTGAGGTCCCGGCCCACGTCACCCAGCCCCAGCCGGGCGTAGGTTTCCGCCGTGGGCGCGCCCGTGGTCTTGTCCCAGCCCATGACCTCATAGAACAGGTCCATGGCCCGGCTGATGTCGGCCCGGTCCATGCGGATGGTGCCCTTGGTGAAGGGGGCCGCGCCGTGCGGGTCGTCAAAGACCCAGGGCGGCACCCGGTCATGGTGCGTGCGCATGTCCACCTGATCCATGTCGCGCATGGTCAGGGCCCGGTGCAGGGTGAAGATGCGCTCGCCCATGTGGTCCAGCTCCTCGCGGCCCAGCTTCTGGCCCGTGGCCAGGCTGTAGAACCGTGACTCCAGGCTGTCGTCGCCCCGATAGCCGCGTTCCTTCAGGGGCGAGGCCACCCAGGGCCCCATCCAGTTGCACAGCCCCAGGCAGTCATGCAGCTCCTTGCGCACCACGGACCATCTGGCCCGCCTGGCCTTGTGCACGTTCATGGGGGTGTAGTTGCCCACGCCGTCCACGGCGTCCGGCGAGCCCCAGATCTCGGCGGCCAGCTTCTTCTGCACCGCAAGGGGCAGGCCGTTGCGCACGAAGTTCGAGTGGGAGTGGCATTGGGCGTCGCGGTTGTACTGGGTGTTGATGACCACCCCGCACTGGCCGTCGTCCTCGTTGGCGTGGTGCTTGGGGTGCCCCATCTTCCAGTACACGGCGCCCGGGTCCTGGCTCCAGTAGTCCTCGGAGATGGACCATTGCGAGAACAGCCCGGCAGTGCCCTGGCTGAGCACATGGCCCAGTTCGCCCCGGCGTTCGCCGATGCGCGGCAGGATGTCGAAGAGGAAAGCCGGGTCGCCTGCTTCGAATTTGTCCCAGGCAATGGAGGCGTATTCGGCTGCGCCGAGCTTGGCCTTGAGCAGCCCCTCTTGCTGGAGCTTCAGGAAGTCGCGCTGCAGTTGGCCGTAGTTGCACCAGACGCCCAGGTCGTCGGCCAGGTGCATGCCCACCATGCAGGCCTCCAGGGCGGCTTGCCCCTTGAACCCGCCCGGCAGCTGCTTGAAGAAGCTCCGGCCGAAGAGCAGGCCCGCGCAGGTGTTCTGCGCCGATTCCCGGATGCCGTACTTGGCCGCCACTGCGGGCACCTTGAGCACGGTGTGGCAGCGGATGGGGCAGGCCGTGCAGCCGTTGCCGCGCACCGTGTGCTTCCAGATGCCATCGCCGAGGAAAAAGGCCGCGCTGTTGGTGCGGTAGGCGATGCGGTTCAGGTCGTAGATGTTGCCGGTGATCTCCACCGGCGGGTCGGCGGCGCCCCAGCGCTTGCCGGGTTCGCCCACCCAGCGGGAGCCGGGGTTGTAGTACTCGGACTGGGGGGTGGGGAAGCTGGGCACCACATGCTGGTTGTTTCCGCCCAGGATGGACAGGTGGAACTTGATGAGCTTCTCCCACTCGCCCTTGTCTCCGGCGATGCGCACCGCTCCGCTGCCCTGCACGCCCACGGCCTTGAGGTTCTTGGAGCCCATGACCCCGCCCACGCCCCCGGCCGAGTGCGACAGGGAATTGGCCACAATGGCCATGGGCGCCAGCTTCTCCCCAGCCTGGCCGATGGCCGCCACCGAGCAGTCCGCGCCCATCTCCTGGCTGATCTCCAGGTTGGTCCGGCGGATGCCTGTGCCCCAAAGGTGCGCGGCGTCGCGCAGCTCCACCCGCTCATTGCGGATGAACAGCCATACCGGGCGGTCAGCCCGGCCCTCCACGATGAGGGCATCATAGCCTGCGTATTTGAGTTTGGCTGCGAAGTTCCCGCCCATGTGCCCGGAGCCCACCAGGGCTTTGGGCCAGCAGGTGGGGAAGAGGGTGGTCACGGCGGTGCGGCCGTTGCAGGGCACGCCCGTGCCCGCCAGCACGCCCGTGGCAAAGACGAGCTTGTTGCCCGGGTCAAAGGCGCCGGTGCCCGGGGGCACCTCTTCCCACAGGACCTGGTAGCCGAGCCCCGTGCCTCCGAGCACGGCCCCGTACTTTTCCCTGGTGTCCTGGGTGCTGATCTTTCCGGTGGACAGGTCCACGCGCAGCACCTTCCCGGCAAAACCTCCGTCGGTCGCGGCCATGTTGGGCTCCTTGAAGGGGTTCTAGCGGGTTGCCGGTTTCTTTCCGGCAGGGACATGGCACTCGATGCAGGCCCTGGCCTTGGCCGCCGGGAGCGCAGACAGCGTTGCTCCGCCTGCGCGCCCCTCGCGGGTGATGTCGCGCCAGGGCACGAAGCGCAGGGCGCCGGACGGGCAGGCCTCCACACATTTGGGCTTGCCATGGCACAAAAAGCATTTGGAGGCCTTCTGGCGCTCTTCGTCAAAGGTGATCATGTCCCAGGGGCAGGCCCGCTGGCACAGGCGGCAGCCCACGCAGCGCTTGGCGTCCACCACCCGGGCCCCGGTCTTGGGGTCGGCCTGGATGGCGTTTTCTGGGCAGGCCGTGGCGCAGGGCACAGGGTGCGGGCACTGGCGGCACACGCCCTGGACCACCAGGCCGTTGCCCCAGGTTCCCTGCATGGCCGGGCCGATGCCAGTGCCTGCGGTGGGCCCCTCCGGCCCGAAGCTCACGGCCCGGTCGATCTTGATGCGGGACAGGGAAGGCTGGGCGCGGCCGTCGTTGAACTCCGTGCAGGCCAGTTCGCAGCGCTGGCAGCCCACGCAGCGGGAAGGGTCGGCCAGGATCATGCCCTGGGCGTTGTCCAGGATCACCAGCGGGGCGCCAGCCCCAAGGGCCTCGCACAGGCCCAGGGCCGTGAGGCTGGACACTGCACAGGCCGAGAGCAGGAGGAAGCCCCGTCTTGAAAGGGTGGCGTCCATTCCAGCAGCACTGGCCGCACGCTTGATCAACTCCGGATGTCTTCCGCGCATCATGTTTCCTCCCATCAGGGTGGACAGCTTGGCACCCGCTCCTTGGCGCGTGGATAACCGCAACCGTAAGTTGAATAATCGGAGCCTGCGCCGGCGTCAATCGAGCAGTGGCTGCAGTGCCACACCTTGGTGCGGCACCAATTTTGCTTGTCCTGCCTGGTGCACGATTCTGTTCTGACATTGTGGCCGCGCCGTGTTTTGAAAAGTGAGTTATTTTGTGGTGTTGTAGGTCGAGATGAGGTAAAGGAGTCAGGCCATGAACGTCAGCGCCCCGCCGCGGACCATGCCCCAGGAACTGGCGGCCAGATACACCATGAATGGTCTGGCTGATGTCTATGACTGGTACATCAATGAATGTTACGCCGCAGACGAGCCCCGGGTCTATGCTTTGGACACCTTCGCCGAGTTGCTGGGCAAGGCGGGCCGCAGAGAACTGAACTACTACGGCCTGACGGATCTTTGGCTCTACCAGGCTCTGGCCATGTTCCCCGTGGCTGGGCAGCGCGTGGCGGTCTTCGGCTCGGCCACCCCCTGGTATGAGTCGATCTGCCTCGCGCACGGGGCCAAGGAAGTGGTCATCTTTGAATACGGCCCGATAGTTTCTGAACACCCACGCGTGCGGATGATGACCTATGAGGAGTATGAGCGCAATCCCGAGCCCTTTGACGCGGGGCTCTCCATTTCCTCCTTCGAGCACGACGGGCTTGGACGTTATGGCGATCCGCTGGATCCGGAGGGGGACCTTAAGGCCATGCAAGCAGTCAGGAAAATCATCCGCCCGGGCGGCCTGCTGTATTTGGCCGTGCCCCTGGGCAAGGACGCCGTGACCTGGAACGCCCACCGGGTCTATGGCCTGGCCAGGCTGGCCATGCTCTTGGACGGCTACGAGACCCTGGCCAGCTTCGGCTTCGATCTCCGGCAGCTGTTCATCTCCGGCAGAAGCGGCGTGCAGCCGGTATTTGTCCTGGAAAACGGCGAGCCGGCATGATCGTCGGCAGGGGAGCATGCCGCAGCACCCAGCGGACGGCGCGCCGAACGGACGGCGACACCCCGAAGGGACACGGAAATCAACCCGGAAGAGCAGTCATGCGGGAAGGGGAGCCGCTGAAAGTTTTTCATTACCGGGAGGGGGAACATTTCCATGTTCCGGCCGAGGTGACCGCTGCATGCGGCAGGCCGCAAACCATCCCCTTGCTCGAAGGTCTCGACGAAAGCGGGAACTGCCCCCAGGGTGGATTCGTTTCCGTGTCCTCGCCCGAGGCAGCGGATTACATCGTCTTCCCATACGTCCTGGAGCAGTTCCTCAACACCCTGCGGGCCCTGTCGGTGCATTGTTTCCTCCGGGAGTTGCCCTTTTTCCGGAGCCATGAGCGGAAGCACGTGTTCTTTCATTGCCACGACCGGGGGCATCCCCTGTTCACGCAGGCTCTCATCCTTACCTGCGCCCCGGACCGCTTCAATGCCGACGACCCTTTCCTCGCCACGCTGCCGTACTATCCGGGAGGGCATGTGTTGAGGCAGGCCCCGGATTTCGAGTTCGACACGATCGAGACGGACACCAACTTCATCGGAACGCTGTCCTGGCCGGTGCGTCAAAGCCTGGTCCAGAGCATCGCTGGCGAGAGGGGGCTGCGCGCGCTCCTGAAGCATCCTGACACCCTCAGTTGGGACTGCAAGAAGACCTCCTACCTGCACATGGACGATCCCCTGGGCAAGCAGGTGCTGGAGGACAGGTTCGTCGACGCCATGCGGCGCTCCTGGACCACCCTGTGCCCCAGGGGCATGGGCTCTTCAAGCGTTCGGTTCTTCGAAGTCCTGTGCATGGGCCGCATCCCGGTCCATGTCTCGGATGCCTACAGTCCGCCCTTCGAGGAGGACATCGACTACTCCGAGTTTTGCCTGTTCATTCCGGAGGCCGAGGCGGACAGGGCCGGGGCCATATTGCGCATGTGGCTCGCCAGGCGCGATCGGGAGCAGCGCATGGCCATGTGCCGCAAGGCGCGCCATGTGTGGGAGCGGTTTTTCCGGCCTGAGGACAAAAAGAACGTCTGCCTGGAATACCTGCGTCGGCATTTGCCGACTGCGCGAGCCCAAGGCCCGCCGCGCCTTGGGCTCGCGCCAAGCCCCCTGGAGGGGGACGCCGCGCCGCGCTGGGTCGCCCCTTCTGGCTTTTACGCAAACATGGTCTCGGACCACCACGCGTTGTGGATGAACAAGGGCTTCGAGGCGACTCCCTCGCAGGGGCAGGATGTCATCCACTTGAACGGCGTGCGCTCGGCCCTCGAGGTGAATGAGCTGCGCATCGCCCTGGAACTGGCCCGGTATGTCCCGGAGAACGGGACCGTGGCCTGCTCCGGGGCGCCCTCCGGAGTGCTGACCATCATGCTGGCCAACGGGCTCATCAAGGCCAAAAACTTTTCTTCGCTCGTCTACGGTGTTGAGGATTGGGCGCAGGACTGCAAGGCTGCGGGTGCGACGCTCGGGGAATTCGAAGCCAATGTCCGGTCGGCCGGTGTCGGGGACCTGGTCAGGCCGGTCCAAGGCGGCTGCGGGGCCGCAGCCTTCCGCGACGCGACCGTGCACTTGGCCGTGTTGGCCGGACAAGATTCTGAATCGCTTCCCGAGGTTCTCAGGGCTTGGCTTGTAAAGCTTTCGCCCGGGGGCGTTGTCACGTATTTCCCCAATCATTGCGAATCCGACCGCGCAATGGCTGCGCAGTTCGCCAAGGACAACGCGCTCCAGATCCTGCTCGACTCAACGGATCACTCTGTCTTCGGCTTGCGCAAACCCGAAGGCCGGGCGGACGCTGCCGCAGCGGCACGCAGGGAGCAGGGGCCAAACCCTTCTCCCTTGGCCGGACTGTGCACGCAGCCCAGGGGCGATGGCGCGGGGGCGGGCCTGGTCGGGCAGGCTTCCGGCCACGACGGGCAGGGCTATCTGGCGGTGAAGGCCACGGGCGGCATGGGCAACCGGCTTCTGGGCCTCATGTGCGCCGTGGTCTACAGCCTGATGACCGGCAGGCGGTTATGCGTGGACTGGTCGGATTTCATGTATTCTGACGATGACGAGAATGTGTTCCCTCGATTATTCCAATTGAGCGGAGTGCCCCATTCCCACTGTCTGCCCAGGACCCAGGACGTGTACCCGGAATTCTGGCGGGAGCTGCTGCAGACCGATCTTCTTGTCGAGCAGATGGGCATTGCCCATTGTGAGCCTGCAGTCATGGAGGCGACCCGCTTCGATATGGACAAACGCTACGGGCAGTCCGTGGTCGCCTTCTGGTCCTATGATCTCGCCCCCATGCAGGCCGCCCTGGACCACATCCGTGAGCACCTGCCGCAGTTCGCGGCATTGGATGTGGATGGCATCTGCGGGGAGATCATGAAGAAGCATCTCCTGCCCAGGCCCATCGTGTCCGACCGGGTCGACGCCTTCGTGGCCCGACATTTCAAGGGCCCCATGATAGGCCTGCATTTCAGGCACACGGACCTGCTCATGCCCTTGGAAGAGACTGTACGTGTGGTGCAGGATCTCAAAGAATCCATGGGCGCGCGTATCTTTCTGGCCACCGACAGTCAGATGATTGAGCGAGTCATGTCCAAACTGTTCGGGGAGGCCCTGGTGGTCATGCCCAAGCGTTACCCCAAGAACGGAAAGCACCTACACAGCCACCGGGTGGAGGGGATGACCAATTTCGAGAAGGCCTTGGACGCGGTAGTGGAAATGTATCTGCTCTCACGCTGTGACGCTCTTGTGCGCTACCAGGCCAGCACGTTCGCCAAGATCAGCCACTATTGCTCGGACCTCCATTCCGATAGAGTACTATGTGTCCGATGAGAGCTTCTCGGCCGTAGTTGTCCACTAAAAACTTGTTGTAGGGCAAGGCAGAGAACGGTTTTGCTCTATGCTCCGAATTGTGTCCCAAGGAAGGGGGAGCGTCCGGTCCTCGGACGTAATAGATGGTGCTGGACGTGGGAATGGCGGAGATGGTGTTCGTCGAATCTTTTGCGTAACAAGCTAAGGGCATTGCTGATGTATGAAGTTGAAGATTTGTATGCCCCCAGGCTTTCCCCTAATCCCCCTGGATGTAAATGGACCTCTTTGGAGAATCAGTACCCAAATCCCATCTGCCTACAGCCCTCCGTTTTTCAACCCTTTCACGCCCTGAGCGAGTGAACCCCAATCAAAATAGCAACGGTCCGAATTTCAGAGGGGCATGTCATTAGATGCCCAGATAGCGATGCCAGATCGAATGATCGGCATTGAGTTCTGCCGAGGATCCGCTCCATACTTCCCGTCCCTTCTCGATGATGGTGTGGCGGTCGCACAGATTGATCAGCCGCTCGACGTACTTGTCAATGATCAGCACCGTCTGGCCTGCGGCGCGCAAGGTCGTGAGGCACTGCCAGATCTCCTCTCGTATCAGCGGCGCAAGACCCTCGGTGGCCTCGTCGAGGATCAGCAGGTGTGGATTGGTCATTAATGCGCGGCCTATGGCGAGCATCTGCTGTTCCCCGCCGGAAAGGCGCGCCCCGAGGTTGCCGGAGCGCTCGGCCAAGCGCGGAAACATGGCGAACACGCGGTCTAGCGTCCAGGGGGTGCGGCAGCCGGAGCGGTTGGCCGCGAAAGCAACGAGGTTCTCTTTTACGGTCAGGTTCGGAAAGATCTGTCGCCCCTCTGGCACCAGCGCGATGCCAGCGCGGGCGATGCTGTCCGGGCTCAGGCCGTCGATGCGCTTCCCAAGGAAGTTAACGACCCCGCCGCTGGGCGGTGTCAGGCCCATGATGGCGCGCACTGTCGTGGTCTTACCCATGCCGTTGCGTCCGAGCAGGCTCGACATCTCGCCCGCGCCAACCTTCAGGTCGAGCCTGAACAGCGCCTGGCTCAGGCCGTAGCCTGCTTCAAGGCCGAGGGCTTCAAGAAGCGTCGTCATTCGAGGTCTCCAAGGTAGGCACGGCGCACCTCCGGATCGGAACGCACGGCATTAGGCGGACCGCTGGCGATGACCCGGCCCTCCATCAATACCGAGACGCGGTTGGCCAGGCGGAACACCGCGTCCATGTCGTGCTCCACCAGCAGCATGGTCACTTCCCGGCTAAGCTGGCCCAGCAGTCCGATCATGCGCTCCGACTCCTCCGGCCCCATGCCCGCCAGCGGCTCGTCGAGCAGCAGCATCCTGGGTTTGGTCGCCAGCGCCAAGCCGACCTCGAGCTGGCGTTGCTCGCCGTGCGACAGGGCGCCCGCCGCAAGGTGTCCTGATGCGCCAAGGCCAATGCGCCTAAGGATGGCACGGCTCTCCTCGGCTACGACGCTGGTCCTGGCCTGAACCGCGAGCATAATATTTTCGTACACGGTGAGCCGGGAAAACACGTTGGTGATCTGGTAGGAGCGCGCTAGACCGCGAGCCACGCGCTTGTGCATGGCCAGTCGAGTGATTTCTGCGCCGTCAAAGCGGATGGTGCCGTGATCGGGGCGAAGGGCGCCCGAAAGATGATGGATTAACGTGGTCTTGCCTGCGCCATTGGGGCCGATCAGGGCATGTACTTCGCCGCATTCGATGGAGAGGTCCACCCCATTGAGGGCGCGGACGCCGCCAAAGTCGTGGATAATGTTTGATAGCTGTAGCAGCGGTTCAGTCATCCATCTTTCTCCCGTACAGGGCCGAGAGTCCAGACAGGCCGCGCGGGGCAAGAAACACCGCAGCCAGCAGAACCAGGCCGACGCCAAGCTGCGCGTGGCGCGTATAGCCCGCCAACACCTCCTCCAGGATCAGCAGCAACACTGCGCCTAGCGCGCCGCCATACAGCCCGCCCACACCGCCGAGCACCACCATCACCAGCAGCATGCCCGACTGCGTCCAAAACAGCTGGTTGGGAGAGGCCAGGCCGGTCTGGTTGACCAAAAGCGCGCCGGAAAGCCCTGCAAAAGCGCCTGCGATGACGAAGCAGGCGAGCTTGTAGCCGAAGACAGGGTAGCCGATGGCCTCCATGCGTGTCTCGTTCTCGCGGATGCCTTGGAGGACCCGGCCGAAGCGCGACTGCACCAGCCGACCAACCAATAGCAGCGAAAGCGTCAGGCAGGCCAGGACGACGTAGTAGAAACTCACATCGCTCTTGAGGTCGATGCCGAAGCCGATGGCGTTGCGCGCCGCAAGGCGCAGGCCGTCGTCGCCGCCCCAGGTCTTGAGTGAAACAAAGAGGTAGTAAAGCATTTGGGCGAAGGCCAGGGTGATCATGATGAAGTAGACGCCCCTGGTGCGCAGGCAGATGATTCCGATCGCCAGAGCAAAGATCGCTGACACGGCCACAGCTGCGGGCCAAGCCAGCCAGGCGGAGTGGACGTCCGACCCCGCAAGCACGGCCACGGCGTAGGCACCGAGTCCGACAAACGCAGCGTGACCAAAGGAGATCATGCCACCGAAGCCGAGCACGAGGTTCAAGCTGGTCGCGGCCAGTGCGTAGATGAGCACGCGGCTGGCGAAGCTGATGTAGAAGGCCTGGTCGTGGGCCTGGGCGACCAGCGGAAAGGCAAGCAGCAGCACGAGCATGACCAGTGCGCCGCACCGCCTTGCCCGGGTATAAACGTAGAAGCTCATGCGCGGGCGGGGAACAAGCCTTCCGGCTTCCAGAACAGGATTGAGGCCATCAGCAAGTAGACCAGTATCGAGGCCAGCGCCGGGCCAAGGCTGGCGGCGATCTCTATCGTGAAAACCTCGCCCAGTAGCGTCGGCAAGAGCGCCCGGCCAAGGGTATCGGCGATGCCCACGATGAGGCTGCCGACCAGTGCGCCGCGGATGGAGCCGATGCCGCCAATGACGATGACAACGAAGGTGAGGATGAGAATGCTCTCGCCCATGCCGACCTGCACCGCCAAAAGCGGCCCGAGCAGCGAGCCGGCCAGGGCGCACAGCGCCGCTCCGAAGGCGAAGACGAGGGTGAACAGCCGACGCACATTGACGCCCATGGCTTTCGCCATCTCGCGGTTTGAGGCGCCAGCGCGCACCCACATGCCAACCCGGGTCTTGGTCACCAGCCAATAGAGCGCGGCGGCGGTGACAAGGCCGACGCTGATGATGAGGAGGCGGTATGCCGGATAAATGAACTCGCCGATCTCCACTGGGCCGGACAAGGCCTCGGGCAGCGCCAGCATCACCGGTTGGTCGCCCCAGATCAGGCGCACGATTTCGTTGGTTATGAGGATCAGGGCAAAGGTCGCCAGCACCTGCGAAAGGTGGTCGCGGCGGTAGAGTCGCCGCAACACGCTCAATTCAAGCACTGCGCCGAGGGCGGCAGTGGCCACCATGGCGACAACCACTGCCAGCAAAAGGGAATCGCTCTTCATTGCGACGCTGGCGGCGATATAGGCGCCGATCATGTACAGCGAGCCGTGGGCGAGATTGATCACGTCCATTATGCCGAACACGAGGGTGAGCCCCGCCGCCAGCAGAAAGAGCATCAGTCCGAACTGCAGGCCGTTTAGGGCCTGCTCCAAAATCAGCTGGATCACTTCATGGCGCACTGCGGTGCGTACGCGTCAGAATGGTTGCTGAAGATCTTGCCCTCGGTCTTGTTCGTCACCCGGCCCTGGGCGTCCTTCACGATGACGCGCAGGTAGTAGTCCTGCGTCGGGTAGTGGTTGTGGTTGAACTTGAATGCGCCGCGCACAGATTTGAACTTGGCCGCCTCAAGCGCCTTGCGCACGGCATTCTTGTCCTCAAGCTTGCCCTTGCTGTCGCGGACGGCGGCGTCTATCAGCAGTGCGGCGTCGTAGCCCTGGGAAGCGTATAGCGAAGGCAGGCGACCGTACGCCTTCTGAAAGTCGGCCACAAACTTCTTGTTCTGCGGGTTGTCGAAGTCGTGCCCCCACTGCGAGGAATTGTAGAGCCCGATCATTGGCGCGCCAACAGCTTTGATGATATCCTCGTCAGCAGAGAAGCCCGGCGCGAAGAGCTTGACGTCGCGCGAGAGGCCCGCCGCCGCGAACTGCTTGATGAAGTTGATGCCCATTCCGCCGGGCAGGAAGATGTAGAGCGCGTCGGGCTTGGTCAGGCGCAGCTTGGCCAGTTCCGCAGCAAAGTCGAGTTGGCCGAGCTTGATGAAGATCTCCTCGGCGACCTTGCCCTTGTAGTAGCGCTTGAAGCCAGCCATGGCGTCAGTGCCGCCCGGGTAGTTGGGCGCGAGCAAGGCTACGTTCTTGAAGCCGCGCTTGAAGACGTAATCGCCCACCGCCTCGTGCAGGTTGTCATTCTGCCAGGCAACGTTGAAGAAATAGGGATTGCACTGCTCACCAGCCAGTTGCGAGGGGCCGGCGTTGGCGGAGATAAAGAAGGTTTTGCTCTCGAACACGCTTGGCCCGACGGCCAGCATGATGTTGGAGAAAACGATGCCGGTCATGAAGTCGACCTTGTCCTTCTTGATCAGCTTCTCTGTGGCCTGCTTGGCCACATCGGGGTTCTGTTGATCATCCGCTACAATGATCTCCGCGGGCAGTCCGCCTAGCTTGCCATTCAGGTGCTTAAGGGCGAGGTTGAAGCCGTCGTTGATGTCAACTCCGAGGCCCGCGCCCGGTCCGGAAAGCGTCGACAGCATGCCGACTTTGACCTTGTCCGCAGCGGTGGCCGGCGTTGCGGTAGCCACAAAGCCTACCATCCAAAGCGCGGCGAGAAGAGACACCATTTTCAGGTTGTTCATCCAGAACCTCCCGTTCAGAATAAATGGAACGCAGTAAATTTGAGCAAGTGCTTACTCTTAACCAAAGGACGTCGTCAACGGGGTAGTATTCGTTCCCGCTTGCTCGAGAGTATTTGCAAGCCCATCATTAATGATGAGGAGTCAGAAGAATTGCGGCAGGCCACCCCAGGAGATTGATCCGATTATTGGACGTGACTGGACGCTATTGGACATCTACGGACGGTCTTGGATCTCGAGGGTGTCAGTCGAATTTTTATCATAACTGCCCGTTTTCATAACATTTTCGTTATTCATTGTGTCTAGAATGCCCCCACAAATGCCCCTGTTTGGTCTGGATGTTAATGGACCAAGTTAGATATAATCAGCCTTGGGCAATAACATCAGTGAATTGTTCTCATTCGGGTGCGATGCTGGTGGGATGGCTAGCCGCGTGAAATGAAATATATAATCCATAAAGGCGTTTACGAGCAAAGTCTGTGAAGACCTGATGGGGAACATAATCTAGTGCCATGAATTACAGGATGCCCATTTGTGGCTTGTCAGCGCTCCAGCTGAAGTGCTAATATCATAGGAATCGTTCGTTGGCGCAGCAGGGCCCAGACAAGTAGTGCGCTTAGCCTCTCATGCCGATATGGCAACATCACGCGGGTTAGCGTCGTATCCCTGTGACGTAACATGGAGTGTCTATGTTTGATGAAAACAGACAGATGGAGATATACAAGCAAAGATGCAAAGATTTTCGTTCTCTTAATGAAATAATGTGGCGTGTTCCAGTTATGCTTATGACGATAACTGGAGGTTTGTGGTTTGCAATAGCGAAGTTTGAGATGTCTAATTTGTCAAGAATTGCGTTGCTTATTTTTGCTGCAGTTGTAAATTTATTGTTCACAATTGTTCTCTATCGGTTGAGAGGCATCATGGAAGGGATCTTGGTGATGATTCATGATTATGAAAAAATTGAACATAAAAAAGGTTTTCAAACCGTTCGTTGTTTTATCATTGGGATGATTTTGATTGCTGCATCCAGCGCAGTCGCGGCATTCAACATCGACAAGGTGTTCATTGCTAAGGTCGGTACTGCAAACGTCGTTGTTGGCAATATTGATGGTGTGGTAAATATTCGCACTAGTCCAGACGGTGTGTCCGTAACTACTGATAATGTAAGTGTTAATGTTAAGGCAAAATGAAAAAAGCTGATAAAGTCGCTAATTATTATGATGTAAACCACTCTGCGTTAGTAGAAAGGTATTCATCTCTTTCTTTTAATGATGTGCACAGTAACCTTCTAAAGTATTTACCTCCTGTTCCTGCCAATATACTTGATATAGGTGCTGGGATTGGTAGGGATGCTATTGGGATGGCTCGGTTGGGCTACTCCGTAACAGCATGTGAGCCAACTAGACAGTTTAGGGAAGAGGGAATACATCGTAGTATAAATCAGGATATTGTTTGGGTGGATGATAAGCTGCCGGACTTAAAGAATTTGTTAGCAGCAAAACAGATGTATGATGTTGTGCTTATATCTGCTGTTTGGATGCATCTTTGCAAATCTGAAAGAGTAAAGTCTCTCAAAACAATAAAGAAGTTGTTGTGCAAAAACGGATTTGCATACATAACTTATCGATCTAAATCTGTTGATCCTGATGGTATTAATTGTGAACTATCAGTGTCAAATTTTAAAAATGAAGTTAGTGATGCAAATTTTGAAATAGTAAATGAGTTTACCTCAAGTGATATTGAGGGTAGGGCGAATGTAATTTGGTATATGTTTATTTTGAAGGCTTTGGGCCAGCCGACGTGAATATTTGCTAACGCTTGACGATTTCAGACTAGCTGCGCACTTTGACCGTTTTTTGAATATATTTCTTGCAAGTTTTATTTTAACAAGAGAGGGGCTATGGAATTCTCATATAAAGCAATAGTGTTGAAGCAAGTTGAAGGCGGTAAGCAGCTTGCTTTTTTTGCTGCTCCTGCAACAGATGTCGAATTGTGGGGAGGCGTCCCTCAAAAGAAGAAATTTGATAGTGGTGAAGAAAGCGCTGGTTTTCAACGCGAAGAAAATCAGACTCGCTTAAAAAGTATATCTGACTTTTTGAAAGACCCAAACAACACAATACAAAATCCACTATTGTGTGCGATTAGAAATTCGCCTGGGTCTTCGTTTGATTTTATTCCATCTGATGAAACAGCAGGCACAAGTACCGTAGGTACGGTTAGGATTGTTATAGAAGATTATAAAACGATGCCTTTGCTTGGCCTGCTAGAAAAGGTGCAGTCGTATATTGAAAATCGAATTCCTGCTTTAGTTGGACGTGAGCCTTCTGAAGACAGAGTAAATAAATTGCAAGAGAGAGCTCGCGAATCTGGTGTCACTTTTGAAGAAGAACCTGAAAGCGCGGAAGGTTTTGAAAATCAAAATGAATCTGAGGGCGGCGAAGGCGATAGCTCAGCGGCTATCTTTGAACAATCGCACATCGTTGAGTTTTGGGAAGAAATCGCTGCACGTCGTGCTGTCCTTTCAAAAATTGATAATTATTCAGGCGATAGCTTTCTTGGCTTTGGCCGTGAGGCTTTGGCGAGTTACGTCAAGCCAATTGTTGTAGTCGATGGCCAGCACAGACTCAAGGGAGCACTGCTGGCGGCTCAAGATCTTTTGCATGAAGATGAAGCTGCTCGGACTGAAGCTGAGCAACTAATTGAGCAGGGTCTGTCTCCGGAAGAAGTCGAGGCGCGTCAGTTAAAAGCAAAAGTAAGAGCGCTCCCAATCACCCTTTTGCTCGACGCAGATCCTGCCGAACATGTATTTCAGTTTGTTGTTGTAAATCAAAAGGCAACCCAGATTGGACGTGCCTTGTTAGGGACTATAGTTTCGACAAGCTTAAGTGATGAGGAGTTGGAGGGTGTTGCAGAGCGGCTACGTAGCGCTAGCATTCCACTTGATGAATCGAGAGCGGCTTCGTACATGGCACGCCATCCTAAAAGCCCATTTTGGGGGCTTGTGGAACTGGGCATGACGAACGATAATTCTAATCAAAAGCTGCAATGGGCTGTGTTCGTCGCCCTTGTTAACCTCTTCAAAGATTTAAAGGGCGGATCACCTTACCACGATACAACGGATTTTGCGACTCAATGGAGAAGAAACCACCTTGACGAATCAGAGATTGTCTCGTCTTACGCCGCTAATGAATTTGAGTCTCCCTATGACTATTGGCGGTCTGATAATGGTCCATGGAAAGGCGTCTTCATGCGCTTTTGGGAGGAGATACGTGCCCGATTCGCTAATTTGACAGACGACCAGAAGCGTAACTATTGGGGCAATCCACGCCGCTCGAACCTTTTTAACAAGGTTTCCTTGAACATATTAGCATCTGATTTCTTTAAGTACATGAGGTCGAATCGGCTCACGCTAAACAATTTAGACGCGGTGAGCCAACACGTTTCTTCCTGGCTCGAAGGTGTGGATGATGGGTACTTTGATCGCGACTGGGAACTCGAAAAGTCGGGCGTGAAAAAGGATAGCCCAGGAATCAAACATAAGTGGTCAAAGACTTGGTGTGAGTATCGTGAATCCCCTGACAGATTGCCAGTTTCCAAGACATACCGACAGCCCTCCACGGTATGATGAATGAAGATTAAAGGGCTTCATGATTTTTTAGAAAAAGCTCTTAGCAACCCTGCACTCTGCTGGCAATCACAAGGTGTGCAGGAGCTAGGGGCTTTACACGTTCCAGATCAGATCCTCGGTGAGTTTCCGGCCTTGTTCCGTGGCGATATTCACCGTCTCTGGGCGGGTTGGTTTTTGGGAACTTGTGTTGATGTCGATAGGCTTGCAGCAAGTAAGGTCAGGTATCCATCTATTTACAAGGAAGTCTTGGACTTCTGTTCGCTCGAGTTTGGTTTGGAATATCAGGCTAAAGAGTTAGCAAGAGCGCTCGCTCGGTTAACAGACAGTGAAGTTTCCCGGTTATCAAGCTGTTCTAGTCGGAAGGCAGTTTCAACTGAAAATCGCCAGCATCTGGTTGATCTTGCTGATGGCCAGCCCAGGTGTTGGGTATGTGGCTATAAATTTTTGCCTGAGGCGGTGGAGAACTTCCTCGAGGGGAAGCAACTACATTCACTTCCTGCCCCACTTCTCGTTGATATGTTCAAGCCAATTGGGCTCAATGAAAATGACATGCGAATTGAGGTCGATCACGTTCATCCGCACTCATTGGGGGGAGGGAATGAGGAAAATTTAAGGATCGCTTGTGGGTGGTGTAATCGGTATAAGAGTAATCATACTGCGCTATACGATGTTTCCGGAGTTGACCGGAAAGCAAACGTCAAAGGAGATTATTACTCGTTGCCTCACTCCCTGTGGGTGGTCAGAATGCTAGCTATCGTTGGTAAAAGTGAAGTCTCTGGTGTCGATGCTCAGCATGCCGAATTGACAGTTACTATTCGCCGCCGCAACGGCAAGGCGACACCTCCAAATCTTAAAGTAGTCTCATGCGAGGAGCGTCCGTCATGGCAATTGCAAAGTTTAGATACTGTCCGACGCTTGATTAAGTGTAAGGAGTAGCGACTTTCGCAAGGATGCCAAGTATTGATTGGTCTTTCTCAGCCATTAGTCGCTGAGTCCCTCTATGTATATGCTTTCTGACCATGTCCGTCATGTTTTCTTGGGAAGTTGCACCAGATTTGTGCACCCACATCTCAAGCAAAGCGATGTATATTTCGCCATACTTTCCAGCGAAAGTCTTCCACGTCATTTCAAGATTGCTATCTGAGGTGTTGTCAACATTTGCTATGCTTGACTCGTCAGATAGCGATAAACAAAAGGCCCAACGGCAAAGCACATTCCAATTTTTTATGCCGGTTTGGCGTTTAAGCCAGACGAGTTGATCTTTTGCTTTCTGAGATAACCTTATTATGTCGACCATGTTAACTCCAAAAGTAGCCTTCCCCGATATGCGTCAACCGAGTGTTGTCGTCGTGGGAAAGTAAAAACTTTTTCCCTAGGTATTGTTCAAAGTGTTGTACATCATTCCGTGTAATCTCAGTATCCGTGGCAAGGAGAATGGTTTGATGGCTTGCCGTGGGAAAGTAATTCGCAAGAAGATTCTCTCGATGGGTTGAGTCTAATCTTCCTAGAGGTGAATCAATTATCAGTGGCAAGGGTCTGCCAGAAGCACGGCCTAGGCCCCAGATGATTGCTACAATGACAAGTTGTCTTTCCCCTGCAGACAGGCGGTCCAGCGGAAGTAGCTGATCCGCATGGTCTTTTAACAGCAATACAAATGTGTCTGGCGAAATGGTGACACCACAAATAAAGCCTTCTTTTCTGAATAAACTCTGGATGCATTCAAGGATAAGTGATTCCAAGTGTTCCATCGCATTGCGTAACACTAATTCTGAAAACCTGGAGACTCTTTCGCGTGCCTTTTGAGCATATCGCATAACTCTTTTGTCGACTGTATCTTCGGATTCTACTTTCGATAACAGGCGCAGTATCCGATCCCTTTCTGTGTTCCTAAATGTTTGAGCTTGATCGCACTGTTCAATTTTACGAGCTACGGCACTGAGTTCTTTTTCAGTGTTTGATATAAGTGTTAGCTGTGCTTCTCTTAATTTGATAATCTCAGTTACGCTTTCTTCCGCTGGTATCATATTTAAACGACGCTTAATGGCAGCAAGGTTAGACGCAGCTTTTGTGTATCTATCGATAGCTTCCATGGCTCTATCTCTTTCAGCATTAATGGTAGAGTTTATTCCGTGCAAAACTTCACGCGTAGATCTACCCATATTTATAAAGATATCGCTTTTTGCCACAGAGGCTCGATTCACCTGATCAGTCTCAAAAAACTTTTTTGCTCGCGAAACGATAGAGTGGTCTGCATCACCGATTAGCTCAAGCAACTGCTGGTCTCTGTCAATTATTATTTGTAACAGATCCTGTGCGTGTTGAGCTTCAAGCTCTAACTTCACTTGATATTTTACATCCGTAATCAAAGACGGTACTAGCGCGATCGGTAATACACCAGATGCAATTTCAACTAATTCGTCGTGTAAGGCTGTAAGTGTTGATTCCGCTTCTAATTCATCTTGTTCTATTGAATGGCGCTCTTCGAATAGTTGGGCGCCAGCTTCGCGGTACTTTTCTTCAATTTGAAACAATGTTTCCCGTTGCTCTTGGAAAGTTGCGCTTAGGATTGTTGACTTACTGAGATGCTCTTGACGCTGGCGCTGAAGTTCAGAGATATCTGCGTCCAGCACCGAAAGGCGAGTTTCGAAATCGTCACCAGTGTGGCCTTTTGCTTTTAGCCCGATTAGGTCAGCTAAGTCATCCTGCAGACGTGTAATGAGATTTACTCCTAGCAAAGAATATATCCCTGTGCGAAGTAGGGAACTCGCACCTGCTGCATTGGCCATGTCGGCAACCTTTTCTCCATCAAAAAAGAAAAGGTGAGCAATGCTTGCCGGTAATAATGAGTCAATGAAATCATCCCATGAGGCTGAGAGTACACCGTCAGTGTGGCAATTTTTCCAAACTTCTAGCTCCTCCACTATCTGACCAGTCGACTTAATTCGCCAACTACGGCAAACGCGAAATGAGTCTCGCACTCCGATCGTGTAAGTATAAAATGTTAAGTCGACGGAAGAATGTTTTTTTGATTTGTCATGAATCAAGTCCTTAAGCATACCAGTGTAATTTGTGCCAGAATTAGTGAATTGTACTGTACGTTTTCCGAACAATGCTAGACAAACTGCAGTCAGTAGACTAGTTTTCCCAGAACCGTTAAGCCCGCCAATAAGTATGATAGGCTTGTCGTCTTGAGCAGGCGTCAAGTCAATGCTTTGTGTTCCAGCATAAGCACTGAAATTTGATAATGTGAGCGGACCGAGAATCATTCAACCTCCGCCATACCGGTGGTGTCACTTGGCTGTTTGCTTCTAGCGAATTCAGTTGCGTCTTCTATCCCTTCGTAGAACGATCGATGGATGGCTTCCTCAATCCTTTTTAGCAATCCAGCACGACGTAATTTTGTGCGATATTGCCATTCAATATCTAAAAGCTCGCGTATCATTTCATATCCTAGCCTATCGCCTTCGCAAACATGTTCAAGCAAATGTAACTCTTCTTCACCAAAGCAGTGGTAAAATCCTAAATTCGGTTCAGGATAGTCATGCCCTGTTGCGTCAGCATAAATCTTTGGCAACCTATCCTCTATTTCATGCTTTTCTGTGAGCCATATACGTCTAATTTCGCGAAGTTCGTCCATGGTTATTAGTTCAAAATTTTTAAATTCTGTTGGGGCATTTTTTCGCATTTCTATTTGGGCTTTTAAGAGTTGCCGAAGGAATATTTCGCGTTGTGATTGCAAGTAAGGCCCATGGATGAGTTCACCATGGAATAATTGCACTTGCCCTTTTGCGCGGCGAAAATCTCGCATCTTTTTATCGTCTTTAACTGCTAATAAAGCGCGAAAATCTAAAAGCGGTTTAAGCCATGTTTTGCCCAGGTCGTTACTAACCATCGCTTCAAGTGATTTGTCTCGGGCTACCAGCGTGCAAACCCAGCAACCAAAGCGGCTCGCTCCACAGCTGGGTGTTGTGGCCTCGAGGTTGACGATTAAAGGGCACTCACGATCTTCAGTGGCATCTTTATACAGTTCCAGTAAGTCCGTGTTGCCAAGGCCCCAGGGATTCTCTGACCGGGTTAGGAACAGCCAGACGTCATCATTCGACCAGTCTTCAATTGGTGTGTAAACAAGGCAATTATTAATATGTGAGTTGGGGCTTAAGTGAGATCTGGTCCGGCCTTGCTCATGCTTTTCCATGTTGCGCGCACGGCTTTGGCTCTCAGCTCTGCGGGTACCAAGAGCAAGTACGGCTTCCCCATGTTGGCTTGCGACGTTGAGTATAAAACTATTGGATGGCCATATCTTAAGACGTTCTGTACACCAGCGGAATTTGGCACGAGGCGCAGGATATCCACGTCCGATAAGATTAACCCAAAAGCTATCTTTGTATTTAGGCTTTAAAAGATGAGGCTCAAAAGGGAGACTATTCTCCTTCGAACGCTGTGTCATAAGTTTTATTGATGCTTGTACCCATGAAGACACGACAGGATTTTCAACCAGTGTGTCCGTAGATATGATGTAAACTTTTTTCTTGTTGCGATCTTCAACGGAAAGTTTTGCAATGGCTTGCCAGATAAGCTGTGCCACAGCTGTGGAGTCTTTGCCGCCGCTATAACCAATTACCCAAGGATTTGAGTCCTCGAGGAATAGAGACTGAATTTCGGCATGCAGTGCTTCAATGTATGAGTTAAACCCAAGTTCTTCAAAGACAGATTGTGACATTTGAAATCCTTAAATTTGAGAGGCTGAAATGTTTGAAAATTTCAGAAGGCCAGGGTTAGATTTTTACCCTCAAACCTGTTGCCAATAGCTATAACCCGAACGCGCGCTGTTGAGAAGTGGCATTTTTGGGGAATATTCAAGGGCAGGGTAATCCGCCAACTAATTTTGGGGTCAATGATTCTGAAGTCAGATATCGTCACGTGCTGATGAGTAGCCAACGATTTCTCAGGATTAAAGCCGTAGATATGTCCGTCGTTGTGATTTTCCAGCCTTGAAATGTAAACATTCTTCTGCGACAGATCCCTGATCAAGTCGTCACCACGGTTACAATCTGTTGCAAAATGAATTCATTCTCGAAAGATTATAAGCAACCGTCGCAAATCTATGATGCCTTTAACGCTCTGATAAGCCAGCAGCTTGCCTTCTTGTTATTGTATAATATCATATGTAGTGTTACAATATCGTATGTGTATGTGTCCTTTGCAGTTTGTTTTGAATTGATACTATTCAATGTAATTCTCGTTCAGAATTTGCTACCTATGTCTCTGTTTTCTTGTCGCGCAGTTGCACGGCGTGCATTTGATGCCACCGGCCACCCCCCAAAGGGGGTGGCATTTTTGTGACGTACCCTCACACAATCTTTCCCTACACGATGCACGGATTTTTTCTTTTCACACAAGGTTATATTGCTATGTCGGTTTGTGAATAGTGATAATGGCTTTATGGCGGCAGCTGTCAATGCATAAATATTCCCTACTGTAAAGCGGACGTGCGTAGAATTATCATTTGTATTATACGTTGGCATTAAGCAGGTTTGATTGGTTAAGGGGGTTTCCGCAGCATGATATGAATATTACTTAATCCTAATAATCATCTTGCCCGGTATATGAAACCAACCAAACCCTTCAAACCCCTTTAAGCTGTTACCTTTCGTACCCGCCACAAACATACACCTCCCCTCTTGCCAGCTGACTCTAGCCTCAGCCCCCCACAAATTCGCCCAGCATTACGCTCTATCCAGCGGCCAAGTTTTCGAGCATTTATGATCCCACGCTCACCTGCTATATCATATATGATTCCGTGAAGTTTATCCTCCGGGTGAAGGCCATGGCTTATCATTTGAGCAACGCTGTTAGACGCATCACCGAACATGCCGTACAAAACTCCCAAGAGTGCCTTGAGCCTCGACGTTTCGGGGTCGTCATTATAAGCTGAATCGATGGCTCTTGCGGGGTCTTCGATGTCATCCAACAGGACATTTTCATGCACAAACATGACCGCCCTGCGGACGGTCTCGCTCCAGACTTCGAAGGATGCCAACCGGTCTGCCGGTGCTCTACCTGTGTTCAGGCTCGCTTTTATCACGGTCAGTGCTGCGACGACCATCTCCACTCTATGATTTAGGCAATATGCCGCAGGATCGAAATTGAAGCCACGTCGCCAAGGCGCCTCGACACCTGGGTCTATTTTGCACACCAGCACCCGTCGGCAAAGATCCCCTCTGAGGACGAGATTGTTTCCTGTAAGCAAGGTCAATGATCTGGTCGGTACCATCACCAGCTCGCTAACTCCAAGGACTCGATCGCCAAAAATCTTCGAGGTTAACCACGCGCATAGGGCATCAGAAGCAAGCTCACCCGTTAAGTTGTCTAGCACAATTACTGCCGAGCCAGAGCGCCCGAGGGCCAGGAGTCGCTTTCTCATTTCATCTTCTGTTGAGGCCCCGGCCATCACTGCTGGTGTTGCCTGACCAGCCAAAATAGACAGGCAGCGAGCGAGAAGAGTCTTGCCTGATCCCGCTGTTGGTGCGCTAAAGCAGAATGCAGGTGCGGTTTCAAGAGCCGGGCGTACAAGTGCCGTGAGGATGGCTGCGAGAAATACCCCTCGGTCAACAGCTGAGCAGAATGAGAACTCGGCGAAAGGCTTCCAAAGCGTCTTCACCGCGTCTGTGACCTGGGTCAGCGCTGGTCTTTCTGGTATGGTTGGCCAGTGGGCTTCGCATTGTGGCATGCAAAGCAGTCCGGTCTTTTCATCTAATCCCTCTTCGTTTATGACCCGTCCGCTAGGCAAGTCCATGATTGGGGCTGTGACAACAGCCGACAATATGGGCAGGGCCCACGCTCCTTTGCTAGCCAGTACTCCTTCTGCCATGTTTTTGGGGACGTCCACGGGTATCCACTTCTGAGTCGTCTTGCTGAACTTCATCCACCGAGCAAGGCGATCAAGCAAAAACTGAACCTCCGCCAGCTTTAGCGGGTAAATTTCTCCGTTGTTTCCAACTCGAACAATCTCACCACCACGTTCAAAGACTCCTCCGTCTAAACGCATAAGTTCAAGCGTCTTGGCAACGATCTGGACTCGCTCGCCAGGTTCGATGTGGATTACTTTCCGTGCGCGATGAAGTGTGTACCGACGGCCGCCGTGTGCGTGGCTGAGGATATAGGGACGGCCCGCCGCCCGGAGGTTTGCCCAGGCGATGCGAGGGTCATTGCCATAGTCTGGCTCGAGCGGATCCGCGAATCTGCAACCATGCCATTTGTCGGGGGCATCCAGAATTTCTCCGACGGTAACAATTCGGCCATCCTGGCAGAGCAGTTCGAAGTCTCCGTACAAAATACCATGCAATGAGGCTTGGCTGTAGACCTCGTATAGCTCCTTAAACTCGTCAGGATGGTTTTCAACGCTCTTGCCGTTGGTCGTGAACCTCTGTTTGGCCTGCTTCTCTCCCCACTCCCTTCTGATCCTGTCAGCCTGGGGTTTCAGGATTTGCTTCGCTTCATCCACAAGATTCTTATATTCCGCTTCTTCGGAAGGTGAAAGACTTGGTAGTGCCTTTGTCGTGTTAAGGGGGCTTGACGCAACTTGATAGGCTTTGGGGGTTGGTCTGCGCTGCAGCAAAGGGGGCTCGCAGGCCGCACCACCAGCAAAATCCAACCGCTCTGGCTGCCAAACGCTGGCATCAATCAGGCCACGCTCTAGCATGGTCCCGGCCTTGGATATCTCAATGCGGCCATGCCCAGCCAGCCATAGCCGTTTAAATAGAACTGCCCCTGCTCTCGGAATGTCTTGAGCATTCGCCACCAGCGCGAATACCCTCCACCCGCGTCCACCGAGCAATTCCTTATCATCGTGGTAGATGTAGCTCGAAGCGCTGGCAGCTATGGCATGGGGGCTCTCACGCAGTTCAGGGCAAGTGGCGTAAAGGATCTGGAGTACTTCATCTGCAGGCAAAGAATCGCGGCGGTCCTTTGGGGCATCAATGTCGATCATCATAATGCCGGGCTCGCTCGGAAACGAGAAGTAGTGTCTTGTCCGGGCAATTACCGGTAGTGGTCCATTTGTTGTTTGCTTCTGCCGTATCTGGGTAAGTACCTGTGCTGTTTTGTGTGAGCAGAGTCCGTAAGCCAGCGCGTTGTTGGGCGTCAATTCTTCGAGCAAAGCCATAAAGTCTGCCATGCTGCCAAGGGTTTTGGTCATGACTTGTCCAGTCGAAAGATGACCGCCAGGAACCCGATTAATCTTTCCCTCTGCATCTAAGGTGAATGATTTTGATAGGGTCGTGGGCGATGCAAACACGGATACGGAGAATGTAAGCTGGTTGGCTGATTCATCCGGTTGAGTCGTGAGGTTGTTCATCTCAACCTCTAGCTTGCGCCGTTGAATAAACTTTCAACATAGGCCAGCAAGTCTGAGCCACGCCAGCAGGTCAGCCTTTGGCCCAGACGAATGGGCGCAGGGAAGCGGCCTGATCTGACGCCCGCCCACCAGGTCGCTGCGGACACGTCTATGAGCGGCGGAGAAACATCGCCTTGGTCCTTGTCTCTGCCTTTACCCCGATCCTTTCCCTTGGGGGGGATGCGGACAATGGACCGAATGCGGTAAAGACCGTTGGGATCAATTCGAGACGGGTTCATAAAATATCCTCCACGGTGATCTGTGGAGGTCGTACATCGGTACGGGAAAAATGAGCAATCGTGAGTAAGTCAGCCTTCAACGGGCCAAAGATCATGGGGGGCTAGATAATATTTGGCTTGAGAGGAAAGACTGGTATGTCATACTGTTGCATATGTTGGGGTCAACGGATTCCCTCGCGAAGCGAGTCCAAGTAGTCTGCCCAAGCCTGCATCATTCGACGACGCTCCGGCAGGTGCTGGGCAAAGTTATAACTAGCTCTGATTTTGTCCCTATCGCCATGCGCAAGCTGGCGCTCCACCACGTCAGAAAGCCAGCCTTGCTCATGCAGGATGGTACTCGCCATGCTTCGGAATCCGTGGCCTGTCATTTCACCTTTCTCGTACCCAAGGCGGCGTAGTGCCGCGAGGACGGTGTTTTCGGACATGGGGCGAGAGCGTGTGCGTTCACCAGGGAATACATACAAACCCGATCCGGTCAGAGGGTGCAGTTCCCGTAGCACTTCGAGGGCTTGACGGCTCAGAGGTACTATGTGCTTCTCGCGCATTTTCATGCGAGCGGCAGGAATACGCCACTCCCCATCCTCCAGGTTGATTTCCGCCCACTCAGCATGCCGGAGTTCGCCAGGGCGAACAAAGGTAAGCGGGGCGATCTTGAGGGCGCAACGCGTGATCAGAGAGCCCTGGTAGCCGTCGATGGCCCGGAGGAGGGCGCCGATCTCCTTGGGTTCGTGAATGCTGGCGAAGTGTCGCTTCTTTGGGGGCGCGATGGCGCCTTGCAGGTCTGCGGCTACATCACGTTCGGCTCGCCCAGTGGCGATGCCGTAGCGGAAGATTTGCCCGCACTTTTGCAGATCGCGACGGGCGGTTTCCAAGGCTCCACGGCTTTCGATGCGTCGGATGACAGTCAGGAGTTCAGGTGCAGTGATTTCGCGGATAGGGCGAGTGCCAACGTAAGGAAAGATGTCTTTGCGCAAGCGGCTGATGATGGTTTCAGCGGTGTTGCTCGCCCATGTGTGCTGGTACTTGGCGAACCATTCCTCCGCGACAAGTTCGAATGTCTCCCTTTGGATCAGCTGCTCAGCTTTGGCCTGCTTCTTGGGGATAGCTGGGTCAGTGCCGAGAGCTAAAAGCTTGCGGGCGGCTTCGCGCCGTTCCCTGGCCTCAGCAAGAGTAATGGTCGGGTATGCCCCCAGGGCAAGCCGCTTCTCTTTGCCTTCGAAACGGTACTTGAGGCGCCAAAGCTTGCCTCCAGCGGGTGAAATTTCAAGGTAGAGGCCGCCTCCATCGAAGAGGCGCTGGGGCTTTGCAATTGGCTTAGCGTTGCGGATGGCGGTGTCAGTGAGCTTGCTGGGCATTGGGGGCATCCTCCTGATTAGTGAAGGGAGAAAATACCTCTATGCCCCCAAATATGGCCACAAAATGGCTAGATATCAATACAGGAAGATGGACCAACTTGGATGATGTCGTCCAGTATCCTGCTTGTTTGATTGTCTTTTTGTATTAACTTGGATGAACTTGGATTATTGAATGGCGGAGAGGGTGGGATTCGAACCCACGTACGGATTATTAGTCCGTAACCCGATTTCGAGTCGGGCGCGGTACGGCCACTTCGCTACCTCTCCGCGCTTGTGAGGCGGGCTGATGCCGTTTCGAGAGGGCGTGTATACATCGCGGGCGGGGCGCTGGCAAGCCTAGCGGTCCAGGTCCTCCCAGTTCATCTGTTTGTCCCAGGCCACCTTGCCCTGGCTCTTGCGGATTTTGCGCAGCAGCACATACAGCGCGCCCGTGCCGCCGTCGCGCGGCTGGGCCGTGCAGAAGGCCAACACGATGCGCCGCAGCGGCTCCCGCGTCAGCCAGGACTGGATCTCCGCCCGCAGGATGCTGAGGCCCCCCGGCGAATTCTTGCCCCGGCCAGGGATCACCAGCACCACGCGGCGGCCCGCCAGGTAGCTCTCGCGCATGAAGAACAAGAGCGCGTCATGGGCCTGGTCCGCGTTCTGGCCGTGCAGGTCCAGGTGTCCCTCGGCGCTCAGGCGCCCGGCCTTGAGCTGCTGGAAGATCTTGGAGTCCAGCCCGTGCACGAACCCGTGCATGTACTCATCCGAGAGCTCCAGATCGAACTCGATGGCGTCTTGAACGGCCTGGCGCATGAGCCGCGCGTCCGCATCCTCGCTGTCCTCGGAGTCGCCCGCGGGTGGCGGCGGCGGGGGTGGCTGGACCTGGCGGCCGCTGCCGGCAACCGGCGCCACGCCCTGCATGGCCCGGAAGAACTCGGACTCCTCGGTGTTGTCATCGGCGCTGTCCCTGGCCGAGGTCGGGCGCGGGTCTTTCCGGGCTGACGGAGCCTTGGGGGCTGGCTTGACCGGGACCGCGCCGCCCTTCATGGCGAGCCTGGCCAGGTCCAGCGGGCTGGCCGGACCGCCGGGGAGCTTTACATCCTTCAGATCGTCCAGGGATGAAAATTTCTTGGCCATGGGCTTCCTCGCTCCGGGGATGGTACACCAAAGCGCGCGGGGAGCAAAGCGCGCGGGCCGGTCTCTGGTTGGGGGCAACTGGACTTCGCCCGCCAAAATCGGTAGGAAACCGCCCGTGACCCGCCGGACCCGCATGGGACCAAAACCAGGCGGCGACACGGCGAGGCTTCCATGCTCACAATCGAGGATCTGCACGTCAGCATCGGCGAGCGCGAGGTGCTGCGCGGCATCAATCTGCACATCAAGGAAGGCGAGACCTTCATCCTTTTCGGCCCCAACGGCTCCGGCAAGACCTCCCTGCTCATGACCCTCATGGGCTTTTCCGGATACACCGTCACCGGCGGCCGCATCGTCTTCCGCGGCCAGGACATCACCCGGATGCCCATGTTCGAGCGCGCCCGCTTAGGCATCGGCATGAGCTTCCAGCGGCCGCCCACCATCCACGGCCTCAAGACCCGGCACCTGGTGCAGCAGTGCGCGCGCGGCCGCGAGATCGACCCCGAGGCCCTGGCCCGGCGCGTGAACTTCGAGGAATTCCTGGAGCGCGACATCAACGCGGGCTTTTCCGGCGGCGAGATCAAGCGCTCGGAGCTGCTCCAGCTCATGGCCCAGAAGCCGGGCCTGGTGCTCTTTGACGAGCCGGAGAGCGGCGTGGACCTGGAGAACATGCAGCTCATCGGCAAGGTGGTGCGCCGCCTGCTGGACGGCGAGGTGGACGCCCTGCCCGGAGCCTGCGCCAAGGCGCTGAAGTGCAAGGTGCGCACGAGCGGGCTCATCATCACCCACACCGGCTACATCCTGGACTACATCAACGCCGACCGCGGCCAGGTGCTCTTTGACGGGCGGCTGTGCTGCGAGGCCCGGCCGCGCGACATCCTGGAGCACATCCGCAGCTACGGCTACCAGGAATGCATCAAGTGCCTGAACGAGCCGGGCGGCTTGCAGCCGCTTGAGGTCACAAGGACAGCATCATGAAAGACGTCAATCTCGCCGACTATTCCTTCACGGGCCTTGAGCGCGGCCAGATCGCCGATCTGCGCAGCCTGGACGCCAGCGACAAGGAGCGCATCCTGCACGCGGGGGTGGACGTGGAGTCCGACGCGGCCAGCGCGGTGTTCATGCACATGGACCAGAGCACCGTGCACTGCGAGTCCCGCGACCCCGGCCTGGAGCTGCTCGACATCAAGGCGGCCATGAAGAAGTACGACGGCCTGCCGGAGTACGCCTGGAAGCTGGTGCCCAGGGACAAGGACGAGTTCACCAGGAACGTGGCCGAGAACGTGCACGGCGGGTACTTCATCCGCACCAGGCCCGGCGCCAAGATCGAGAGGCCCGTGCAGTCCTGCCTGTTCCTCAAGGCCGATGGCGCGGGCCAGAACGTGCACAACATCGTCATCGTGGAGGAGGACAGCGAGCTGCACATCCTCACCGGCTGCTCCACGGCCCACAGCGCCACCAGCGCCGCGCACCTGGGCATCACCGAATACTACGTCAAGCGCGGCGGCAAGCTGACCTTCACCATGATCCACAACTGGGGCGTGAACGCCACGGTGCGGCCGCGCTCGGTGGGCGTGGTGGAGGAGAACGGGGTGTTCCAGAGCAACTACGTGCTCCTGAACCCCGTGGGCACGCTGCAGATGTACCCGGCCATCCACCTGAACGGCCGCGGGGCCGTGGCCCGCTTCAACTCGGTCATCGTGGCGCCCGAGGGCTCGCATGTGGACACCGGCAACCGCGTCATCATGAACGCGCCGGAGACCCGCGCGGAGATCATCTCGCGCACCATCACCACCGGCGGCACCATCATCGCGCGCGGGCACATCGCGGGCCATGCCGTGCCCTGCCGGGGCCACCTGGAGTGCAAGGGGCTGATCCTGGGCGGCGGGCGCATGCTGGCCATCCCGGAGCTCGACGCCACGGTGGAGGGCGTGGACCTGTCGCACGAGGCCGCAGTGGGCAAGATCGCCCAGCGCGAGATCGAATACCTCATGGCGCGCGGCATGGACGAGGCCGAGGCCACGTCGACCATCGTGCGCGGCTTCCTCAATGTGGACATCATGGGCCTGGACGGCCCCCTGGCCCAGGCCATCCAGAAGCAGATGGAGCAGATCGACGCCCACGGCAGCTAGCTTTCCCCAGACGCCAACACAAAGCGCCCCCGCGAGTCCAAGGACTGGCGGGGGCGCTTTCGTTTGCGGGGCAATCAGCCCTGAAAGGCCCGCAGGGCCTCGCAGATGTACTCCACCTCGGTGTCCGTGAGCTCCGGGTAGATGGGCAGGGAGAGCAGGCGCTCGGTGGCGCGCTTGACCACGCGCATGTCTCCGGCCGTCTCGTGGATGCCCGCGAAGCAGGGCTGCTCGCTCAGCGGCAGGGAGTAGTGCACCGAGCTGCCGATGCCCCGCTGCTTCAGGTGCCGGGCCAGGGCGTCGCGCCCGGACAGCACGGTCATGGCGTACTTGTGGAAGATGTGCGTGTTGCCCTGGCGCACCTTGGGCGGGCGGATGTTCGGCAGCTTGGCCAGGGTCTCGGTGAAGGCGCTGGCAATGGCCAGGCGGCGCAAGCGCCAGGCTTCCTCGTGGTTCAATTTGGCCGCGATGACGGCCGCCTGCACCGTGGGCAGCTGGCTGTTGTGGCCGATTTCGGTGTAAATGCGGCCGCCCGCGTGGCCGTGGTAGCGCAGGCGCTTCAGATGCTCGGCGATGTGCAGCTCTCTCGCCAGGGCCAGGCCGCCGCTGCCCTGCGCGCCGATGACCTTGGTGGGGTCGAAGCTCACGCAGGTGACGTCGGAATGGGCGCCCGGCGGGGTGCCGTGGCGCGTGGCGCCCAGGGCCTGGGCCGCGTCCTCGATGACGAACACGCCGCGCTTTTGGGCCTCGGCGTGGATCTCGGCAAGCTCGGTCATCTGGCCGTAGAGGTGCACGGCCACGACCCCGTCCACCCGGCCCGACTTCACCAGGTCGAGCAGCACGTCCTCGCGGGCCAGGAAAAAGTCGTCCTCGATGTCCACGAACACAGGGATGCCCCCGGCATGCACAATGGCCGAGGCCGAGGCCACAAAGGACAGGCTGGTCACGGCCACGCGTCCGCCGGGCTTGAGGCCCAGGGCCTTCATGGCCAGGATCAGGGCATCGGTGCCGGAGCCCACGGCCACGGCCTGGGGCAGGGCGAAGAACTCGGCCACGCGGGTCTCCAGGTCGGCCACTTCCTGGGCCTGCAGCACCTTGCCGTGGGTGAACACCGTCTCCACGGCGTCCATGAACTCCTGGCGGTGGTTGGCGAACTGGCGGTCCAGGCGCATGAAGGGAATCTGCATGGGGAATGCTCCTTGCCTTGGGGTGTTGCGTGTGTGCCACAGGTCTGGCCAGGACGCAACGGGCGGGCATGTGCCCGCATCACGCGGCGTTGCGGAAAAGATTCCCGGCGCTTGACTTAAGTCAAGGAATCCGCCAGAAAATAGGGTAGGCTACAGATGTGTAGGCGTTGTTGCCTGGCGCAATGATTTCAAGGTCTTGCGCCAAACGCGTGCACGAGGCCGTCCTGGGCTGCCGGGGCGGGATGTCTAGCCTGAAGGGGTGCGGGATGAGCGACAAGAAACCTCGCGGCTTGAAGACCATTCTTCTGGCGGGCGCTGTGGCCCTGGCCACGGCCCTGTTCCTGGCTGTGGGCCCGCCGCAGCTTTTGGCCAAATCGGAAACCCCGGAGTTCTGCGCCTCCTGCCATGTCATGGAGGCCGAGTACGAGGCCTGGTTCCACCAGGGCGCGCACCGGCGCAAGCTCTGCGTGGACTGCCACCTGCCCAACGACAACCTGCCCGCGCACTATGTCTGGAAGTCCATCGACGGCATGAAGGACGTGGTGGTCTTCAACTCCGGCCGCGTGCCGGACGACATCAGGATCACCGAACATGGCAAGAGGACCGTGCAGCAGAACTGCATCCGCTGCCACGAGGCCACGGTGGAGATGATCAACCAGGAGCGCAGCTGCACGGACTGCCACCGCCGCATCATGCACAAGCGCAGCGGCGGGGTTGAAACGCAGTAGTCAACGCAGGAGTCGACGCAATCATCGAGCAAGGCCGACGCGGCAACTGGTGCAGACGTTGCGCGGCATGGACAGCAGACAAATTTCTCCGAGGCCGGGGAATAACGATTACCAGACGGAGGACACAATGCTTGGGAAGCGGAAGGGATATCTGATCGTGGTCGGCATGGCCCTGGCCCTGGCGTATTTGGTGGTGCCATACGGCTGTGCGCCCGGCAAACCGGAACTGGTCAAGACCGTTGCCATTCCCGAGGGCGAGATCAACCCCGAGCTCTGGGGCAAGGCCTACCCGGAAGAGTTTGAAACCTGGAAGAAGACCAACGAGCCCGAGCCCGCGGGCAAGAGCAAGTACAAGCGCGGCATGGACGCCGACCACCTGACCTACGACAAGCTGGCCGAGTTCCCGTACATGGCGCTCTTGTTCAACGGCTGGGGCTTTGGCGTGGAGTACAACGAGCCCAAGGGCCATGCGCGCATGGTGCGCGACCAGATCGAGGTCGACGCCTCGCGCATCAAGGCCGGCGGCGTGTGCCTCTCCTGCAAGTCGCCCTATTCCGTGCAGCTCCAGAAGCAGCTGGGCGAGGACTACTACAAGAAGCCCTACAAGGAGATCCTGGGCATGATCCCGGAGAAGGACCGGGAGCTGGGCGTGGCCTGCATCGACTGCCACGACAACAAGGACATGAGCCTCAAGCTCTCGCGCGGGTACACCCTGGGCGCGGCCCTGGACTCCATGAAGGTGGACCAGAAGGGGCTCACCCGCCAGGAGAAGCGCAGCGCCGTGTGCGCCCAGTGCCACGTGACCTACAACATCCCCAAGGACAAGGAGATGAAGTCCGTGGGCCTGTTCTTCCCCTGGCAGGGCAGCAAGTGGGGCGCGATCACGGTTGAGAACATCATCAAGGTCATCCGCTCGGATGATTCCTACCGCGAGTGGAAGCAGAACGTGACCGGGTACAAGATGGGCTTCATCCGCCACCCGGAGTTCGAGCTGTTCAGCAACAAGAGCACGCACTGGAAGGCCGGGGCCGCCTGCGCGGACTGCCACATGCCCTACACCAAGCAGGGGGTGAAGAAGTTCAGCGACCACCGGGTGATGAGCCCGATCAAGAACGACATGAAGGCCTGCATGCAGTGCCACACCGAGACCGCCACCTGGCTCAAGGAGCAGGTCACGACCATTCAGGACCGCACCGCGTCCATGATGATCCGCGCCGGGTATGCCACGGCCACGGTGGCCAAGCTCATCGAGGCCGCGCACAAGGCCCAGGCCGACGGCAAGACCATTGACAAGGCGCTCTATGACAAGGCGCGCGACTACTACGAGGAGGCCTTCTACCGCTCGCTGTTCATCGGCGCGGAGAACTCCATGGGCTTCCACAACCCGTCTGAGGCCATGCGCGTGCTGGGCGACTCCGTGGCCTTTGCGGGCAAGGCCGAGGGCTTTCTGCGCCAGGCGCTGATGAAGGCGGGCGTGGACGTGCCTGTGAAGGTGGACCTGGAGCTGGCCAAGTACCTGGACGGCCGGGGCGACAAGAAGATCCTGTGGGACAAGGCTGTGGAGTTCAAGGACCCCACGGGCGTGCAGGACCAGTTCTAGGCTGACAGATTATACGGCTAAACGAAGGCCCGTCGCGCAAGCGGCGGGCCTTTTTACACCCGTGGATGTGGGGGTATCAACCAGGAGGATAGATAGAATGTTTAAACTAGAGCGCCTTGACGAGAGTGGCTAGAAACGATTATTCAGAAAAAAATAATGAAGTCTATTGGGACTTGGAGCATGAGAACAAACAACCCAAAGGCCATCGCCCACAAAAAGTAAATCCTTTGCATCCATTGTGTATGCAGCTAAAATTTTAGGCTTTATATGCTTGTGCATTCTGCATGCCGGGACCAATTTAGGTTGACATGGTTTATACTCTCAAAGGGTTAAATTTATGAGTACAAGCTTTCAGACAATTGGGTATAGGGTTGGGTATGTTGTTATTGGGGCTATATTGTTGGCAATTTTTAACATGCCGCATGGTTATTATGCGCTTCTAAAATTGATTGTCTGTGCTTACTCTATATATCTTTTGATGGCTACATCTGTTGTTGGTCTTGAAAAATGGACGACAATTTCCGTTGGATGCATTGCAGCTGTATTTAATCCTGTCTTTCCGTTATACTTAAACAAGACATTGTGGATACTTGTAGATGTAGTGACTGCATTCTTATTCTACATTGTCATTACATCGGTCAGGGCTAAATTGATTCATTCCGGTAATAATGTACGTGCTTTATAGTAATAGGGGATAACGATGGGAGTACTGAAAGCAATCGCTGGATTCTTCGTGGCTTCTGCATTGCCTCTCGATGTCACTGGTTATAATTTCTTAAAACAAGAACTTTCACGGCGTGGTGTCAACACAAGCGCATTGCCAGATGATTGCCTACGGCATTTTGTAAAGCTCAGCTTGGTGTATTTAGGAGAGCCAGGAAAGAATCCTGGAAAATTTAAAAAAGGGTCAGATATGGCTGATGCATTGACAAGCTACGCTGATTACATCTCTTACTTTGTTAATGGTCTAGTTGTTCCTCCTATATTGCCGAGGAAGAATGATAGCACATTAAAAGTCCTATTAGAATACAAAGTTAATGTCCGCGACGGCATTCAGTTTAGTAGCTGGTGATAAGTGTTTTTGAATTTTATTACACTGTCGGTTTTTGTTGCGTAATATTTAACAAATGGTTCGTGTGGACAAACAGAACAATTTTGATGTCGACGAGTGATAGAGCCCCCCCTCACCCCGCCTTCCACACATCCACCACCGGCGTGCTGTGCGCTGCGCCCCTCGCGGTTGACAAACCCCTTCCCAGGGGCGATGTGACGCCATCCCCGTCCGCTCCCATCACGTAATAGCCCCAAGGTGCCTGCATGGCCATGAACAAAACAGAGAACACCGAGGCCCTCAAGCTGCGGCGCAAGGTGCTGGGCGCCCGGATCCAGGACTTTGAAAAGAAGATCAAGCATCTGACCCGAGAGATTGCCGCGGAAAAAGCGAAGCCCGCCTTCAAGACCAGCCACGACCCGCGCCACAGCAAATTTCAGGATCTCGCCCGGCGCACTGTGGCCAAGCTGCAGGACAAGCTCGACGAAGTCACGGAGCTGCGCGCGCGGGCCCTGGCAGAGCTGAACAAGTGCAACGCAGTGATCAAGGGCCAAGTGTTGTAGACCCCGGCCAGCCCCCACCCCAGCTTCTTCCCAGCCAGCACCTGCCCCCAAACCGCCCCCAACAGGAACACCCGGAAGCGCCACCCAGGCGCAGTGGAACTGCTCCGCCGTGCAACGGATGGCACAAGTTGCCAATATAATCGTCGGGAGGCATTGCTACTTCCCTGTTGTCCACGTATGGAGGTGAGAGCTAGAGGCAGCATAATGGATTCAAACATGAAACGAGCAGGAGGCTTGGCGTGGATACCTTCATTCAATTCAGCGTCGCGGCGACAGAGGTCATTGGCAAGGCCTTGCAGGATATCGACAGGGCAAGAAAGCCGGACTATCAGGTTTTTTTAGAGGACAATTGGGTCCTGATACTGATCGTCCTCGTTGTTGTCAGCGTCGCTGTGGTCACGAGACTTCTCAAGAAATAGCCGCCCTTACCCCACCTTTTTCACATCCAGCACCGGCGTGCCGTCAATGGCCTCCAGCGGGAACACCCTTAAGCGCGCCGGTGCGGCGATCTCCAAGAGCGTGACCTCGTGCAGCCCGATGGGGTTGGGCCTATCCGGCGAGCGCGTGGCAAAGACCCCGCGTTTCGGGCGGTTTCTGTCCGCGCGCGGGTGGCACTCAAGGGCCGAGCGGTCCGCCAGGTGCAGCCAGGTCACCACCAGGATGCGGCTGCCCACCGCAAGGCCGAGCAGCGCCGGGGCATAGGCCGGGTCCAGCTCCAGCCAGGCCTCGGGCGCGCCCTCAGAACCCTGCTTGGGCGCTGTGTCCTTGTCCGTGAGCGTGGAGCGGACGTAGCCGAGAATAGTAAGGGTGGCGTCGGAAGTGCTTGCTGTCACAGGGGCGGCCCTCCTAGCCGAAGTGCCCGTTTTATCCGAAGTGGTCAAAGCCCGCGCGGGTGAAGGGGAGGCCGTTCAGGCGCAGGCCCGGCGTCTCGACCACGGTCCCGATGTGCCGGGCCGAGGGCAGGGCGGCCAGCACCAGCTCCAGCCCCTCCGGGTCCACGCCCGCCAGCAGCGCGTAGTCCTCGCCGCCCAGCACCGCCGCCTCGATTGCGGATTCCCCGCGCGCCTCCCCCTGCGCCAGGAAGAAGGCCAGGGTCTCCGGGTGCAGCAGGCTCTCGTTCATGCTCAGGTCTGCGCCCAGCTGTTCGCCGCCGCCCGTGCCCTGGCCGCACTTCAGCCCCAGCAGGCGCGGGATGTCGCGGGCCAGGCCGTCGGACACGTCCATGAGCGCGCGCACGCCCGGCAGCCCGGCCAAGAGCTGCCCGTCCTCCAGGCGCGGCTCGGGCCGCAGGTGCGCGGCTGTGGCAGCGGGCCAGCGCTCGCAGGCGGCGCGGCCAGATTCCTCCAGCGCCAGCAGCCCGACCCTGGCCAGGCCCGCGTCGCCCACGAGCACCAGCTCGTCGCCCGGCCGCAGCGTGCCCCGGCGCAACAGCCGCCCGGCCGGGCCGGGTCGCCCGAACACCGCCAGGTCCAGGATCAGCGCCGGGCCACGGCTCAGGTCGCCCCCGGCCAGCGGCAGGCCCAGGCGCTTTGAGAGCGCGGCCATGCCCGCCAGCAGGGCGTCCAGAAAGGCGTCGTCCACGTCATCCGGAAGCACAAGCGACAGCGCGCAGGCCACAGGGGCCGCGCCCATGGCCGCCAGGTCGCTGGCCGCCGCCGCCAGGGCCTTGTGCCCGATGT
>CAYMIP010000002.1:0-140489 GCA_964390575.1 uncultured Desulfocurvus sp. | reverse complement strand
CCATCAACTACAAGCTGTTCAAGGACGACCCGCAGAAGTGGCCCCAGCCCGGCGGAAAGCACGACAAGCCCAAGCCGTCCTGAGGGCGCCAACGAGTACGCTGACCCGGCTTGCGGGTGCGAGTGGGGTTTGCCCCTGGCCACCGGGCAGGCCTGGAATATCTGAGGCGGGTCTGTCTAACCTTCGTCCCGCCCCTTTCCAAATCCCAAAATATGGTCTACGGATACGCCAGAGTGCGTAGTCCCCCACCTGCCTCCCCGGCTCTGGCACACCGGAGGTACGACATGCCCAGTGACGTTCTGCTCGATCTGCGCAAGTTCCTGGCCCCGGAGTCCGTGTTCGGGGCGGGCGCGGGCAGGCTTGCGGGCCGCTACGCCAGCAACCTCGGCGTGCGCAGGGTGCTCCTGGTCACGGACCCGGGCGTGGCCAGCCAGCCCTGGTTTCCGGGCATTGTGTCCTCCCTGGGCGAGTCCGGTGTGGAGCACGTGGTCTTTGCCGATGTGCACCCCAACCCGCGCGAGGTGGAGGTCATGCACGGGGTGGAGGTCTACCGCGCAAACCACTGCGACGCCCTGGTGGCCGTGGGCGGGGGCAGCCCCATGGACTGCGCCAAGGGCATCGGCATTGCCTGCGCCAATGGCCGCCACGTGCTCACCTTCGAGGGCGTGGACAACGTGCCCGATCCCGGTCCGCCGCTCATCTGCGTGCCCACCACGGCGGGCAGCTCCGCCGACGTATCCCAGTTCGCCATCATCACCGACACCACGCGCAAGGTGAAAATCGCCATTGTCAGCAAGGCCGTGGTGCCGGACGTCGCCCTCATCGACCCGGCCCTCACCGTGACCATGGACCGCGAGCTCACGGCCCACACCGGGGTGGCCGCCCTGACCCAGGCCGTGGAGGCCTACGTGTCCAACGCCCACGGCCCCACCACCGACCTCTTCGCCCTGGAGGCCGTGCGGCGCATCAGTCGGCACCTGCCTCAGACCATCCAAAGACCGGATGACCTGAACGCGCGCGCGGGCATGATGCTCGGCAGCATGTACGCCGGCCTGGCCTTCTCCAACGCCATCCTGGGCGCGGTGCACGCCATGACCCACAGCCTGGGCGGCCTGCTGGACCTGCCCCACGGCCAGTGCAACGCCATCCTGCTGGACCATGTCATCAACTACAACTTCGCCGCCGCGCCGGAGCGCTACGCGGACATCGGCCTGGCCCTGGGCGCGAGCATTCTCCCCGGCGCGGACCTGGAGGAGAAGCGGAGGCTGGTGCTGGCCCAGGTGCGCGCGCTGAAAAACGTTGTGGGCGCCACGGTCGGCCTCGCCTCCCTGGGCGTGCAGCGGAGTGAACTGGAACGCCTGGCCGAGCTGGCCATGAACGACCCCTGCATGGTCACCAACCCCAGGGCGCCCTCTGCCGTGGACATCCGCATGGTGTTCGAAGATGCCCTCTGACGGCAACAGAAACGATCTGCGCGACCGGCTCATCGGCCTGGGCGAACGCAGCATAGCCAAGAGCTACTACCCGGAGCTCAAGCGCCGCCTGGAGGACCTGGAGCGCTTCCGCGCCGTGGTGGACCACGCCAACGACGCCATCTTCGTCTTCGAGACCAGGGGCTGGACCGTGGCCGACGTCAACGAGACGGCCCTGGCCCTCCTGGGCATGGACCACGGCGAGGTCCTCGCTGCGCACATCTCGGTCTTCTTCCCGCCGGAAATCGCGGCGCGCTATGCCGGGGCTGCGGAGTCCGTGGGCAACGGCCAGGCCCAGTTCCGCAACGGGCACCTGGTGACCGCCCTGACCGGGCGGGATGGCCGGCGCACCCCTGTGGAGATCACCGTGACCCTGCACAGCTTCGCGGGCACGGGCTACGCCGTGGTGGTGGCGCGCGACGTGACCATGCGCCAGCAGATGGAGGCCGAGCTGGACAAGAGCCGCCAGCTCTTCGCCACGTTCATGGAGAACGCACCCGTCATAGCCTTCATCAAGGACATCTCGGGCCATTACATCTTCAGCAACCCGGCCCACAGCGCCTGGCTGGGCTTGAAGCAGGAGGATGTCATCGGCCGCTCGGACCTGGACCTCATGCCCCAGGACGTGGCCGACATGCTGCGCGAGAACGACCGCTACGTGCTCACCGAGGAGAAGCCCCTGCTCATCCTGGAGGAGGTGCGGCGGCTCTCCGGCGGCCCGCCCCGGTTCCACCAGACCTCCAAGTTCCCCCTGGTGCAGGGTGGCGTCACCTTCGCCCTGGCGGGCATCGCCGTGGACATCACCACCCAGATCCAGACCGAGCAGGCCCTGCAACGCAGCGAAGACCGCTACCGCATCGTGGCCGACTACGCCCACGCCATGGAGTGCTGGGTCAGCCCCACCAATGAGATGCTCTACGTGAGCCCCTCCTGCGAGCGCGTCACAGGCTACCCGCGCGAATATTTTCTGAGCAATCCCAACGGACTGGAGCAGCTCGTCCACCCCGAGGATCAGGACGCCTGGCGGCGCTTCCACTCCGGCAGCTTCCAGGCCGAAGACGACGGCCTGGACTTCCGCATCCGCCACAAAGGCGGCGACCTGCGCTGGGTCAGCGAGGCCAAGCGCGAGGTCATGAGCGGCAACGGCGGCTCCCTGGGCAGCCGCATCTCCTTGCGCGACATCACCAGCCGCAAGGAGATGGAGCTGCAACTGCGCCATCTGGCCTTGCACGACCCGCTCACGGGCCTGGCCAACCGCACCCTGTGCCTGGACCGGGTGCGCCAGGCCATGGAGCGCGACCGCCGCCGCCAGCCCTACCATTTCTCCCTGGTGTTTCTGGACCTGGACCGCTTCAAGGTGATCAACGACAGCCTGGGCCACGCCTTTGGCGACAAGGTGCTCATGGCCGTGTCCGACGTGCTGCGGGCCAGCGTGCGCGGCCTGGACACCGTGTCGCGCTTCGGCGGCGACGAGTTCGTGATCCTGCTGGAGGAACTGGCCTCCCCGCGCGAGAGCATCCAGACCATCCGGCGCATCCAACAGGCCCTGGCCATGCCGCTCAACGTGGACGGCCACGAAATCCAGCTCACCGCCAGCCTGGGCATCACCATGGGCGCGCAGGAGTCCGACACCCCGGAGGACCTGCTGCGCAACGCCAACGTGGCCATGCACCAGGCCAAGAAGGCCGGACGCAACCGCTTCAAGGCCTTCACCAAGGCCATGCTCGAGCGCGCCAGCATGCTCCTGTCCGTGGAGACCGACCTCAGGCGGGCCATCGCCCGGCAGGAGTTCTTCCTGGTCTATCAGCCCATCGTGCGCCTGAACGGCCAGGCCACCCTGCAAGGCTTCGAGGCGCTGGTGCGCTGGAACCACCCGGAGAAGGGCCTCATCACGCCGGGCGATTTCATCCCCGTGGCCGAGGACACCGGGCTCATCGTGAAACTGGGGCTCATCGTGCTGCGCGAGGCCTGCCACACCCTCATGACCTGGCGCGAAGCCTCGGAGCAGGCCAGGAGCCTGGTCATGTCCGTGAACCTTTCGCCCCGGCAGTTCTCCGAACCCATGCTGGTGGAGGCCATCCGCGCCGTGCTGGAGGAGACCGGGCTGCCGCCTGCCGCCCTGAAGCTTGAGATCACCGAGTCGGCCATCATGGAGAACGCTGGCAGCGCCGTGGACAAGCTCAAGAAGCTCAAGGCCCTGGGCATCACCCTGTCCCTGGACGACTTCGGCACCGGCTACTCGTCCATGAGCAGCCTGCAGCAGTTCCCCCTGGACACCCTCAAAATCGACCTCTCCTTCGTGAGGCGGCTGGACACAAGCCAAGAGGGCCTGGAGATCGTCAAGGCCATCGTCAGCCTGGCGCATTCCCTGCAGCTTCAGGTGGTGGCCGAGGGTGTGGAGCGCACCGAACAGCAGATGATCCTGACCGTGCTCCAGTGCGAATACGCCCAGGGCTACCTCTACGCCAAGCCCCTGCCTGGGCCCCAGGCCTGGGAATACCTCCAGAACTGGGCCTCCGGCGGCGCCTGACCGCCCTCAAGGACGCTGGCCGGACAGGCGGAAGCCCTGCCCTGGCGCGCTCCAGACGATCTCAAGCCCGCCCCTGTCCGCTGTGCTGGCCAGCGGGATGCCGCGCCGGGCCAGCTCGTCCGCCACGGCCTGATTGGGGAAGCGGAACTGGTTCAGGAAGCCGCAGCTGACCACGGCCTGGGCCGGAGCCACGGCCTCATAGAGCAGGCCCGAGAGGCTCGACTTGGACCCGTGGTGCGGCAGCACCAGCACCTCGGCGTGCAGGTCGCGGCCCGCCTCGATCATGTGCTCGATGCCCGCGCGCTGCACATCGCCCGGCAACAGGGCCAGGGGCGCGCCGTTCCACAACAACCGCAGCACCAGCGAGCGCTCGTTGGTCGTGGTCCCGTCGAAATCATCCGCCGGGTGCAGGGCCGTAAGCACCACGCCGGAGCCCAGGTCCAGGCGGTCGCCGGGGCCGAAGGCCTCGGGCCTGGGCGCGCCCGCAGCCAGCGCGGCGTCCAGGGCCTCGCCCAGCGGCCCGCTCGGCCCCCTGTCTGGCCATTGTCCATTGGTGATCAGCCGCCTGACCTGGAAATGCCGCAGGATATGCGCCAGCCCCTGGGCATGGTCCCCGTCCGGGTGGCTCATGACCACGGCGTCGAGCCTCGGCGCTCGGCCCCAGGTCAGCGCGGGGCCGACCACGGAACGCCCCATGTCAAAGCTGCGGCTGGCGGTGCCGCCGCCGTCCACCAGAACCCGCCGCCCGTTTGGTGCGCTCACCAGCACGGCCTGGCCCTGGCCCACGTCGAGCAGGGTCACACGCACCTCAAGCCTGGTTTCATCAAGCAACAGCAACGCATGGGGCACGGCGGTCAAAAGGAGCCCGGTGAGCACCAGCAGCACGCTGGTGGCGGTTGGCCTGCGCCAGCAGAACGGGACCACGGCGGTGACCAGCCCTGCGCCCAGGAGCTCCGGCCAATGGGGCCGGAACAGCGCCCACACGGGCAGCCACCCGGCCCGGGCAGCCAGGTGCAGAACGTCCAGCATGGCCTGCTGCACCAGGCTTGCCGCCTCAAGCAGCCAGCCCGCCGCCAGCGTAAGCCCCGGCGCGCAGGCCAGGGCCAGGCCGACCATGCCCAGGGTCTGCACCACCAGCCCCTGCACCGGCACCCAGGGCAGGTTGAGCAGGAAATTGGGCGGGAACACGCCGAAATACCAGACCACCACGGGCAAAAGCGCCAGGTTGGCGGCCAGGCTCATGGCCAGGGCGTCCCAGAGGAGGCCGAGCACACGGCCCAGGCGGCCCATCCCGCCCGGCAAGAGCCCGCGCAGCCAGGGAAAGAGAATGGCCAGCCCGGCCACGGACAGGGCCGACATCTGCAAGCCCACGTCATACACCGCAAGCGGCGCAGCCAGGATCATCAGCACCAGGGCCAGGAACAGGCCGTCCACCAGGGCGCGGCCCCGGTCCAGCAGCAGCAGCAGACCCCAGAACCCGAACATGCAGGCCGAGCGCACCAGGGACGGGCTGGCCTGGCCCACCCAGACGTAGGCCGCAACGAGCGGGAAAGAGATCAGAATCGCCAGCTTCTGCCGGGGGATGCGCAGGTACAGGGCGGGCCAGACGAGCCCGGCCAGCCAGGCCAGGCCCCAGCCCAGGAGCGCCACGTAGGCCACGTTCAGGCCGGACAGGGCCAGGGTGTGCGCCAGCCCGGCGGCGCGCAGCTCCTCGGTGACGGTGAGGTCGATGCGCGAGCGGTCGCCCATGAGCAGGCCCAGGACCACGGCCCCGCCCTGGGTGGGCGGCAGGAGCCGCAGCAGGCCCCCGCGCAGGGACTCGCGCAGATCCCACCAGAAGGCGGCGGGCCTGGGCCCCCAGAGGGCGTCCGGCAGCTCGCCGCGCGCATAGGCCCGGTGGAACACCCCGCGCAGGCGCTGCTGCCAGTCAAAGTCCGCGCCGCCCTGGTTGCGGAACCCGCGCACGGGCCAGAGCCGCAGCCGGGCCTGGACCTCCTGGCCGGGCGCAGGCCGGTAGCCTGGTTCGTCCCAGTCAAAGGACACCAGGCCGGGCACCGCTTCAGTGGTGGTGCTCGCGTTGTCGGCGTTATTGGCGTTCTCGGCCCGGACGTTCTCCAGCAAGATTTCCAGGCGGCCGTAGGGTTTGTCGGTGATCCCGAGCACGCGGCCGCGCAGCAGGGCCTTGCCCCGGCCATCGGCTGCGGCCGCCGGGGCGGGCGGAACATCCGGCAGGACCAGACGCGCGTGCTGCGCGCCCCCGGCAAAACACAGGGCGATGATGACCAGAGTCCAGGCGGCCAGGGTCAGGCCGGGCTGTTTCCAGCCCTGGGCGCGGAAGCCCGCGAGCCCGGCCCAGAGCAGGCCAGCCACGGCCAGGGCCGGTTCCGGGTGGCGCAGGCTCCAGATGCCCGCCACATAGGCCAGAAAATACACCTGCCAGGCCAGCAGGCCGGGCGGGCCGCCGCCGACAGCGGACTGCGCGAACTGGTCCTGGCGCTGGCTGGCGTGCACGCTCCCCTCCTGGCGCCGCCCCGCTGGGGCGGCCCGGCTAGTGCTTCTCGCGCCGGGCTATTGCTTCTCCCGGCTATTCCTTCTCGCGACGAATGCGCGCGCCAGCGGCGGCCAGCTTGACCTCCATGCGCTCATAGCCCCGGTCCAGATGGTAGATGCGCTGGATCTCGGTGGTGCCCTGGGCCACCAGTCCGGCCAGCACCAGCGAGGCGCTGGCCCGCAGGTCCGAGGCCATCACCGGCGCGCCCACGAGCTGCGGCACGCCGCGCACCATGGCCGTGCGGTCCTTGAGGGAGATGCGCGCGCCCATGCGCCCCAGCTCGGACACGTGCATGAAGCGGTTCTCGAAGATCTTCTCCTGGATGGAGCCCGAGCCCGAGGCCACGCACATCAAGGCCATGAGCTGGGCCTGCATGTCTGTGGGAAAGCCCGGGTGCGGCTGGGTGGTGACGTCCACGCCGAGGAGCTCGCCGCTGCGGCGCACCAGCACCGTGCCGTCGGGCTCCGCACTGACCTGGACGTTCATCTCGCGCAGCTTGGAGACCAGGGCGTCCAGCTCGTCCAGGGGGCAGTCCAGCAGCCTGAGCTCGCCGTCGGTGATGGCCCCGGCCACGAGGTAGGTGCCGGCCTCGATGCGGTCGGGCATGATGCGGTAGTCGCAGCCCGCAAGGGAGCGCACGCCCTCCACCTGGATGATGCTGGTGCCCTGGCCGATGATGCGCGCCCCGCAGGCGTTGAGGAAATTGGCCAGGTCCACCACCTCGGGCTCGCGGGCGCAGTTCTCCAGAATGGTGCAGCCCTTGGCCAGGCTGGCGGCCATGAGCAGGTTCTCCGTGCCGCCCACGGTGGGAAAGTCGAACACGATGCGCGCGCCCACAAGCCCGCCGCACACGCCGTGGATGTAGCCGGAGTCGAGCATGAACCGCGCGCCCATGCGCTCCAGGGCCTTCAGGTGCAGGTCCACGGGCCGCGCGCCGATGGCGCAGCCGCCGGGCAGGGCCACCTTGGCCTCGCCCAACAGGGCCAGCAGCGGCCCCAGGCAGAGCACCGAGGCGCGCATGGTCTTGACCAGGTCGTACGGGGCCTCGTGCTTGAGGCTGGTGACCCTGGCCGTGACCACATTGTCCTCGAAGGTGGTCTCGCAGCCCAGGATGTTCAGGAGCTTCAGGGTGGTGAAAATGTCGCGCAGGCGCGGCACGTTGGTCAGGCGCACTGTGCCTTTGGCCAGCAGGCAGGCGATGAGGATGGGCAGGGCCGCGTTCTTGGAGCCGCTGACCTGGATGGTCCCATGAAGCGGCACTCCGCCCTCGATGATGAGCTTGTCCATGATGTGTCCTTGTGTTCCCCGGCCGGGCTCGCTTCCTGGCCGGGTTCAATTTTGCGGGAATTAGTCCTTGACCGCCGGGGGGGGCGTCGTATAAACAACCTTCCTCTTGTGGTGGGTGTAGCTCAGTTGGTAGAGCACCAGGTTGTGGCCCTGGGGGCCGAGGGTTCAAGCCCCTTCATTCACCCCACGAAAGACTCACAGGCCCCGTGTCGCACGGGGCCTTTTCTTTTGCCCACGCCGTGGCCCGCAGGGGCTCGGGCGGCACTCTGCGAAACTCCCCCCGGAAAAGCAAGGCCAAATATTTCCATGCGAATCAAGATGGGTACAGAGCCCCTAGCGTTTGCGCAGCTTGCGGTTGTCGCCCACGCGCACCGTGAGCTTCTCCTTGTCGAAATACTCCAGGAGCGGGATGGCGTACTTGCGCGACAGCTCCGACACCACGCGGAAATCCTGCGGGTTCATGTCCTCGTGCGTGGCGAAAAAGGCCACGATCTTGTCCTGCAAGCCCGCCACAGCCGCAGCGTCGAAGTACATCTCCTCCTTGATCTTGACCAGCCGCCCCTCGTCCTGGAGCACCTTGAAGACCGCCGCAGCCTCCTTGAAGGTCAGGCCCAGCGGGTCCAGCACGTCCTTCATGTTCGGCGGGGTCAGCCCCCCGGCCGTGTAGGCGTCGAGCAGCTTCTGGCGCAAGGAGGCCGCGTCCGAGGCCAGGGACACCTTGTGCCCCGGCAGGCGCAGCATCTCCTGGTCGCTGGCGACCTGGCCCTTGCGCAACAGGCCTTCCAGCACGAAGTGGAACAGCTTGGGCGAGAGCCTGCGGCCCCAGGTGGAGGAGAGCCCGCCGCGCGCCACGCCCAGCTTCATGGGCTCGCGGGCGTGGAACTCCGCCAGATGGGCCAGCAGGCCAGCGGACAGGGTCTGGGCCACCTGGCCGGACACGTAGGTGCGGGCCTCGCGGTCGATGAGAAAGGCCTCCTGCCGTCCGCCCATGAGCTGCAGCGCCTTGTCCAGGGCTTTCGACTCCATGCTGCTGGCCACCAGGAGCTGCGCGAAGCTTAAGCCCGCGTTGCCCGCCAGCTCCAATTGCGCCTGTACGACGTATTCCGGCTCGCCAGCGCCCAGGCTGCGCAGGGTCTCCACCGCCTGGGAGAAGCGCTTCACCCGGTGCGGCAGGGGCGACAAGAGCCGCCCGCCGGCCACGGTCCGGAGCGGCGAAAAGGACCGCGCCACCACGCGGTCGCCAAAAACACCGGCCAGGGGCTCGGCAAAGCGGATGCGGCAGATGGCGGTCTGGCCGGGCTCCAGGGCCTCGCCCTCAAGCATGTAGACCCGGGCCATAACCTCGCGCGCGCCGTGGTGGAAGTGCACTTCCTTGCGGTGCTTGATGGACCGGGGCGAACTTTTCAGGCAGCTCAGCTCCACGTCCCAGAAGGGGCTGGGAAACAGCGACCCCGGCCGGGCCAGCACGTCGCCGCGCATGAGCTGCTCCACCTCCAGGCCGGTCAGGTTCACCGCGGTGCGGCTGCCTGCGGCCACCTCCTCCACCTGCGCCCCGTGGGATTGCAGGGTGCGCACCTTGGACACAAGCCCCTTGGGGTACACGGCCACGTCCTCGCCCACGCGGACCTTGCCCGAAACCAGGGTGCCGGTGACAACCGTGCCGTAGCCCTTCATGGTGAACACGCGGTCCACGGGCAGGCGGAACAGGTCCGAGCGGCGGTGCGGCTGGAAGGCCTCGGCCAGGCGCGCCAGCTCGGCCTTCAAGGCCTCCAGCCCCTGGCCGGTGTGCGCGGACACGGGCACGATGGGCGCGCCGTCGAGGAACGAGCCCTTGAGGTAGCCCGCCACCTCCTCCTCCACCATCATCAGCCAGTCCGGCTCCACCATGTCGACCTTGGTCAGGGCCACCACGCCGCTCTGGATGCCCAGCAGCGAGCAGATCTCCAGGTGCTCGCGGGTCTGGGGCATGACGCCCTCGTCGGCGGCGATGACCAGCACCACGAAGTCGATGCCCGCCGCCCCCGCCACCATGTTCTTCACAAAGCGCTCGTGCCCGGGCACGTCCACCACGCCGAGCCTTTTGGAGCCTGATTTGCCGGGCGGCAGGTCCATGAAGGCGAAGCCCAGCTCAATGGTGATGCCGCGCTTCTTCTCCTCGGCCAGGCGGTCGCAGTCGATGCCCGTAAGAGCCTTGACCAGCGTGGTCTTGCCGTGGTCGATGTGCCCGGCGGTGCCCATGATGACCGGCATTTACTCTCCTAGCTCTTGAGGAAGGCCCGGAAGGCCAGGACCGTGGCGTAGAGGTCGGCCTTGCCCAGCACCTCGAACGGGCTGTGCATGGACAGCACAGCTGGCCCCATGTCGATGACGTCCATGCCGTACACGGCCAGGAACTTGGCCACCGTGCCGCCGCCACCCAGGTCCACCTTGCCCAGCTCGGCCATCTGCCAGGGCACCCCGGCCTTGTCCAGGATGCCCCGCAGATAGGCCACGTATTCCGGATGCGCGTCGTTGGCCCCGACTTTCCCCCGGTGCCCGGTGAACTTGTTGAAGCACGGGCCATAGCCCAGGTAGGCGGCGTTGCGCTTCTCGAATACGTCCAGGTGGTCCGGGTCCACGGCGGCGTTGACGTCGGCGCTGATGGCCATGCCGCGCGCAAAGACCTCGGGCAGCCGCGCGCGCGGGGCCCAGGCCTCGATCAGGTCGGCCACGGCGTACTCGAAGAACAGCGACTGCGCGCCCGTGGCCCCCTCGGAGCCGATCTCCTCCTTGTCCCAGAACAGCGCCATCTGCGTGTGCTCCGGGGTCTTCTCGGACAAAAGGGCCTTGAGCGCGGCAAACACGCAGCAGCGGTCGTCGTGGCCGTAGCCGCCGATCATGGAGTTGTCCAGGCCCACGTGGCGGGCAGGCCCGGCAGGCACCAGCTGCAGCTCGGCGCTGAACAGGTCGCTCTCGGTGATGCCGTAGCGCTTGTGGAGCAGCTCCAGCACCCGCCGCTTGACGCGGTCCTTGTCCTTGGCGCGCGCAGCGATGCCTGCGTTGCTGGGCTCGTGGGCCACCACGGCGTTCAGCTTCTCGGCCTCAAAGGCGTCAGAGACCTTCTGCTCCACCTGCTTCTGGGCCAGGTGCGGCAGCAGGTCGGTGATGGTCAGCACCGGGTCGCCCTGGTCCTCGCCCACCACCACAGTGACCACGCTGCCGTCCTTCTTGACCACCACGCCGTGCAGGGCCAGCTCCCGCGCCAGCCACTGGTACTTGCGGATGCCGCCGTAGTAGTGGGTCTTCATGAGGCCCAGGTCCGTGTCCTCGTACAGCGGGTGCTGCTTGAGGTCGATGCGCGGGGTGTCCACGTGGGCCCCGATGAGCCGGAAGCCCACGGACAAGGGCTTTCTTCCGCGCCGGGCCAGGAGGATGGTCTTGCCGCGCTGCACCCGGGCGTAGGCCTTGGATTTCGCGCCCAGCTGCTCGCTGAACCCGGCGGCCTTGGCCGCGGCCAGGATGTACTCGACGGTTTCGCGCTCGGTCTTGCAGGTGGACAAAAAGCGCATGTAGCTGTCGGCGCAGGCGCTCAGAGCCTTGCGGTCGGCTGCGGAGGCGTAGACATCCCAGCAGTTGCGGGAAACGTGTTCCAGTTCGGGCTTCTGTTTGCTCACAAAAATGCTCCAGACAGGTTCAGATGTCGTTCATTTGTCGTTTCAGATCTCATGTGAAATCAGGCAGCGCCTGGCGCAGGGCGTCGAGGACCAGGGCATGTTCCGAGGCGTCAACGGTGCGCGGGTCCAGGCACAGCGCGCCGTCCTCCACCCGGCCCACGAGCGGCGGGTCCGTGGCCAGGAGCGCCTGGCGCAGGGCGTCCACGTTCAGGCCCGCGCCCGCGCCGGGACCAGCGCTGGGCACAAGGGCCACCAGGGCCGTGGGCAGGTCGGCCTCGGGAAAGGCCCCGCCGCCCACGCGCGACACGCCCCGGCGCACGGTGACGTCCAGCCGATCGCCCAGGTGCTTCTTCAGCAGTCCGGCCAGCCGCGAGGCCTGGGCTCGCAAGGACACCAGGGAGCGGGTCATCATGCTCAAGGTGGGCACGCGATTCTTGGCCAGCTCCGGGTCCAGGTACAGGCGCAGGGTGGCCTCCAGGGCCGCCAGCGTCATCTTGTCGATGCGCAGGGCGCGGTTCAGCGGGTTCTGCTTGATGCGCTCGATGATCTCGCGCCGACCCACGATGATGCCCGCCTGCGGCCCGCCGAGCACCTTGTCGCCGGAGAAGGTGACCACGTCCGCACCTGCGGCCACGGACTCGCCCGCCGTGGGTTCGCCCGGCAGGCCGTCGACATCAAGGCGCAGCAGGCTGCCGCTGCCCAGGTCCTCGATGACCGGCAGGCCGAAGGTGGCGGCCAGGGTCTTGAGTTCGGACAGCGGCACCTCCTTCACAAAACCCACCTGCCGGAAGTTGGAGGTGTGCACCTTCATGAAGGCTGCGGTCTCCAGGGTGATGGCGGCCTCGTAGTCGCGCAGGTGCGTGCGGTTGGTGGCCCCCACCTCGCGCAATATGGCCCCGCTCTTGGCCATGACCTCGGGGATGCGGAAGCTTCCGCCGATCTCCACCAGCTGCCCGCGCGAGACAATGACCTCGCGGCCCTTGCAGAGGGTGTCCAGCACGATGAGCACGGCGGCGGCGTTGTTGTTCACCACCAGGGCGGCCTCGGCCCCGGTCAGGCGGCAGAGCAGCCCCTCCACGTGGGCGTAGCGGCTGCCGCGCTCCCCGCTGGCCAGGTCGAACTCCAGGTTCGAGTAGTGCGCGGCGGCCTCGGCCACGGCAAGGACGGCCTCCGGAGCGAGCAGTGAGCGGCCCATGTTGGTGTGCACCACCACGCCCGTGGCGTTCACCACCCGGCGGAAGCGCGGCCTTGCCCCCCGGCTGACATAGGCCAGCAGGCGCGGATAGAGCGCGTCCAGCGAGAGTTGCGACGCATCCCCGTGCGCCCCGGCGCGGATCTCCTCGCGCACCAGGTCCAGGAACTCGTTCACCAGGCTCTTGATGAGCGGACGCGGCGCGGCTTGCAGGACAGGGCGCAGGACGGCGGCATGACGGCTCGTGTCTGCGGCCAGGGCGGCCAGGGCCTGGTCCACGGCGGGCAGGCGGCGGAAGAGTGTGGTCACGGCAGAACCTCCAGGGCAGCCGGGCGGCGGACTATTCCGGGCGCTCAAGCAGCTCAGGGTGTGTAGTATAAAACTCGCCCAGCAAATACAAGGAACCGCAGACCAAAACCGGCCCGGCAGCGCCGACATGCTCGCTGCCCAGAAACAGGTCCAGGGCGGCGTGCACGTCGCTTGCCGGAATGGCCTGCGGCCCGATGAGCGCGGCCAGCTCCTGGGGCTGGCAGGCGCGCGGGCAGCTGGGGATGCCCGTGGCGTAGACCGGGCCGCCTGGCGGATCAAGGATAAGGCCGCGCACCAGGGCCGCCATGTCAGCCAGCGGCTTGTCGCGCAGGCAGCCGAAGACCACGGCCGCCGGGCGGATGCCGTCCGCATCCAGCGACGCTTTGAGCGCCGCCAGGCCGTGGGCGTTGTGCCCGCCGTCCAGAATGAGCTCCGGGCGCCCTGCCCCGGCAGGCGCCAGCTGCATGCGGCCAGGGATGAAGGCGCGCGCGAAGGCCTGACGGCAGGCCGATTCGAACACAGGCAGGCGCAGGCTCCTGGCCCAGAGTGAAAAGGCCGCCAGGGCCGTGCGGGCATTGTCCTGCTGGTGCAGGCCGCGCAGGCTCAAAGACAGGCCGGTCATGGGCTGCACAAAGGCCTTGCCCGCCGGGCCGGGAGTCACCCGCCCCTGGCCGCGCGAGTAGGAGAGGATATCGCCCACGGACACAAGCTCTGCCCCTGTCTCTGCGGCCACACGCCGCAACACCTCCCAAGCCTCAGGCTCCTGGCGTGCGGAAAGGGCCAGCCCGCCCGGGCGCATGGCCCCGGCCTTGTCCGCCGCGATCTCCGCCAGGGTCTGGCCGAGCACGTTCATGTGGTCCAGGCCGATGGGCGTGAACAGCGTGAGCGTGGGCGCAAACACGTTGGTGGCGTCGAAGCGCCCGCCCAGCCCGGCCTCCATCACCGCCACGTCGACGCCCGCCTCCGTGCCCGCGCCCTCAAAGGCCAGCACGGCCAGCACGGTGAGCAGCTCGAAATAGGTCAGCCCCAGGCCTTCGGACTGGCGCAGCGCCTCGTGCCCCAGCCGCGCCCAGGCGTCTTCGGGCAGCATGGCCCCGTCCACCAGGATGCGCTCGCGCACGGACACAAAATGCGGGCTGGTGTAGAGTCCAACGCGCAGGCCGTGGGCGCGCAGGAGCTCGGCCAGGATGGTGGCCGTGGAGCCCTTGCCGTTGGTGCCCACCACGTGCAGCACCGGAAAACGCAAAGGGCCGTGGCGCAGGGCGAAGGCGGCCATGCGGTCGAGCGTCAGGTCCATGTGGAACAGGCCCAGGCTGTCCAGCCGGGCCAGGAAATCATGGTAGGATCGGGCGTGCGTCACGTACGGCCTTGCGGGCGCAGGCCTTGACCGCGCCCCGGAGCTTGATTAGGGAAGGGTTCCCCACACGTGCCCGTAGCTCAGGTGGATAGAGCAACGGCCTTCTAAGCCGTCGGTCGAGGGTTCGAATCCTTCCGGGCACGCCAGTTCTAGCAGAACCCCTCGCGGGACACAAACCGCGGCCTCCCGCCTCATTATTTCCTTGCCCATACTGGACAGCCCCGCCCACGCGGGGTATTGAGCCAGCATGAACCAGAACGCCAACACCGGCTCCGACGTCATGCAGACCGGCATCCTGCTGGATACCGGCACCAATGAACTGGAAATTCTGGAATTCCACATCGACGGCGACGCCGGCCCTGAGGTGCCGGGCGAGCGGCACTCCTTCGGCGTCAACGTGGCCAAGGTCATGGAGGTCATCGAGAGCCCGGCCCTGGAGCCGCTGCCCGCCGCCGCGCACCCCAGCTTCCGGGGCATCATCCCCCTGCGCAGCCACATCCTGCCCGTCATCGATCTCGCGGTCTGGCTGGGCATCAAAAAAGCCCCGGCCGCCCTCGACAACGTCATCATCACCGAGTTCAGCAACACCATCACCGGGTTCGTGGTTTCCGGCGTCACGGGCATCCACCGCGTGGGCTGGCCCGAGGTCATCCCGCCCGACGGCTACCTGCCCAAGACCGGCATCCAGGCCATCATCGGGCTGGTGGAGCGCGAGGGCCACTTCATCCAGCTCCTGGACCTGGAAACCATCATCGCCGACCTCTCCCCTGCGGACGACCCCCACGCGGCGGCCCCGAGCTTCGTGGCCCCGCGCGAACTGAAGGCCCTGGTGGCCGACGACTCCGCCACCATCCGGCTCATGCTCAAGAAGAGCCTGTCCCGCGCAGGCATCACGCCGACCATCGTGAACAACGGCCAGGAGGCCCTGGACACCGCGCGCGCCCTGGCCCGCCAGGCCGCCGCCGAGGGCAGGCCCATCCATGACTACCTGGACATCATCATTTCAGACATCGAGATGCCCCTCATGGACGGCTTCACCCTGACCAAGAACATCAAAACCGACAAGGCCTTGGGCGATCTGCCCGTGGTGCTCTACTCCTCCATCATCACCGACGAGCTGCGCCACAAGGGCCAGTCCGTGGGCGCGGACTGCCAGATCTCCAAGCCCGACCTGGAGCGCATCCCGGAGACAGCGGTGCGGCTGGTGCAGGAGTATGAACAGAAGCGGGGCCTGCGCAATGCTTGAGACCGACCTGGAAGTCCTGGCCGCCTTTGCCGAGGAGGCTGCGGAGCGCCTGGGCGCGCTGGAGGCCGGGCTGCTGGAGCTGGAGCGCACGGCCAATGCGCCGCAGGCGGACCTCCTGAACGCCGTGTTCCGCGACGCGCATTCCATCAAGGCCGGGGCGAACCTGCTGTGCCTGCGCAACCTGGAGACCGCCGCGCACCGGCTGGAGAACGTGCTGGACTGCCTGCGCAAGGGCCAGCTGGCCCCAGGCGCGGACGTGATCCAGCCGCTGCTGGACGGCGTGGACCTGCTGCGCGAGATGCTGGACAGGCCCGGCGCGCCCGCCCCGGCCGACATGCCCCGGCGTCTGGCCGTGCTCTCGTCGTTGACTGGACAAGCATCAGGGATCGGCCGCCCTCCGGAGGCCGCATGACCCGCCTCGGTTGCACCATCGCCTGCCTGCTCCTGCTCTCGGCCTGCGCCGCCACGCGCCCGCCAAATACCGGGCAGACAGACGCCGGACAGACAAGCCCGCGCAGCAGCCTGGGCGCGGACCTTGTCTCCGAATCCGCCCGCGCCCTGCGGGAGCTGCGCGCGGCCACGCCCCTGCGCATGCTGGACTATGCCCTGGAGGACGCCCGCGCGGTCATCGTGCTCCCTGGCCTGTACCAGGCCGGGTTTTTCTACTCCCTGCACGGCGGCAGCGGCGTGCTGGTGACCCGCAACCGGGACGGGGGCTGGGACGCGCCCGTCTTCGTAGGCGTGGGCGGGGCCGGGGTCGGGGTGCAGATCGGGCTGGAGAAGCAGCGGCTGGTGCTGGTGGTGCAGGAGCAGGAGATGCTGGAGCGCATTCTGCGCAGCGGGCTCAACTTTGACGCCATGGCCAAGTTTGATGTGCTGGGCGTGCGCGAGGAGACCGGCCCGGGCTCCCTCACGGAGCGCCGACCGGTGCTGGCCTTCACCGACGGTGTCGGGCTCATGGCCGGGGTGGCCCTGCGCGGGGCGCTGCTCACGCTGAACGAAGGCCTGACCCAGGCCTACCACGGTCAGGACAAGGGCGATGCCCGGGCGCTGCTGAAAAGCGCCAGCGCGCCGGGGATCGAGGTCTTCGAACTCTGGGCAGCGCTCCGCGTGAACCTGCCCCAAGAGCAGATCCAGCGCGTCGGCAAGGGCCTTGAGGCGGACTGACAGGCGGACGGACTAGCAGCGGGGAGTGCGCAGGCGGCTGCGGATGGTCTTGATGATCCAGATGAGCATGATGACGCCGAAGAGGCCCCCGGCCACCCACCACTTGGCGCCCTGGAGAAAGCGCTCCAGAACGTCACCCAGATAGTACCCGCCCATGCCGAACGCGACGGCCCAGATCGCAGCGCCTATGCCGTTCAGGGCGAAGAAGCGCCAGGGCGAGATGTTCGTGGTGCCCACGGCAAAGGGCGTGATGTTGCGGAAGCCGTAGAAGAACCGGAAAGAGATGAGCACGAGCACCTGGTGCTTCTCCAGCAAGCGGTGCACCTTCTCGATGCGGCACTCCCACTTCTTGAGGCGCGTTTCCAGGAATTTTTTATTGTAGCGGCCGATGTAGAAGGCCGTCTGGTCGCCCGCGAAGCTGCCCAGGAAGGCCGCCAGGATGCACAGGGGCAGGGACAGGTGCCCGGTGGACGCCGCGATAAAACCGGCAATGATGAGGATCGTCTCCCCTTCCAGGAAGGTGCCGATGAACAGGGCCAGATAGCCGTACGTGGAGAGATAGTAGGTCAGATCCACTCTGCCGCCGGGGTGCTTTCAGGGCTGCCAAGGCCGCGCAGGGCGCTCCGGTCCGGGGGGACCGGAGCGCCCTGCGCGGTACAGTTCTCGGGGCGCAAAGCAGCCACTACGAGCTCTTCTGCTCCTGCTTGGGCGCTTCGGCCTGGGCCTGGGCGGCCTGGGGCTGAGCGGGCTGAGCCTGAGCCTGGGCCTGCGTGGGCTGGGCCTGGGTGGGCTGCTGGGCTGGCGGGGCAACCGTGACTTCTTCCTGGGCGGTCAGGGCGCCCTTGAACTCACGGATGCTCTTGCCGAGGTTGGCCGCGATCTGCGGCAGTTTGCCCGGGCCGAAGAGCAGCAGGGCAATGACAAGGATCAAAAGCAGGTGCATGGGCTGGAGCAGTTCGCCAAGCATGATGGCCTCCAAGGGTTTGGCTGGACCCAGTCATATCCTACCCGGCGAGGTTTGAAAACCCCCCGGAAGTGCTGCGCGCGCGAAAATCCTTCAGATCTGCCTGGCCGCCCAGCTCTACCGTCTGCTCGCCAGTGGGCATGGGGCTCTGTCCAGGTACAAGGTGATGCTCCCCTGCCGGATGTCAAGCCGTGGGGCCGGGCAAAAGCCGCGTGCACAGCCCTCCGGGTCAGCAAATCCACGCAGCAGGGCCTGGCGTGCGCACGGCCAGGACCACAGACATGGATGCCAGGGCCTGGCGCCCATCCGCGACCAAAGGCCGCACGGGACTGTCAACGCAAAACGGCCCGCGCACCAGAAAAAGTGACACATATTTGCAATATTGTCATATCGTGCAACGCTTACCCGCAAGAAACGTATTTGCAAGCAGTCCTCATCAAGCAATCTCGACACATCTCGCACAAGCAACCCATGACAAACACACTATAATTAACAATTCTGAGCTGTTATAATTGACACACCGGCAAAGAAATAGAAGATGAGGGTAAATTTACATTTTCGAAAGAACTACAAACAAGCCACCCCATCCCAATCCATGGCGCATCTTTTTTGCAGTGAGCCATTCCTAATATATAAATATATTCAGTAGACTTACATGACATACTCAAGACGGCAACGACACAAGGCCAGCCAATACGTTTTGGCAGAATTTGCATAATCGTAACTTAAATCCGAACAGTGGCTGACCAGCAATGACTGTTATCATTTTATATCAATACGTTAACCATAATGGCCCGCTTCTTGCCTTAAGCGAATCAACCGTTTTCATCACACCACATGGAGGGCAGCATGTTTAAGAACATTTTCCTGGCACTCACACTGGCACTGGTCGTCCTTGCAGGGACCGCCACCTGCTTTGCAGGCGATCCCCCGAAGCCGGACCCCAGCGGCCTCACCATCGGCGCCGCAGCGGATGTGGTCAACGCCACCGCTGGCGCGCCCACGGAAGTCGACATGGACAAGTACAAGGACTCTGAACCCCTGGCCACCAAGCTGGCCGATGTCGTCGGCCACAACCGCATCGCCAACAACATGGTCTGGGTGCTTGTCTGCGCCTTCCTGGTCATGTTCATGCAGGTCGGCTTCGCCCTCTGCGAAACCGGCTTCACCCGCGCCAAGAACGCCAGCCACACCATGGCCATGAACATCATGGTCTACGGAATTGGCATGCTCGGCTTCTGGCTGTGCGGCTTTGCCTTGCAGATGGGCGGAAGCGGCGGCGCAGCCACCCTGGGCGGAGGCACCCTGCTTGACTCCGAATTCGTGATCACGCTCTTTGGCACGGAGTTCGGCCTCTGGGGCACCAAGGGCTTCTTCCTGGTCGGCGACGCCTACGACGCCACCATCTTCAGCATGTTCCTGTTCCAGATGGTGTTCATGGATACTGCGGCCACCATCCCCACGGGCGCCCTGGCCGAACGCTGGAGATTCAAGTCCTTCTGCTTCTACGCCTTGTTCATGTCCATGCTGATCTACCCCGTGTACGCCAACTGGGTCTGGGGCGCTGGCTGGCTTTCCCAGCTCGGCAAGAACTTCGCTCTGGGCCACGGCGTCCTCGACTTCGCCGGTTCCTCGGTGGTGCACATGACAGGCGGCGCGGCCGCCCTGGCTGGCGTCATCGTGCTTGGCCCGCGCATCGGCAAGTTCCGGGCCGACGGCACCCCTAACGCCATTCCCGGCCACCACATCCCCATGGCCGTCACCGGCTGCCTCATCCTGGCCTTCGGCTGGTTCGGCTTCAACACCGGCTCCACCCTGGCCGGCGGCGACCTGCGCATCGGCGTCATCGCCGTGAACACCATGCTCGCCTCCGGCGCTGGTGGAACGGCCGCCATGCTCTACATGTGGTTCCGCTACGGCACGCCAGATCTGTCCATGGCCGCCAATGGCCTGCTGGCCGGCCTGGTGGCCATCACCGCGCCCTGCGCCTTCGTCAACGCGCCCGCCGCAGTCCTCATCGGCCTGATCGCCGGCGTGCTCCTGTGCATGGGCGTGCTCTTCGTGGAAAACAAGATGAAGCTCGACGATCCCGTGGGCGCCCTCTCCGTGCACGGCGTCAACGGCGCCTGGGGCATGATCGCCCTCGGCCTCTTCGCCGACGGCACCTACGGCGACAAGCTCAACGGCGTGGACGGCACCGTGAAGGGCCTGCTCTACGGCGACGCCGGACAGTTCTTCGCCCAGCTCATCGGCGTGGGCGTGAACTTCATCTTCGTCTTCGTGTCCTTCTACCTCTTCTTCAAGATCTTCGACAAGATCGTGAAGATGCGCGTTTCCCCCGAAGTCGAGGCCGAGGGCCTGGACAGCGAAGTCGGCGTGCTGGCCTACCCCGAGTTCTCCATCAACAAGACCCACCGCTAGGCTTAAGGGAGGTTCGCCATGAAGAAGATTGAAGCTATCATCAAGCCGCACAAGCTCGACGAGGTCAAGGACGCCCTGGACAAGGCCAGCGTGCACGGCATGACCATCACCGAAGTGAAGGGTTACGGACGGCAAAAGGGCCACGTGGAGATGTACCGGGGCGCGGAATACCAGGTGGTGTTCAAGGCCAAGGTGAAGATCGAGGTGGTGGTCACCGACGCCCTGGCCGCAGTGGCCGTGGACGTCATCCGGACAGCCGCCAACACGGGCGCCATCGGCGACGGCAAGATCTTTGTCCTGAACGTTGAAGAGGCCGTGCGCATCCGCACCAATGAGCGCGGCGAAACGGCAGTATAACTCTCCCCTCCCATGCGGTGCGGCCGCGCGTGTTGAGGGACGCGCGCGGCCGCCATCCTCTCCGGCCCCTGCCTGTAACGCCCAGGCAGGGGCCACTCATTTGTTGGAGAGCAGCCGCAAGAAAATTCCGGGCCAAGCCGATCGGCTTGCAGAGCCCCTGCCGGTGGGATAGGATGCCAAAAAACGACCCCCCACGAGGACTCCATGCCCTACAAGGACGTGCAGGATTTTCTGAAGCATCTGGACCGCGCCGGTGAACTCCGGCGCATCGACGCGGAACTGGACCCCTTTCTCGAGATCGCCGAGGTCACGGACCGCGTGAGCAAGAAGTTCGGCCCGGCCCTGCTCTTCAACAAGCCCAAGGGCTCGAAGTTCCCGGTGCTGACCAACATGTTCGGCTCCTACACACGCATGAACATGGCCCTGGACAGCGAAAACCTGGACGCCCTGGGCGAGCGCATCCACGAATACCTGGAGATCGAGCGGCCCGACGGCATCATCAAGAAGCTGCAGATGATCCCCAAGCTCTCCAAGCTCACCAACATCTTTCCCGACCACGTGAAGCGCGGCTGCTGCCAGGACGTGGTGCTCACGGGCGAGGCCGTGGACCTGTCCATCATGCCGGTCTTGACCACCTGGCCGGGCGACGCCGGGCCGTTCATCACCCTGCCCGTGGTCTACACCAAGAACCCCGAGACCGGCGTGCGCAACGCGGGCATGTACCGCATGCAGGTGTTCGACAAAAACACCACAGGCATGCACTGGCACCGGCACAAGGGCGGGGCCTACCACTACCACCTGGCCGAGAAGCTGAACAAGCGCCTGGAGGTGGCCGTGGCCATCGGCCCGGACCCGGCCGTGACCTACGCCGCCACTGCGCCCATTCCCGACGAGATCGACGAGATGCTCTTTGCGGGCTTTTTGCGCAACCAGCCCGTGGAGCTGGTCAAGTGCAAGACCGTGGACCTCGAAGTCCCGGCCACCAGCCAGTTCGTGCTGGAGGGCTACGTGGACCCCAAAGAGCGCCGCCGCGAAGGCCCCTTTGGCGACCACACCGGCTACTACTCCCTGGCCGACGACTACCCTGTGTTCCACGTCACGGCCCTGACCCACAGAAACGACGCCATTTATCCTGCAACCCTCGTGGGGCCGCCGCCCATGGAGGACTGCTTCATGGGCAAGGCCACGGAGCGCCTGTTCCTGCCGCTCATCAAGAAGCAGCTGCCCGAGATTGTGGACATGAACCTGCCGCTGGAGGGCGTGTTCCACAACCTCTGCTTTGTCTCCATCGACAAGCGCTACCCCGGCCAGGCCCGCAAGGTCATGTACGCCCTGTGGGGCATGGGCCAGATGATGTTCACCAAGATCATCGTGGTGGTGGACAAGAACATCAACGTGCAGAACGTGAGCGAGGTGCTCTGGCGCATCGGCAACAACGTCGACCCCAGGCGCGACATCGCCATCCTGGACGGGCCCCTGGACGCCCTGGACCACGCCTCGCCCCTGGCCTTTTATGGCGGGAAAATGGGCATCGACGCCACCAAGAAGGGCCCGGAGGACGGGCACCACCGCCAGTGGCCCGACACCCTGCACATGGACGCAGGCGTCAAGGCCAAGGTCGACGCGCTGTGGGGACAATTGGGCCTGTAAGAGAATATCCCTCCGGGGGCCAAAGGGCCTGAGGCCCTTTGGAATCCCCATATGGGGGGTATAACGTTCCATTGCCGCTGGCTTGGCCGCCGGAGGCTAACCAAACGAGCACACCACCATGCCCAAGCGCATTCTCCTTGCCGTCACGGGCGCCAGCGGCCCCCAGTACGCCCTGGCCCTGGCCAAGGCCCTCAGCAGACGCGAGGACATCGAGCTGCATCTCATTTTGTCCGAGGCGGCGAAGAAGGTCATGGCCCTGGAGGCCGACTTTGGCCCGGAGGACCTGACCAGACTGGCCCACGCCAGCTACGACGAGAAGAACATCGCCGCAGCCCCGGCCAGCGGCTCCTGGCGGCACGCGGGCATGATCGTCTGCCCCTGCTCCATGGCCAGCCTTGCGGCCATTGCCCAGGGCCTGGGCACGAACCTCATCCACCGCGCAGCGGACGTGACCCTGAAGGAGGGCGGCAGGCTGGTCCTCGTCACCCGCGAGACCCCGCTCAGCCTTATCCATATAAAGAACATGCTCGCCGCCAAGGAGGCTGGCGCCGCAATCGTGCCCGCCAGCCCCGGCTTTTACCACAAGCCCAGGACCATCGACGACCTGGTGAACCACCTGGCCGGGCGCATCCTGGACCAGCTGGGCATCGAGAACGCGCTGTTCCGGCGCTGGGGCGAGTAACCACGGGTCCAGCAACCAGAAGGAGGACAGGCCATGCAGCTCACCTGGTTCGGGCATTCCAATTTCCGGCTGGAGGAGGGCGGGGTCAGCGTGCTCATCGACCCCTTCTTCGAGGGCAGCTCCACGGCCCCCTGCGGCTGGGACTGCATCAAAAAGTGCGACGCGGTGCTGGTGACCCACGACCACAGCGACCACGTGGGCCAGGCGGCGGAGATCTGCCGGGCCACCGGGGCGCAGCTGGTGTGCCTGTTCGACACCGCCCCGAAGATGAAGGGCCTGGGCGTGCCTGCGGAACAGGTTCTGGGCATGAACATGGGCGGCACCGTGGCGGCGGCCGGGGTGCACGTGAAGATGGTCCAGGCCGTGCATTCCTCGGCCACGGGCGCGCCCGCCGGCTACATCCTGACCTTTGCGAGCGGCTTCTGCGCCTACCACTCCGGCGACACGGCCCTGTTCTCAGACCTGAAGCTGTTCCGCCGCTTCTTCGACATCGACCTGGCCATGCTGCCCATCGGCGGCTGGTTCACCATGGACGCGCGCGAGGCCGCCGTGGCCTGCTCGTTTCTGGGTTGCCGGAACGTGGCGCCCATGCACTGGGGCACCTTCCCGGTCCTGGCCCAGAACACCGACGCCTTTGCCGCCGCGCTCAAGGAACACGCACCAGGCACGCAGCTTGTGACGCTCAGGCCCGGCGAGCCCGCGGAAGTGGCCTAGGCTTCAGGCTGTACCGGAAGCCGGGGCCAGGGCCAGGGCGATGCGCGCGGCCAGGGCCGGGCCCACGCCGCGCACCTGGGCCAGTTGTTCCGGGGGTGCCGCGCGCATGGCCGCCATGGACCCGAAGGCGTCCCAGAGCCGCCTGGCCAGGGCCGGGCCAAGCCCGGAGATGTTCAGCAGCGCACTGTCCAGCCGGGTCTTGCGCCCGGCCTTGCGGCTCTTGGCGATGACGAAGCGGTGCGCCGCGTCGCGCACGCGTTGCAGGAACAGCAGCGCCGGGCTGCCGGGCTTGAGCGCCACCGGATTCCTGCGGCCGGGCCGGAACACGCGGTCCGTGAGCTCCCCGGCGCGGCGGCTCGGCCCCTTGGCGATGGCCGCGCACTCGAACTCCCCCCCCATTCCGGCCTCTGTGAACGCCCGCAGCACTGCCGCCAGCTGGCCGCGCCCGCCGTCGATGAGCAGCAGATCCGGCCAGGGCGGGCCGGAGGCCACCCGCCTGAGCGCCCACTGGGCCAGGGCCGCGTAGTCGTCGCCCGAACCCTCCAGGCCGGGCAGCGCATAGGCCCGGAAGTCGGATCTGACCTCGGCCCCTTCCTCGAACACCACCAGCCCGGCACGCACGCCGCCGCCCCCCAGGTGCGAGATGTCCACGCACTCGATGCGCCGTGGCGCGCGCGGAAGATTCAGGGCGTGCTCCAGCAGGCCCGGCACGTCCTGGGCGGCGGCGCTGCTGTGGGCGGTGCGGGCCAGGTTGGCCGCCAGGTCCAGCAGGCGGCGCTCGTCCGGACCGCGCGGCAAGGCCAGGCGCACCGGAGCGCCCCGGCGCTCGGCCAGCACCTCGGCCAGCCCCGGGCCGCCAGCGGCGTGGGAGAGCACGACGCGGCCCGGGATGTAGCGCCCTGGCCCGTAGAACTGCGGCAGGAAGCTCTCCAGGGCGTCCGGAATGTCCGCACTGCCCAGGCCGCTCCAGTGGAAGGTCTTCTGATCCAGCAGCTTTCCGGCGCGCACGAACAGCACGCCCACGCCCACGCCGTCCCCGGCCGTGGCGACGGCCAGCACGTCGCGGTCCAGGGCATCGCGCAGCACCGAGGCCTGGCCCTCCAGGGTCTTCTCGATGGCCGCAATCTGGTCGCGCAGGAGGGCGGCCTCCTCGTAGCGCTGGTCCTGCGAGGCTTCACCCATGCGCCTGCCCAGCGCGCGCACCAGGGAGCGCGAGCGGCCCGCCAGGAACTGCTCCAGCTGGACCACCAGCTCGTGGTAGCGATTGCTGTCCACGGGCAGGCAGCAGGGGCCGAGGCACTGGCCGAGCTGGTAATACAGGCAGGGCCGCACGCGGTTTTTGAAGGCCCGGTCCGTGCACTTGCGCAGCGGGAAGATGCCGCCCACGAGCTTGAGCGTGGCCCGCGCGGCCGAGGCCGAGGAAAACGGCCCGAAATAGGCCGAGCCGTCGCGGATGACCTGGCGGGTCATGGTCAGGCGCGGGAATTCCGCGCGCTTGTCCAGGCGGAAGAGCAGCGAGCGCTTATCGTCGCGCAGGACGATGTTGTAGCGCGGCCGGTGCTTCTTGATCAGGCTCTCCTCCAGGAGCAGGGCCTCCTTCTCGGTGGACACGAGCAGGACATCGACCTGCCCGACCTTGGCCAGGAGCGCGTTGGTCTTGGGCGAGTGCTCCGCACTGGCGCGAAAATACGAGGACAGCCGCTTGCGCAGGCTCTTGGCCTTGCCGACGTACAGAATGCGCCCGGAGGCGTCCTTCATAAGGTAGACGCCAGGGGCGTCGGGATGGTCGGTGGCGGAAAAGGGCATCATGGGCCGCTCCAGGGTGGTGGCCGGGCTTGTCCTCGGCTCGTGCACGATTCATAAGCTAGAGACGTTCTGCGGGAAAGCATACATTTTTGTACGGTAAAAATATTTTTACTTTTTATGAATTATTGGCGCTCAAAGCCTTGTAAAGCACCCCAGGAGCGGCTAGAAGACAACACGTAACGTGGACAAGGCTCGTCGTGGAACACAAAGCAAAGGAAGGAAACGGATGAACAAGAAATTTGCACTGCTTCTGGTGCTGCTGGCCGCCCTGGTCATGGGCTCGGTCTCCAGCGCTGCTGCGGCTGAAATCAAAGCCAGCGGTTCCTGGCAGGTGGATGCCCAGTGGCTCAGCAATGCTGACTTCCAGGGCAAGGGCGCCATCAGCGAAGACAAGACCTTCAACATCGCCCAGCGCATGCGCACGGCCTTTACCTTCATCGCCAACGAGAACCTCAAGGGCGTCCTCGAGACCCAGATCGGCGACGGAAACTGGGGTAATGGCATGTTCGCCATCGGCGCTGGCCGTTCGACCTCCTCTGCCACGACGGTTGGCAGCAACTCCGGAGCTGGCGGCGTGGGCAACATCATGCTGCGCAAGGGCTACCTTGACTTCAAGTGGCCCTCCACCAAGGTCAACTTCCTGGTGGGCTACCAGAGCCTGTCCCTGCCCTCCGCCGTCGGCGGCGGCAGCGCCATCCTGGATGACCACTTCGCCGCGGCTGCGGTTGTCGTGCCCGTCACCGATGGCATCAGCCTGGTTGGTGGCTACGGCCGCCTGTTTGACGCCAACTCCTCTTACAGCAGCACCACTGCCGCCCTTTCCGGCTCCGGCACCTCCACCGACGCGGTCTTCCTGATCGCCAACCTGGACTACAAGGGCTTCAAAGTGCAGCCCTTTGCCGCGTATGCCAACCTGGGCGCAGACACCTATGCTTCCGGCACTGGCGGCACCGCCCTGGCCGGCTTCCGCGGCGCCAACTCCTCCACCAACGAAGGCATCCGCGCCTACTGGGGCGGCGCCGCCTTCACCATGACCGCCTTTGATCCCTTCAAGGTCATGGCTGACTTCAACTACGGCAGAGCCACCTGGAACAACCAGAGCGCCACCAACAAGGCCTCTGGCGGCCGTTCCGGCTGGCTGGCCGATCTCCAGATCGACTACACTGGCCTGTCCATGATGACCCCCTCGTTCTTCGCCGCGTATTCCAGCGGTGAGAACGGCAACAGCACCAAGGGTTCCGGCAAGTCCGAGCGCATGCCTGTTGTTGGCGCTCCCCAGAACTACGCCCTTGGCTCCTTCTGGCTGCAGGGCGGCGACACCATCTTCGGTTCCTTTGGTGATCCTTCGAACACCATGGGCTACTGGGCTCTTGGCCTGTCCCTGAAGGACATCAAGCTCATCGACAAGCTGAGCCACACCGTGCACCTGATGTACGTCAAGGGCACCAACGATGCCGACTTCCTGAAGGAAAACCTCAATGTCGGCAATAACGTCACCTACGGCCGGTTCTTGACCACCAAGGACTCCCTGTGGGAACTTGACCTGAACAGCAAGTACCAGATCTACGACGAGCTGTCCCTGGGCCTGGAGCTCGGCTACATCAACGCCAGCTTTGACAAGTCCACCTGGGGTGCTGTGAACTCCGACTACAACACCTACGGAAGCAAGAGCGCCTACAAGGCCACCATGCTGCTGAACTACAGCTTCTAGACGTTCCCGAACGAGCCTGTTCACAGGGCCGGCGCGAAAGCGCCGGCCCTTTCTTTTTTGGCCCCGCTGCTGCGCAGGCCTCAGCCGGCTGGTCAGACCGGGCGCCACCAACAATTGCGTTTCCCATTTCAGCACAAATTCAAAAAATCATACGGTCAAGTTTTTTTAACTTTAGTCAAAATAATCCTTGAAAGTTTATTTCGAGCCGTGTAGTACTGGCCTCAAGAATGGTTACGGGTGGTTGTTTTTAACCGCAAAAGAGGGAAGGAAACATGAAAAAGTTAAGTGCTTTCGCTATCCTTGGACTGCTCGTCCTGGGCCTGGCGGCGACGGCCTCTGCCGCCGAGATCAAAGCGAGCGGTAAATGGCAGATTGAAATCAACATGATCAACGCGGGCGACTTCCTGGACAAGGGCGCGATCAGCGAAGGCAAGTCGTTCAACATTGAACAGCGCATGCGCACTGCCTTTACCTTCATCGCCAACGAGAACCTGAAGGCCGTCCTCGACACCCAGATCGGCTCTGCTAACTGGGGTAACGGCATGTACGCCATCGGCGCTGGCCGTTCGACCTCCTCTGCCACGACGGTTGGCAGCAACTCCGGTGCAGGCGGCGTGGGCAACGTCATGCTGCGCAAGGGCTACATTGACTTCAAATGGCCCGGCACCAAGGTCAACTTCCTGGTCGGCTTCCAGACTGTCGCCCTGCCCGCCGCTTTCGGCGGCGGCAGCGCCATCATCGACGACCAGATGGCCGCCGCTGTCATGGTGACCCCGATTACGGACAACGTGAAGCTGCTTGCCGGTTACGCTCGTCCCTTTGACTCCAACAGCTCCTACAACACCACCGCCAGCACCCTTTCCGGCTCCAACACCTCCACTGACGTGGTGTTCGCCGCCCTGCCCATCGACTTCGCTGGCTTCAACATCACCCCGTTTGCGGCCTACGCCAACGCGGGTTCCGACACCTACGCTGACGGCACCGGCGCCACCGCTCTGGCTGGCTTCTACAGCCCGAACGCCTCCGGCAACGAAGGCGTGCGCGCATACTGGGGCGGCGTGGCTACCACCATCACCGCCATCCCCGGCTTCAAGATCATGGCCGACCTCAACTACGGCAAGGCCTCCTGGAACAAGCAGGGCGCCAACATCAACAACCAGGGCCGTTCCGGCTGGTTGGCTGACCTCGCCGTGGACTACACTGGCCTCAAGATGATGACCCCGTCCGCCTTCATCGTGTACTCCTCTGGTGAGAAGGGCAACTCCACTGATGGCGGCGGCAGCGGCTCTGGCCGTATGCCCCTCGTGGCCAACCCGCAGAACTGGGCCGTTGGCTCCTTCTTCTTCGGCGACCGCGACTTCGTCAACGGCTTCCCCACCAACGCTGGCTACGTCCGCAACACCCTTGGCTTCTGGGCCGCTGGCGTGTCCTTGAAGGACATCACCTTCATCGACAAGCTGAAGCACACCGCCCACCTGATGTACGTCAAGGGCACCAATGACAAGCGCTTCATCACTGAGAATGGAACCACCGCCACGACCGGTATCAACGCCCTGAACCGTGCGTACTACGGCGGCTTCCTGACCGAGAAGGACTCCCTGTGGGAAGTGGACTTCAACTCCAAGTACCAGATCTACGATGAGCTGAGCATGTACCTGAACCTGGGCTACATCAACGCCAACTTCGACAAGAGCGTCTGGGGTTCCTCCAGCGCTGCTAACGCTGCCGACATCAACTCCTACGGCAACAAGGACGCTTACCGCGTCGGCCTGGGCATGGCGTACAGCTTCTAGACCACAGACCACACAAACCACCTGACGCCTTCTGGGGCCGGAGCGAAAGCTCCGGCCCCTTCTCATTTTATGGCAAGTTTTTTGAACTTGTGTCATTTTTCCACTTGATTTTTCTTGAAAGATTCAATAGTAAGTGGTCACTCGCTTGGACAAAATTTTCAAATCAGCTCTAGATCGGGGAGAACGTCATGAAAAAGCTTGGCCTCTTAGGTATACTGCTTCTGCTTGTCCTGACAGTTGTTGGTCCTGCCAACGCCTTGGAATTGAAAGCCAGGGGCTATTGGTGGATCGAGGCTGTGATGAAAAACAACTGGGACTTCCTGGGGAAAGGCGCCATCAGCGAGGACAAGACGTTCAACATTGAACAAAAGCTGCGCACCCAGTTCCACTTCATTGCCAACGAGAACCTGCGCGCTGTCCTGGATACCCAGATCGGCACTGCGAACTGGGGTAACGGCATGTACGCCATCGGCGCTGGCCGTTCGACCTCCTCTGCCACCACAGTCGGCAGCAATTCCGCCGCAGGCGGCGCAGGCAACATCATGTTCCGCCAGGGCTACGTGGAATACCGCTGGCCCAGCACCCTTGTGAATTTCAAGGTCGGCTTCCAAACCCTGAGCCTGCCTGCGGCCTTTGGCGGCGGCAGCGCGATTATGGACGACCAGGTGGCCGCAGCCGTTGTCAGCGCCCCGATCACTGACAACGTCTCGATCCTGGCCGGGTATGCCCGCCCCTTCGACGCCAACAGCTCCTACAACACCACCGCCAGCACCCTCTCCGGTTCCGGCACCGCCACCGACATCGTCTTTGCCGCCCTGCCCATGACCTTCAAGGGTTTCAGTGTCACGCCGTTTGCAGCCTACGCCAACGCTGGCGGCGACACGGTTTCCTCTGGCGTCGGCGCCTCGAGCCTCAGAGGCTTTACCGGTCCCAACGCCTCTGACGGCGAGGGCCTGCGCGCTTACTGGGGCGGTATCGCCGCCACCGTCACCGCCCTGGACAACTACAAGTTCATGGCCGACTTCAACTACGGCAAGGCCACCTACAACAGCCCCGGCGTAAGCGGTAAAAATGGCGGCCGCCAAGGCTTCCTATTCGACGCCGCCGTGGACTACACCGGCCTGTCCATGATGACCCCGCAACTCTTCTTCACCTATTCCTCGGGTGAGAACGGCAACAGCTCCAGGGGCGGCGGTTCCGAGCGCATGCCCGTGGTCGCCACGCCGCAGAACTGGACCGTTGGCTCCTTCTTCTTCGGCGAGCGCCTGGAGCTGTCTGGATTCATCCCCACCGCTGGCTACACCAGCACCACCCTGGGCTACTGGGCCGCTGGCGTCTCCCTGAAGGACATCACCTTGGTGGACAAGCTGAAGCACACCTTCAACCTGCTGTACGCTCGCGGCACCAACAGCAAGGACTACCTCTACGAGTCCGGCGGCAACGTGCGCAACGCCAACTACGGCGGCTTCCTGACCACCAAGGACTCCCTGTGGGAAGTGGACTTCAACAGCCGCTACCGGATCTATGACGAACTGGAGCTCCTGCTGTACACTGGCTACATCAACGCCCACTTCGACAAGGAAGCCTGGGGCAACTCCAACGTCTCCAACGCCGCCGACATCCGTCAGTACGGCAGCAAGGACGCCTACAAGGTCGGCCTGGGCCTGAACTACTTCTTCTAGCCCAAGACCCGCTTACGACTGCCAGGGGGCCGGGACGCATGTTCCGGCCCCTTTTCCGTCCCTGGTCCGACCTCGACTTTCCAGCGGCCCTGGGATAGAAACAGAGGCCCAACAGGACAAACACACCAACGCTCCATACCCCGTCGAGGTTCCGCATGCCCTGCCGCATTGTCCACGTTCCAGCTGAGATGGACTGCCCGAGCCTTTTGGCTTGGTTGAAGGAGCGCAAGGACCCCGGCCTGGACGTCAGCAGCACGGTGCAGCATATCCTGAACGATGTGCGCAAGCACGGCGATCAGGCCCTGCGCCGCTACACCCGCCGCTTCGACGCGCCCGACCTGCCCGCGCGCATGAGCGTGCCCGTCCGAAGCATCCAGGCCGCGTTGAAGTCCGTGCCCGCCTCTGATCTGGACATCCTGCGCGAGGCCATTGCCAATGTGCGCGACTTCCACGCCCGCCAGGCCGAGCAGTCCTGGTTCACCACCAGCCCTGACGGCAGCGTCCTGGGCCAGATGGTGCGCCCCGTGGACCGCGTGGGCCTGTACGTGCCCGGCGGCCAGGGCGGCGAGACCCCGCTGATTTCCAGCCTCATCATGAACGCCGTGCCCGCGCAGGTGGCCGGGGTCACGGACATCGCCGTGGTCACGCCGCCGCGCCGTGACGGGAGCCTCAACCCGTACATCCTGGCCACCGCCGCGCTGCTCGGCTTAAGCGAGATCCACCGCGCGGGCAGCGCCTGGGCCATCGCGGCCCTGGCCTATGGCACCAGGTCCATCCGCCCCTGCGACGTCATCGCCGGCCCGGGCAACATCTACGTGGCCACGGCCAAGGCCCTGCTCGTGGGCGAGGTCGGCATCGACATGATCGCCGGCCCAAGCGAGATCGTCATCCTGGCCGACGACACCGCCAACCCGGCCTGGCTGGCCGCAGACATGCTCTCCCAGGCCGAGCACGACCCGCTGGCCGCCGCCCTGTGCATCACGCCCAGCCCGAAGCTGGCGAAGGGCGTGCTTGCGGCCCTGGCCGAGCAGCTGCCCAAACTCTCCCGCAATGAACTGGCCAGGAAGGCCCTTGAACAGTGGGGCGCAGTGCTGGTTGTGGATTCCCTGGCAGCAGGCCTGGACCTCGTGAACGCCATCGCGCCGGAGCACCTGGAACTGGCCGTGGCCGAGCCCTTCACCCTGCTGGGCCGCGTGCGCAACGCCGGGGCCATCTTCCTGGGCCAGCACTGCCCGGAACCGGTGGGCGACTATTTCGCCGGGCCGAACCACGTGCTGCCCACCCTGGGCACCGCGCGCTTCTCCTCGGCCCTGTCGGTGCAGACCTTCTGCAAAAAGACGAGCATCATCGCCACCACCCCCGACTATTTGCGCCTGCACGGGGCCAAGATCGCCCGCATGGCCCAGATGGAGGGGCTCACAGCCCACGCACACAGCGTGGCCTGCCGCCTTGAAGACATGTAAACGACCTCTAACCGCTTACGCACACAGCCAACGGAGCACGCCATGCAATGCGTCACCAGCACCAACCTCGCCGAATACCCGCTCGTCTCGCGCGGCAAGGTGCGCGATATATACGCGACCGGCCCGGACTCCCTGCTCATCGTCACCACGGACCGCATCTCAGCCTTTGACGTGGTCATGGACGATCCCATCCCGCACAAGGGTGTGGTGCTGAACCAGATCACCCTGTTCTGGATGGAGAAATTCGCCGGACTGGCGCCCAACCACCTGCTGGCCACGGACGTGAAGGACTTTCCCAAGCCCTTGCAGGCCCACGCAGACCTGCTGGAGGGCCGCAGCGTGCTCGTGCGCCGGGCCAAGCCCCTGGCCATCGAGTGCATCGTGCGCGGCTACATCACAGGCTCGGGCTGGAAGGACTACCAGAAGACCGGGCAGATCTGCGGCCATACCCTGCCCGCAGGCCTGCGCGAGTCCGACAAGCTGGAACAGCCCCTGTTCACCCCGTCCACCAAGGCCGAGCTGGGGGCGCACGACGAGAACATCTCCGTGGCCGAGGCCATGGCCATCACCGGCCAGTCCCTGGCCACCCAGGCCCAGGACCTGGCCCTGTCCATATACTCCGCCGGACGCGACTACGCTGAAGGGCGCGGCATCATCATCGCGGACACCAAGTTCGAGTTCGGCACGGTGAACGAGGGCGGGAGCGAGAAGCTCATCCTCATCGACGAGGTGCTGACCCCGGACTCCTCGCGCTTCTGGCCCATGAGCGGCTACGCACCCGGCCGCGGCCAGCAGAGCTTCGACAAGCAGTTCCTGCGCGACTGGCTGGAGGCCATAGCGTTCAACAAGCAGCCGCCCGCGCCGAAGATCCCGCAGGACATCATCGACCAGACCAGGGCCAAGTACCTGGAAGCCTACCGTCTGCTCACCGGACGCGAGCTGGGCGTATAAGGGAGAAGCATGGACGCAGTCTGGATTTTGTTGGCCGTGGTGGTGGCCTGGTTCGCGCTCAGCCGCCTGGTGCCCGGCCTGGGCAGGGGCTGAGGCCCCAAGAAGGAGTGCGGCTGGACGCCGCCCCAAAATGCCCAGATGAAGGACACGCAAAAAAAGGACGCCAAGGACACCGGCCAAAGCGGCCAGGGCAAGTAGCCCGGCAGGAGGCGCGCCATGTGGGACAACATCCTGTTCCTGCTCACCGTGGTGGCGGTGGGCTTCGTCTACGTGGGCCTTGTCCTGCCGAAATTCGGCCTGCGGGGCTGAATGCCCCGCCCCCCGGACGTCTGGGAGACGCCCGAAAAGTGCAAGAAATCCGGCAAGGCTTGACATCGCCCCTACGAGCACGTAAGAGCTCCCCTCTACCTTGCTCTTCCCCTGTGCGGAAAGGGCCAAAGCCCAAAAGGAGACCCACATGCTCAACAACTACGAGACTCTGCTGCTCATGAGTCCGGAACTGGCGGAGGAAAACCGCAAGGAGATTCTCGCCAATCTCTCCGGGATCATCGAGCGCGACGGGGGCACCATCACCCTTGTCGATGACTGGGGCATCAAGACCCTGGCCTACCCTGTGCGCAAACTGACGCGCGGCCATTATGTCCGCCTTGAGTACGCCGCACCGGGCGCGCTGGTGGCCGAACTGGAGCGCAACGTCCGCATCACCGACGGCATCTTCAAGTTCGTCACTGTCCGCCTGGGCGACGCGCCCGCGATCAAGGAGGCGTAAGTCATGGCCTTTCGCAAGAAGTTCACCCCCAAACGGAAATTCTGCCGCTTCTGCGCAGACAAGAACATGCCGCTCGACTACAAGCGTGCAGACATCCTGCGCGACTACATCACCGAGCGCGGCAAGATCATCGCCCGCCGCATCACCGGCACCTGCGCCAAGCACCAGCGCAGCCTGACCACCGAGATCAAGCGCGCCCGGCAGATGGCCCTGTTGTTCTACACCACCGTGCACAGCACGGACGTCAAGAAGAAGACGGTTTAGGGAGGCATGGCCATGATGAAACTCATCTTGCGCGCCGACGTGGACGCCCTGGGCCGCCTGGGAGACATCGTCCCGGTCAAGCCCGGCTTTGGGCGCAACTACCTGATTCCCCAAGGCTTGGCCATGCTGGCCACCGAAGCCAACCTGAAACAGTTTGGGCTGGAGCGCAAAAAGCTGGCCACCCAGGCCGACTCCCTGCGCGCCGAGGCCACTGACCTGGCCGCCAAGATCAAGGCTGCCACTGTGGTCATCGCCGTGCGCGTGGGCGAGGGCGACAAGCTCTACGGCTCCGTCACCGCGGCCAACATCGCCGATACCCTCCTTGAGCAGGGCATCGAGATCGACCGCCGGAAGATCGATATGCCCGACGCCATCCGGTCTCTGGGCGAGTACGACGTGGAGATCCGCCTGCACCCCGATGTGCGCGGCGAGCTGAAACTCCGTGTAGTCAAGCATGGCCAGCAGGAAAAAGCACCCGAACAGCAGCCCGAGGCATAGCCAGGGCGAACGAGACACCGGCGCGGAGGCCCTTGAACGGGCCTCCGCCGCTCTCTCGCGCAAAATCCCCCCCCAGAATCTGGAGGCCGAGCAGGCTGTTCTCGGGGGGGTTTTCATGCGCAATTCCCTGTTCCACTCCCTGGTGGACCTGGTGCGCTCCGAAGACTTCTACTCCCCGGCCCACCGCATCATCTTCCGCGCCTTCGAGACCCTCTACGCCCAGAACTCCCCGGTTGACCTGATCACGGTGAGCGAACGCCTCTCACAGACCCAGGAACTGGAGTCTGTGGGCGGTCCGGTGTATCTGGCCGAGCTGACCTCCTCGCCCGTGAGCGCTGCCAACGCCCTGCACCACGCGGGCATCGTGCGCGACAAGGCCGTGGCCCGCCGCCTCATCGAGGCCGCCAGCGACATCATCGGCAACTGCTACGAGGCCCAGGACGTGGAGGGACTGCTGGACAAGAGCGAGCAGGCCATCTTCCAGATCTCGGACGTGCGCACCAAGACCACCATCCACACCGGCAAGGAGCTGGTGGACCGCGTCTTTGGCGAGTTGCAGAAACGCGTGGGCATGCAGGCCCTGGTCACGGGCATCACCACGGGCTACACCAAGCTCGACGAGATGACCGCCGGGCTCCAGAACTCGGATTTGATCATCGTGGCCGGGCGCCCCAGCATGGGCAAGACCGCCTTTGCGCTCAACCTGGCGCTGAACGCCGCCAAGGGTGAAGCGCATACGCCCACGGCCATATTCTCGCTGGAAATGTCCAGTGATCAAATCATGATGCGCCTTTTGTGCTGTGAGGGCCGCGTGGATCTGTCCAAGCTGCGGCGCGGCGATATCAACGATCATGATTGGGCCAAGCTCTATGAAGCGGCCGATGTCATTTCCAAGGCCCACATATTTGTGGACGACACCGCCGCACTCAGCACCATGGAGCTGCGCGCCCGCTGCCGCCGCATCAAGGCCGAGCACAATCTGGGTCTGGTGGTGGTGGACTACCTCCAGCTCATGCGCGCCAGCCGCGACATCGACTCGCGCGAGCAGGAGATCTCCGACATCTCGCGCAACCTGAAAGCCCTGGCCAAGGAGCTGCACATCCCGGTCATCGCGCTCTCGCAGCTCAACCGCAAGGTCGAAGAGCGCAGCGACAAGCGGCCCATGCTCTCGGACCTGCGCGAGTCCGGGGCCATTGAGCAGGATGCCGACGTGATCATGTTCATCTACCGCGATGAAGTGTACCAGAAGGAAAAATCGACCAAACCGAACATCGCCGAAATCATCATCGGCAAGCAGCGCAACGGCCCGGTGGGCGAGGTTGAGCTGTACTTCAAGAGGAATTACAGCAGTTTTGATAACTTGAACCAAACGCCCTATCCTTCGGAATATCTCCAGTCCAGCTGACCTGACAACGCCACGCACGGGGGAAGCATATGCATTACGAAGCCGCAGAGGGTCTGGCCCGCGAATCCTTACGGAAACTGCAGACCGAGCGCCTCAAGCGCACCATCGCCACCTGCATGCGCTCCAGCTTCTACGCTGCTCGCCTGGGTTCCCTCGGCATCAGCCCGGATGACTTCACCTCCCCCGACGACATCCGCAAGCTGCCCTTCACCACCAAGGAAGATCTGCGCGGCAACTACCCCTATGGCCTGCTCTGCCAGCCCATGGACCAGTACGTGCGCCTGCACGCCTCAAGCGGCACCACGGGCACGCCCACGGCCATCTTCTACACCCAGAACGACATCGACTCCTGGGCCTCCCTGGTGGCGCGCTGCATGTACGCCGTGGGCCTGCGCAAAGGCGACGTGTTCCAGAACATGAGCGGCTACGGCCTGTTCACCGGCGGCCTGGGCATCCACTACGGGTCCGAGCGCCTGGGCTGCCTCACCGTGCCCGCCGGGGCGGGCAACTCCAAGCGCCAGCTCAAGCTCCTGCGCGACTTCCAGGTCTCCGGCATCCACATCATCCCCTCCTACGCCCTGCACTTCGCCAGCTTCCTGAAACAGGAGGGCGTGGACCCCAAAAGCCTCAACTGGCGCTTCGCCCTCATCGGCGCGGAGCCGCACACCGAGGAGGCGCGCCAACGCATCCAGGAGCTGCTGGGCTTGCGCGCCTTCAACTCCTATGGCCTGACCGAGATGAACGGCCCGGGCGTGGCCTTCGAGTGCGAGCAGCAGGCCGGCATGCACCTCTGGGAGGATGCCTACATCGCCGAGATCATCGACCCCGAGACCGGCGAGTGGGTCAAGGAGGGCGAGGTGGGCGAGCTGGTCATGACCACGCTCTGCCGCGACGGCATGCCGCTCTTGCGCTACCGCACCCGCGACCTGACGCGCTTCATCCCCGGTCCTTGCGCCTGCGGCCGCACCCACGTGCGCATCGACCGCATCACCGGCCGCGCGGACGACATGCTCATCATCAAGGGCTGCAACATCTACCCCATGCAGATCGAGCAGGCCCTCATGTCCCTGCCCGAAGTGGCGCAGAACTATGTCATCGAGCTCTTCAAGGAGGGCGAGATGGACCAGCTGCGCATCAAGGTGGAGATCAAGGACGACTTTTTCGTGGAGGACATGCGCGCCCTCACGACCTTGCAAAAGAAGATCACCTCGCGCCTGCGCGACGAGATCCTGGTCACCCCGCGCGTGGAGCTCGTCCAGCACGACTCCATTCCCAAGGGCGAGGGCAAGGCCGTGCGCGTGGTGGACCTAAGGGACAAGTAGATGGACCTGCTCTGGGGGCTCAGCCTCGGCCTGGTCCTGTTCTGCTTTCTCTGGCTCAACCTGCTCTCCCTGCCGGGCAACTGGCTCATGCTGGCTGTGCTCGCGCTCCTGGCCTGGCTCGGGCCGGAGGGCCACATCACCTGGGGCTTCGTGGGGCTCATGGGGGCCGCCGCCGTGCTCGGCGAGGTCCTGGAGTTCGTCGCCCAGATCATCGGCGGCAAGCGCGGCGGGGCCAGCCGCTCCGGCAATATCGGCGGCATTGTGGGCAGCATCGCCGGGGCCATCCTGTGCGCTCCCTTTGGCCTGGGCCTGGGCAGCCTGGTGGGCGCGCTCCTGGGCGCCTGGCTCGGCTGCTTTGTTGTGGAGCGCCTCCAGCAGCCGCACCAGCACGCCGCAGCGGCCGCCTGGGGGGCCTTCTGGGGCCGCAGCTTCGGCCTGGTGGGCAAGTCGGCCGTCGGCGCCTTCATCATCGTCATGAGCATCAGCCGGTTCGTGGCCTAAGGCCCGGCCCGGACAATACGCTACGCAAGGAGTCGCCATGTCCTTCCCCGCCTACCGTGGTCACATGCAATACGTCTGTCTCGGCTGCGGCGCCACCTACGACATCGGCGAGCTGCACTACACCTGCCCCAAATGCGGCGGCGTGTTCGTGCTGGAGGACCTGAACTTCGGCACCCTCAAACAGACCCCGGCAGCCGAATGGCGCAGGATCTTCGATGCGCGCGCGGCCAGCAAGAACCCCTGCTTACGCGGCATCTTCCGCTTCTACGAGCTCATGGCCCCGGTGCTGGAGCAGGACGACATCCTGTACCTGGGCGAGGGCAACACGCCCATCGTGGACTCCCCGCCAGCCCTGCGCCAGGCCCTGGGCCTCAAGACGACCTACAAAAACGACGGCCAGAACCCCAGCGCCTCCTTCAAGGACCGGGGCATGGCCTGCGCCTTCAGCTTCCTCAAGAGCCTCATCCGCAGCAAGGGCTGGACAGAAGTGCTGGCCATCTGCGCCAGCACGGGCGACACCTCGGCCTCGGCCGCGCTCTACGCCTCCTATGTGGGCGGCGCGGTGAAAAGCGCGGTGATCCTGCCCGCAGGCAAGGTCACCCCGCAGCAGCTGGCCCAGCCGCTCGGCAGCGGGGCCATGGTGCTGGAGGTGCCCGGCGTGTTCGACGACTGCATGAAGGTGGTCGAGCATTTGGCCGACAACTACCGCGTGGCCCTCTTGAACTCCAAGAACGCCTGGCGCATCCTGGGCCAGGAGTCCTATGCCTTTGAGGTGGCCCAGTGGTACGACTGGGACATGGCTGGCCTGTGCGTGTTCGTGCCCATCGGCAACGCGGGCAACATCACGGCCATCATGGGCGGGTTCCTCAAGCTGCATGAGCTGGGCATCATCACCACCCTGCCGCGCGTGTTCGGCGTGCAGTCGCACCACGCAGACCCGGTGTACCGCTACTACGCCGCCCAGGCGGGCGACCGCGAGTACAAGCCCGTCACGGTCAGCGCCAGCGTGGCCCAGGCGGCCATGATCGGCAACCCCGTGAGCTTTCCGCGCGTGCGCCACTTTGCCGAGAAGTACGAGCAGCTCGGCGGCCCGGGCTCCTTCCAGGTCATCCAGGTCACGGAGCAGCAGATCATGGACTCCATGATCCAGGCCAACCGCCACGGCCACATCGCCTGCACCCAGGGCGGCGAGTGCCTGGCCGGGGCCAAGCGCGCCCTTGAGCTGGGCCTGGTCAGCGCGGAGGAGACCCTGGTGCTGGACGCCACGGCCCACCACCTGAAGTTCATCGGCTTCCAGGAGATGTACTTCGAGAACAGCTTTCCAAAGGAGTTCGGCGTAACGCCCAGGCCGGAGCTGGCCAACCGGCCCGAGCTCATCATCACCCAGGGCGAGAAAGAGCGCCTGGCGGACCGCGACTACGTGGTCCAGGCCGCGCAGAACGTGGTGGCGCGCCTGGGCCTGGCCAAGAAATAGCGCGGAGCCCCCTGTGTCGAAGAAGGACAGCCCCAAGCTGAGAGCCGACCGGCTCCTGGCCCAGCAGGGGCTGGCCGCATCAAAGGACGCGGCCATGCGGCTCATCATGGCCGGGGCCGTGCACTTCCTCAAGCATGGCGAAAAGCTGCCCGTGGCCTCGCCGGGCCAGCAGTTCCCCGAGCACACGGAGTTCACCCTGCGCGGCCAGGACCGCTTTGTCAGCCGGGGCGGGTACAAGCTGCTCACCGCCATCGAGCTACTGGGCTTCGACCCCAGGGGCAAGGTCTGCCTGGACGCGGGCGCATCCACGGGCGGGTTCACGGACTGCCTGCTTGAGCACGGCGCAACGCGCGTCTATGCGGCGGACGTGGGCTACGGCCAGCTGCACTGGAAGCTGCGCCAGGACCCGCGCGTGGTCGTGCTGGAGCGCCTCAACCTGCGCACGCCGCCGCCAGATTTTTTTCCAGAACCCATCGACGTGCTCACCGCCGACGTGTCCTTCATCTCGCTCACGGCCATCCTGCCGGGCATTCTGCCCCTGCTCAAGCCCGTCTGCGAACTGGTGCTGCTGGTGAAGCCGCAGTTCGAGCTGCCCGTCGGGCGCACGGACCGGGGCGTGGTGCGGTCCGAGCAGGACAGGCAAGAGGCCGTAGAGCATGTGCTGGCCTTCTGCCGGGACACCCTCGGCCTGACCCTCGTGGGCGTGGCGCCCTCGGCCCTGCTCGGGCCCAAGGGCAACCAGGAGTATCTGGCGTATTTGAGACGCATGATGTGACGCCCCCGGCCCCCCTCATTTGTTTGAGCCCACTCACAGCGAAAGGGCTGGTCAGGCTTCGCCTGACCAGCCCTTTCGCTGTAATAGGGGGTTCCAAGGGGCCTCAGGCCCCTTGGCCGCCGGAGGCCTATTCTCTCTCTAGGCGACCTTGCCGCCGTCGTCCACGCTGCCAGCGGCGGTCAGCAGGCGCGTGACCTCGGCATCCTTGGCCACCAGGATCATGCCCTGGCTCTGCACGCCCCGGAGCTTGCGCGGGGCCAGATTGGCCACCACCACCACCTGCTTGCCTACGAGCTCCTCGGGGCTGAAGCGGTCGGCCAGCCCGGCCACGATCTGCCGGGGCTCGGGTTCGCCCAGGGCCACCTGCACCACGAGCAGCTTGTCCGCATCCGGATGCTTGGCTGCGGAGAGCACGGTGCCCACGCGCAGGTCGAGCTTCTGAAAGTCCGCGAACTCGATGGACGCCGCCGGGCCGACAAGACCGGCGGGAACCTCGACGGGCTTGGCCGGGGCCTTCTGCTTCGGCTCGGCAGCCTTGGCCTTGGGAGCTTCCTTTTCAGGCGCCGCGTGCGGCACAGGCTCGGGCATCTCCACGCGCGGGAACAGGTTCGAGGCCGGGGCCACGCAGAGGCCGGAGTCGAGCAGGCCCCAGACCTCGGGCTCCTTGGCCAGGACCACCTTGTCCAGGTCAAAGGCGAGGCCCAGCTGATCATGCATCTTCACGCTGGCCTCAGGCATCACGGGCCAGAGGTGCACGGCGATTTTCCGCATGTGCTCCAGCACCATGTACATCACCGTGCCCAGGCGGGCCTTTTCCCGGTTCTTGAACAGGGTCCAAGGCGCGGTCTGGTCGATGTACTTGTTCAAGCCCCGCACCAGCTCCCAGAGGGACTCCAGGCCGCGCGCGGTGCGGAACTCCGCGAAGTGGGCCTGGAAGTTGCGCATGGCGTCGCGCCCCAGGCGCTTGAGCTCCGCGTCCTCCACGGTCTCGTCCGTCGGGCTGGGGACCTTGCCCTCGAAATACTTGTGCGTCATGGCCAGCACGCGGTTGAACAGGTTGCCCAGGTCGTTGGCCAGATCGGCGTTGAGGCGGCCCACAAGGGCTTCTTCCGTGAAAGAGGCGTCGCTTCCGAAGGCCATCTCGCGCAGCAGGAAGTAGCGGAAGGCCGAGACCCCGTAAGCGTCCACCATCTGCCGGGGCTCCACCACGTTGCCCAGGGACTTGGACATCTTGGTGTCGCGCACCAGCCAGTAGCCGTGCACATTCAGGGACTGGTACGGCGCCAGGCCCGCAGCCTTGAGCATGGTCGGCCAGAACACGGCGTGCGGCTTCAGGATGTCCTTGGCCACCAGGTGGTTGGCGGGCCAGAACTTCCTGAACTTGTCGCCGCGCGGGTAGTTCAATGCGCTGACGTAGTTCAGGAGCGCGTCGAACCAGACGTAGCAGACGAAGTCCGGGTCAAAGGGCAGCTCGATGCCCCAGGTGAGGCGGCTCTTGGGCCGGGAGATGCAGAGATCCTCCAGCGCGCCGGACTCCAGCAGGCTCAGGACCTCGTTGCGGTAGCGGGCCGGGCGGATGAAGTCCGGGTGCTGGTTGATGTGCTCGATGAGCCAATCCTGGTACTTGGACATGCGGAAGAAGTAGTTCTTCTCGGCGATGTACTCCGGCCGGGTCTTGTGGTCCGGGCACATACCGTCCACCAGCTCCTTCTCGGTGTAGAAGCGCTCGCAGCCGAAGCAGTAGTGCCCGCCGTACTCGCCGAAGTAGATGTCCCCGCTCTCGTAGACCTTCTGCAACACCTTCTGCACGGTCTTGATGTGCTCCGGGTCCGTGGTGCGGATGAACTGGTCGGACTTGGCCCCCAAGAGCGGACCCAGGGCGCGGAACAGGCCGCTGATCTGGTCGGCGTACTCCTTGGGCGACTGCCCGGCCTCCTCCGAGGCCTTGGCGATCTTGTCGCCGTGTTCATCGGTGCCGGTGAGGAAATAGGACTCCTCGCCCATGAGCCGGTGGAAGCGGGTCATGGCGTCGGCCAGGATGGTGGTGTAGGCGTGGCCCAGGTGCGGCTTGGCGTTGACGTAGAAGATGGGCGTGGTGACGAAAAAACGGCTCAATCTCAACTCCTTGGAGCGATTCCTGATCCCGAGATGGTGACGACCCTGGCTGGCCTGTTAGGCTGGCTTGGGGCCTCTGCCCTTGCGGCGCTTGCGCCTCGGCCGGGAGCGTCCCGGCTCGCCCTCGGGCCGGGCGGAACGCTCGGCCTCGCCACCCGCCAAGGCGCGAGCTTCGGGGCTGGCCTCGGCGCGGGGCTCGGCGATTGCGGCCGCAGCTCCCTGCGGAGCGGCCTCATGCGCCTCCGCAGCCTGGACCTTGGGCTCGGGCCTGTCGGACCTGGACTGTTCGGGCTTGTCCGGATGCTCGCTCCGCTCGGGGCGCGGGGCGCGCTCCGGCCGGGCCGGGCGCCCCGTGGACGGCCGGCTTTCCCCCTGGCGGCCCTGAGCCTGGCGGCCAGCGCCCTGGCGGCCCTGGGCTGGGCGGCCTTCCTGACGGCCATCCTGACGTTCAGAGGGCTGGGCCTCCGGCGCCGGGGCAGCGCCCTCGGGCGAGACCTGGCGGTTCATCAGCTCCTTCCATTCGTCCAGGGTGTACTCGCGCTCGCCGACTTCCTCGACCCAGACGGAAATGGACTTCTTGAAAAAGTTGCCGCGCAGCACCTTGACGTTGCCGATGGCTGTCTGGAAGCGCTTGCCCATCTTGGGGCACTGCTTGTGGAACTCCTCGTAGCCCTTCTGCTCGTAGCTCAGGCAGCACAGAAGCCGCCCGCAGATGCCGGAAATCTTGGCCGGGTTGAGGAACAGGTTCTGCTCCTTGGCCATCTTGATGGTCACCGGTGCGAACTTGCGCAGGAAGCGGCGGCAGCAGCAGACCTGCCCGCAGTTGCCGATGGCCCCGATCATCTGCGTCTCGTGGCGCACTCCGATCTGGCGCAGTTCGATGCGCGTATGGAACTCGCGCACCAGGCTCTTGATGAGTTCGCGGAAGTCGATGCGGTTCGGGGCGGTGAAATAGAAGATCATCTTGCTGCGGTCGTGCAGCACCTCCACGTCCACCAGCTTCATTTCCAAATCCTGCTGGAAAATGCAGCCCCGGCAGAAATTGAAGGCCCGGCGTCCCAGGTGGCGGTTCTCGGCTCCGGTCTCCAGGTCCGCTGGCCCGGCCAGGCGGTAGATGGTCTGCAGCCCGGCCACGCTTTTGGGCCGGGGCTGGTACTGGGCGCCCTGCTCCAGGGAATACACCCCCCCAGGGACAGCGTCCCCGGCCTGCGGCTGCTCCGGGGAGCTCGCGCCGCCGTGGGCGTTGGCTGCGCCGACAGTCTCGGCGTCAGAAGTCGCGGCGTCTGGGCTTCCGTGCTCCCAGTCCGCGCTGCCCAGCACCGCCTCAAAGGGGGCCGGGGCGGCGGGAGCAACGGCCACGGCGTACTCGGCCGGGACGTCCTGACGGATTTCCGAGACCGCCACCGTGGCCACGCCGCCCAGGGCCAGACCCTGGTCGGTCTCCACCAGCACGGACTGCCCCGCGCGCACCACCAGGGCTCCGGAGGCGAAATAGCACACCGGTCCGTGGTCGCTGAACTTGATCCCGAGAATCTGACTCATGCACCTGTCCTGTGGGTCGCTTCTGGCCGCCTGGGCCGCGCCCGATGAAGGCTCTACTAGCCGATTTTTCGCTGAAGTACAAATGCCGCGAAGGGACAGCCCCGCCCAAAAAAAACGGCGGAAGGCCCCGGCGTCTTTGGCCGCGCCCCCCGTCCGCTGTCCCTGCGCGGGCTGCGTCCGGACCCGGCCCGGCTAGGCCGTGAGCCCCAGGACGCGAAGTTCGGCCATGAACCGCTCCTCGTCGATGGGCTTGACCAAAAAGCAGTCTGCCCCGCCGAGGAAAAAGGCGTCGTTGGTCTCGCGGGAGTCCTCAAGCATGCTGATGACCACGACCTTGCAGCGCTGGACGTCGCCTAGCCCACGGTCGTCCTCAAACCCGCGCATCTCGCGCAGGGCCTGCTGGCCGTCCATCTCGGGCATCATCAGGTCCATGCAGACCAGATCGTAGGGCCGCCCGTCCTCCAAAGCCTTTTTGAAGGCCCCCACGGCCTCCTCGCCATTGACCGCAATGTGGCACTCCGCCACGGGCCGGAGCATGTCATGCAACATGACGCGGCTGTAGAAATCGTCGTCAACGATGAGTGCGCGCATCATCCCCCCCTGGTTCCTGCCCGTCTCGCCTTGCACAAGGCACTTGCGGATGTGGCATGTCCTGGGGAAGAAATCAAGTGCGGCAGGGGATTGGGGCAAAGGCGGCAGCACCCTACAGGTCGAACTCGGAATCCTGCGTCAGGGCCAGGCAGTCCGGCCCAGGGCCGGGGCTGGACAGGACTTCGCGACAGCGGCGGACAACCTCGTCCACGCCCTCGTCGGTGCGCTCCTGGTTGTGGTGGAACAGGCCCAGGGTTCGCACCCCGGCAGCCTTGGCCAGGCGCGCCACGTCCTCGAAATGCGAATGCCCCCAGCCGCGCCGGGCCGGGTATTCCTCGGGCGTGTACTCCGCGTCGTGGACGAACAGGTCCGCGCCCTTGCAGAAGGCTGCGTACTCTTCGAAGCTGCGGCCGCCACGGTGGTGTTGCGAAAGTTCGTTGTCCGTGAGGAAGACGAAGCTTTTGCCGTCCTCCTCCACGCGGTAGCCTGCCCCCAGGTTCGGGTGCGAGAGCGCGATGCGCGTCACCCGGAGGCTGTCCACCTGGAGGCTGGCCCCCTGCCAGGTGAAGCCCTCCAGCCTGGCCGGCAGGTCCGTGAAGGACATCGGGAACAGCGGCGGGGCCATGACCCGCCCCAGAAGCGTGGAGATGTTGCCTTGCAGGCCGGGGCTGCCGTACAGGGCGATGTGCGCCTGCGGATTATACAGGGGCTTGAAAAAGGGCAGACCCAGCACGTGGTCCCAGTGGGTGTGGGTGAACAGCAGCGTCAGGTCCAGGCGGCCCTGCTCCTGCAACAGGCAGCCCAGCCTGCGGATGCCCGTGCCCGCGTCGATGACCAGGAGCGCGTCGTTCTTGGACCGGATCTCGATGCAGGTGGTGTCCCCGCCATAGCGAACGTACTCCGGCCCGGAGACCGGGACAGAACCGCGCGCGCCCCAACAGCGCACCTTCACAGGGCGCTCCGCCAGGGCAGCAGGGACATGTCTGCGGTTTCCGGGGACATCATGAGCATCTACTTAGCTGGAGCGTGCGGCAATGGCAAGCCCCGCGCCAGGCTACGGCCCCGGTCAGTCGGCACTTTGCTTCCGTACGCAGTTGGGCTACCCTGAGACGTTGCCCGGCAGCACGCGCAAGCAAGGGCCTTGGCCGTGCGGCACACCCGTATCCGCCCTGGCGGCAAGGGGCGCTGGCGGCGCTGGCGGGTTCGCAGCCGGTACGCAAAAACAGTCCAAGCGGGAGAAAGATGATGCAGCTCGATGCCGGACAGAAACGCGTCCTGATGTCCCTGGGGGTGCTTGGGGTGGTGCTCCTGACGGGCGCCCTGGCCCTGATGCACGTGGAGGGCTTCAGTTTCGGCGACGCCCTGTATTTCAGCGTGGTCACCATGTCCACCGTGGGCTACGGCGACGTGGTGCCCCTCACGGGAGCAGGCCGCGTCCTGGCCGGGGTGATGATCCTGACCGGTGTGGGCTCGTTCATGAACGCCGTGGCCGCCACCTCAGACCATTTGCTGACCCGGCGCGCGCAGAAGGAACGCCTGGAGAAGCTGAACATGGTCATCGGCGTGTTCTTCAGCGAGGCCGGAACCAGGCTGCTGCGCAAGTGCGCCCTGCTGGACACGGACCTGGAGGGCCTGCGCGCGCGCCTGCCCGAGGACGGCGGCTGGTCCGAGCAGTGCTTCCGCAAATACGCCGCGTCCATCTCCGGGCACTCGTACCAGATTGCTGTGGACGCCACCGGGCTCACGGACATCAAGGCCTTTCTGAACGAGAAAAGTCCCCTGCTCGTCCGGCTGCTGGAAAACCCCAACCTGCTGGAGCACGAGACCTTCACGGACCTGCTCTGGGCCGTGCTGCACATCAAGGAGGAGCTGGAGTTCCGCTTCGACCTCACGGCCATGAGCGCAGCCGACACCACCCACGTCTGCGGCGACGTGGAGCGCGCCTACCGCCTGCTGGCCCGGCAGTGGCTGGACTACATGCGCCACCTCAAGGTCAACTACCCGTACCTGTTCATGGTCGCGGCGCACCGCAACCCGTTCCGCGAGCCCAAGCCGGTTTGAGTCAGACTATCCCCGGAGCGCTGTTTTTGGGCAGCCGCACAAGCACTGTGGTCGCGCCCTCCTCGCTGGCGTCAAGCTCCACGCTGCCGCCCTGGGCTCTGGCGAAGAGGCTCGCCGAGTAGGTGCCCAGCCCCGTGCCCTTGAACTTGCCGCTGGTCACAAACTTCTCGAAGAAGCGCTCCCGGATCTCCAGAGGCACGGCGCCGATGTTGCGGATGCTGACGAGCTGCTCTGTGTCCTCGGACAGGGCGAGGGTGACCCGTTCTCCGGCTGGCGAGGCCTCAATGGCGTTGGCCATGAGGTTTGACAGCATCGGGTAGCAGAGCCGCTCTTCGGCGCGGACGACGAAGCTGCTGGAATCCGTCGCCAGCTCTCCATGCAGGAATATTTCCACAGAAAGCTTCTTGCGCTCCGCAACTTCCTGCATCTCAGCCTCGATGCTCCTGACAATCCCCAGGAGATCGAACGGGTACGGCTTGTACTGGAACTGGCCGCGCTCGATCTTCATGATATCGAGCGACATCTCGACCTGGCGCAGCATCTTCTTGCCGCCCTCCTCAATGTAGCGCAGATACTCGACCTGGTCAGGGGTCAGGTTCGGGTCGCCCATCATGAGCTGGGGGAGGTTGATGATGCCGTTCAGCGGCGTCTTCAGGTCGTGCCGGATGATGTTGTCGATGTCATCGCGCAACTTCTCCAGGTTCTTCTTGTCCGTAATGTCCTGAACCGAGCCGCTCAGCACCCGCACGCCGCCGCTGTCCACGCGCTTGCCCATGAGCCGCACCCAGTGGTGGCTGGTCCCTTGCTGCGCAAGGCGCAGCTCCACGTCGATGGGCTCGCCCAGTTCCTCCGCCCTGTGCATCGCCTCGGCATACTGCGCATGGTCCTCGGGAGCGACAAACCCGGCGGCCTCGTCGATGTCGGGCAAAGGGGCGCCCTTGAGGCCGAGGAGCCGATCCAGCTCCAGGGTCCACTTGCGCTCCCTGGTGTCGAGGTTGATGGACCAGCCCCCGATTTTGCCGATGCCCTGCGTGTAGGCCAGCAGATCCTGGCTCTCGCGCAGGGCCAGTTCGGCCCGCCTGCGCTCGGTGATGTCCCGGATGACCATCATGGTGCCCTGAAAGACCATGTTCTGCCACAGCCCGCAGGAGGACAGCTCAAAGTGGCGGGGGTCCGGCGCCTGGCCCTCGCTGGCCTTGGGGATCAGGCGCACGTTCAGGCTCTTGGTGGACCTGGGCAGCTGCCTGCGCTCGTTGATCAGCTTGGGCGAAGCCTTCGACTTCTTGCGCAACCCCACATGCTGGGACAGTATCTGCTCCCGGTCATGCTCAAGCACGTCCTCCGGATGAAAGATCTGGTGGAAATGCATGCCGCGCAAAGCCTTCGGGTCATAGCCGAGCAGGTCGTTGCTGGCGTTGTTCGCCTCCACCACGATGCCACGGGGATCAAGCATCCAGATCAGGTCCGGCGAGGTCTGGATCATGGTCCGGTACTTCTCCTCGCTCTGGCGCAGGGCCTCGCGCACCTTTTCATAGTCCGTGATGTCATAGGAAATGCCGCACACCCGGTCCGGGCGGCCGGAGTTGTCGTAGAGCGGAAACTTGACGGCCATGAAATGATGGCGGACGCCCTGGATGGACAGGGAATGCCGGAAGGTCAGGGGCTTGCCCCCGGCCAGCACCTGGCGGTCCTCGTCACGGATGAGCCGGACCTCCTCCGGCAGGAAGAAGTCGTCCACGCTCTTGCCGATGACCCCCTGGTCCAGGCCGTGCAGCTCCTGGTGCCTGCGGTTGACCAGAACGTACCGCCCCTCGGCGTCCTTGATGCTGATCAGGGCCGGGGAATTGTCCAGCAAAGCCTGGAACTTCTCCTGCTTGTTCCGGAGTTCCTGCTCGATCATCTTGCGGTAGGTGATGTCTGAAGCGGAACCCTCGTAATAGGCGATGGTCCCGTCCTGGCCCAGAACGGCCCGGGCATCGATGGAGAGCCAGATCTGCTCGCCGTCCACGCGCCTGGCGCGGAATTCAAAGCCCGAGAGAACGCCGTCGCGCTTCAGGCGGGTATGCACCTCCTGGCGCAGCTCTGGCTCGGCGTAGAGCTGGCTGGCGATGTCGCCGACGCCGTTGATCAGCTCCTGCGGGGAGCCGAAGCCCAGGATTCGCGCCAGGGCCGGGTTGGCCTCCAGGATGCGCCCCTCCGGGGTGGTCTGGAAAATGCCGTTCACGGAGTCCTCGAAGAGCTTCCGGTACTTGTGCTCCGCCGCAATGAGCAGGGAGGTTCTGGACTCCAGCTCCTGGGCCATGCCGTCAAAGGCCATGATCAGGTCGGCCAGCTCACCGCTGCCGGTTTCGCCGATGCGGTGGCTGAAGTCGCCTGCGGACATTTTCTTCGTCGCCAGCCACAGCGTTTTGACCTGGCGCAGCACGAAGACGTTGCTGAAGAGCCAGGTGGAGAACAGGGCCAGGACACTCATGGCCGCGACAAAGGAGAGGTTCCGGACCAGCCCGTGCTGGGCGGCGGCAAAGGCCACTGCCGAGGGCATGCCGATGCGCAGGAAGATGCCCTGCTCCTTCTCATCCAGCAGGGGGGCGAGGAAGTAGAGGCGCTCCACCCCGTCCACGCCTCTGGCCTCCCAGGTGTCCTGCCCGCCGGCCAGGAGCTTCGGCAGGAAGCTGTCGGCCTCGGGCGCAGGCCGGCCCACGGCCTGGGGCTCAACAGGGAAGCGGGCCAGCATGATCCCGGAGCGGTCGAGGATGGACACCGCCGCCCCCTCGGGCAGGGGCATGTCGTCCAGCACGTCGGCCAGCGCCTTCAGGTCCAGGGACATGCTCAGCACGGCCAGCAGGCTGCCGTCCTGCTGGGCCAGCACCGGCTGGGCCAGGGGCAGCCGGGCCGGTTCGCCGCCGCTGCCGCCCTGATAGCTGCCTACCACGAAGGCTTGTTTCCGCAGCAGGTCGTTGAACCAGCCCGCCCCAGACGGGGAAGGCTGCTCTGGGCGGTTCTGGGATCTGGCGATGAGCCTGCCGTCCGGGCGGCTCAGGCTGATGGCGCCGTATTCTGGGTGCTCCCGCCCCAGTGTGGCCAGGATCTCGGCGCAGGCGGCGCTGTCCAGGCTGCGCACCGCGTTCAGCGCAGCGATCTCGACCATCAGAAGCCTGGCCCGGTCGAACAGGGCCTTGCCGTCGGCCGCGTAGGCCTTGGCCAGGTGCCGGCTGTTTTGCACGGCCGTGCTCCTGGCCTCCTGGTAGCGGTCCCGGGCCATGAAAAGGGCCATGAGCAGCATGGGCAGCATGACCAGCAGCACGATGGCGAAGAGGCGGGCATGCAGGCTGTTCAGCTTCTTGAGCGGCATGAAGAAACCTCCGGCTGTCTGCGCCAGACCATGGCGGCAGCACCCCGTCCAGGCCATTCAAACAGTATGCGATACAGTATAAGTGAATGACTGTTACAGTATGCTCCAGCCGTCGCAATTGAACTGCTCAAGCGGCCCAAAAATACGTACTGCTAAATTCCTCATGCGAACAACAGACTCATAAACAGATTTTTTCACCCTAGCCAGTGCGTAGCAGACCCACAACAAAGATGCAATACCCCTGCATAAATCATCACATCGCCCTGCGCCAGCTGCGCCTCACAGACAACCGTGCGTACGGGAGTGAGTACGCACCTTCCGGATCATGCATACGCGTACTGGCCAGGGACGAAAGAAGACGCACCCGCTGCGGTGCAGGGAAAAAGCGTGCCTACCCCGCCAGCTCCGAGGTGCACTGCGGGCAGCGCACGGCCTTGAGGCTGATGGTGCTGGCGCAGAAGGGGCATTCCTTTGTGCTGGGCGCGGCCTCGGGCTGCTTGGCCTTCTGCATGGCCTGCAGGCGGTTCACGGTGCGCACCACCAGGAAGATGGCCAGGGCCACGATGAGGAAGTTGATCACCGTGTTGGCGAACAGGCCCAGGTTCAGGGTCACGGCCCCGGCCTTCCTGGCCTCGGCCAGGGCGGCGTAGGGGCCGGGCGTGGCGCCCTCGCGCAGGATCAGGTAGAGGTTGGAAAAGTCCACCCGGCCCAGCAGCAGACCGATGGGCGGCATGAGCACGTCGTCCACCAGGGACTTGACGATGCCGCCGAAGGACGCGCCGATGACAACGCCCACGGCCATGTCCACGACATTGCCGCGCATGATGAATTCCTTGAACTCCTTGAACATCCACAACCTCCGTGCAGTTGCATTTGACTCAGGCCTTGCTGCGGCCCAGGCACTGGCTAGCACAAGGCCAAGGAGCGCGTCCAGAGCGACTACGCAAATCACCCTACGCCTGCTTCCCATCTCCCGTTGATGATGCTACTATGTACCGGAATTCAGAGACGTTGAACCAACGGGACACCATGCCAGCCAAGCGCCCCACCAAAGCGGCCAGCACCAAGCCCGCCCATGGCGACACGGCTCCACGGCCACGTTCCGACGTCGAGCGCCGCTACCGGAACCTGCTCAAGGCCTCGCCCATGGGCATCCACCTGTTCAGCCTGGATGAGGACGGCACGCTCATCTTCTCCGGGGCCAACCCAGCTGCAGACAAGCTCATGCACGTGGAGCACAGCCCCCTGGTGGGGCTGCCCGTGGAGCAGGCCTTTCCCGGTCTCCAGGGGACCGAGGCGCCTGAGAACTTCCGCCAGGTCTGCACCACGGGCGAGCCCTGGCACACCGAGCATCTGGAGTACCGCGACGCGCACACCGCCGGGGCCTTTGAGATGCACTGCTTTCAGATTGAGCCCGGGCACATCGCCTGCATGTTCCTGGACCGCACCGAGCGCAAGCTCATGGAAACGCGCCTGCGCCACCTGACCCAGCAGGACCAGCTCACGGGCATCGCCAACCGGGCCATGTGCCTGGAGCGCATCGAGACCGCCCTGCAACGCGCCAAGAGGCGGCCCGACTACCGCTACGCCATCATCTACATCGATCTCGACCGCTTCAAGAACATCAACGACACCCTGAGCCACACCGCCGGGGACGCGGTGCTTGTGGAAACGGCCCGCCGCCTGCGCGCCACAGTGCGCGAGCTGGACACCGTGGCCCGCATCGGCAGCGACGAGTTCGTGGTGCTCATGGAGGAGTTCGACAGCTACAAGCGCCCCATCCAGGCCATCAAGCGCATCCGCCACGAGCTGGCGCAGCCCTTCCTGGTGGAGGGCCAGGAGCTCACCATCACCGCAAGCATCGGCCTGGCCCTGGGCGAGACCCCGGCCTCGAGCGCCGAGGGGATCCTGCGCAACGCCAACCTGGCCATGCAACGCGCCAAGACCCAGGGCCGGAACCGCATCAAGAGCTTCACCCCGTCCATGCTGCGCCGGACCCAGAGCGTGGGCCGCCTGGAGAACGAGATGGACCGGGCCCTGGCCCGGGGCGAGTTCTTTCTGGAGTTTCAGCCCATCCTCCAGCTGGGCGAGAGCCGCCAGCTCTTCGGCTTTGAGGCCCTGGCCCGCTGGCGGCACCCGGAGCGCGGGCTCATCATGCCCGGCGAGTTCATCCCCGTGGCCGAGGACTCGGGCAAGGTGGTGGAGCTGGGCTACTGGGCCCTGCGCGAGGGCAGCCGCATCCTGAGCAAGTGGCGCGAGCGCTATCCGCACATGGCGGACGCCGTGCTCTCCGTGAACCTCTCGCCCCAGCAGGTGCCCAAGCTGGACTTCCTGCCGCGCATGCGCGAAATCTTGCAGGACACCAGCCTGCCAGCCAAGAACCTCAAGCTGGAGGTGACGGAGACGGCCCTCATGCAGAGCGGCTCCATGGTCCTGGCCAAGCTGCAAGAGCTGCGCGAGATGGGGGTGAGCTTCTCGGTGGACGACTTCGGCACCGGATACTCCAGCCTGGCCTACCTGACCAGGCTGCCCCTGGACCACCTGAAGATCGACCTCTCCTTCGTGCGCATGCTGGAGGCGGGCAAGGACAACCTGGAGATCGTGCGCACCATCATCCAGCTGGCCACGAGCCTGCGCCTGGACGTGGTGGCCGAAGGCGTGGAGACCCTGGGCCAGCAGACCATCCTCACGGACCTGGGCTGCGAGTACTTCCAGGGCTACCTGTTCTCCCGGCCCCTGGGCGAGGAGCAGGCCGAGGCCTTCATGCAGACCTTCCTGCCCGGTGCCTCCTCCGGCTCGTGAGCCCGTGCCCATGATCACCAGCCTGGCCACCGCAGCCCTTTCGGGAGCGGCCTTTGGGCTGTCCGCAGGCCTCACCCCCGGCCCGCTGCTGGCCCTGGTCATTGCCCAGACCCTGGCCCACGGCCCGCGCGAGGGCGGCAAGGTGGCCCTGGCCCCCCTGCTCACGGACACGCCCATCATCCTGGCGGCCATCCTGCTGACCAAAAGCGCGGGCGGGCACGGCCCCATCCTGGGGGCCATCACCCTCTGCGGCAGCGCCTTCCTGCTGTACTGCGCACTCGGCTGCCTCCGCTTTCGACCGCCCGGCTCCGGACCCGACAAAGGACTTGGGGGCCAGCGCCCGGCAAAAGGGCCAAACAGCATCCGCAAGGGCGTGCTGGCCAATTTCCTGAACCCCGGGCCGTATTTGTTCTGGATGACCGTGGGCGCGCCCCTGGCGCTTGAGTCCCTGGGCCTCGGCTGGCTCACCCTGGCCTGCTTCCTGGGCGCCTTTTCCCTGACCATCTGCGCGGCCAAGCTCGGCGTGGCGCTCTTCACCTGGCGCTCCGGGCCGGTGCTGGGCAGCCGGGGCTATGTGCTGGTGATGCGGGGGCTGGGCGTCATGCTGCTCGTCTACGCCGCGCTCTTCGTGCGCGACGCACTAAGGCTGCTCGTCTCCTAGACAGGCTCTGCGGACGCTGGCGCCGGCGCGTGGACGTGCTCCTCGCCGCCGGGCATGTGCGCGCACTCGCGGAAGACCCGCTTCGGGCAGCAGGCGCAGCGCTCCGGGTCCAGCCGGGGCACCATGTGGGCCAGGGCCAGCCCCTCGGACTCGAAGATGTGCTCGCCGCCCAGGCGCTTCAGGCACATGCCGCGCCGCAGCACCTCCAGCACCTCGCCCTTGAGCGAGCAGAAGAACATGTCCCGGCCCGAGAGCTTGAGGCTCAAGGCCTCGTTGAAGAGCATGTGGCAGCCGCTGGCGTCGATGAAGTTGATGCCGGAGCCCACGATGAGGATGTGGCACTGCTCCGGAAAGGTGTCCATGATGCGGTGCAGCTCCTCGGAGATATGGTTCACCGCGCCGAAGAAGATGCTCCCGTCCAGGCGCAGGATCTTGAGCTGCGGGCATTCCTTGAGCTCCTTGCGCAGCACGTTGACGAGCGGGTGGCGCGGGTTTTCCGGGTCCGGGGCCAGCACCGTGAAGTTCGGGTGCGAGGTGCGCCGGAGGTACATGAGCAGGGAGAGGATGACCCCGCAGAAGATGGCGAACTCCATCTGCACGAAGAGGATCGCCAGGAAGGTCACGGCCAGGATGCCGGTCTCGTTCTTGTCGGTGCGGATGATGTGCCGGATGCCGTGCCGGTCCACCAGGTTCACGGCCACGAGCAGGATGACCCCGGCCATGGCCGCCACGGGCAGATAGGCCGTGAGCGGGGCCACGAGCAGGACGATGCCGGCCAGGAGCAGGGCCGAGAACACCGCAGCCAGGGGCGTCTTGGCCCCGGCCTCGAAGTTCAGCCCGGTGCGTGTGAAGGAGCCGGACGAGGCATAGGCCGAGAACAGGCTGCCCAGCACATTGGCCAGGCCCTGGCCCACGAACTCGCGCGAGTTGTCGATCATCTGCTGGGAGCGCGCGGACACGGCCCGGGCGATGCTGACGGCCTCGGCCAGGCCGAGCATGGACACGGCCAGGGCGCCAGGCACCAAAAGCCGCAGGTCGTCCAGGCCGAAGTTGGGCGGCGTGAAGGGTGGCAGGGACTCGGGCAGCGCCCCCACGAGCCGCACCCCGTGCGCCGGGCCGTCCACAGCTAGGCTGAAGAGGCTGGCCGCGATCAGGGACAGGAGCAGCACCGGCAGCTTGGGCCAGAAGCGCCGGATGACCACGGCCAGGAGCATGGTGCCCGCGCCGATGCCGAGCACATAGCCGTTGACCTGGTGCAGGGAGCGAAGCATGTGCCCCCAGGTGGCCAGAAAGGTGCCGCTGCGCGGCAGGTCCAAGCCCAGGAAGGCTCCGAGCTGGCTGGTGGCGATGAGGATGGCCGCCCCGGCGGTGAAGCCCGTGACCACGGAATGGGACACGAAGTTGACCACCGCGCCCAGGCGCGCCAGGCCCAGGCCCAGCTGGAACAGGCCGGTCAGAAGGGTCAGGGTCAGGACCAGGCGGATGTACTCCGCGCTGCCGGGGTCGGCGAAAGTGCTGATATTGGCGAAGACCACCAGGGAGATGGCCGTGGTGGGGCCGGAAACCAGGTGGTAGGACGAGCCAAACAGCGCGGCCACCAGGACCGGCACCATGGCCGCATACAGGCCGTATACCGGTGGCAGCCCGGCGATGGCCGCAAAGGCCACGCCCTGGGGCAGCACGATGACCGCGCCCGTGAGCCCGGCCCAGAGGTCGGCCTTGAGCGTCCTCCTGGTCACCTGGGGCCACCAGGTGAAGAACAACAGCAGGCTGGTCAGGTGGCCTGCGGCCCTGGCCCAGCGGCCTGGGGGCGGGGTGAGTTCACACTGGTCCATGGGACTCCCGTGGCGGCTGCGGCTTTTCCCACACTCTCCAATACGTAGCGCACATCGCGACCGGACGCCAGCCTGTTCTTGTCCGGCGGAGCGGACAGGCGGCCAAGGGCTGCGCAGACTGCCCTGCGCCTTGCCTTCCACCCTTCTTGGCCGCAGGCCGATTTTTCGGACAAAACCGCCTCAGGCAGGGCAGTTTTTGCGCGGAATACGCATCAACATTCCAATATAAAAGATAAAAAATCATCATGTTCCTTTTGGCACACAAGTTGCCAACTCTTCTATTTTGATCTACGTCCCACAGACGCTACCAACCGCCCAAACCCCCAGAACACAAGAAAGAGGGACATGAGCATGGCAAAAAAAATGAAGACCATGGACGGCAACACGGCCACCACGCATGTGGCCTATGCCATGAGCGAGGCAGCGGCCATCTACCCGATCACGCCTTCCTCCACCATGGGCGAGATCGCCGACGAATGGGCCGCCAAGGGCCTGAAGAACATCTTTGGACAGGTGGTGAACATCCGCCAGATGCAGTCCGAGGCAGGCGCAGCAGGCGCCGTGCACGGCGCCCTGGCCGCAGGCGCGCTGACCACAACCTTCACCGCCTCCCAGGGCCTCTTGCTCATGATCCCGAACATGTACAAAATCTCGGGCGAACTTTTGCCCGGCGTCTTCCATGTTTCGGCCCGGGCCATCGCGGCCCACGCCCTGTCGATCTTCGGCGACCACCAGGACGTCATGGCCTGCCGCCAGACCGGCTTCGCCTTCCTGGCCTCCTCCTCGGTGCAGGAGTGCATGGACCTGGCCCTGGTGACGCACCTTGCCGCCATTGAATCCAGCGTGCCCTTTGTGCACTTCTTCGACGGCTTCCGGACCTCGCACGAGATCCAGAAGATCGAGGTCATCGACTACGAGGACATGGCCAAACTGGTGAACCATGACAAGATCGCCGAGTTCCGCAAAAAGGCCTTGAACCCCGAGCACCCGTGCCTGCGCGGCACGGCCCAGAACCCGGACATCTACTTCCAGGGACGCGAGCGCGCCAACTCCTACACCAATGCGGTTCCCGGCATCGTGAAAGAGGCCATGCGAAAGGTCGGCAAGCTCACGGGCCGCAAGTACAAACCCTTTGACTACGTGGGCGCGCCCGACGCCACCAACATCATCGTGGCCATGGGCTCGGGCTGCGAGACCGTGCAGGAGGTCATCAACCTCATGCTGACCAAGGGCGAGAAGGTCGGCCTCATCAAGGTGCGCCTGTACCGCCCCTTTGACGCCGCCTCGTTCTTCGCCGTGCTGCCCAAGACCGTTGCCAAGATCACCGTGCTCGACCGCACCAAGGAGCCGGGCGCCCTGGGCGATCCCCTGTACCTCGACATCTGCACCGCCTTCATGGAGCGCGGCCAGAACCTGCCGCAGATTGTAGGCGGCCGCTACGGCCTGGGCTCCAAGGAGTTCCGTCCGAACATGGTCAAGGCCGTGTTCAAGAACATGACCAGGCCCAAGCCCAAGAACCACTTCGTGGTGGGCATCGAGGACGACGTCACCAAGACCTCCCTGCCCCTGGGCCCGGCCCTGGCCACCACGCCCACGGGCACCGTGCAGTGCAAGTTCTGGGGCCTGGGCTCGGACGGCACGGTGGGCGCCAACAAGAGCGCCATCAAGATCATCGGCGACAACACCCCGCTCTACGCCCAGGGCTACTTCGCCTACGACTCCAAGAAGAGCGGCGGCATCACCGTGTCGCACCTGCGCTTCGGCAAAAAGCCCATCCAGTCCACCTACCTGGTGGAGGCTGCGGACTTCATCGCCTGCCACAAGTCCGGCTACGTGCACATCTACGACGTGCTCGAGGGCATCAAGCCCGGCGGCACCTTCCTCTTGAACTCCACCTGGAGCACCGTGGCCGACATGGAGCAGAACCTCCCGGCCGCCACGCGCCGCACCATCGCCGAGAAGAAGCTCAAGCTCTACACCATCGACGCGGTGAAGATCGCCGGGGCCGTGGGCCTGGGCGGCCGCATCAACATGATCATGCAGACGGCCTTCTTCAAGCTGGCCAAGGTCCTGCCCATCGCCACGGCCATCTCCCTTCTCAAGGACTCCATCCAGAAGGAATACGGCAAGAAGGGCGACAAGATCGTCAAGATGAACGTGGACGGCGTGGACCAGACCCTGGCCAACCTGATCGAGATCAAGGTGCCCGCCAGCTGGGCCAAGGCTGCGGACAAGGCCGCTGCCGGCGCCAAGGTCCCGGCCTTCGTGTCCGACGTCATGCGGCCCATCCTGGCCCAGAAGGGCGACAGCCTGCCTGTCTCCGCCTTCAACCCGGACGGCTCCTTCCCGGTGTCCACCGCCAAGTACGAAAAGCGCGGCGTGGCCATCAACGTGCCGCTGTGGGTCAAGGAAAACTGCATCCAGTGCAACCAGTGCGCCGTGGTCTGCCCCCACGCCGCCATCCGCCCGGTGCTGCTCAACGCGGCCGAGGCCAAGAAGGCCCCCAAGGGCTTCGAGACCATTCCGGCCCTGGGCAAGGAGCTCACCGGCCTCACCTTCCGCATCCAGGTCAACACCCTGGACTGCATGGGCTGCGGCAACTGCGCGGACATCTGCCCGGCCAAGACCAAGGCCCTGGAGATGAAGCCCCTGGATTCGCAGACCACGCTCCAGGTGCCCAACCATGTGTTCTCCGAGACTGTCAGCCTCAAGAGCGACCTGCTCAGGCGCGAGAGCCTCAAGGGCAGCCAGTTCCAGCAGCCGCTCCTGGAGTTCTCCGGCGCCTGCGCAGGCTGCGGCGAGACCCCCTACGTCAAGCTCATCACCCAGCTCTTTGGCGAGCGCATGATCATCGCCAACGCCACGGGCTGCTCCAGCATCTGGGGCGCCTCGGCTCCGGCCAGCCCCTACTGCGTCAACAAGGAAGGCTTTGGCCCGGCCTGGAGCAACTCCCTGTTCGAGGACGCCGCCGAGTTCGGCTTCGGCTTCACCATGGCCATCAACCAGCGCCGCGCCAAGCTTGTGGACCTCATGGGCCAGGTGCAGGACTCCAAGGCCTCGGCCGAGATCAAGGCTGCGGCGAGCGCCTGGCTGGCCGGAAAAAGCGACCCCGCAACCTCCCGCGCAAGCGGCGACACGCTGAAAACCCTGCTGGCCACCAAGACCCCAACCAAGGCCAAGGACCCGCTGCTGGCCGAGATCGCCAGCATGGGCGACCTGTTGACCAAGAAGAGCGTCTGGATCTTCGGCGGAGACGGCTGGGCCTATGACATCGGCTACGGCGGCGTGGACCACGTGCTGGCCAGCGGCGAGGATGTGAACATCCTGGTCATGGACACCGAGGTCTACTCCAACACCGGCGGCCAGTCCTCCAAGGCCACGCCGCTTGGCTCCATCGCCAAGTTCGCGGCCAGCGGCAAGAAGACCGGCAAGAAGGACCTGGGCCGCATGGCCATGACCTACGGCTATGTCTACGTGGCCAGCATCAGCATGGGCGCGGACAAGAACCAGACCCTGAAGGCCATCCTGGAGGCCGAGGCCTACCCCGGCCCGTCGCTCATCATCGCCTACGCGCCCTGCATCAACCAGGGCATCAAGAAGGGCATGGGCAAGAGCCAGGAAGAGGGCAAGCTGGCCGTGACCTCCGGCTACTGGCCGCTGTACCGCTTCAACCCGCAGCTGGCCGAGCAGGGGCAGAACCCCTTCAAGCTGGAGTCCAAGGCCCCGGACGGCACCCTGCAGGCCTTCCTCTCCGGCGAGCAGCGCTACGCCGCCCTGGAGAAGTCCATGCCCGAGGAGTCGAGGCGCCTGCGCGCGGGCATCGAGACCGCGTACATGAAGCGCTACCAGCTGCTCAAGCTCATGGACGACCCCAAGCTCGCCTGCGCCGAGGACGGCCAGGACAGCCTCACCCCTCCGGCTGCTCCGGCGGCGGCGGAGGCCCCGGCCAAGGGCGGCCTCAAGGGCTGCACCACGGCCTCGGTGGCCGAGCACACCGGCGGCAAGAACGGCCCCTGCGACGATGGCCGGGGCGGGAAATAAGGCGCGGCGCGTAGCCTAGACCAGATTCAAAGCACAACAAAGGCCCCGGAGCAGCAGTTCCGGGGCCTTTTTCAGCGCCCCCCCCCCTTGGCCTGGGGCCAGCAGCCCGGCGCAGTATTGACGCTCACGCAACGAAACCGTAGCATCCGATCCATGAAACGCTCCTACGAACTCAGCGTGAGCGCGGAATTCTGCGCCGCCCACCGCCTCGACGGCTATCCCGGCAACTGCCGGAACACCCACGGCCACAACTGGGGCGTCACGGTGTACGTGCTCTGCACGGAGCTGAACGACCTGGGCATGGGCCTGGACTTCCGCGACATCAAGGCCCTGGTCAAGGAGGCGCTCAGCAGCCTGGACCACGTCTTCCTGAACGACCTGCCCCCCTTTGCCGCGCAAAACCCCACGGCCGAGAACCTGGCCCGGCACCTGTTCGAGGAGTTGTCGCGCCTGCTGGCCGCCCGGACCGACATCGGAACAGGCTCAAGCGCCGCGCGCATCTCCCGGGTGCACGTGGCCGAGACCCCGGGCGCGGGCGTCACCTACTGGGAGGCGCCATGAGCCTCCAGGTCTGCGAGACCTTCCTGAGCATCCAGGGCGAGTCCAGCCATGCCGGCTGGCCCTGCGCCTTCGTGCGCCTGACCGGCTGCAACCTGCGCTGCCGCTACTGCGACACGGCGTATGCCTACGAGGGCGGCGCGGCCCGCAGCGTGGACGACATCGTGGCCGAGGTGCGGGCCACACGCTGCCGCCGGGTGGAGATCACCGGGGGCGAGCCGCTGCTGCAAAGCGAAACCCCGGAACTGGCCGCAGGGCTGACGGAGCTTGGCCTCACCGTGCTGGTGGAGACCAACGGCAGCCTGGATATCCGCGTGCTGCCGCCACAGGTCATCGCCATCGTGGACATGAAGGGGCCAAGCAGCGGGGAGCAGGACCGCATGGACCTGGGCAACCTCACGCGCCTGCGCGGGCGCGACGAGGTCAAGTTCGTGCTGGCTGACCGCGCCGACTACGCGCACATGCTGGAGCTGCTCCCGCGCATCGACCCCACGCGCAACACGGTCAACGCCTCGCCGCAGTTCGGGGTGCTGTCCCCGCAGGAGCTGGCGGCCTGGATTCTGGCCGACGGGCTGGACGTGCGCCTGAACCTGCAGCAGCACAAGCACATCTGGCCGCCAGACAAGCGCGGCGTGTAGGAGCGGACATGCCCGCAACGGCAGACGACAGCGCCCTGGTGGTCTTTTCCGGCGGACAGGACTCCGCCACCTGCCTGGCCTGGGCCCTTGCCCGCTACCGCCGGGTGGAGACCCTGGGCTTTGACTATGGCCAGCGCCATGCGGTGGAGCTCTCCTGCCGCACCGAGGTCCTGGCCCGCTTCCGGTCGCTCAAGCCGGACTGGGACCAGAAGCTCGGCCCGGACACCCTGCTGACCCTGGACGTGTTCCAGCAGATGGGCCAGACCGCGCTGACCCACGGCGTGGAGATCGCCCTGACCGCTTCGGGTTTGCCCAGCACCTTTGTGCCGGGCCGCAACCTGATCTTCCTGACCCTGGCTGCGGCCCAGAGCTACCGCCGGGGCAACAGGCACATCGTCACCGGCGTGTGCGAGACGGACTTCTCCGGCTACCCGGACTGCCGCGACGACACCATGAAAGCCCTGCAGGTGGCCATCAACCTGGGCCTGGAGACACGCCTGGTCATCGAGACCCCGCTCATGTGGCTGACCAAGGCCGAAACCTGGCGGCTGGCCCAGGAACTCGGCGGTCCGGCCCTGGTCGAGCTCATCCTGGAGCACACGCACACCTGCTACACCGGCCAGCGCGGCGCGCGCCACGCCTGGGGCTACGGCTGCGGCGCGTGCCCGGCCTGCGCACTGCGCGCGGCCGGCTGGGCGCAGTACAGAGAGAGGAAGGATGCCTCCGGCGGCCCAGGGGCCTGAGGCCCCTGGGAACCCCCATTGCGCCGAAAGGGCTGGATCAGGAGGAACCTGATCCAGCCCTTTCGGCTTTGGTATGAGGGGGTCCGGGGGCGGAGCCCCGGCCACCGGAGGCAATTCTCTGCCCTGCTAAAACCGCGTTTCGAGGGGCGCTGCGTCGGCTTGCACGTACTCCGCCGTCACAGTGAGGCTGGTGCCCCCGCGCGGGTTGAACAGGGCCACCACCTGCATCATCCTGGGCTGGCACACGCTCACCAGGTCATCCAGAATCTTGTTGGTGATGGTCTCCATGAACGAGCCGTGGTTGCGATAGGCCGTGAAATAGAGCTTGAGGGACTTGGTCTCGATGCAGAGCTGGTCGGGGACGTAGGTGATCTCGATGGTGGCGAAGTCTGGCTGGCCCGTCTTGGGGCACAGGCTGGTGAACTCCGGGTGCTCGAAGCAGATCTGGTACGCGCGGTGCGGGTACTTGTTGGGAAAGGCCTCCAGGATGCTTGCTGTGGGCTCCTCAAAGGCGTAGCTGGTGCGGCCGGAACCCAGGTGCTTCAGTCCGGTGGTGTCGTCGGTGGTCATGGCGTGCTCCTCACATGTTTGGGCTGGCCTGGCGCACGGGCGCGCGGCGCAGCAGCCGCTTAGCGCAATCACCCCGCAAGGCCAAGCATAATTCCTGCCGCGCCCCTAGGGCCTGCGGCGCACCTTGCCCAGGGCGCGCTGCAACTCGCCCAGGGACACCGGCTTGGTCACGTAGTCGTCCATGCCTGCGGCCAGGAACTTCTCGCGGTCGCCCTCCAGGGCATAGGCCGTGAGCGCGATGATGGGAACCAGCGCCCGGTCGCCCAGGCTCTTGTCCCTGCGGATGGCGCACGTGGCCTCCACCCCGTCCATTTCCGGCATCTGGATGTCCATGAGGATGGCGTCAAAGACGCCGCTGCGGAATTCCTCCAGCGCGGCGCGGCCGTTGGCCACGGTCATGACGCTGTGGCCCATGCGCTGGAGCGTCACGCGCATGGCGAACTGGCTGATGGTCTCGTCCTCGGCCAGGAGGATGCGCAGGGGCTCGGCGCCCTGGACCGGGGTCTCGTCGAGCTCGCGGCGGGCGCGCTGCCCAGCCCCGGAACCGGGCCTGAGCGGCAGGACGACGATCATGATGGTGCCCTGGCCGGGCTCACTCTCCACGCAAAGAGCCCCGCCCATGAGGTCCAGGATGCGCCGCACGATGGCCAGCCCGAGCCCGGCCCCCTCGAATGTCTTGGAATAGGAGGTGTCGGACTGGGTGAATCGGTCAAAGATGCTGGCCAACTTGGCCTCGGGGATGCCCACCCCGGTGTCCGCAACGCTTAAGTACAGCCAGATGCCGTCCGCGCCGCGCCCGGTGCGCGCCCAGGCCTGCACCCGCACGGAGCCCGAGGCGGTGAACTTCAGCGCATTGCCCACGAGGTTGAACAGAATCTGCCGGATGCGCGCATCATCGCCCAGGAGGCTGCCGGGCACGGACTCGTCCAGGTTCAGCCGCAGGGACACGCCCTTCTTCATGGCCGCGCCGCCCAGGACAGTGGACACCATCTCGAACACATCGCCCAGGGCAAAGGGTGCGATGCGCAGGGCCAGCTTGCCCGCCTCGATCTTGGAGAAGTCGAGGATGTCGCTCAACAGCGACAAAAGCCTCCGGGCCGCATCGTGGGCCTTGTCCACGTAGTCGCCCTGCTCCATGTCCATGGGCGTGCCCTTGAGCAGTTGGAGCATGCCCAGCACACCGTTGAGCGGCGTGCGTATCTCGTGGCTCATGTTGGCCAGAAACTCGCTCTTGGAGCGGTTGGCGACCTCGGCCTGGAGCTTGGCCTTGGCCAGCTCGGTCATGGCCGTCTTGCGTTCGGTGATGTCGCGGGCGATGCCGAGCACGCCGACAAGGTTGCCCGCATTGTCGCGCATGGGCGTCTTGATGGTTTCAAACAGGCCCTGATAGCCCGTATCCTTAAAGACCAGCTGCTCCTCGTTGCGCACGGGCCTGTCCAGCTCCATGGCCTTGCGGTCGTTCTCCAGGAAGAACTCGGCCAGCTCCGCACTCACGAAATCATGATCCCGGCGGCCGATGATATCCTTCTCCTTGGCGCCGTATAAACGCTCGAAGACGGGATTGCAGCTTAAGTAGACGCCATTCTTGTCCTTGACCCAGACGAGGTCGGGGATGCTCTCCTTGAGGTTGCGCAACAGGGTTTCCGACCGCCGCAGTTCCTCTTCGGCCTGCTTGCGGTCCGTGATGTCGATGCCCACGCCCGTGAAATACGTGCGCCCGTCGATCTCCAGGCGCACGGCGGTTAAGTAGAACAGGATCTTCCGCCCGTCCTTTGTCTGGAGTTCGGCCTCCTCGAAGCCGTAGCCGTCGCGCATGACCCGCTCGATGGCCTGGGTGATCCTTTCCTGAGCTGGCTGGTCGTCCCTGTACCAGTCGAGCAGGTGCATCTGCGAGAGCTCTTCGTCCGAGTAGCCGGTGATCTCCTGATGCCGCTTGTTCCAGCGGATGAGCCGCCCCTGATCGTCATAGAGATAGAGCAGGCCTGGAACGCTGTCGAGCACCGCGTTGGTGAACACGCGCTCCCGGACTGCTGCCTCTTCAGCCTGCTTGCGTTCGGTGATGTCGCTGCCCACGCCGATGATCTCCGCCACCTGCCCGTCCGGTCCGAGGACTGCGGAATCCCGCCAGGCGAACCAGCGCCAGCCGTCTGCGGTCATGGCGCGCTGCTCAAGGTAGGCGGTGTGCGGCGGGGCGTAGAGGCCGCGCATGGCCTCCTGCGTGGCCGGGAGGTCCGCCTCGTGCACCAGGGGCAGAAAGGTCTTGCCCAGAAGCTCGTCCTCGTGTTTGCCGAAGACGCGGCAATAGGAAGGGCTGACGTACAGGAAGCGGCCCTCGGTATCCACCTTGACCACCAGGTCTGTCTGGTGCTCCACCAGCAGGCGGTATTTCTCCTCGCTGGCGGCCAGGGCCACGGTGCGCTGCTGCACTTTTCCGGAAAGGCGCCTGTTGAATACAAGCAAGCCCAGCCCCACCCCGCAGCCCAGGAGGAAGAGCGCCCCGAGCCCGGCCGCGCCGATGCTCAGCAGGCAGATATTCTCCGGCTGGGCGGAGGGCGCGGCGCCCGCAGGCCTGGCTGCACACACAAGGGCAAACAGAATGCCGAACAGGATGCCCGTGCGCAGAGACATGGGCAGGCCCCCGCAGGCCTTGACAGCTGTAGCCCTCTCCTCCGGACCAGACATTCAAACCCCCAGGCCAGGCAGCAGATAATCAACCCTGACCATGAGCGATGCTAGCACCGGGGAGTGGTGCTGACAACAGAAATGGACGAGGTTCTGGCACAGTGGCCGGTGCAGGCCCAGGCCTGTCGCCCACCGCCGCAACGCACATGCAACCCCAGGGTCAATCAGGAGATATTCCTGTCTGTAGCGCCCTGGCAAGGAAAAGAAAACGGCCCGGAAGCCGGGCCGTTCTGGAAAGCAGGCGGAGCGCCGCGCTCAGATCTCGTAATCCACCACGCTGCGCGCGGCCACGACAGTTTTCACAAAGGCCACCACCTTCTGGTGCTCCGGGTGGGCCTGATAAACGTCCAGGTCCGCACGGGAGGCAAAGGTGGAGTACAGGATCACGTCGCAGGCCGGGCTGGCGGCAAACACCTCCAGGCCGACCTCCAGATCAATGATGACGGGGATGAGCGGGGGCAGCGCCTCCAGCAGCTCCTTCATCTTGCGGGCATTGGCGGCCTTGTCCGCGCCGCAGGCCTCGTCCTTCAGGGTCCACATCACAATGTGCTTGATCATTGGCGTTGCTCCCTCTGTCTTTCTCTGCGCCCGGCGCGCCTACGCCTTGAACAGGATGTCCCGGCCCACATCGGCCACGGTCGCACATCCGGTGAGGACCATGGCCTGCACCAGCTCGCCGCGCACCTGGTCCAGGTACTTCGCCACGCCCTCCTTGCCTCCGCCCAGAGCCGCAGTGCAGAAGGGCCGCCCGATCAGCACGGCGTCCGCGCCCAGGGCCAGCATCTTGAGCACGTCGCCGCCGGTGCGCACGCCGCCGTCCACCAGGATGGCGATCTGGCCCTTCACCGCAGCGGCCACGGCAGGCAGGGCCTCGGCCGTGCCAGGGGTGTGGTCCAGCACGCGTCCGCCGTGGTTGGAAACCACGATGCCCGCAGCCCCGGCATCCACCGCCCGCTTGGCGTCGTCCGGGGTCATGACCCCTTTCAGCACGAACTTGGCAGGCACATGGTTGATGATGTCCTTCAGCTTGGCCACGGTCTTGGGGCCCACCGGGCGGCCCATGAGCCGCAGGGTCACAAGCCCGGCGGCGTCGATGTCCATGCCGATGGCCGTGGCCCCGGTGGCCGCAGCCTTCTCCAGCTTCTCAAAAAGCTCCTTGTCCTCCCAGGGCTTGACGAAGGGAATCCCAGCGCCTGCGAGGGCCTTGATGGCGGCGAAGCCGGACTCGTGGATGAGCGGGGGCACGCCGTCGCCGGTGCAGCCCATGACGCCCCGCTCCACGCAGCCGCCGAGCACCGCGTCCACGTATTCCTGTTCCGTGATCTTGCCGCCCATGTTGAAGCTGACCCCGCCGATGGGCGCGGCCAGCACGGGCATGGCCAGCTTGCGGCCCAGGATCTCCGTTGCGGGGTCCGGGGTCTCGGCCCCGTGGATGAGCCGCATGTTGAAGCGCACAGCCGCCAGGGCCGCGACGTTGTTCATGAACGAGGAGCCCGTGCCCAGGCCGCCCATGCCGGGAACTTCCCCGGCGCAGGCGCGGCCGTTGCAGATGGGGCAGACCTTGCAGTAGCCCGCCATGAGCTCGCGGGCCTTTGTGCGCACGTCCTTCATGTCATCCTCCTCCGGATCACTGTAGTTTCGCCCCTACTTGAGCCGCTCGGCCAGGGCCTCGGCCACGTGCTGCACCTTGATGGAGCTGCCCCTGGTCTCCAGCCCGCCGCGCAGCTGCATGATGCAGCCGGGACAGTCCGTGAGCAAGAGTTCTGCCCCGGTGGCCTCGACGTTCGCAAGCTTTTTCTTGAGCAGCTCGGCGGAGAGCTCCGGGAACTTCACGGAGTAGGTGCCGCCAAAGCCGCAGCACACGTCCTCCTCCACCGCCGGGATGTAGTTGAGCCCGCCCGTGACCATGAGTTCGCGCGGGGCCTCGGTGACGCCCAGGCCGCGGCAGAGGTGGCAGGGCGCATGGTAGGTGGTCTTCTTGCCGTCGGCCCGGAACTCCTCAGGCTGCACCTTGAGCACGTCGTGCACAAATGAGCTGAAGTCGATGACGCGGTCGGCGAACTGCTGCACCTTCACCCCCAGCTTGGGGTCCTGGCCCAGGAGGTCCGGGTAGCCGTGCTTCAGGTGCGAGGCGCAGGAGGCGCACAGGGTCAGGATGTAGTCGTAGGCCGCCGGGTCAAAGGCCAGGACGTTCTGGGCGGCCACGCTCCGGCTGGCCTCGCGCTCGCCCATCATCTGGACCGGCAGGCCGCAGCAGGACTGGTCCATGGGGTAGTCCACGGCCACATTGTGCCTGGCCAGAATCTTCACCGCCGCCACGGCCTGCTCCGGGTACACGAAGTCCTGCACGCAGCCGGAGAACAGGGCCACGCGGAGCTTCGGGCTGGCGACCTTGGGCCTGATGGACTCGAACTGGTCGCGGAAGGCCTGCTCGGCGATGGCCGGCAGCGCCCGGAAGTCCTGCCCGCGCGCAAAGATCATGGGCAGGTGCCGCAGGTACGGCGTGCCGCCGGTGACCGGCTTCTGCACAGCCCGGGCCGAGCGCAAAAGCGCGTGGAACATCTTGCGGCTTTTCAGCACCATGCCCAGCAGCTGGCTCTGGAGCGGGTGGCCCTCCTCGTCCTGGATGCGCGCATGGACCTCCTTGATGAGCCGGGGCAGGTCGATGCCGCCCACGCACACGGCCTTGCACGCGCCGCAGTTGATGCAGTTCTGCACCAGGTTCTTGGCCTTCTCGCGGCCGTGGTAGAAGTAGGTCAGGATGAGCCCGATGGCCCCGATGTAGATGTGGCCATACTGGTGGCCGCCCACCAGGCGGTACACCGGGCAGACATTGGCGCAGGCGCCGCAGCGCACGCAGCGCAGCACCTGGGAGAACACCGGGTCCTTGGCCAGTTTGCTGCGGCCGTTGTCCAAAAAGACCACGTGCATCTCTTTCTTGCCGTCCGGCGAGGCCTTGCACTCGCCCGGCCCGGTGATCCAGGTGACGTAGGAGGTGATGGCCTGGCCCGTGGCGTTTCTGGGCAGGGCCTTGATGACCCGCAGGGCGTCGTTGATGCTCGGGGTCAGCTTGTCCAGGCCGACCAGGGCCACATGCACGCGCGGCAGGGTCGTCACCAGCCGCCCGTTGCCCTCGTTGGTGCACAGGGCGATGGTGCCGGTCTCGGCAATGGCGAAGTTGCCGCCGGAGATGCCCATGTCGGCCTGCACGTACTTGGCGCGCAGCTCGCGCCGGGCCACCTTGACCAGCTTCTGGATGTCGCCCTCCTGCTTGGCCCCTGTGACTTCGCTGAACAGGTCGGCCACCTGGTAGCGCGAGAGGTGGATGGCGGGCATGACCATGTGCGTGGGGCCTTCGTGGCGCAGCTGGATGATCCACTCGCCCAGGTCCGTCTCCGTGACCACCAGGCCCAGGTCCTCCAGGTGGTGGTTGAGAAGCGTCTCCTCGGCGGTCATGGACTTCGACTTGACGATGCGCTTGACTTTGGCCTTCTGGGCGATGCGGCCGATGATCTCGTTGGCCTCCTGGCCGGTCTTGGCCAGGTGCACGGTGATGCCCATGCGCTCCGCGTTTTTCTTGAACTCCTCGTAGAGTTCGTCCATGCGCGCCATGGCCTGGTCCTTGGCCTTGGCGATGTCGCGCACCAGGGAGTCCACATCCATGCCCGCAAAGGCCTTGGCGCGGCTGACGCGGTAGGCCACGGCGAAGTTGTCCATGGCGGTGCGCAGGAATTCGTTGTCCAGGGCGCCTTGCAGCTCGCCCTTGTACTCCTTGAGATCGCGTGCGTTTTGCATGGCCTAGTCCTCCAGAAGCAGGATGTGCAGCTCAAGCGGACCATGCACGCCGATGGCCAGCACGCGCTCGATGTCCGCCGTGCGCGAGGCGCCGGTGATGAAGGCCACGTAGGCCGGGGCGTCCTTGCTGAGTGTGCGCAGGAAGCCCTCGACCTCGAAGCTCGTCTCGCGGATGGCCGACACCGGCACCACGCAGACGTGCACCTCGCAGATCATGGTGGCCAGGCGCAGCTCCTCGCTCTTGGAGTCGAGCACAAAGGTGCCGGTCTCGGCGATGGCGGCGCTCGCAATGGTGAACCCGATGTCAATGCCCGCCAGATGCTGGCGCATGCCCTCGGTGATGAAGGTGACCCCGCGCGCGGCGCAGAGCGCGCCCAGGGTCCCGGCCTGCTCGGCCGAGAGCGCCGGGGCGGCGATGATCTTGCCCTGCTTGGTCTCGCAGAGCGCGCCCGCGCCGGTGGAGAGGTCCGCCTCGCAGCCGGCGGGCAAGAGCAGGCAGGCCTCCTTCTTCTCGCACACGTCCAGGGTGTAGGCGTAAGCCTCGTCCAGGGTCTTGACCCGGGACACGATGGCCGAGACAAGCCCGGCCTTTTCGGCCATCAAATCCGCCAGTCGCTGGGTATCGCTCATGGGTCGCACCTCGTGAGAAGTCTTTGTGGGCAATGGCGGGAGACGCACGTGCTCTCACCGCCGGGGTTCAGGCGCCCGAAATCGGGCGGACCGGGAGATTTGGCGGGAGACGGGCCCCGGAGGGCCCGCTCCCGCAGGAGTAAGCGGTTTAAGGCTACGGCAGCATCCACTTCAGGGGATAGGCCTGGAGCATGGTCAGCACGCTGACGAACAGCACCATGGCGATGGAGTGCTTGAGGGTGAAGCGGAAGATGTTGCCTTCCTGCCCCACCATGTTGGTGGCCGCAGTGGCCACGGAGATGCTCTGCGGGGAGATCATCTTGCCGGTGACGCCGCCCGAGGAGTTGGCCGCCACGCACAGGGCCGGGTCCACGCCGATCTGATTGGCGGTGGTCTTCTGCAATGCGCCGAACAGGGCGTTGGACGAGGTGTCCGACCCGGTCAGGAACACGCCCAGCCAGCCCAGAATGGGCGCGAAGAACGGGAACCAGGCACCGGTGGCGGTGAAGGCCAGGCCCAGGGTCGAGCTCATGCCGGAGAAGTTCATGATGTAGGCCAGGCCCAGGATCATGGCGATGGTCACGATGGGGAAGCGCAGCTGGTACACGGTGCGGCCCAGGCAGGCAAAGGCCTTGCCGAAGCCGTAGTTCGGGATGACCAGCACGGACAACAGGCCCGAGAACAGGATGGCCGTGCCCGCCGCAGAGAGCAGGTTCAGGTTGAACACCGCACCATAGGGGGCGTCCTTGGCCACCACGGGAACGGTCTTGATGACCAGGTTGTGCAGGCCGGCCCACTGGAGCTTCACCAGCACGATGCCGTCCAGAACCTTCTTGATCGGATCAAGGCCCCACAACAGGACCATGAAGGCCAGGATGATGTACGGACCCCAGGCGCGGATGACCTGGCCCATGGAGTAGTCGCACTTGGCCGCGCCGCAGGCCGACGCGGTCTCGCCGGGAAAGTGCCAGGTGTTCTTGGGCTTCCAGATCTTGAGGAACAGGCCCAGGCCCACAATGGTCACCAGGGCCGAGGCGATATCCGGCAGGTAGGGGCCGTGGTAGTTGGACATGACGAACTGGGTTCCAGCAAAGCACACGCCGGCCACGATGCAGGCCGGGAGGACCTCCATGGAGCGCTTCCAGCCGCTCATGGTCACGGAGAGCCACAGGGGGATGATGACGGCCAAAAACGGCAGCTGCCGTCCGCAGATGGCGCTGATCTTCATCATGTCCAGGTCCGTGACCTTGGCCGCCACCACGATGGGGATGCCGATGGCGCCAAAGGCCACGGGCGCGGTGTTGGCGATGAGGCAGATGCCCGCCGCGTACAGCGGGTTGAACCCGAGGCCCACCAGCATGGCCGCGGTGATGGCCACCGGCGTGCCGAAGCCCGCCGTGCCCTCGATGAACGAGCCGAAGGCGAAGGCGATGAAGATGGCCTGTAGGCGGCGGTCCTCGGTGATGCTGGCCAGGGAGTTCTTGATGATCTCGAACTCGCCGGACTCAACGGTCATGTTGTAGATCCAGATGGCCGTGATGACGATCCAGACAATGGGGAACAGGCCGAAGGCCGCGCCGTAGGCCGTGGCGTTCAGGGCCAGCCCGGCGGGCATGCCCCAGACGAAGATGGACAGCAGCACGGCCACCGAGGTGGCCACAAAGGCCGCCTGATGCCCGGGTTTGCGCTGCACGGCCAGCATGAAGAAGAGGATGTACAGGGGAATGCCCGCCACCAGCGCCGGAAGCAGGTAGCTGTCTCCGAAAGGCATGTACTTTTGTGTCCAGGTTACGATTTCCGCCACTGTTGGTTCCATGAAATCCTCCTTGCGCTATGGTTATCCGTTGCTTCCCGCCACGGACAACCATCCGCACGGGGTCTCCGCCAACAATTGCTTTAGCGGGCCCGCAGCACCTCAGCGGTCTGTCTGGCGATCTCCAACTCCTCGTTGGTCGGGATCACCAAGACGCGCACCTGGGAGTCTGCCGCGCCGATGTCGCGCGCGCCATGCTCCGGGGACAGGTTGCGCTCATGGTCGAGCATGATGCCCAGGGCTGAGAGCCCCCGGCAGGACAGCTCGCGCGAGACAGGATCGTTCTCGCCGATGCCGGCCGTGAACACGATGGCGTCCACGCGGCCGAGCACCGCCATGTAAGAACCGATGTACTTGCGGTTGCGGTAGCCGAACATCTCCAGGGCCAGCCTGGCCTGCGTGTCGCCCTCGGCCACGGCCTTGTGGATGTCGCGCATGTCGTTCAGGCCGCAGATGCCCTTGAGCCCGCTCTTCTTGTTCAAGATCTCGTCGATTTCGCTCAGGGAGAGCCCCTTGCGCTCCGCCAGGTAGAAGATGATGGCCGGGTCGATGTCGCCGCTGCGGGTGCCCATGATGACCCCGGCCAGGGGCGTCATGCCGAGCGAAGTGTCCACGCTCTGGCCGTTCTTCACGGCGCAGATGCTGGAGCCGTTGCCCAGGTGCACGGTGATGAGGTTGGTGTCCTCCGGGGCCTGGCCCAGCATCCTTGCCGCCTCGCGCGAGACATAGCGGTGCGAGGTGCCGTGGAAGCCGTAGCGGCGCACGTTGAGCTCCGTGTACAGCTCGTATGGCAGGGCGTAGAGGAAGGCCTTGGGCGGCATGGTCTGGTGGAAGGCGGTGTCGAACACGGCCACCTGCGGCACGCCGGGGAACAGGGCGCGCGCGGTCTCGATGCCGGTCAGGTTGGCCGGGTTGTGCAGCGGGGCCAGGGGCACGCAGGCCCGGATGGCCGCCAGCACGTCCGCGTTGACCAGGGTGGAGTCGTGGAAGCGCTCGCCGCCGTGCACCACGCGGTGCCCCACGGCCGTGATCTCCGAGGCGTCCTTGATGACCCCGTAGGCCGGGTCGGTCAGAAGCGCGATGACCAAACCCATGGCCGCGCCGTGGTCGGGTATGGCCTCCTCGCGGGTCAGGGCGGCCTCGCCCTCTTGGCCGGGGCGCTTCTTGTGCATGAGCCTGGCGGCGCCCTCGCCGATGCGCTCCACCAGCCCCGAGGCCATGACCACAGGCCCGGCCATGTCGAAGAGCTGGTACTTGAGCGAGGAGCTGCCGGTGTTGATGACGAGTATGTTCATGGCTGTTCCCGCTAGCCCTTCTTCACGGCCTGGGCCTGGATAGCGGTGATGGCCACGGTGTTCACGATGTCCGGCACGGTGCACCCGCGCGAGAGGTCGTTGATGGGCTTGTTCAGCCCCTGGAGCACGGGGCCGATGGCCACGGCCTGGGCGGAGCGCTGCACGGCCTTGTAGGTGTTGTTGCCGGTGTTCAGGTCCGGGAAGATGAACACCGTGGCCCGGCCGGCCACCTTGCTCTCCGGCATCTTGGTGTGGGCCACCTCGATGTCCACGGCGGCGTCGTATTGCAACGGGCCTTCCAGCAGCAGGTGCGGGGCGCGCTCATGGGCGATCTTCGTGGCCTGGATGACCCTCTCCACGTCTTCGCCCTTGCCCGAGTCGCCGGTGGAGTAGGAGAGCATGGCGATCCTGGGCTCGATGCCGAAGAGCTGCGCGGTCTCGGCGCTGGAGAGCGCGATCTCGGCCAGCTCCTCGGCCGTGGGGTTCGGGTTCACGGCGCAGTCGCCGTAGACCAGCACGCGGTCCTTCAGGCACATGAAGAAGACGCTGGAGACGATGCTCGAGCCGGGCTTGGTCTTGATGATCTCAAAGGCCGGGCGGATGGTCTGCTGGGTGGTGGTGATGGACCCGGAGACCATGCCGTCGGCGTGGCCCTTGTGGACCATCATGGTGCTGTAGAAGGTCGGGTCGAGCATGCGGTCCCGGGCGTCCTCCTCGCGGATGCCCTTGTGCTTGCGCAGCTCATAGTAGGTCTGCACATAGTCCTCGTAGTTCGGGGACTTGAGGGGCTCGACGATGCGCACGCCCTCCAGCTCCAGGCCCAGCTGGGACATCTTGTTGCGGATGTCCGCCTCCTTGCCGAGCAGGGTGAGGTCCACCACGCCCCGCCTGAGGAGGATGTCCGCCGCGCGCATGATGCGCTCGCCCGTGCCCTCGGGCAGGACGATGTGCTGCTTCAGGGTCTTGGCCTTCAGGATCAGGCTGAACTCGAACATCTTGGGCGTCACGGTGGTGGGCTTGGCGGCCACCAGCTTGGTCCGCAGCTCGGCCATGTCCACGTGCTCCTCGAACACGCGCAGGGCCGACTGGATCTTGTTCTGGTCGCCGGGCTCGATGCGCCCGTACAAGTCGTAGAGGATGCGCGCGGTCTTGTAGGTGTGGCCCTGGGCGATCAAGATGGGGATGGGCGCGCCCACCCAGCCCTCGATGAGCTTACGCACCGACTCCGAGGGATCGAGGCCGCCGGTGAGCAGAATGCCCGAGATGTCCGGATAGTTGGTGGAGAGCCGGGAGGCCAGGGAGCCCAGGATGATGTCCGAGCGGTCGCCGGGGGTGATGACCAGGCTGCCGCGCTCGATGTAGTTGAGGAAGTTGCCCAGCTGCATGGCGGCGATGACGTAGCTGTCCACGAGGTTCGAGAGCATGTCGCGGCCGTAGAGCACGCGCGCGTCCAGCCACTTGACCACGTCGGCCACGGTGGGCTTGCCCAGGCGCTGCTCCTCGGGGATGACGTAGATGGGGAAGCATTCCGGGCAGCGGATATGGCTGCGCAGCTCCTCCACCATGCCCGCCCCGTCCACGTCCTCCACGCGGTTGATGATGGCCGCCAGGATGTCCAGGCCCTTGTCCTCAAAGGACTCAACCGTCAGCAGCGCGGAGGCCACGATCTCCTCCTGGGTCTTCTTCTGCGCATTGCAGACGAGCAGCACCGGGCAGCCCAGGTTCGCGGCGATGTCGGCGTTGATGTCGAACTCAAAGGCCGGGTCCGAGCCCAGAAAGTCCGTGCCCTCGCACAGGATGAAGTCAAAGCGCCCCTTGAGGGAGTTGAAGTCGTTTAAGACCTTCTCCAGCAGGGCCTCGTGCTGGCCCTGGTTGATCATCTCCCGGGCCTTCTGCATGGTGTAGGAGAAGGTCTCGGAATAGCGCATGTCCAGGTTGAACTGGCTGAGGACAAGGTTGATGTCGTGGTCCTTGGCCGTGGCCTCGGAGGCGTTGATGATGGGCCGGAAGAAGGCCACCTGCCGGATGTCCCGCAACAGGAGTTGCATGAGCCCCAGCACGATGGCGGATTTCCCGCTGCGGGGCTCCACGCCGGTGACGAATAAGGTGTCTGCCACGAATACGCTCCTTGGTTTTGATGCCCTTCCATGGGGCTCCCGGCGGCGGCGTGCTGGGGGGGTGGGGGCGGGGGCCCGACGCCGGGAGCTGACCTCGCTAGAGTGACTCTGCGTAGATCTCCATGGGGTGCCTCACGGCGATCCGGTCGCCGGAGCGTGAAAGCATGTCGGAGATCTGCAGCATGCAGGCAGGACAGCCCGTGGCCACCACCTGGGCGTTTGCGCCCACGATGTTGTCCCGTTTCTGCCTCCCTATATTGGCTGAGATCTCCGCATGCTGCAAGGTGAAGCTGCCTCCGCAGCCGCAACAAGCATCAGAAGCGTTCATTTCCACCACAGCATAGGCCGGGTTCATGCGCAGCACGGTGCGCGGCTGGACCGAGACGCCGAGGGATTTTTTGAGGTGGCAGGGATCGTGCACCGTGACGCTTGCCGCGCCCGGCCTGGGCTCCGGGGGCGTCAGGCCCAGGCGGTCGGCCACAAAGGCGTTGACGTCCACCACCTTGTCCGCCAGCTCCGCAATGCGCTGCTGGTCCTTGGCGCTCATGCCCGAGGCCATGGCCGGCCAGATCTTCTTGAGCGTCGAGGTGCAGGTGGCGCAGGGGGTCACCAGGGCGTCGAACTCGCCCTGGGCGAAGACGTCCAGGTTGGCGCGCACCAGCTTCTCAAAGCTCTGGCGGTCGCCCGAGGACAGGGCCGGGATGCCGCAGCAGGCCTGGTTTGCGGGCAGATATACGCCCACGCCGTGGTGCTTGAGGACCTTGAGCACGGCCTGGCCCACGCGGGGAAAAATCTTGTCCGCCAGGCAGCCCGGGAAAAAGGCCACCTTGAGCCCGCTTGCGCCAGCCGGGGTGTCCAGGCTGGGCACCTCCTTGTGCAGCGGGGTCTTGGCCAGCAGCATCAGGTGGCGGTCGCCCAGAAGCGGCGAGAGGAACTTGGAGCAGGACGAGCCGATGATGTCGTTCACCGGGGTGGTGAACAGCCCCTGGAACTTCCCGGCCACGCCGAGCATGGTGTTGAAGAGCTTGGGCTTGGTCAGCAGGCCCCGGAAGATGGCCTGCTTCACCTTGGACAGGCCCAGGTAGCCCGTCAAAATGGTGCGGGCCTTGAGGAAGATGTCCAGGGCCTTGACCCCGCTGGGGCAGTTGGCCGCGCAGGAGCCGCAGAGCAGGCAGCGCATGACCTTGTCCTGCACGCCCTCGGGGTCCTTGACCATCTCGCGGGCCAGGCCCTCCAGCAGGGCTATCTTGCCGCGCGCCACGTCGGCCTCGCGGCCGGTCTCGGCGTAGATGGGGCACACGGCCTGGCACATGCCGCAGCGCATGCAGCCCACCAGCTGGTCGTCGAGTTCGCCGAGCAGGCTCAGCAGTTCTTTCATCTCGGCCATGGCGACTCCCCCCTACTCGCCGATGATCTTGCCGGGATTCAAGATGCCCTTGGGATCAAGGGCCTTCTTGAGGCGACGGGAGAACAGGATGGTGGCGCGGCTGGTTTCCTTCTCCAGATACTTGCTCTTGGCCAGGCCGATGCCGTGCTCGCCGGAAAGGGTGCCGCCCAGGGCCAGGGCCACCTCGAAGATCTCGTCGATGGCGGCCTCCACGCGGTGCCACTCCTCCTTGTTGCGGCGGTCGGTGAGGATGGTCGGGTGCAGGTTGCCGTCGCCCGCGTGGCCAAAGGTGCCGATGGTCAGCTTGTACTTGCCGGCGATGCCCTCCAGGGCCTGCATCATGGCCGGGATCTTGCTGCGCGGCACGGTGGCGTCCTCCAGCACGGTGGTGGGGCTCATCCGGGCCAGGGCGGAGAGGGCCGCGCGCCGGGCCTCCCAGACCTTGTTGCGCTCGGCGGCGTCCTTGGCCACCTGGATGCGCGTGGCGCCAAGCTGCTTGCAGATGGCCTCGACCTTCTCGGCCTCGTCAGCCACCTGGCCGGGGTGGCCGTCCACCTCGATGAGCAAGAGCGCCTTGGCGTCCACGGGCAGCCCGGCGTGGGCGAAGTCCTCCACGGTGCGGATGGTGAAATTGTCCATGAACTCCAGGGTGGCGGGCACGATCTTGGCGGCGATGATGGCGGCCACGGTCTCAGAGGCCTTGGCCACGTCGTCGAAGATGGCCATCATGGCCTTGGCGGCCAGGGGCGGCGGGGTCAGCTTGAGGATGATCTTCTCGAACACGCCGAGGGTGCCCTCGCTGCCGACCATGAGGCCCGCGAGGTTCAGGCCGGTGACGCACTTCACCGTGCGCGAGCCGCTTTTCACGATCTCGCCGTCCACGTCGAAGAAGTCCACGCCCATGACGTAGTCCTTGGTCACGCCGTACTTGAGCCCGCGCAGGCCGCCCGCGTTCTCGGCCACGTTGCCACCCAGGGTGGAGACGGCCTGGCTGCCGGGGTCCGGCGGGTAGAACAGGCCGCGCGCAGCCACCTCGGTGGCGAATTTGGCGGTGATGACGCCGGGCTCCACCACGGCGTAGAGATCGGCCTCGTTGATCTCCAGGATCTTGTTCAGGGCGTTGGTCAGGACCACCACGCCGCCCTTGCTTGGGATGGTGCCGCCGGAAAGGTTGGTGCCGCTGCCGCGCACGGTGAGCGGCAGGCCATTCTCGTTGCACAGGCGCACCACCTTGCCCAGGTCCTCACGGGTGGTGGGGCGCACCACCAGGCCAGGCACCACAGGCTCAAGCACCGCCGCGTCATAGGCATAGGAGAAGCGGTCGCTCTCGCTCTCCATGACGTTGTCCTTGCCCACCAGGGCCTGGAATTCTTTGAGCAGCGCGTCGTTCATGCAGATTCTCCTGGGTGTGGCGTGCGGCCCCTGGCAGAGGCCAAACTCTCTCTCACACGCCAGCAAGGCAACGAGCGTGCCAACACGCAAGAACAGCATGGACATCCAGGCGGTTAACGGAATACGGCGGCGCCAGCCAGGGCCTTCAGGCGGCCCGTATCCGCAAATTCAGACAGGGAAATCAGACCAATGCAGGAGGCCGCCGGGCTGGATGCGGGCAGTCACCCCGGCCCGGCAGGCCGGAGGATGGCGGCGGTCAGGAAAAGCGGGACCGGAACGCGTCCGGTTTGTCAGACAGGGCCGCTGGAGCCGATGCCAGGGCCGTCCGTGGACAGGCCGCACTTCTTGAGCAGGGCATAGAAATGCGAGCGCGACAGGCCCGAGGCCTCCACGGCCTTCTGCATGTCGCCGCCCGTGCGCTGCAACAGGGCCTGCAGGTAGCGGCGCTCCACCACGTCCTTGCAGGCCTTGAGGGTCTGGGTCATGGCCTGGGCCAGCTCCGGCCAGGCCCCGCCAAAGGGGGCAATGGTCAGGGGCTCGGCCAGGGCGGAGGCCTTGGCCTCGGCCTGGAGCTCCGGCTGCACGGTGACGGCTTGGGGGGCCTGAATGGCCTGGGTGCGGCGGAAGGAGGCCTTGGCCACCTTGATGCGCACGTCCTGGGGCAGGTGCATGGCGTAGAGGGTGCGCTCCGGCCCGGAGACCACAAAGGCGCGCTCCAGCACGTTGAACAGCTCGCGCACGTTGCCGGGCCAGAGGTAGCCCTCCAGGACCTGGAAGAAATCCTGGTCAAAGCCCTTGAGCGGCAGGCCGTACTGTTCGCACAGCTGGCCCACGCGGAACACGCACAGGGGCTTGATGTCCTCCCGGCGCTCGCGCAGGGGCGGCAGGGAGATGGGGATGGTCTTGATGCGGTAGAGCAGATCGCTGCGGAAGCTGCCCTGCTCCACCGTCTGCTCCAGATCGCGGTTGGTGGCCGCCATGAGGCGGAAGTCGCTCTCCACCTCCTGGCTGGCGCCCACGGGCCGGAAGCGGCGCTCCTGCAACACGCGCAAAAACGCCTTCTGGAGGTTGAGCGGCATCTCGCCCACCTCGTCCAGGAACAGGGTGCCGCTGTCGGCCAGCTTGACCAGGCCCACGCGGTCGCTGTCCGCGCCGGTGAACGCGCCCTTGCGGTGGCCGAAGAGCGTGCTCTCCACCAGGGTCTCGGTCAGGGCCGCGCAGTCCACCACCACAAAGGGCCTGGCCGCGCGGGCGCTGTTGGCGTGGATGGTGCGGGCGAAAAGCTCCTTGCCGGTGCCGGTCTCGCCGGTGATGAGCACGCTGGAGCCCGCCCCGGCGGCCCCGGCCACGGCGTCGAAGCAGGTGCGCATGGCCCGGCTCCGGCCCACCACGTCCTCGCGCAGCAGGGCCACGGGTCCGCAGGCGCCGCGCTTGCCGTCGCGGTACTTGAGCGCGCGCTCCAGCGTCAGCATGGTCTCCTTGAGCGGCGAGGGCTTGAGCAGATAGTCCCAGACCCCGCCCTGGATGGCCAGCTCCGCGCCGTCCGGGTCGCCCCGGCCGGTGAGGATGATGACCTCGGGCGAGTCCGCCAGGAACTTGATCTCCGCCAGCGCTTCCAGGCCGTTGCCGTCGGGCAGGCTGACATCCAGAAACACCACGTCCACGCCGCCCTGGCGCAGCCGCGCCAGCCCCTGGGCGATGGAGCCCACGGCCTCGCCCGCGTGGCGCATGCGCCGCGTCAGGCTGAGCAGGGTCTCGCGGACCTCGGCGTCGTCGTCGATGATGAGGATGTTGCCCATGCAGCACTCCGGTTCAAGGTGTCGCGCATGCGGTAGCAAACTGCGGGCCAGACCGCGCCGGAGAGGGGAAACTCTCCCCCCTCCGGCTGGCTGGTATTCTGGACTAGGGTATGCGCGCCCCGGCGTCAATGTCGGGGCAGAGGCGGAAGCGTGCGTCTAGCGGTTGCCCGAGGAATAGCCCGTGCCGCCCTGGGGCCGCGCGCCCTGGACACGGGGGCCCAGGGGCCTGTTGCCCTGGGGGCGGCCGTAGCTGGGGCGGTCGGAACGGGGCCGGTCGCTGGAGCTTCTCTCGTTGGCGTAGATGTTGTCGCCGGGCTGGGCCGGGTGCGAGGTGTAGCCCTCGCCGGAGTTCCTGTCCGAATTACCGGACGGGCGGTAGGACCGGGCCGGACGGGCCGCAGCCTGGGGCCGGTCGCCGTAGCGGCCACGGGGCTCCAGGGGCGGACGCTGGAACTCGCGCTCGCCCGCAGGCACCGAGGCGTTGTAGTCAAAGCCTTCCAGCTTCTTGCGGGTCAGGGGCTCGCGCAGCAGCCGCTCGATGGCCCGGACCATGCTCACGTCCTCGCCAGTGACGAAGGTGTGGGCCTCGCCGGTGCGCGAGGCGCGTCCCGTGCGGCCGATGCGGTGGGTGTAGGTCTCAGGCGTGCTCGGCACGTCGTAGTTGACCACATGCTCGATCTGGCTCACGTCGATGCCGCGCGCGGCGATGTCCGTGGCCACGAGCACGCGGAAGCGGCCCGCGCGGAACCCGTCCATGGCGATCTTGCGCTGGGCCTGCGACAAATTGCCCTGGATGGACGTGGCAGCGTGGCCGTTCTTGGCCAGGGTCTCGGCCAGGCGCTTGGCGCGGTGCTTGGTGCGCGTGAACACGAGCACGGAGCCGGTCTTGTGGCGGTCCAGCAGCGCCTGCAACAGGCTGGTCTTGAGGTGCTGGCCCACGGGGTAGATGCCGTGGGTCACGGTCTCCACAGGGCTGGAGTTGCCCGCGCGCACGATCTCGGGCTCGGTCAGGCACTCCGCAGCGAGGCCGCGGATGGCGTCGGGCATGGTGGCCGAGAAGAGCATGGTCTGGCGCTTTTTGGGCAGGGCCTGGAGGATCTTCTTGATGCCGGGCAGAAAGCCCATGTCGAACATCTGGTCGCCCTCGTCGAGCACCAGCATCTCGACCATACCCAGGTCCACGGTGCGCTGGCCCATGTGGTCGAGCAGGCGGCCGGGGCAGGCCACGACGATGTCCGTGCCCTGGCGCAGGGCGCTGAGCTGGCGGCTCATGGCGCAGCCGCCGTAGATGGTGGTGCTGCGGATGCCGGTGCCCTTGCTCAGGTCCAGGGCGGCCTCGTGGATCTGCTCGGCCAGCTCCCGGGTGGGGGCCAGGATGAGCGCGCGGGGGCGCCTGTAGGCGCGGCGCGGGGCGCCCTCGATCTGGGGCTTCTTCATGAGGCGCATGATCATGGGCAGCAGGAAGGCTGCGGTCTTGCCGGTGCCGGTCTGGGCCAGGCCCATGAGGTCGCGGCCCTGCATGACAAGCGGCATGGCCTGGGCCTGGATGGGGGTGGGGGTGGTGTAGCCCATTTTCTTGATGTTGGCCAGAACGAGAGACGGGAAACCGAAGGAATCAAAGGTCAAAATAGGTCCTTTGTGAAAGGGGGGCCGAACAAGCGCAAGACGCACCAATACGGCGGCGAAGAGCGTATCGTGTGGCGGATGCTGCGGGCCGGGACAGGATGGCTCAATCGGGGCAGAGGTCGATTCGGCGGATGAACTGAGGATTTTTGTGGCGGGCTGTACAGCGTTGCCGCGCCTCTCAAGAACGTATGCCGGGCCGGGGATTGCCCCGGACTCGGGGTAGATAGGCGTGAGGGGAGGGGTTGTCAAGGGGAAAGTGTTGGCAACTAAGAATTTAATTGCGGTCCAAGGTTAACTGAGACAATCAGTATTCATGCCTCACCTGATGAATGCTCATTCTTTGTTTCTGTAAGAACATCTGCGACATAATTAATTAAAGAAATAGCCTTAAGACTGTTAATCTTAATTCCATAATCCAGGGATTCGCCATGCAGAATGGTATGCCGATTCAGCCCAATTACTTCTTTTCCTCTCTCTTTCATTGATTTGCTAATAGGGAGAGTCGTTTCGAGTGGGCTCAACAAAGCTGCACTAAACGAGTCAGGGTCAATCTGAGAAACGTACGCGGCGGTGTCTGGTTTTCCGTTAGTCTTCAGAAAGAATTGTTTATCAACCGTCTCCATGCAAATCCCATCAGCCTGAGCGAGAAGTACTGGGATGGAAAGCACATACTCACCTCTCCTGTGCGCGCCAAAAGCTGGGCGGACGATATGGCTACGGTTTGGAAATTTCTCAACTATGGATTCCTCAATTTCCGTTATTCTGGCTTCAAAATACTCGGCTAACGCTTCGTTTACTTCAATGTCCTTTCCCTCTGAGAGGTCCTTCTCAAATTGCCAAAGTTCAGATAACCCAGCTTCAGAATTATAAAAAAACCACCCGTGCTCGCTGAGGAGCAAAAGAATATCTCGAGTGCGTGACGGAAGTTCTGCAAGGCCTTGCTGTAAACCAGCCGCGACCTGGCCAAGCTGCTGTAACACGGAGGGGTTAAGACGTGAAAGCAAAGGAGAGAGCTTTTCATTGATATTAACGAATGCTGCCGCGACAAGTGGCATAATATTATTCATAAAATAATGCACTTCTAACAAAGGTGCAGCCAGCTTTAGACACTGACTAACATCCTCTTGCAGCACATCTGTAGTCATGTCTTGCGCCAACGAGTCTGCTTCGTCCATGCTCGCAACCATAGCGCTCCATCCTGTAATTGTTGCACAAAAACCTACCCCACCACCACCATCTTGCCCTTCTTCTCCCCCCGCTCAATCATCCGCTTCAGCTCCCGCTTCCACTTCGGGCCGCCCAGCCTTTCCGCCAGGTGCTCCGTGGTGTGCAGCACCTCGTTGGGCCTGTGCATCTGCATCAGGCAGCGCTTGACCCCGATCTTGCACGAGGGGCAGCCCACCAGGATCGGCGTGTGGCGGTCCGGGCGTTTCGAATCCGGCCGCGCCAGGTCCAGCGCCAGTTGCTCCTTCTTGCGGTCGCGGATGCGATTGTAAATGGCCGGGCTGGTCAGCGCGCCCAGGCCAGACTCCCCGCAGCACCCGGGCGAGAGCCGCACCTGCGCCCCCAGCGCATCGGCCAGGGCCTTGCGGTAAATCTCCGGGGCCTTGACCTTGTGCACGTCCACCCACTCCGCGTGGCAGGCCGCGTGGTACAGGAGCGCCTCGCCCTCGGTCTTGGGGATTTCAAGGCGCGTGAGCAGAAACTGCACGATGTCCAGGTGCCGCAAGGGCTCGCTCAGCTCCTGCGAGAAGTCATAGGTCTCCAGCGCCTCGCGGCAGGTGCCGCAGCTCGTCACCAGGGTGGTGGCCTTCATGCCCGCGCGGCCAGTGGCGATGAGCGTGTCCAGGATGTCCTGGATGGTGCGGTGGCGGTTGGCGTTGTAGGCCTCGGTGCAGCCGCTGGACAGGAGCGGATAGCCGCAGCACAGGTGCCTGTCCGGCAGCACCACGTTCACCCCGGCCTTGAGCAGCAGGTACACCCCGGCCAGGCCGATGTCGTGGCTGAACAGCCCGGCCCCGCAGCCGGGGAAGTACAGCACGGTGTCGTCAAACGCGGCCTGCGGCGTGCGGAACAGCGAGTGCTCCTTGAGCCCCAGCTCCTGCGACAGGTTGCGCAGGTCGATGAGCGGCCCCGGCCCCTGCAAGGCCGGGCTCTCCAGGCGTTTGCGGAAGTGGCCGGGCACGAGTCCGAGAACGCTGTTGGCCGCAGCCTGGCCGATGGACAGGAGCTTGGCCACCTTGGGCAAACGGCCCGCCGGGTCCTCGGCCAGGTGGGTCAACAGCGACGTCTTGAGCGGGTGCCCGCCCTTGCCCTTGTATTCCAGGAACGAGCGGATCTGCAGCGCTGCGCCTGCGGAGTCGATCTTCACCGGGCACACGCCCTGGCATTTGCCGCAGGCCGTGCAGTGGTCCATGATGCGCCTGAGTTCGTCCAAGAGCTCCGGCGCGGGCTCGCCGCCCTGGACCTGGGAATAGTAGATGGCCTCGGTGAGCGCGCCCAGGCTGATGTTCTTGTTGCGCGGGTGGAACAACAGGCCGCGCGCGGGCGAGTACATGGGACAGACCTGCTTGCACTTGCCGCAGCGCGTGCAGGTCTGCACGTTTTTCAAAAGCTCGATGAGGGTTTCCTTGTCCTTGAGCGCAGTCTTCTGCAAGTCCCCGATGAGCCGGTTGAAGGAGAAGGTGTACGGCTCCACAGGCAGCACGCGCCGGGTGAGCTTGCCCGGGTTGAGCACGTCGCCGGGGTCCACGATGCGCTTGTACGCGGCCAGGGCGTCGATCTTGGCCTGGCCCAGGAAGGCGATCTTGGTGATGCCGATGCCGTGCTCGCCGGAGATCTCGCCGCCGAGGCGCACAACCTCGGCAAAGACCTCCTCCACGGCCTCGTTGGCCTGGGCCAGCATCTCCGGATCATTGGAGTTCACGGGCACGTTGACGTGGCAGTTGCCGTCGCCCGCGTGCATGTGGTTGGCGATGATCACGCGCCGGGCCGTGAGCTCGGCGTAGATGGCCTCGATGTCGCGCTCCAGGCGCGGGTACTTGTCGCCCAGCTCGTGGAACAGCAGGCGCACCTGGCTGGCCAGCTCTTCGTCCGAAAGATCGCCCGCAGTGGTGCGCTTTTTGAGGATGAACAGGCAGCGCTCCAGGCCAAAGTCGATGTCCGGATCGTCGACGGGAATGCCCGGCAGCTCGCGGACCTTGAGCAGGGCCTTGCGCGCCACCTTGGCCATGTAGAACAGGTTCAGGTTCTCCAGAAACTCGGCAAAGCCCGGAATGGCCCGCATGGGGATGACCACGTCCTCGTTGATCTTGAAGCCCGAGGTGCGCTTGGAGATGGCCGAGAGCTTGTGGCGGTCCTCCCAGAACAGCTCGGCCTCTTTTTCATCACGCGCGGCAAAGATGTCCACGCTGGGGTAGGGCCGGGCCAGGGCCAGCACCGCGTCCACGGCGTCGCCCAGGGCGGCCTCGTCGTCGGAATCCAGCTGCAGGATGAGCACGCTGATGGGCTCGCCCTCATACAGGGCGGACTTCTTCCGGTACTCAATGGCCTGCACGTACTTGGTGCCGAACTCCTCCAGGGCCGAAATCTTGACCATGTCGCCCTGGGTGCGGATGGTGTCGCGCAAGCCCACCACGTCGCCGATGACGTACATGGCGTTCTTCATGCTGCGGCCGTAGAACTCCAGGCAGAGCACGCGGGAATAGGCCGGCTTGTGGTGCAGGGTGAACACGCACTCGGTGATGATGCCGTCCACGCCCTCCTTCTGCACGCCCGGCAGCCCGCCCAGGTACTTGTTCGACACGTCCTTGCCCAGGCCCGTGCCGCGCACGTCGGTTCCGGAGAGCACCACGGCGTCCTTCAGGCCGCCGCGCTCGTCCAGGATCTCGAAGGAGGCGGTCTCGCCCTCAAAGATCTTGTGGCCGGGGTGGTCCTTGCGGCGCACAATGATGACCTCGCCCAAGGGCGTGACCATGGTGAAGGCACTAATGTTGTCGATGGTGGTGCCGTACTCAAAGGCGAAGGGCCCGCCGGAGTTCTCGGAGATGTTGCCGCCCAGGGTCGAGGCCGCCTTGGAGGCCGGGTCCACGGTGAACAAGAGGTTCTGCTCGTCCGCAGCCTTGATGGCGTCCAGGGTGATGACCCCGGACTGGGCGGTGAGCAGCATGCGGTCCGGGTCAACGTCCACGATCTTCTTGAACCGGGCCAGGGACAGCACCACCGAACGTGCGAACATGGGGATGGCCCCGCCGGTCAAGCCCGTGCCGCCCCCGCGCGGGATGATCCCAAAGGCCAGCTCATTGGCCAGCCGGACGATCCGCTGCACCTGTTCCGTGGTCTCCGGGAAGAGCACGAACAGCGGCAGCTCCAGGCGCAGGTCCGTGGCGTCCGTGGCGCACTCGATGCGCGTGTTGGCGTGGGCGCCGATGCATTCGCGCGGCAAAAATGCAAGAAGACGGCCCTTGAGGTCCAGGGCAAAGGCCTGGTCCGCCTCGTAGCGCTCCCAGAAGCTCGCCACAGCCCCGGCCAGCACGCGCGGGAACTCGCCGGACAGGCCGGGCCGGGCGATGGACAGCTTGCGGTCCACGCTCTCGCGCACGAGAGCAGCGTCCACAAAGGGGTTGTAGCGCACCAGAAACAGCTCGGCGGCCAGGCTCATGGCCAGCTCGCGCACGCCATCCGGCCACTGGGCGAAACCGCCCTCCTCGGGGCTGGCGGTCAGGCCCAGCACCCGGGTCAGGATGCGTTCATCGGAAATGGAGATATGCGGACCGATCAGCGGCATGTGGATTGTGCTCCGATGAGGTGCGGGGTTTGTTGCGGTTCGTTGCAGGGGTTGTGTGGCAACGCGAGGCCTCAACTATAGGTCCGGGCGAAGCCCTTGGCAAGGGCGGCGGGCCATGGTTTCCCGCGCCGCTGGACAGGCGCAGGCAGGACGAGTATGGGACTGGTTTCGCGCGCCCCCCGGCTGCCGAGCCGAACATTCTTCTACCACGAGGTGATCTGCCCATGAGCACGCAGGAATTTGCCGAACTACAGCTGTTCATCACCGGCCCGACGTACATCCGCCCCCAGATCCGCGAGGCGGGCCTGTTGCCCGAGTTCGGGCACCGCGACGCCGAGAACAACAAGCGCTTCAAGCCCATCATGGAGAACCTGAAGAAGCTTGCGGGCTGCGCCGACGACTACCACGTCATCATTTTCAACGGCTCCGGCTCCAGCGCCATGGAGGCCACGGTGCGCTCGCTGGTGGCCGACGGCGAGACCGTGCTCAACGTGTCCGTGGGCGCCTTCGGCGACCTGTACCACAAGATGGCCGTGGTCAACGGCAAAAAGGCCGTGCAGCTCAAGTTCGCGCCGGGCGAGGCCATCGACCTGGCCAAGCTTGAGGCCGCGCTCAAGGAGCACAAGCCCGCCTGCGTCACCTTCACCCACAACGAGACCAGCACCGGCGTGACCAACGACATGCGCGCCGTGTGTGCGCTTGTGCGCAAGCATGGCGCCCTGCCCCTGGTGGACGGCGTGAGCCTGTTCGGCGGCGCGGCCATTGACCTCACGGGCTCCGGCGCGGCCACGTACGCCACCAGCACCCAGAAGTCCCTGGCCCTGCCTGCGGGCTTCGGCCTGCTCTTCGCTTCACCCGAAGCCATCGAGAAGGCGAAAACCGTCACCAATAAAGGCTTTGCCACGGACATCGTCGCCCAGCTGGGCCGGGCCTCCAAAAACCAGACCCTGACCACTCCGAACTGCACCCTGGCCAACCAGATGTGCGTGCAGCTGGACTACATCGTGAACACCGAGGGCGTGGACAAGCGCTTCGCCCGGCACCTGCAGATGCGCGACATGGTCCAGGCCTTTGTCGAAAGCCTGCCCGGCTTTGAGCTGCTGGCCCCGGAGGGCCACCGCTCGGCCACCCTGACCGCCGTGCGCGTGCCCGCGGGCATGACCGTGGCGACGCTTAAGAAGGTCAAGGAGGCCATGCGCCAGAAGGGCTACCTCTTCGACCCCGGCTACGGCAAGCTGAACACCGACCTGGAGGAAAAGGGCCAGCGCGTGCTGTTGCGCCTCGGCCACATGGGCGACATCACCCCTTCGATGCTCGCCGCGTACCTGAACGCGCTCAAGCCAGAACTGGTCAAATAGCCAGCATTGCTGCCAACAAGAGGAAAACACACCATGCGTATTCTTGCCAATGACGGCCTGAACGAAGAGGCCATCGCCTACCTGAAAAAAGAAGGCTTCAGCGTTGAGACCGAAAAGCGCAGCACCGACGACCTGCTGGGCGAGATCGGCGATTTCGACGCCCTGCTCGTGCGCAGCGCCACCAAGGTCACCCGCGAGATCATCGAGGCCGGCACCAAGAACGGCGGCAAGCTCAAGATCGTGGGCCGCGGCGGCGTGGGCACGGACAACATCGACCTGGAAGCCGCCAAACAGTGCGGCGTCATCGTCAAGTTCGCGCCCAACGGCAACACCAACGCCACGGCCGAGCACGCCCTGGGCCTGATGTTCGCCGTGGCGCGCCGGGTGCCCATGGCCCACCACACCCTTAAGAGCGGCGTCTGGCACAAGAAGCGCTTCGCCGGCAGCGAGCTCATGGGCAAGACGCTCGGCATCATCGGCTGCGGCCGCATCGGCCAGGCCCTGGCGGCCAAGGCCCTGGGCATCGGCATGAAGGTCGTGGGCTATGACCTGTACCGCATGCAGGACTCCAACGTGGACTACCTGGACAGCATCGACGAGGTGCTCAAGGTGTCTGACTTCATCAGCCTGCACACCGGCGGCAAGGACGCCATCATCACCGAGCGCGAGTTCAAGCTCATGAAGCCCACGGCGTACCTCATCAACGCCTCGCGCGGCAGCAACGTCCAAGAGGCGGCGCTGTACAATGCGCTCAAAAACGGCGTCATCGCGGGCGCGGCCCTGGACTGCTTCGAGAAGGAGCCCAAACGCGAGGGCGAGGCCTTTGCCTGCTCCCTGCACGAGCTGGACAACATCGTCATGAGCGCGCACCTGGGCGCCAGCACGCAGAACGCCGTGCGCAAGACCGGCCTGGAAATCGCCGAGGTGGTGACCAAGTACCTGCGCCGGGGCGACTTCGGCAACTCGGTCAACGTGGGCGAGACCGTGGAGGAAGAGGGCAAGCGCATCTATTCCCTGTTCATCACCCACGAGGACAAGCCGGGCATGTTCGGCAAGTTCGGCACGGCCCTGGGCGACCTGGGCATCAACATCCGCGAGAACAACTCGCGCTTTTTGTCGGACTCCGTGCAGACCGTGTACGTGGTGCACCAGGAGCCCACCGAGGAAGTGCGCGAGAAGCTCATGGCCATCCCGGGCGTGAAGCGCGTGACCTTCTAGCCTGACGCAAGAGAAACGACGAAGCCCCTGCCCGGTGAAACCTGGCGGGGGCTTTTTCGTTGCGCCAGCCATTGACCTTTCCATTTCAAGGCGTATCCTGAAAGACACTGGCAGACATGCCAGCAGGAGACGCCATGCCGCACACCCGCAGAGCCTTTCTTTCCCTGGCGGCCAAGGCCTCGGCCCTGGCCCTGGTGGGAGCGCCCCTGGCCGCGCTGCTGCCCAAAATCACCCACGCGGCCCTGCCTTTGCCCGGTGTGGATGGCCTGTACGACCGGGGCGGCCTGTACGGCCTGATGCGGCCAGAGGGGAGGCTCACCCTCAGCGCCGCCAGCGTGCCCGGGCTCCTGCCCGCCACAGGCGCGCAGATGCTGGCCTACACGGCAACCCAGGGCGGCAAGACCTGGCACAACCCCATCCTGGTGCTGCGCAAGGGCCAGGAATTCCGCGCCAGGCTCATCAACGCCCTGACAGAGCCCACCATCATCCACTGGCACGGCGTGGATTGTGACTGGCGCCAGGCCGGGCACCCCTCCTATGCCGTGAATCCCGGACAAAGCTACGACTACGCCTTCCCCGTCACCAACCGCGCAGGCACCTACTGGTACCACCCGCATCCCCACGGCCTCACGGCCAAACAGTCCTATCTCGGCCTGGCCTCGTTCTTCCTGGTGCGCGACCCGGAGGAGGAGGCGCTCAGCCGCGAGCTGGACCTGACCCTGGGGCTGACGGACCTGCCCATCCTGCTCCAGGACAAGCGCTTCGACGCCCACGGCGGGCTGGTCTACGCGCCGGACAAGGACGACCTGCTCATGGGCTACCTGGGCTCCGAGGTGCTGGCCAACGGCGCGCGCCAGCCCCTGCTCAAGGCCGCCACCCGGCTGTACCGGCTGCGGCTCCTGAACGGCTGCACGGCCCGGCTGTTCAACCTGGCCTTTCAACGCCAGGGCCGCACGCTGCCCTTTGCGCTCATCGCCAACGACGGCGGCCTGCTGGACGCACCCAGCACCCTGGATGAGGTCTTCCTGGCCCCGGGCGAGCGCGTGGAGCTCCTGCTCGACCTGCGCGGCCTCAAGCCCGGCGAGGAGGTGACACTCGCAAACGCGGCCTTTGACCCCATGCACAACGAGGGCATGGCGGGCATGGCAGGCATGGCCCACGGCGGCGGGCACGGCTCGGAGCATGACAGCGGGCACGGCGAGACACATGGCGCGGCCAGCACAGCCAGCCCGCTGGACGAGGGCGCGGCCTACCCCATCCTGCGCATCCTGGTGGACCGCGAGGAGAAGTACCAGCGCACCGTGCCGGCACAGCTGTCCACCCTGCCCAGAGCCTCCGGCCCCACCTTGCCCGGCCCGGCCCGGCGCTTTGAGCTGGCCCTGGACCGCCACGCCAACCGCTGGACCATAAATGGCCTGACCTTTGACATGGCTGCAACCCCGGTGGAGGTGCAGCGCCGCGCGCCCGAGCCCTGGGAGTTCGCGGGAGCGCACGACGGCATGCCGCACCCCATGCACCTGCACGGCTACTTCTTCCGCGTAAACGCCCGCCAGGGCAGCCCAGGGCAGGTGCGAAGCCGCGCCCTGGACGCCTCGGGCCGTCTGGCCACGGACCTGGGCCTCAAGGACACGGTGCTCATCTGGCCGGGGGAAACCGTGGCCATGAGCCCGGACTTCGGCACGCCGAACTATCCGGGCGAGCAGACTTTTCTGCTGCACTGCCACAACCTGGAGCACGAGGACCAGGGCATGATGCTCAACGTCCGCGTGAAGTGACCCATGTGCCAGCATTTGCACAAGGCTAACCCATTATCCGATCACAACAATAGGGATTGTGCAAAACGCTGCACAGAGCAACAAGGAGAAACAAGCAACACTCTTGAATCATTCAATGAACACCTGAGGCACGGCCCCTGCAAAGGCGAAGACCTGCACGCCCGCTCCGCACCCGGAGCAACAACACCAAACACTGGAGTTCCCATGAAACGTTTTCCGAAGATTCTCGCGGCCACCTGCGCGGCCCTGGTCCTGACCTCCTCCCTGGCCCTGGCCGCAGAGGCCCCCAAGAAGGCCAAGGCCGCCCCGGCCAAACCAGTCCATGCCGCCCAGCCCGCGCATGGCCAGATGGGGGCCATGATGGGAGGAATGATGGGCGGCCAGATGGGCATGATGGGCTTGGCCGCGCTCTCGCCGGAGAAGCAAGAGCTGGCCAAGGCCATCATGACCGAAACCCGCGAAGCCATGTTCCCCCTGCACCAGAGCCTGTATGCCAAGAACGCCGAGCTTGAGGCCTTGAACGCCGCAGGCAATGGTGAGTCCGACAAGGCCAAGGCCGTGATCCGCGACATCGCCGACCTGAACGCCAAGATGCTCATCGAGAACGGCAGGTTCCGCACGCGCCTGGTCAAGGAGACCGGCCTGCGCACCGCGCCCATGGGCCACGCCATGATGGGCGGAATGTCCGGTGGAATGGGCGGCGGAATGAAGTGCCCCATGATGGACGGCATGAAGGGCGGCATGATGGGTGGAATGAAGGGGGGAATGAAGGGCGGCATGCAGCACGGCGCTGCCCCGGCCACCCCGGCCGCGTCAACGGACACGGCCCCGGCCAAGGCTGCGGCCCACGACGCCCACGGCAGCTAGCCGGGCAGTCAAGACCGCAGGAGCGCGGGCAGTCCTTCGGGGCTGCCCGCTTTTTTTCAGCCTATTTGGGCAGGATGAGGGTGCCGCCCGGGCCGTGCTCAAAGAAGGGCACGTTGACAGCCTCCCAGAGGTGCCCGTCCGGGTCCTCGAAGTAGCCGGAATACCCGCCCCAAAAGGCCTCTTGCGCGGGTTTGGCGATGCGCGCCCCGGCCGTGGCGGCCCGCGCCATGAGCTGGTCCACGGCCTCGCGGGTGGCGCAGTTGCAGGCCAGGGTCAGACCGTCGAACAGGGCCGCATCGCCCACGTTGCCCTCCGGCTGGCAGGCGTCCCGGGCCAGTTCCTGGCGCGGATAGAGCGCCAGCACCATGAGCCCGCACTGGTAGAAGCTGATGTGCTCGTTGCTGGCGCTGGAGGGCGTAAGCCCCAGGCCCTGCTCGTAAAAGGCGCGGGCCCGGGCCAGGTCGGCCACGCCCAGGGTGACAGTGGACAGGTGCAGCTTCACGTTGACCTCCGCAGGGATCATTTGGCGGCCAGCACCAGCTCGGCCAGGGCGTTCACCACGCTGGCGGCCAGGGCCGAGCCGCCCTTGCGGCCCGAAATGGCGATGTAGGGAATCTTGGACTGGGCCATGAGCAGGGCCTTGGACTCGGATGCATTGACGAAGCCCACGGGCATGCCCACGATGAGCGCAGGCGCGGCGCGCCCGGCCTCGATATGCTCCAGCAGGCGCAACAGGGCCGTGGGCGCATTGCCGATGACGTAGATGGCCGGGCCTGCGGGCGGGCCGATGTGCTCCACCGCGAAGTCCACGGCGGCGCGGGCCCGGGTGCTGCCCTCAGCCTGGGCCAGGGCCAGGATCTCGGGCTCGCGCATGAGGCAGCGGACCGAACAGCCCAGCGCGTTCATGCGGCGCTCCGGGATGCCCGCCTTGGCCATCTCCGTGTCCGTGACCAGGGTGCAGCCCGCAGCCAGGGCGCGCTTCCCGGCCTCCACGGCGCGCGGGTGGAAGCGCACCAGCTTGAGCAGGCCGAAGTCCGCCGTGGTGTGGATCATGCGCCGCACCACCAGCCACTCCTCGCCCGCAAAGGCCCTGGGTTCCGGCACCTCGGACTCGATGATGCGCATGCTTTCTGCCTCGATGTCCGCCCCGCTCCGGATGTCCAGAATCTCTGGCCCGCTCATGCGCCACCTCCTGCGGTCAGCTCAGAAATCATCTGCACCGAGGCCGAGGCCCCGATGCGGCTGGCCCCGGCTGCCAGCATGCGCAGGGCCTCGTCCAGGGTGCGGATGCCGCCGCTGGCCTTGACGCCAATTTCGGGGCCCACCACACGGCGCAGCAGGCGCACGTCGGCCTCGGTGGCCCCGCCGGAGCCGAAGCCGGTGCTCGTTTTGACAAAAGCCGCGCCCGCGTCCACGGCCAGGCGACAGGCCAGCTCCTTTTCGGCGTCGGTGAGCAGGCAGGCCTCCAGAATGACCTTGACCGGGACGCACCCGCAAGCCCGCACCACCTCGGCCACGTCCTGGCGCACCAGGGCCAGTTCATTGTCCTTGAGCGCGCCGATGTTCAGCACCATGTCCACCTCGGCCGCGCCCTGCTCCACGGCCAAAGCGGCCTCCCGGGCCTTGGCGAGCGTCTGCGCGGCGCCCAGCGGGAATCCGGCCACGGTGATGGGCAAAGGTCCGGACCTCATGCCCTGGCTGCGCAGGAGCTCCACGGCCAGGGGCAGGCGCCAGGGACTCACGCACACGGCCTTGAAGCCGTAGCGCACGGCCTGGGCGCAGAGCCGCTCGATGTCGGCCGCTGTGGCGTCGGGCCGGAGCAATGTGTGGTCGATGCAGGCGGCCAGCGCCGCAGGAGTCCAAAGAGGCGGCGGCACGTCCGTCCGTTCATCCGGCAGCCCGTCGGTCAGCCCGTCGGTCTGGGGGTTCATCAGCGCCCTCGGGCCTGGTAGCGGGCCAGGTGCTTCTCCATGCGCCGGCTGAACGCTGTCAGCACCCAGCAGATGAGGAAATAGAGCACGGCGATGGCGATGAAGATCTCGGCCGGGGCCACAACCTCGCGGTTGTTGATCTGGGTGGCAGCCTTGGTCAGCTCGTTCACGCCGATGATGTAGGCGAGCGAGGTGTCCTTGGTCAGGCTCACGAACTGGTTCACAAAGGACGGGATCATGTTGCGCAGGGCCTGGGGCAGGATGACATGGCACATGGCCTGGAAGCGGGTCAGCCCGGACCCGCGCGCGGCCTCCATCTGCCCGCCCGGCAGGGCGTTGACCCCGGCGCGCACGATCTCGGCCACATAGGCCCCGGTGAAGACCACAAAGGCCAAAAGCGCGCTCTCAAACTCCGGCAGGTTGTAGTTGAAGACCACCGGCCCGAGAAAATAGAACCAGAAGATGAGCATCAAGAGCGGCGTGCCGCGTATGACCTCCACGTAGACCATGGCCAGGCCACGCAGCAGGCGGTTGCGCGACAGGCGCATCAGCCCGAAGGCCAGGCCGAGCCAGAAGGCCCCGAAGATGCCCAGCACGGCCAGCATGATGCTCGCGGCGATGCCGCCGAGGGGTCCGTTGGGATAGGCCCCCCAGAGGAGGTAGTCCAGGTTGTTGTAGACGATGTCCCAGCGCACGGCGTTCTTCCTAGTACCTGAGCTGATGCAGGAAATGCTTGTTGTACATGGTGATGGCGAAGGACACGAGAAGCGACACGGCCAGATAGGCCAGGGTCGCCACCGTGAAGGACTCGAACCCGTGGAAGGTGAAGGACTCCACCTGCCGGGCCTGGTAGGTCAGCTCCATGACGCCGATGGTCATGACCAGCGAGGAGTTCTTGAGCAGGTTCAAAAGCTGGGAGATGAGCGGCGGGATGACGATGCGGAAGGCCTGGGGCAGGATCACGTAGCGGTAGCTTTGCAAAAAACTCAAACCCGTGGCCCGCGAGGCCTCCAGCTGGTTCTTGGGGATGGAGAACACGCCCGAGCGCAGCTCCTCGGCGATGAAGGCCGCAGAGTACACTGTCAGCGCGATGGTGCCCGCCGCGAACTCAAAGTCCAGCTCGTACAGCCACGCGTTCACGGACTGGGGCAATATGGCCTCTGAGCCGAAGTACCAGAAAAATATCTGCACCAAGAGCGGGGTGTTGCGAAAGAACTCGGTGAAGGCCAGGCTGAACCACACCAGCGGCTTCACGCGGGAGAGGCGCAGCACCGCCACCAGCGTGCCCAGGGCCAGGGCGAAGACGCCCGCCACGGCGGATATTTTCAGCGTCAGGACGAAGCCGTCCAGCAGCCAGTCCCTGTACTCACCGGTGAGCACAAGGCTCCAGTTGAATTGATAACCCACTCAAGTCTCCGCAAGTATGAACGCGGGGCGCGACTTGGCGCGCCCCGCGAGGTGCAGCACAAAAGGGACCGGAAGCGAAAGCCTGGCCTTAGGGCCAGATGTCCATCTTCCAGTGCAGGGGGATGGAGTACTTGGTCTTGGGGCCCATCCACTTCTCGTAGGTCTTGGCGTACTCGCCGCTGCGCCACATGTCGATGAGCGCGCTGTTCACGAAGTTGCGGAACTTGGAGTCGTTCTGGGGCAGGCCCATGGCATAGGGCTCCTCGGTGAAGGTGCCGCCCACGATCTCCCAGCTCTCCGGCTTTTCATCCTTGTTCTTCAGGCCCACCAGGATGGAGGAGTCCGTGGTCACGGCCACGACCTTGCCCTGCTTGAGGGCCAGGAAGGCCGGGGGATAGTCTTCAAAGGAGAGGACCTGGGCCCTGGGGTTGGCCTGCATGGCGTTCTTCTCGGAGGTGGAGCCCTTGGCCGTGCCGACCTTCTTGCCGGTGAGGTCCTTGACGCTCTTCACCGGGCTGCCCTTCTTCACAAGCAGGGACTGGCCGTCCATGAAATAGGTGATGGAAAAGTCCACCTGGCTCTCGCGCTCCTGCTTGTGGGTCATGGTGGCGGCGATGATGTCCACCGAACCCTGGGTGAGCATGGGGATGCGCGTGGAGGAGGTCACGGGCTTGAGCTCAAGCCGCACGCCCATCTTGGCCGCGACGTACTTAAGCAGGTCGATTTCGAAGCCCACGAGCTGCTTGGTCTCGTCCACAAATCCGAAGGGCGGGGTGGCGTCCTTGACGCCGGCCACGAGCACGCCACGCTTCTTCACTTCGTCGAGCTTGCTGGCCTGGGCGGCGCCGACGCCTAGGACCAGGACCAGGGTCAGGGCCATGAGCATGCTGAGTCGTTTCACGTCTGTCTCCTTGGTTGGCGGGTGATTGCAGAATTACAGGATTTCCTTCAGGAACATCCTGGTACGCTCGTGGGTCGGGTTGGTGAAGAACTCCGCAGGCGGCCCCGTCTCCACCACCTCGCCCCCGTCCATGAAGATGATGCGGTCCGCCACCTCGCGGGCGAAGCCCATCTCGTGGGTCACGCAGAGCATGGTCATGCCGTCGCGGGCCAGATCCTTCATGACGTTCAGCACCTCGTTGATCATCTCCGGGTCAAGGGCGCTGGTGGGCTCGTCGAAAAGCAGGGCCTTGGGCTTCATGGCCAGGGCCCGGGCGATGGCCACGCGCTGCTGCTGGCCGCCGGAAAGCTCCGCCGGGTACTTGTGGGCCTGGTCGTGGATGCCCACGCGCTCAAGCAGCGCCAGGGCGGTCTCCTCGGCCTCGGCCCGGGGCATGCCCCGGACCTTGGTGGGCGCCAGGGTGATGTTCTTGAGCACCGTCAGGTGCGGGTAGAGGTTGAACTGCTGGAACACGATGCCGATCTCGGCGCGCAGGCTGTTCACGTCCGAGCCGCGCTCGTGGATGTCCCGCCCGTCGAAAAAAATCGTGCCTTTCTGGTACTCCTCCAGCCGGTTGACGCAGCGGATGAGGGTGCTCTTGCCCGAGCCGCTGGGGCCGCAGATGACCAGGACCTCGCCCCGCTCCACCTGCTCGGTGATGCCCTTAAGGACATGAAAGCTGCCGAACCACTTGTGCAGCCCTTTGATCTCGATGAACGCCATGCAAGCTCCAGAAGCGTCCCGGCAGCGATGAACAGGGCCGGGCGCAGGGTGTCGCCGGGAATCCCGGCGCGAAGTGCTCATGCTTCTTAGCCTCACAGGGAAGCTTGGGTCAAGGAAAGGCTGCCGCGAAGACCGCCCCAGGCGGGAACTCTTGCCTTGCACCAAGGCGCATGTTAAACAAATGTTTCAATTCCGTTCCGCTGGAGTGACCGAATGCGTAACAGGCCAATTTCACTTCTGTTTTCATCTGCCCTGGGTGTCGCTTTGCTCCTCTCCGGCTGCGGCCAGGGCAAACAGGACGCACCCCGCCCGGCCCCGGTGGTCACGGCCCAGGCCGAGGTCAAGGACGCGCCCTTTGTGCTTTCCACCGTTGGCACCATCAAGGCTGCGGTCTCGGTGAACATCAAGTCCAAATACGCCGCGAACATCAAGAAAGTGCACTTTGTGGAGGGCAGCCTGGTCAAGGCCGGGCAGGTGCTGTTCACCATCGACCCGGCGGTGAACGCCTTTGCCGAGCAGCAGGCCGGAGCCACCTTCTCCCGCGACAAGGCCGACTACGAGCAGCAGGCCCGCGACCTGGAGCGCTACAAGACCCTGGCCGACCAGGGCGTCATTAGCCGCGAAATGTACGAGTCCAAGCAGACCTCCGCCGCGCGCGCGCGGGACTCCATGCGCGCCAGCGGAGCCGGGGCCTCCATGGCCCGGCAGACCCTGTCCTACAACACCATCACCTCGCCCATCGACGGCCGCATCGGCGCGGCGCTGTTCGACGAGGGCAGTTTCGTCAAGGACAAGGACGACATCCTGGCCGTGGTCAACACCACCACCCCGCTGGACGTGAGCTTCGCCCTGCCGGAGCGCTACCTGGCGGAACTGCGCAGGCAGGCCTCCCTTGGCCCCATCACCGTGCATGCCGCCCCGCCGGGCATGGAGGCCCACCCCGAGACCGGCCTCTTGACCTTCATGGACAACCAGGTGGACCCCGGCACCGGGGCCATCCGCCTGAAGGCCCGCTTCGACAACCCCGAGGGGCGGCTCTGGCCCGGCCAGTTCGTCGCCGTGGGCCTGGTGCTCAAGACCGTCAAGGACGCCGTGCTGGTGCCCGCCAGCGCCGTGCAGACCGGCCCCACCGGGACCTTCGTGTTCGTGGTCAAGGACAACCGCGCGGAGATGCGGCCCGTCACCGTGGGCGTGCGCGTGCATGACGCCATGATCATCGAGAAGGGCGTCAGCGGGGGCGAGGCGGTGGTCACGGAGGGGCACCTGCGCCTGTTCCCCGGCGCGCCCGTGGCCCCGGCGGGCACGCAAGGCCAGACCGGCGGCCAGAAGGGCGGGGCTGAACCCGCCCCGGCTGCGCGCAGCGGCAACGAAACCGAGACGAGCGCCAAATGAACACCAGACTCTTCATCACCCGCCCGGTGATGACCACGCTGGTCATGCTGGGCCTGCTCTTCTTCGGCATCGCCAGCTATGTGAACCTGCCCGTGAGCTACCTGCCCACGGTGGATTTTCCCGTCATCCTGGTCAAGGCCAGCCTGCCCGGCGCCAGCCCCAAGACCATGTCCTCCAGCGTGGCCTCGCCCCTGGAGCGCCAGTTCTCGGCCATCGCCGGGCTCTCGGCCATGAGCTCCACCAGCAGCCAGGGCATGACCACGGTGACGCTCATGTTCGACCTGGGCAAGGACATCGACAAGGCGGCCATGGACGTGCAGTCGGCCATCACCAAGGCGCGCGGCAGCCTGCCCAACACCATGACCGACGAGCCGACCTACGAGAAGGTCAACCCTGCGGACTCGCCCATCCTGTATTTGGCCATCCAGTCCAAGACCCTGCCCCTGTCCACGGTGAACGACTACGCCACCACCTTTGTCACCCAGTCCCTGTCCATGATCCCTGGCGTGGCCCAGGTGCTCATCTACGGCGAGCAGAAGTACGCCGTGCGCATCCAGGTGGACCCGCGCAAGCTGGCCGCCATGGGCATCGGCCTGGACCAGGTGGCCGGGGCCGTGGCTGCGGAGAACGTGAACCTGCCCATGGGCACCCTCGACGGGCGGCACAAGAGCATCACCCTGGACGCCGACGGCCAGCTCAAACGCGCCGAGCGCTACGGCCCCATCATCGTGGACTACAAAAACGAGATGCCCGTGCGCCTGGAGGACTTAGGAAGGGTCAAGGCCAGCACCCTGACCGAGAAGTCCGGCTCCTGGCTGAACGACGAGCGCACGCTGGTGCTGGCCATCAAGCGCCAGCCCGGAAGCAACACCATCGAGGTGGTGGAGCGCATCAACCAGCAGCTGCCCACCATCCGCAAGCAGCTCCCGGCCAGCATCGAGCTGCGCGAAATATACGACATGAGCAAGCCCATCCGCGAGTCCGTGGATGACGTGAAGTTCACCCTGGTCCTGGCCGTGGGCCTGGTGGTGCTCGTGGTCTTCCTGTTTTTGCGCAACATCCCGGGCACGGTCATCACCGCCGTGGCCATCCCCTTCTCCATCATCGCCACCTTTGCGGTGATGCACTTCATGCGCTTCACCCTGGACAACTTCTCGCTCATGGCCCTGACCCTGGCCGTGGGCTTCGTGGTGGACGACGCCATCGTCATGCTCGAGAACATCGTGCGCCACATGGAGATGGGCAAACAGCCCATGGAGGCCGCCCTGGACGGGGCCAAGGAGATCGGCTTCACCATCGTCACCATGACCCTGTCTTTGGCCGTGGTGTTCATCCCCATCCTGTTCATGCCCGGCATCATCGGCCGCATCCTGAACGAGTTCGCGGTGGTCATCACCGCGGCCATCCTCGTCTCCGGCGTGGTGTCCTTGAGCCTCACGCCCATGCTCTGCTCCCGCTGGCTGAAAAGCGGCTCGCACCTGGCCCATTCCGACCCCATCTTCGACAAGGTCGTGGCCTTCTACCGCCGCACCCTGCACTACGCCCTGGACCACCGCCGCAAGACCATGATCGCCTCGGGCCTGCTGTTCGTGCTGACCATCGCGCTGTTCGTCATCATCCCCAAGGGCTTCCTGCCCTCGGATGACATGGGCTACCTTTTCGGCATCGTGGAAGGCCCCCAGGGCAATTCCTTCGAGGACCAGGCCAGATCGCAGAACGCCCTGACCCCGATGCTGGTTGCGGACAAGGACGTGCGCGAGGTCATCCAGGTGGTGGGCACGGGCACCACCAACCAGGGCTATACCGTCCTCTTCCTGAACCCGCACCGCAAGTCCACGGCGGACGAGATCCTGACCCGCCTGCAGCCCAAGCTGCAATCCCAGCCGGGCCTGCTGGCCTTTGTGCAGAACCCGCCCATGATCCGCATGAGCGGCAAGCCCACCAAGGGCCTGTACCAGTTCACCCTGCTCTGCCCGGACACGGACGTGCTCTACCGGGCCACGGGTGAGCTGGTGGCGACCCTGGCCAAGCTGCCGGGACTCAAGGACGTGTCCACAGACCTGCAGGTCAACGCGCCCCAGGTGGACTTGCACATCAACCGCGACCTGGCCGCCAGCCTGGGCGTCAGCGCCGAGTCCATCGAAACCGCCATGTACTCGGCCTACGGCTCGCGGCAGATCTCCACCATCTATTCCGAAAACGACTCCTACAAGGTCATCCTGGAGCTCCTGCCGGAATTCCGGCGCGACCCCCTGGCCCTGTCCATGCTCTACGTGCGCGCCAAGTCCGGCAAGCTCGTGCGCCTGGACGCCCTGGTGGACGTGACCGAGGGCACAGGCCCCATGACCGTGAACCACTCGGGCCAGCTGCCCTCGGTCACGGTGTCCTTCAACCTCGCGCCCGGGGTGGCCCTGGACGCGGCCATGAAGGACGTGCAAAAGACCGCCCACCAGAAGCTCCCGGACACCGTGAACGCTGATTTCGAGGGCACGGCCAGCTCCTTCAAGGGCTCCATGGGCACCGCGGGCTTCCTGCTCATCGTGGCCATCGTGGTCATCTACATCATCCTGGGCTGCCTGTACGAGAGCTTCATCCACCCCCTGACCATCCTCTCGGGCCTGCCCTCGGCGGCCCTGGGCGGCCTGATCTCGCTCATCGTCTTTCGCCAGGAGCTGCACCTGTATGGCTTCGTGGGCATCCTCATGCTCATCGGCATCGTCAAGAAAAACGCCATCATGGTGGTGGACTTCGCCATTGAGGCCGAGAAGCGCGGCATGACCCCGGCCGAGGCCGCCTTTGAAGGCTGCATCGTGCGCTTCCGGCCCATCATGATGACCACCCTGGCCGCCATCATGAGCGCCATGCCCATCGCGCTCGGCTTCGGCGCAGGCGCGCAGGCCAGGCGTCCCCTGGGCCTGGTGGTGGTGGGCGGGCTTGTGCTCTCCCAGATCGTCACGCTCTACCTGACCCCGGTCTATTACACCTACATGGACGATTTCCAGAAGTTCCTGCGCGAACGGGGCGTGGTGGGCGTCTTCCGGCACCTGCACGCGCACCCGCGCCTGCACCGCTTGATCGAACTCCTGTGCATCGGCCTGGGCTGGGTGGACAGGCTGCTGACGCGCCTGCCCCTGTTCCGCAGGCTGGCCGACCGTCTGCCCGCCTGGCGCGAGGCCATGCTGCTGCGCGCGGCGAAAACCAGGCAGGCCATGCGCGAGCGCCTGCACAAGATGCGGCCCTCTACCATCGCCGACCAGACCAACATGGCCCAGGAGCTGCGCGACGTGGTCCTGAAGGACCGCAAGGACGACACGGGCGCGATGGGCGGGAAGCACGAGACGGTCGTGACTGACGCCACGAACACAAACGAGACAGACGGGAAGGACAAGAAGAACGTCTAGCCGGACGCCGCCCTTCCCGCCCCCCCCTGACGCACCACTCCGCCCAAGAGCGCGGCCATTGGCAAATGCTGGTGGCCGCGCTTTTGTGTGCGTCCGGCAGGGCACGCCAGGATCAGAGCCTGGCCGGGCGCAGCGCGTGCCCTTGCGGGGGCCGCAGGGCAAAAAAAGAGCCCGGCCTTGCGGCCGGGCTCCGGGAATCAATGCAGAGACAATGCGCTACTTGCGGTTCAGGCCGATTTCCTGGGGGAACACCGGCAGGTAGCGGTAGGACAGGCTCATGACCAGGAAGCCGAAGGCCACGATCATGCCGCAGGTCGACCACTCGGCCCAGTTCGGGGCGTAGAACTGCCAGCTGTCAAAGGGCAGGATCGGCATGGCGATGCTCTGCACCGTGAACAGGTAGCGGTTCAGGGACACGCCGATACAGTCCAGGATGCCCGCAGTGTACAGCATGGCCGGGTTGTTGCGGATGCTCGGGGTGATGAGCATGATGGCCGGGACCAGACCGCAGAGGATGATCTCGGAGAACATCAGCCACTTGCCGTAGATGGTTCCGAAGAACATCTGGTCAAAGGTCATGCCGATGCTCGGCAGGTAGTTGAAGGCCCAGGCGTAGGTGTCCAGGATCTTGAAGAAGATGTACACCGTAAGCATGGTGCCCGCGATCTTGCCCATGAGGGCCTTGGTCTTAAAGTCCACCAGTTTGCGGCCGGTCAGCTTCTCCATGAAGGTGCACACCAGGACCGTGAAGATGGGGCCGGAGCCCACGGCGGAGAGCACGAACAGGAAGAACGTCCAGGGCCAGATGAAGAAGCCCTCGCGGAAGGCGTAGGGACGGCCTTGCAGGACGCCGTACATGCCGCCCAGGGAGCCCTGGTGGAAAGTGGACAGGAAGGTGCCGATGCCCGCGAACAAAGCCATGTTCACATGCATGTTGTGCGCCAGGTGGTGCAGGAAGGGGATCTTGTTCAGCTGCTTCTGCTCCAGGACCAGAGGCACGAACTCGATGATGAGCACCAGCAGGTAGCAGGTGATGCAGAAGATGACTTCTGTGAGCATGGAGTGGACATTGGGGTGCCAGTACCCGAACCAGGCGCGGATCGGCTGGCCGATGTCCATGGTCAGGACGAGCATGGCGCCCGAGTAACAGATGAACCCGACGATGACCGTCAGGTTGATAATGTTTTTGAGCTGGTCGATCTTCAGGATGTACTTCAAAAAGCCCGTGAAGAACGCGCCCGCACCCAGGGCGATGACCGCCAGGTCGAAGGTGATCCACAGACCGAATCCGAAGTAGTTGTCCAGGCCGGTGACCACGATGCCCTTCGCGAAGATGAGCAGCATGGCATACAGGCCGAACATGAAGAAGGCCGAGATGAAACCCATCCACAGTACGAATTTGCCGAAGGAGCAGCGCTCCACACCATCGGGAAAGAGTGCTCTATCCATTTGCGCCCCCTAGGAATGCTTCTTGGCGGCACCGGGCTTGCCGGTGGCGGCGTAGTTATCGCCCAATTTGCGCACCCACTCGCGCTTGCTCACGTAGTACACCTGAGGATTCAGGCCGAGCTTCTCGAGGAGGCGGTAGGCGTTCTTGCCCTGTGCCAGTTCGAACACTTTGTGTTCCTTGTTTTTCACATCGCCGAAGCTGATGGCGCCCGTGGGGCAGATCTCAGCGCAGGCGGGCATGTAGGCGCCGTCGGCCAGGCCCTCTGGGTTGCCGCCGTCCTGGCGGGCCTTGTCCTTGGCCTTCATCAGCCGGGTATGGCAGAAGTTGCACTTCTCGACCACGCCGCGCGGACGGGCGGATGTGTTCGGGGAGAGCGCCTTCTCCATGCCCTTCGGGAAAATGGGATCTTCCCAGTTGAAGTACCGGGCATGGTACGGGCAGGCAGCCATGCAGTACCGGCAGCCGATGCAGCGCGGATAGATCTGGCTGACAATGCCGCCCTCCTCGCCCTTTTCCGTGGCCACGACCGGGCACACGGGCACGCAGGCGGGGCTGCCGCACTGCATGCAGGGACGGGGCAGGTAGGCCACTTCGGCTTCGGCGCCGGACTTCTTGTTGGACAGCTCGTACACGAGCATCCAGCTCAAGGTGCGCAACTTGTTGGACGCATCAACCATGGGGGCGATGTTGTTCTCCACCTGGCAAGCAGTCATGCACGCGCCGCAGCCCGTGCACTTGTCCAGGTCGATGACCATGCCCCACTTGATCTTGTATTCTTTGGCTTTCATCGTGGTCCCCCTAGATCTTGGCGACGGTGACGGTGGAACCAGCCCACACCTTCAGGCCCGTGCCTGCCTCGTCGCTCACCGTGAGGATCTTGTAGACGTTATCGCCCTTGCCCTTGGTGAACTCATCCCAAGCGCTGCGGCCGAAGCCCAGAAGCACGGCGACCGTGCCGGGGGCCACACCCTCGTTCAGGTGGACGCGGGCTTTCAGTTCGCCGCTGCCTGCGGCGAGCTTGACCTTGGCGCCCTCGACCACACCGACCTTCTTGGCGGTGGCGGCGTTCATCTGGACAAAGAGATCCTTGCCAGAGAGTTCAGTCTCGCGGATGACCTGCAGGTTGGCGGGCGGGGTGGCCAGGGTGGCGCTGCCGTAAGCCAGCTTGCTGATCGGGGCCAGGGCCAGGCTCTTCTCGTCGACCTTGGCCGGCACGGCCTTGGCCAGGGCGGCCGCGCCCAGGCTTAAGGGACCGCCCTTGGCGTCGCCGTTCCAGATGCCGCCACTGGTGAGCGCGTCAAAGTCCGCGCCCAGGGCCTTGGCCTTGGCCTTGATGACGTCGGCGTAGGTCTCGAAGCCCAGGGACAGGCCCAGCTTGGTGGCCACGCCCAGGAGCACGTCCACCGGATCCTTGCAGTCTTGAACGGGCTTCTTCACCACCGGCTTGCCGGCCAGGTAGGTGGGCTTGGCCACGCCGTAGGAGTTCAGGGCGTCGTCGAAGCGCTCAAACGGGTGCGGGGCAGGCAGGATGAGGTCGCACAGGGCTGCGGTCTCGTCCATATAGGTGCTGAAGGAGACCTTGAAGGCGATGTTGCCCAGGGCCTTGGCCATCTCGCCCGCCTGAGGCAGGGCGTAGGCCGGATTGGCCTCGTAGACGAGCAACACGCCCGGGGCGGCCTTGCCCTTGGCCACGGCGGCCAGGAAGCTCGCGGCGTCCTTGTCGGAGGCGGAAGCCCCGGCCACGGCCTTGGGGGCGGCGGGCAGAAGCGTCATGCCGCTGCCCACGCGGCCCAGCAGCACGTTCAGGGAGGCGCCGGCCACGAAGTCCAGCGCGCCTGCGCCCTGGCCGAAGGAGGCGCCGGCAATGACCAGCGGAGCCTTGGCGGCCTTGATCAGGGCGGCCAGCTCCTTCAGACTGTCGGGTTTCAGCCCGGTGGCCTTCTCCACTTCCTCGGGCGTGTACTTGGCGGCCAGGGCCTTGTACTCGGCGAAGTCAGGGGCGGAGGACACGGCGCCAGCAGTGATGAGCAGGTTGGCCAGGCCGAGGGCGAAGGCCGCGGTGGCCTGCGGAGGCACCGGCAGGAACTTGTCGCTCACGCTGGCGGAGTTGTTCAGCACCGGACCGGCGTACACGAACTTGGCCGTCGCCTCTTTGCCGGTGGGCCGGGTGGCGGCGAAGGCCTTCTGGTTGGCCACGCTGGGGCCCCAGGAATCCAGGGCGTCCGCGCCGATCATGAGCACCAGGTCGGCGCCCGCGATGTCGAAGCCGGGCTGGCCGGAGCCACCCATGAGCTTCACACCCTTCTCAGCCACGAACTTCTCGCCAGGCATCATGTAGTAGCCGGAGTTGCCCAGGCCGGCCAGGAGAGCGGAGATGACCTCGCCCGCAGTGCCGGTCTCGTCGCCGCTGATGGCGGCGATCTTGCCGTCCTGCCCCTTGAGGGCGGTCAGCTTCTCGACCAGGAGCGCCTCGGCGGCGTCCCACTTGATGGCCTCGAACTTGCCCTCAGCCACCTTCTTCATGGGCGACTGGAAGCGGGCCGGGCTGTACATGAGCTGGGCGCCGCCCGCGCACACGGGGCACACGCCGCCCTTGCTCATGGGGTTGGCCGCGTTGCCCACGACGGCAAAAGGAAGCCCGCCAACGGTCTTGACCTTGACGGCGCAACCGGAGGGGCACAATTTACTCAGTGCAGCCTTGGCTTTCACCTCGCCCTTGTTCAGGCGGGGAATCCATGGCCAGTTCTGGGACCAGATGGACACATCGTCCAGGCTCTGCCAGATGACAGGCGTGAACAGGGTGCCTGCAACGCCTCCCACGACGATTTTGACGAATCCTCTGCGATCCAAACCCATCTTAAGCACCCCTCTTTTACTTGTGGCAGACGTGACAGGCGTTGCTGACGCCGTTCTCTGCATGACAGCGCTCGCACTGCCACATCTTCATGGTCTGCTTGCTGTATCCGGACAGCCTGTTTTCGAAGTAGACCGGCGGAGTGTCCATCTTGCCCACCTCAAGGTGGCAGGACTTGCACTCGAACGACTCGTGGGCCTTGTGGCTGAAGATGACGTTGTCCGGCTGGTACTGGTAGATGAGCCAGGGAACTTCCTTGCCCTTCTTCTGGTACTCCTCGACGTACAGCTTCTCGGCAGGATCACTGCCAATGACATCGGCGTGACATTCCCCGCACTTTTCATTGTTTGGCAGTCCAGCGTACGATCCATCGTCCCGGAAGGCATGGCAGCTGGAGCATTCCATGCCCTGTTCCTGGTGGATCTTATGACTGAAGCGGATGGGTTGAACCTTCTTGCTGTAGAGCAACTCAGGGAAGAGCACCCAGCCCGCGATTACCGCGGCCACAAAGCCGATAACGAAGGGAAGAGCCCCTCCACACCCCTTGCACTGTTTCTTTTCCTCCATAACCTCGCCCCACCACTCCTGTAGTTTCTGGTCCTATTTCGCCAAGGAAAACTGCGTTTTCATAATGGACAGTGCTTTTGCGTGTCAAGAGCTTAAGAAAAAATTCACGAGTTCTCCCGCTTCACCCTGCCATAGACGTCGTCAAACCGGACGATGTCGTCCTCCTCCAGATAAGGCCCACTCTGGATTTCAATGATTTCAAGGGGCACTTTGCCGGGGTTGGCCAGGCGGTGGGTTGTCGCCTTGCCGATATCGACCGCCTGGTTCTCCACCAGCAGGCGCTCCTCCCCGCCGATCTCCACCAGGGCCGTGCCTGAAATGACCACCCAGTGCTCGCTTCTGTGATGATGCATCTGCAAGCTCAAGCGTGCGCCGGGCAGCACCTCGATGCGCTTGATCTTGTAGAACTGGCCTTCCTCCAGCACCGAATAGCTGCCCCAGGGCCGCTTCACGGTGAGGTGGCTCTCCACCAGCTGGCTTTTCTGGGCCTTGAGCAGGGCCACGACCTCCTTGACCCGCTGCACCCCGTCGTGGGGGCAGGCCAGGGTGGCGTCGCAGGTCTGGACCATGATCATGTTCGACATGCCCACGGCCGCCAGCTTGCCGCCCTTGGAGATGAGCAGGCAGTCGCGACAGTCCAGGGCCAGCACGTTGCCCTGGATGACATTGCCGTCCGCGTCCTTCTTGCCCAGGCGGTACACGGCCTCCCAGTTGCCCAGATCGTCCCAGTCAAACACGGCCTGGACCACGGCGATGCCCGAAATCTTCTCCACGATGCCGTAGTCCACGGAGATGTTCGGCAGGGTGGCGTAGCCCTGGAGCATGGGCCGCTCGCCCCGCTCCGCCCACCACTTCCAGAGCTGGGGCTCAAAGCTCTCCACAGCGGCCAGGAACTCCCCGCTGCGGAACACGAACATGCCGCTGTTCCAGTAGTGCCGCCCGCTGCGGACGAACTCCAAAGCCTTCTCCAGCCGGGGCTTCTCGATGAAGCGCAGCACCTCGAAGGCCCCGGCCCCCAGGGACTTGCCCCGCTCCATGTAGCCATACCCGGTCTCGGGCTTGTCCGGGCTGACGCCGAAGGTCACAAAGCGGCCCTTGGCGGCCAGGGCCAGGCCCAGCTCCAGGGAGCGCACCCAGGCCTCCTGGTCCGCCACCAGATGGTCCGAAGGGAACACGCCCACCAGGGCCTCGGTGCACGCCGCCGCCCCCCCGGGCAGGATGCGGTCCAGGGCCAGCAGGATGGCGGGCAGGGTGTTGCGGGCCAAAGGCTCGGCCAGCACGTGGGCATCCAGGGACGGGTTGATGGCCCGGATCTGGCTGCGCACCTCAAAAACGTGCTCCTCGTTGGTGACGACCCAGACGTTCTCCGGCGCATAGGCCTTCAGCACCCGGTCCAGGGTCTGCTGCAAGAGGGTCAGGTCGCCGTTCAAGGCCAGGAGCTGCTTGGGAAAAAGGGTGCGCGAAAGCGGCCAGAGCCGCGTGCCCGAGCCGCCCGCCAAAATCACGGCGTGCCGGGGCAGGGGCGGGCAGGACTTGGGCGCACTGGGTTTCTTCGGCAAGGCTCCTCCTGTTCAGGCTTGCGGGGGCTGCTGGCCGCCAGCCGCCGGGCCCTCGAAGACAAAAGGCGTGGCGAAATCCTTGAGCCGGGGCAGGACGCGGTCCTTGGCCGAGAGCACGGGCTCGCAGTCGGGCCAGGGGATGCCGAGCTCCGGATCGTTCCAGAGGATGCCCGCATCGCTGGCCGCAGCATAGGGCGCGTCAACCTTGTACAAGAACTCCGTGTCCGGCGCCAGGGTCACGTAGCCGTGGGCAAACCCGCGCGGGATGAACAAACGCAAAAAATTCTCGGCCGAAAGCTCCACGCAGAAGTGCCGCCCAAAGGTCGGCGAGCCTTGGCGCAGGTCCACGGCCACGTCCAGCACGCTCCCGCGCACCACCCAGACGAGCTTGGCCTGGGCCTGGGGCGGCCTCTGGAAATGCAGGCCGCGCAGCACAAAGGGCGCTGCGGAATAGGCGTGGTTGTCCTGGACAAAGACCGCCTGGATGCCCAGCGCAGCGAACGCCGCCCGGCTGTAGGTCTCCAGAAAAAAGCCGCGCTCGTCCCGGAAGAGCTTCGGCTCCAGCAGCACCAGCCCCGGCAGGCCTGTTTCGATCAGCCGCATCCCGAATCTCGCCCCCTCCCGTGAATTCGCGTAGCCTTATCCGAAATCCCAGGCCAGCACAACCGCCGCGTGCGACTCCAGGGCCAGGTGTCGAGGCTTCCCTTTCTCGCCGCCCTCTGATAGTGGCACAGCCCAGGCGGGCTTAGGCGGCCCGCGTCGGAGCAGACGACGCGAAGGGCGAGGGGCCATGAACTCTCTGGACATCATCATCATCGCCATCACCTGTCTTGTGGGCTTCCGGGGCTTTCACCGGGGGCTCATCAAGGAGGCCGTGTCCCTGTGCTCAGTCTTCGTCGGGCTGTTCATGGCCGCGCACCTGCACACCATCTTCGTGCCGCACCTCAAGGTCTATTTCACCAACCAGGGCACGGTGCTGGCCTTAAGCTACCTCATCACCTTCCTGGGCACCCTGGTGGTGCTGTGGTTCCTGGTGCGCTTCCTCCAGGGGGTGCTCAAGCTGGCCATGCTCACCGTGGTGGACAAGGCTGCGGGCGCGGCCTTCGGGGTCGTGGAGGGCATGCTGCTGTCCCTGGTGCTCCTGCTCCTGCTCAAGGCCATGCTGCCCGGCACCACGGCGGTGAAGCAGTCCCTCTTCGCCCAGAAGACCGACCCCGCGCTGGTGCTCCTGGCCAACTTCACCCCAGCCCCCATCCGCGAGACCCTGGAGGAGGGCGGCTTCACCCTGCCCAAGCCGGCGCAGTTGCCCCCGCCCAAGCCCAAACAGCAGCAGCCCGCGAAAAAGGGCCGTCAGACCATCTAAGTCTGGCCATCTAAGTCTGGCCATCTGAGCCGGCTTTTGCCGCCGTGCGCCAGCGCCAACCAACCCGAAAGAACAGGAGACATGCCGGTGAGCACGGACAGCCTTTCCCTGGCCAAGGTGCAGGAGGTCATCAACACCCTGCTGGGGCCGGACGGCTGCCCCTGGGACCGCAAGCAGACCCCGCTCTCCCTCTGCGACTACATCATCGAGGAGGCCTTTGAGCTGGTTTCGGCCATCCGCGCGGACAACACCGCCGAGGTGGCCGAGGAGCTGGGCGATGTGCTCTTCCTGCTGCTCTTCGTGACTAGCCTCTTCGCCCGGTCCGGGCAGTTCGACCTGGCGGACGTGGTGGCCGCGAACGCGGCCAAGATGATCCGCCGCCACCCCCACGTGTATGGCGACACCGTGCTGGCCGACCAGGAGGAGCTCTTGCGCAACTGGGAGCGCATCAAGCGCGCCGAGAAGTCGGGCACGTCCGAAAACGGCAAGCCGGGCGGGGCCTTTGACTCTCTGCCCAAGGGGCTGCCGCCGCTCTTGAAGGCCTACCGCATCCACTCCAAGGCCGCGCGCCTGGGCTTCACCTGGGCCTCAGACAAGGACGCGAGAGCCCAGTTCGACGCCGAGTGGAAGGAATTTGAGGACGCCTGCGCAGGCGAAAGCCTGGAGCGCAGGGAGGAGGAGTTCGGGGACGCGCTGTTCACCCTGGTGGAGCTGGGGCGTCGGCAGGGCATCAAGGCCAACGCGGCCCTGGACCGGGCCAACCTGAAATTCCTGGCGCGCTACGAGCGCATGGAGGCCCTGGCCCGCGAGCGCGGGCTGGACCTGCCGGACCTGCCCATGCCGGACAAGGACCGCCTCTGGGATGAAGTCAAGACCGAAGCCAAGACCGGGGCCTAGCTCCCGGCCTTGGTGGGGGCCAGTTCCACCTGGCTCACCGCGCGGCGCAGCTCGCGGATGATCTCCGCATCAGAGACCGGGTCGCGGATGACGATGGAGCCGTACTGCCGGTAGCGCGGGGGCAGGTTGTTCAGGGTCAGGGCGAAGATGTCCTGCACGTCCAGGTAGCTGGGCCGGTAGTCCAGGTGCTCGGCCAGAACCTGGGGCATGAGCTTGATCACCCGCTGTTCATTGCGGTTGTGGATGTTCCCCAAGGGGACGCCATTGACCTCAGACTTCTTAGCCATGCCGCCGCCCTCCGTGGGGTTGGGTCGCGCCAAGGCCCGGCCCCGCAGGATGCGGGCCGGGCGGGATGGTTCCTTTCTAGCCCATGCGCATCAGGCGCGCAAGCCCTAGGCTCCGGTGCTGATGAAGCTGGCCGGGAACTGCGTCTTCAGGCTGCGCAGGGCCTCCTCGGCCTTCTCGCGCTGCGCAAAGGCTCCGGCCTGCACCACCAGCAGCTCCTTGCCGCCGCGCACCACGCGGGTGATCCTGGCGCCGCCGAAGCCGGACTGCACGAGCCGGGTCTGCACGCGGCGGGCGTTGTCGTCCTGTGAGAAGGCCCCCACCTGCACGGCGAACTTGCCGCTCTCGGCCTGGGCGACCTCAGCCTTGGACTGGGCCTTGGGCGCGGGAGCGGTCTTCGCGGCCTGGCGCGGCTTGGCGGCCTCGGCCAGAACCTGCAGGGCCTGCGGCCTGGCGGGCTCCTCCACAATGGTGCGCTCGATGAAGGTGCGCCCGTTGCCTGTGCGCTCGTTGCCTGTGCGTTCAATGGGCTGCTGCTTCGGGCGGCGCGGCGGGCTGTCGGCCGAGGCCACGGCCATGGTCTTCACCGTGGCGCCCGCAAGGGCCGGGTTCTCGCCGATGCCCTCCACCCGCACTCTGGCCACGCCGTTGTCGGCCATGCCGAGCAGCCGGGCCGAGGCGTAGGACAGATCGATGATGCGGCCGTCCACAAAGGGGCCACGGTCATTGACCAGGAGCTCCAGTTCGCGGCCGTTCTGCAGATTGGTCACGCGGACCTTGGTGCCCAGCGGCAGGGTCTTGTGCGCGGCGGACACGTTGAACATGTCATAGATCTCGCCAGTGGCGGTCTTCTTGCCGTGGAAGTCGATGCCGTACCAGGAGGCCAGGCCGTCCTCACGGTAGCCCAGGCCCGACTGGATGGGCCAGTAGCCCTTGCCCATGACGGTATACGGCTGGATTTTCGGGTCCACAAAGCCCGGCCCCTTCTTGTAGACGACCTGGGTCCGCTCCGTGGCGGCTACGGCCTGGGCCGGCCGGGTGTTTTGCGGAGTCTCGGACTGGGCGCGCTGGAGCGAACCCGAAGGCAGATAGGCGCACCCGGTCAGGGTGAGCAGGGACATCGTGGCGGCGAATGTGAGCAGCTTCATGGGCAGTCTCCGTGCGGACGTAAGGTACGTCTCCCCTCCCAGGGTTCCCGCCAAGGCCCGGATCTCCCTCCGGGCGGCATGCACATATGGCGGGTGCGCATGACTACTCCATCGTTCATGACACAACAAAACTTTAGGCGCAAATCACAGGACAGGGGCTGCACGGAGACACCGCGGGACAGCAAATAATTTCGCTTGACTTTGCGTTGCGCAAGGCCCAAAGGTTTCGCTCAATTGTTGTGAAGGTCGGGCGCCCGTTGCCCCGCACACGCTCACAATGGGAATATTTTTCCATTATTTCAGGAGTTTCAATTTCTATGCCTAAGTCAATTTATGTCGGCAACATCCCCTTCAGCTCCACCGAGGAAGACCTCCGCGACCTGTTTGGCCAGTTCGGCGAGGTCATGTCCGTGAACTTCATCAATGACCGCGAGACCGGCCGCTTCCGCGGCTTCGGCTTCGTGGAAATGGACGACGCAGCTGCCAAGGAGGCCGTTGATGCCCTCAATGGCAAGGAGATCGCCGGGCGCGCCCTCAGGGTCAACGAGGCCCAGGAGCGTCAGCCCCGCCCCCCCCGTCGCGACTACTAGTCGCCACGCAGCGCCGGCAATAAAAATATCCGGCCCCAATCGCCCCGTCCCGCCCACGCGGGTCGGGGTTTTTTTCCTTTCTTCCAGTTCACCCCGGCCACACCCCGTAACGCCCGCCCAAAGGAATTCCCCCGCATGAAGACCACCGCCAAAAACGAAGCCCTGCGCAACATAGCCATCATCGCCCACGTCGACCACGGCAAGACCACCCTGGTGGACGGCCTCTTCCGCCAGAGCGGCGTGTTCCGCGAGAACCAGCAGGTCAGCGAGCGCATCATGGACAACATGGACCTGGAGCGCGAGCGCGGCATCACCATCGCCGCCAAAAACTGCTCCGTGCGCTGGAAGGGGGTCAAGATCAACATCATCGACACCCCGGGCCACGCAGACTTCGGCGGCGAGGTGGAGCGCTCACTCGCCATGGCCGGCGGCGCTATCCTGCTGGTGGACGCCAGCGAAGGGCCGCTCCCCCAGACCCGCTTCGTGCTGAAGAAAGCCCTGGACGGCGGCCTGCCGGTCATCGTCATCGTGAACAAGATCGACCGCGCCGACGCCCGGCCCGAAGAAGTCTTGAACGAGGTCTACGACCTGTTCATCGACCTGGGCGCCAACGAGGAGCAGCTCGAATTCCCGGTGCTCTACGCCATCGGCCGCGACGGCATCGCCCAGACCACCCTGGAGGAGCGCGGCGAAAACCTGAACCCGGTGTTCGACTGCATCCTGGAGAACATTCCGGCCCCGGCCTATGACCCGAGCGCCCCCTTCCAGATGATCGTCTGCGACCTGGGCTACTCCGACTACCTGGGACGCCTGGCCATCGGCAAGGTGGTCAACGGCCTGGTGAAGGCCAGCGACAGCATGGTCTGCATCGGCGAAGAAGGCACGCCCAAGCCCCTCAAGGTGAGCAAGCTGCAGGTGTACGACGGCGTGCAGCTGGCCGCCGTGGACGAGGTCCAGGCGGGCGACATCGCCGTGCTCGCGGGCATCGACGACGTGCACATCGGCGACACCATCTGCACCAAGGAATTCCCCCAGGCCTTGGCCCGCATCACCGTGGACGAGCCCACGGTCAGCATGCGCTTCGGCATCAACACCTCGCCCCTGGCCGGGCGCGAGGGCAAGCTGGTGCAGAGCAACAAGATCCGCGAGCGCCTGACCAAGGAAGCCCTCCAGAACGTAGCCATCCGCGTGGAGGAGACCGAGGACCGCGACAGCTTCATCGTCAAGGGCCGGGGCGAATTCCAGATGGCCATCATCATCGAGACCATGCGCCGCGAGGGCTTCGAGCTCACCGTGGGCCGTCCCGAGGTCATCTACAAGAAGGACGGCGCCAAGATCACCGAGCCCATCGAGCGCGTCTACGTGGACTGCGACGAGACCTTCATGGGCATCGTCACCGAGAAGCTGTCCATCCGCAAGGGCCGCATGGTGAACCTGGTGAACAACGGCAAGGGCCGCGTGCGCATCGAGTTCAGCGTGCCCTCGCGCGGGCTCATCGGCTACCGCGACGAATTCCTCACCGACACCAAGGGCACCGGCATCATGAACTCCTATCTGGAGGGCTACGGCGAATACCGGGGCGACTTCCCGACCCGCTTCACCGGGTCCATCGTGGCCGACCGCTCGGGCGTGGGCGTGACCTATGGCATCTTCAACCTGGAGCCGCGCGGCCAGATGTTCATCACCGCCGGCGACCCCCTGTACGAGGGCATGATCGTGGGCGAGCACACCCGCGAGGTGGACATCAACGTCAACCCCTCCAAGGAAAAGAAGCTCTCCAACATGCGCGCCTCGGGCAAGGACGAGGCCTGCACCCTGACCCCGGTGAAGCCCATGACCCTGGAACGCGCCATCCACTTCATCCGCGAGGACGAGCTGGTGGAGATCACCCCGGTGTCCATCCGCCTGCGCAAGGCCGTGCTCTCCGCCACCAAGCGCCACACCATGCGCGGCGGAACCGGAAAGGCCGAAACCGAGAAATAGCGCCCGCGCAAAGGGGGGTCGGCCATGAACCCGCTGCACCTGCTGCTCAAGCCCTCGGCCCGCCGCTTCTTCGAGGAGGCGGACCGGCTGCCGGGGTTCACCACGGCGGACAAGCTGCACGGCTACTTCTACCTGCGCTGGCCCTACTTCTACATCAGCATGACCACGGGCGAGCATCCGCTGGCCCGTGGTCTGATGCGCTTGTCCCGTGCGCTGGACAGACTGTTCCCCGCCCGCGTGGAGACCCGGCGCAAGGCCCGCAGGGCGCTTAAGGCCGGGGGCGGCATCCGCTTCGCCGACACCTACCACGGCAAGGTGCTGCCCACGGAAGAGGCCACCCGGCTGGTCAAGATCGGCCGCGAGGTGCGGCTCACCGCGCCGGAGTCCGTGGTGCCCTACCAGCTGGCGCGCGACATCGTGCTCAAGAACCCGGACCACATCGTGGTCTTCGACTGCCCCTGCCGGAGCGCGCGGCAGAACCCCTGCTCGCCGCTGGACGTCTGCCTGGTCATGGGCGAACCCTTCGCCAGCCTGGTGCTGGAGCACAACGCCAAGCGCGCCCGGCGCATCACCCAGGATGAGGCCGTGGCCATTTTGCAGGCCGAGAACGCGCGCGGCCACGTGCACCACGCCTTCTTCAAGGACGTGGCCCTGGGGCGCTTCTACGCCATCTGCAACTGCTGCGGTTGCTGCTGCGGGGCCATTGCCGCCCAGAGAAACGGGGTGGAGATGCTGGCCTCGTCCGGCTACGTCGTCCACAATGACAGCGAGCTCTGCGTGGGCTGCGGCAACTGCGCCACCTTCTGCCAGTTCGGCGCGCTCAAAGCCCGCGACCGCAGGCTCCAGGTCAAGAGCGCACGCTGCATGGGCTGCGGGGCCTGCGTCAGCAAGTGCCCCAAGCAGGCCCTGAGCCTCCGGGCCGACCCGAGCCGCGGCCTGCCGCTCCTGGTGGAGGAGCTGGTGGAACATGCCTCCGGCGGCCAAAGGGCCTAAAGGCCCTTTGGAATGCCCATTTACGCCGAAGGGACTGGGGGCAACGCCCCTGGCCTGCGGAACAGGTCCAAACAACACAAGCTGAGGGCGCATGCCTGTCGGACACGGAACTTCAAGACAGCTGACCAGACTGCGCCTTGTGGCGCTGCTGGAGCTGTCCAAGGGCATCCTGGTGCTGCTGGCCGGTTTCGGCGTCCTGACGCTGCTGCACCAGGACGTCCACCAGGCGGCCGAAAACCTGGTCCGCCTGTTCCACCTGAACCCGGCCAGCCACACGCCCCGGATTTTCATCGACGCGGCGGCCAAGCTCACTGACGCGCGGCTGTGGCTGCTGGCGGCAGCCGCCCTCGGCTACGCCCTGGGCAGAATCGTGGAGGCCTGCGGGTTGTGGCGAGAGAAGCCCTGGGCCAAGTGGTTCGGGGCCCTGACCGGGGCAATCTACATTCCCATCGAGGTCTATGAACTGCTGCAACGGGTGACCTGGCCCAGGCTGGCCATCCTGGCGGTCAACCTCGTGGTCGTCGGTATCCTGGCCCAGGCCCTGAAACGTCGGCAAACAGTCCCTGCCCCAGCCACCGCAGCCCCGCCGCACGACCCTTGATTCAAACGTACGTTTGACACTCTCCGCGCAAAGAGTGTAGGCCTGAATCCATGACTACCCCCAAGGAACTCCTGCAACGCATCCCGCCCAAAATCCGCCTGGCTGGTGCGGCCCTTGCGCTGCTTGGCTTGGCGATTTTTGGCGTGCGCCACCTCACCCAGGACGCAGTTGAGACCTTCCAGGGCTATGTGGAGGCCGAGTACGTGCATGTGGCCGCGCCCGTGGCCGGGGCGCTCTCGGAGCTGCGCGTGCGCCGGGGCCAGGAGGTCCAGGCCGGGCAGCCCCTGTTCGTGCTGGAGCAGGATTTCGAGCGCGCCGCCCTGGCCGTGGCCACCCACGCCCTGAAGCAGGCCGCCGACAAGCTGGCCAACACCATGAAGGGCCAGCGCCCCACGGAGCTGACCGCCAGCAGCGCGCGCCTGGGCCAGGCCAGCACCTCCCTGCGCCTGGCCGAGACCGAATTCAAGCGCCGCCAAAAACTGTTCGAGGAGCGCACCATCTCCGCCGAGGAGCTGGACCGCGCCCGCACGGACTATGAGCTCAAGGTCCAGCAGGTGCGCGAGATGTCCGCCAACCTGTCCACCGCCCGCCTGGGCGCGCGCACCGACGAGATCGCCGCTGCCCAGGCCGAGGTGGAGGCCGCCCGCGCCCGCGTGGAGCAGGCCGCCTGGACCCTGGCCCAGAAGTCCCAGGCCGCGCCAGCCGCCGCCCAGGTCTTCGACACGCTTTTTTCCCAGGGCGAATGGGTGCCTGCGGGCAAGCCCGTACTCGTGCTCCTGCCGCCGGAGAACATCAAGGTCCGCTTCTACGTGTCCGAGCAGATTGTGGGCCGCATCACACTGGGCCAGGAGGCCGTGCTGCGCTTCGACGGCGCGGCCTCCGGAACAGCAGGCGACGTGCCCCTGCGCATCAGCTTCGTCTCGCCCCAGGCCGAGTACACCCCGCCCATCCTCTTCTCCAGCCAGAGCCGCGCCAAGCTGGTCTTCCTGGTGGAGGCCCGGCCCACACCGGAGCAGGCCAGGACGCTGCACCCCGGCCAGCCCGTGGACGTGCGGGTGGCCCTGTCCGCAGGGAAATAGCCCGTGGACGCGGATACCGGCGCCAGCGACTACGTCATCGACGTTTCCGGACTGACCAAGAGCTTTGGCGGCAAGGTCGTGGTGAGCAGCCTGTCCATGCGCGTGAAACGCGGCGAGATTTACGGCTTCCTCGGCCCCAACGGCTCGGGCAAGACCACCTTCATCCGCATGCTCTGCGGCCTGCTCAAGCCCGACTCCGGCTCCGGCCAGTGCCTGGGCTTCGACGTGCGCACCCAGGCCGACCTGATCAAGCCCCACGTGGGCTACATGGCCCAGCGCTTCAGCCTCTACGAAGACCTGACCGTGCGCGAGAACCTGGACTTCACGGCGCGCATGTACGGCCTGGCTGACCGCGCGCAGGTGGTGGACGAGTGCCTCACGCGCACGGGCCTCACGCGCTTCGCCAACCAATTGGCGGGCAGCCTGTCCGGGGGCTGGAAGCAGCGCCTGGCGCTCTCGTCCTGCACCCTGCACAAGCCGAAGCTGCTGCTCCTGGACGAGCCCACCGCGGGCGTGGACCCCGGCGCGCGGCGCGACTTCTGGGACGAGGTGCACAAGCTGGCGGCCCAGGGCATCACGGCGCTCATCAGCACCCACTACATGGACGAGGCCGAGCGCTGCCACCGCCTGGCCTACATCGCCTACGGCGAGCTGCTGGCCCAGGACACGCTCGAGGGCATCGTGGACAACGCCGGGCTGGCCACCTGGAGCGTGTCCGGGCCGGGCCTGCCAGAGCTGGCCGAGCGCTTGCGGCCCCTGCCCGGCGTGGAGCAGGTGGTGGCCTTTGGCAACACCCTGCACGTGAGCGGCCGCGAGCCCAAGGCCCTGGAGGCGGCCCTGGCGCCCTTCCAGAATGGGACCGGCCAGAACGGGAACGGGCACGACTGGCGGCTCATCCGCACCAGCCTGGAGGAGGTCTTCATCCACCTCATGCGCGGCCAGCAGGCCAAGACGGGCGGGCAGCCATGAACGTGGACAGCGTGTTCAGCTTCCAGCGCTTCGCGGCCATGGTGTACAAGGAGTTCATCCAGATGCGCCGCGACCGCGTGACCTTTGCCATGATGATCGGCATCCCGCTCATGCAGCTCATCCTCTTCGGCTACGCCATCAACTCCGACCCGCGCCACCTGCCCACGGCCGTGCTCTCGGGCGACAACTCGCCCTATGCGCGCTCCATCGTGGCCGGCATGCAGACCAGCAGCTATTTCCGCGTCACCGAGCACCTCGATAGCCGCGCGGACGCCCGCAAGGCGCTCAAGGAGGGCCGGGTGCAGTTCGTGCTGACCATCCCCGAGGACTTCTCACGGCTCCTGCTGCGCGGGGAAAAGCCCGTGCTGCTGCTCGAGGCCGACGCCACGGACCCGGCCGCCACCAGCGGGGCGCTCGCGGCCATGCGCGAGACGGTGAACCAGGTGCTGGCGCGCGACCTGCCCGCCTCCGCCGGGTACGCGCCTGCGGACTCCCCCGTCACCCTGCGCGTGCATGCCGAGTACAACCCCGAGGCCGTGACCCAGTACAACATCGTGCCCGGCCTCATGGGCGTGATCCTGACCCTGACCCTGACCATGATCACGTCGCTGGCCATTACACGAGAGAGGGAGCGCGGCACCATGGAGAACCTGCTCTCCACGCCGGTGCGCCCGCTGGAGGTCATGCTGGGCAAGATCGTGCCGTACATCCTGGTGGGCTACATCCAGATGACGCTGATCATCCTGGCGGCGCGCTTTCTGTTCGGGGTGCCTTTGCGCGGCAGCGTGCTGCCGGTGTTCGTGCTGTCCTTGGTGTTCATCGCGGCCAATTTGAGCGTCGGGGTGACGCTCTCGACCATTGCCAAGAACCAGCTGCAGGCCGTGCAGATGTCGGTCTTCTTCTTCCTGCCGTCGCTCTTGCTGTCCGGGTTCATGTTCCCCTTCCGGGGCATGCCGGGTTGGGCTCAGGCCATCGGCTCGGTGCTGCCGCTGACGCACTACTTGCGGCTGGTGCGCGGCATTTTGCTCAAGGGCAACGGGGCCATCGAGTCGCTCACCCACGTCTGGCCCATCGCGCTCTTTCTGGTGGCGGTCATCAGCGTGGGCATGCGGCGGTATAGGAAGACGCTGGACTAGTCGAAGGCCACGGTCTTGAACGCCGCCGCGCGCTTGGCCGGGCTCCACAGGGTCGGGGCCGGGGGCGGCAGGTCCAGGGAACGCAGGGTCACGCCCTCCAGGGGCTTCACTATCTCGGTCCGGCCCGCGTCGTTCTTGAGGTGCACGCCCTGGCCCGAGATGAGCAGCACGGAGAGCTCCTCGGCGCTCAAGTACCCGGCCCAGAACTCCGTGCCGCGCAGGCCGATGGCGCCAAACGGGGTGGCGACCTCAAAAGGCCCGCCGCGCAGGGCCGAGAGGTCGCCCGTGGCCACGCGGACAGCCCCCCTGCCCAGCCGCAGGAGCACCGCGCCCGCGCCCTGCTGGCGGCCCAGGTCGTAGCGCTCCAGCGCAAGGGCCGTGTCCGCGCCCAGGGCCAGCCGCGTCTCGTCGAGCATGGTCAGCTCCAGGCGCGCGCCCGGCCCGGTCTTGAGGATGTCCTGGCGCTGCACCGCAGCATGCAGGGCCAGCGGCCGCAGGTCCCGGCCCTGCTGGGCAAAGACCGCGCCCTGGATGCGGCTCACGTGGCCCAGGTTCTCCCCGCCAGCGGCCAGGGCCATAGGCGGGAGATCGGCACAGGGGATGAGAATCATCGCCAAAAACACCCCGGCCAGAAAGAACGGGAACAGCAGGGTCTTGAGCACAGCCTTGAGCGTTTCCACGAGAACCCCCTTGCAGCCTGCGCGCGCAGGTTTGACTGTGCTGACCATACACCGACACCGGCCTGCCTGTCGACCTGCGCCTGCGGCCCGGACTTGCCGCGCGCGCCCCGGCAGGGTAAGCACTGAACAGTGGGCATCCTCAAGCGCGGGAGACGGCATGGCAGGACAAATGGCCGGACAAATGGCAGGACAGATGGCAGGACAAACAGGCGGACAGGCCGATGGGAAAATGCTCTGCATCCACGGGCATTTCTACCAGCCCCCCAGGGAAGACCCCTGGATGGACACCATTTTTCCCGAGGGCAGCGCCGCGCCGGCCAAGCACTGGAACGAGCGCATCTGCGCCGAGAGCTACGCGCCCCTGGCCTGGGCCAGGCGCACCGACGGCCAGGGCCGCATCACCGAGATCGTGAACTGCTACGAGTGGATGAGCTTCAACTTCGGCCCCACCCTGCTCACCTGGCTGGAGCGGCAGGCGCCGGACATCTACGCCCGCGTGCTGGAGGGCGACAGCAAAAGCCGCGCCCGCCTGGGCCACGGCAACGCCATCGCGCAGATTTACCACCACATCATCATGCCCCTGGCCACGGACCTGGAGAAGCGGGCCGAGATCGCCTGGGCCCTGGCCGACTTTGAGGCGCGCTTCGGACGGGCGGCAGAGGGCATGTGGCTTTCCGAGGCCGCCGTGGACACGCGCACCCTGGAGCTCCTGGCCCAGGCCGGCGTGAAGTTCACCATCCTGGCCCCGCGCCAGGCGCGAGAGGTGGCGGACATCCCGTCTGACGGGCAGGACCAGGACAACTGGACCCCGGCCCATGAGGGCAACCTGGACATCCGCGAGCCCTACCGCATCGAGCTGCCCGGGGGCCGCAGCATCGCAGTGTATTTCTACGACGGCCCGCTGTCCCAGGCCGTGGCCTTTGAGGGCCTGCTGCGCCACGGCGACTATTTCTGGAACCGGCTGTCCAGCCTGGCCGCGCCGGAGGGCCTGCTGGCCCTGGCCACGGACGGGGAAACCTACGGCCACCACTTCAAGCTCGGTGAGATGGCCCTGGCCTTTGCCCTGTCCCAGGCCAGGAGCGGGGTCGACGGCGTGCGGCTGACCAACTACGCGGCCTATCTGGCCGAGAACCCGCCCAAACGGCGCGCGCGCATCCACGAGAGCTCCTCCTGGAGCTGCGCCCACGGCGTGGAGCGCTGGCGCGCGGACTGCGGCTGCGCCACCGAACACAGGCCCGGCTGGAACCAGCGCTGGCGAGGCCCCCTGCGCGACGCCTTGCGCGCGGTGAAAACGCGCCTGGACCGCCACTACCAGGACCTCGGCCAGACCCTGTTCGCGGACCCGGACGCGGCGGTGGTGCAGTACGGCCGCGTGCTGGCGGGCCTGGAGGAGCCCAAGTCCTTCGAGCGCATCCATTTCAAGAAGGGCCTGGCCCCGGCCAGGCGCGACACGGCCTGGAGACTTTTGACCATGCAGAAGTGGGCGCTCTCGTCCTTCGCCAGCTGCGCCTGGTTCTTCGACGACCTGGGCCGCATCGAGCCGCTCAATGCCCTGACCTTCGCCCTGCGCGCCATGGGCCTGGGCCTGCGCACCGGCCTGGAGGACCTGGAGCCGCTGCTCCTGGCGCACCTGGGCCAGGCCAGCTCCAACGACCCGGCCCTGGGCAGCGGCCACGACCTCTGGACCCACGAGATCCGCCCCCGGCGCGAGACCACCGAGAGCATCCTGGCCCAGGCCCTGGTCAGGCTGTGGGCCGAGGGCCGCCTGCCTGCCCCCGGCGGCGTGGCCGAGGTCTCCTGGCCAGGGCTCGGCCTGGAGCTCCGCCTGGACAAGGCGGCGGCCTCGGGCGTGCTCACGGGCACGGCGGCCATCACCTGGGCCAAGGAGTCCGGCAGCGACGAATGCGCCTGGAAGTGGGAGCGCACCAACGGCGGCGGCCCGCTGGCCGGGTGCGTGCAGGTGGAGCACAAGGCCAAGGGCATGGACAAGTGCGTCCCGGCCTCGTACCTGTGCTGGGGCAAGCGCCAGGCCCTGGCCCTGGCCTGGGTGCAGCGGGCCGAGGCCGACTCCTGGGCGCAGCAATGCGCCGAGGCGGCGCAGGGGGCGCACCTGTTCCTGCCCTACCGCGAGGCCCAGACCACCCAGACCGCCGCCGAACGCTGGGCCAGGCTCTGGTCGGCCCTGTGCTGGCAATGGATCATGGGCGAAGTGGTGCCCTCCCGCGATTTCCTGGACTTCCTCAAGGACCTGGGCCAGGGCCACCCGGAGCGCGCCCTGCTGTCCAGCCGCGTGGGCGAGGCCCTGGTGGCCCTGCTCACGGCCGAGGCCCCGGACTTTGCCGAGGTGCGGCGCATCCTGGAGCGCGCAGCCACGGTGGGGGCCGAGCCGGACCTCCGGGCCGCGCAGAACCTCTACTGGCTGCGCCTGCGCGGCAATCAGGCCAGCCGCGAGGCCGGGCTGGCCCTGGGCTTCACCGGGATCTGAGCGGACGTCTGGGGGGACGGCCAGCCCCTTGCCCTGCGCCGCGAGGCAGGGTAGAGGCGGCTGACGTTAGCCCACCCCCGGAGGTTCGCCTTGCTTACGGAAGTCATCTCGGAATTCGCCATCCACGTTCTGGAAACCACAGGCTACGCTGGTGCGGCCCTGCTCATGGCCCTGGAGAGCATGATTGCGCCCGTGCCCAGCGAGGCCGTGATGCCCTTTGTGGGCTTCCTGGTGGCCGACGGCAAATGGGGGCTCGTGCAGGCCATGCTGGCCACCAGCCTCGGCTCCTTTCTGGGCTCGTACCTGTCCTACCTCATGGGCTACTACGGCGGCCGTCCCTTTGTGCTCAAGGTCGGCAAGTACCTGCTGCTGGACGTGGACGACCTGGAGCGCACCGAGCGCTTCTTCCAGGGCCACAAGAGTGCGTGGACCCTCTTCGGCTGCCGGTTCATCCCGGTGGTGCGGCACCTGGTGTCCATCCCGGCGGGCATCGGCAAGATGCGCTTCTGGCCCTTCGCCATCGCCACCACCGTGGGCGCCACCCTGTGGAACGGCTTCCTGCTCTACTGCGGCTTTGCCCTGCGCGAGAACTGGGAGCTGGTGCAGAAATACCGCCACCAGTTCGACGCGCTCATCATACTCCTGCTGGTGGCCTCGCTGGCCTGGTACGTGTGGTACAAGCTCCGGCGCAAGCGGGCCAAACGCGCCGGATAGCAGGCGCGGAAAAAAGAAGCCCCCGGCCCTCCATCTGCGGAGAGCCGGGGGCTTTTTCGTTGCTGCCGCCTTACGCCCTAGGGGAAAAGGATCTCGGCCCGGGCGGTCTCGGGGTCCTGCACCTGCACGGTGATGTCCACCCGGGTCTTGAAGTGCTCGGCCGCGCCGCGCAGGATGCCCTCGAAGTAGTGGTGGTACCCGCGCTTGGACTTGTAGATCATGGTCAGCTTGTTGCCACGGTCCTCAAAGCTGAACCGGGGCGGCTGGATGCCGGGGTTGGCCTTGGTCAGGTTGGCGTGGGTCTCGTTCATGGTCAGGTAGAATTCCTTCAGGGTCGCGGCCTTGAAGTACGGCTTGTACATCTTGTGGAACTGGCCGATGGTGTACTTGCCCAGGTCCACGAACACGGTGCGGGCGTCCTTGCCAGCCTCCCTGGCCAAAATCTCGGCCATCTGCCGCAGCACCTGGTCCGGATAGCCCTGGGCGGGCAGGAACACCGGGTTGCCCAGCTCCGCCGAGACCTTGGCGTGCATGGCGTCGCCGTACTTCACCTTGATGAAGTCGAGCATGAGCTTGGGCAGGATGCCCTTCATCTGCCCCTGGGAGGTGCGCAGCATGCTGGCATCGGCCTTGTTGGCGGTGAAGGTCATGGAGGTCTGCAGCAGGTTCTGGGCCAGTTCGGCCAGGTCGCGCGTGGCCGAGGCCGCCTGCCCGGCGCCCTCCTCACTCTCCCTGGCGATGCCCGCGATGTCCTCAATGTTCCGGTTGATTTCCTCGGCTGCGGAGGACTGCTCCTCGGCGGCGGTGGCGATCTGGGTCACCCGCGCGCTGACGTCATCGATGCGCTGCATGATCTCTTCCAGGGCCTGGCCGGTGCGGTTGGACAGCTCCGTGCTGGCCTCCACCTGGCGCTCGGTCTCGCGCATGGTGGTCACGGCGTTCTGGGAGCGCTCCTGGATATCGCGGATGGAGTTCTCCACCTCCTTGGTGGCGGTCATGGTCTTCTCGGCCAGCTTGCGGACCTCATCGGCCACCACGGCGAAGCCGCGCCCGGCGTCTCCGGCGCGCGCGGCCTCGATGGCGGCGTTCAGCGCCAGCAGGTTGGTCTGATCGGCGATGTCGTTGATGACGTTAATGATGCGGTCGATCTCGGCGGCCTGGCTGTCGAGCTGCCCCAGCACCTGGGCCAGCTTGCGCGAGGTGTCGGCCACCAGCTTGATGCCCGTGACGCTCTCGCGCACGAGCTGCACGCCATCTGTGGCGGCCTTGCTTGCCGTGGCGGCGGCCTCGGAGGACTGGGAGGCGTTCTGGGCCACCTCGAGCACGGTGGCGGTCATCTCCTCCATGGCCGTGGACACAGACTCTGTCTGGGCCTTCTGGCGGTTGGCGCCGCGCGCCTGCTCGTCAGCGGAGGCGGACAGCTCCTCTGAGGCCGAGGCCACGCGCTGGGCCAGATCATTGATGGAGTTGCCCACCTGGATCAACTGGGCCTGCTGCCGGGCAAGTTCGGCCTGCTGCTCCTTGATCTTGGAAAGATCCGTGAGGCAGACCACGGCGCCGATGACCGCGCCCTGGATGCTCCTGATGCAGTTGACGCTTGTGAGCACGTCCACCTCGCGCGCGTCCCAGAGGGTCAGGTGGACCTCCTCGGACAGGCTGCCCTTCTCGGCCATGATGCGCTCGGTGAAGGACTGGCCCTTGCGGCCATAAAAGGCCTCGGACACGGTTTTACCCATGACATCGGCCTCAACGCGTTTCAGCAGGCTGAGCATGGAGCCGCTCACGTGGGTGATCAAGCCCGCAGCATCGCAGAGCAGAAACGGCGTGCCCACGCCCATCACCGCGCCCCGGTAGTACTCGCGGCGGTGCATGTTGTACTCCACCACCTCGGCCACCAGGGCCGGGAGCTCGCCCAGGACGCGCCAGGAGTTCACCTCGTCGAAGAGAAAGTCGCGTTTGCGCGCCATAAGCTTCAGCAGACCGGCTTTCAGGACCGCTACGCCCGACCCCTGGCTGGCGGCAAGGTAGGCGGCCAGGGCCACGAGAACTGCGGCCAGACCCAGAGCCACCCAGAGGTTGGCGACGAAATGCGCCGCCAGCACCAGGACTGCGGCCCCGCCGCCGACGGCCCAGATGGCGGTGGCCGGGGCGATGGCTTTCTGCTGTTCGTTCATGAGCGACTCCTTGGTGCCGGGTGCGGATGCATTGTGTGGTTCGTCGACACGAGCCCGCGCTGCTGCGTGCTGTGCGTCTCCTGCTCATCGACCTGTGACGACCATAACTTTACTTACCCTAGTATTTCATCAAAATGTAGCGAGAATAGCAACAGGATATGCTTCCCGGCGCCGCGCCCGGTCAACGGCTCGGCGCATTGACTTGCCTGCCGGGTTTTGGCAACGTCCACCACGCCTCGGATTTCGGCCTCTGCGCCGTTGCCGGGGCCGGACGGAGGGGTGGCCGAGCGGCTCAAGGCGGTGGTCTTGAAAACCACTGACGGGTAACCGTCCGGGGGTTCGAATCCCTCCCCCTCCGCCAAAGATCAATTCTATACCGTCCAGAATCATCCAGAATATCAACAAATTCAGCAACAAACCCTGCGAATAGCGTCCAGGGCTGTCCAGTTGCGTCCGTTGACAACCGGACAACAAACCGGATAACAAACCGGACAACAGGGCGGCGGACAACTCTCCCACCGGACAACTCTCGGGCACGCCGCGCCAACGCTCACTTTCAGGGGGTAGGCCATGCCGTTGACCGAAGTCGCCATACGAAACGCCAAACCGGACAACTCCAAGACGCTCCGCCTCAAAGACGAACGAGGCCTGTACTTGGAAGTCTCCCCGGCAGGGGGCAAGTGGTGGAGGCTGCGCTACTGGATAGCTGGCAAGGAAAACCGGCTCTCCCTTGGAGTTTATCCTGACGTAGGCCTGAAAGATGCCCGTGAACGCCGCGACGATGCCCGGCGGCTCATTGCCAAAGGCATAGACCCCGCTGCGGTCCGAAGGGGCGAAGCAGCGGAACGGCAAGCCGAAGAGGAAACCTTTCAAGCCATTGCCGAGGAATGGTTTCAGGAGTTCCGGCACACTTGGACGGACAGCACGGCGGAGACAATCATTTCTCGCCTGCGCATGGACGTGTTTCCCTTTCTTGGCGGCAGGCCAATCCGAGAGATCACGCCCCCGGAGCTTTTGGCCGTCATTCGCCGCATTGCCTCACGCGGGGCCGTGGAAACAGCACGCCGTGACTTGCAGAAATGCGGCCAGATCCTCCGCTATGCAGTTGCCACGGGCCGTGCGGAGCGTGACGTTACAGCGGACCTTCGCGGGGCAATCCCGCCCCCAACCAAGCGGCACTTTGCCAGCATCCATGAACCGAAAGAGATCGGAGAGCTTCTGCGGGCCATTGAAGCCTACCGGGGCTCTCCTGTGACGCGTTGCGCCCTCAAGTTGGCCCCGCTCACCTTTGTTCGGCCTGGAGAACTCCGCCATGCGGAATGGGCGGAAATCAACATGGAAGCCGCAGAGTGGCGCATCCCTGCTGAACGCATGAAGATGCGTGAAAAGCATATTGTGCCGCTCTCCCGGCAAGCCCTGGACGTGCTGCGTGAACTGCATCCGCTCACGGGCTCAGGCCGCTATGTGTTCCCTGGCGGGCGGACCGTTGCCCGGCCCATGAGTGAAAACGCCGTGCTGGCCGCCCTGCGCCGCATGGGCTACGCTCAAGGCGAAATGACCGGCCACGGATTCCGTAGCATGGCCTCTACCATCCTTCACGAACAGGGCTGGCCGTCAGACCACATAGAGCGTCAGCTTGCACACGGGGAACGGAACAAGGTGAAGGCCAGCTACAACTTTGCCCAGCACTTGCCGGAGCGCCGCAAGATGATGCAGGCTTGGGCAAACTACCTGGACGCCCTGCGCGAAGGTGGCAAAGTGGTACCTCTGTTCAAGGCGGCTGGCGGGGAATAGCTTTCAACTTTCCAGGGCCTAGGGGCGGCCTAATTACCCGCCCTGAAAAGCCGCTACCCTGGCGGCCTGGCCCTGGACTTTACCAGGGGAAAGCAAAGGGGGCTTTATGACCGTTCCGTTGGTGAGTGACCGTGATTATTGTCTATTCCACAGGTTTTGGTCGTTTGAATACTGCAAAAGAAATCCTGAATTTGTCCATGCCGTGACAACATTCTTTGCGACAAATGAATTTAGTGAAAAGCAAAAGCATAAAACATGGCTAGAGAGACATGGATACTTTGGATGGATTAGTGATTACTCAAGATATATTAATAATAAATGTGACTTACTTGGCATTGCCTTGGGAATAGTTCAACCAAAATATCCAAAAAATGCTCTTTATTCTTGCGATGGGCTATATGTTCACGAGTACAAAGGTTGTGATAAAACATACAAGAGTTTGAGCTGCTTCCCGCTCCGAGCATATAATGGAATTGCAACAATAAATTTTTCGGAGCCGCTTGAAAACTTAATAGAAGACTTGAAGCATGAGTATAAACATTACCACGGCATGGTATGTAATTCTATTGGCGTCAACCTCGGTTTGCCTGACGATGAACGTGAATATGCTTCAGAAAGATGCAATATTCGGAAAAGATCGAAGGCCTCATTTGAAGTTGATCACCGTCCACGAGCGATAGGGCTTTGGCTTTGGGACCATGCCTGGGGATTGGGTTGGCCCAGACAAAGAGGGGCTATAGCCAGAGCAATTCAGTCCTTGCGATCTGAACTTGGAACAGAGAAACTTGGCGAGCTAGGGTATGGGAACTCGGACCAAACAGTATTTAACCGCCTTCATCGAAAGACTTCGGCGTGCATAAAGGCTTGCGAAGTGCTTTCCCTAAAATAGATTGCGAATAGTGATACCAGACCTGACTCCAACGGTATCTGATACCGCAGAGTAATAATTCAGCGTATTATCTTCTCACATTTGCTTTCACTATCCTCCGAGGAACATCAACCTTGGAGGATATCCCACCATGCAGAACACTTCTCGTATCGACCCAAACGGCCTCTATCGCATCAAGTCCATTGTCCGAACAAAGGCAGGCCCGCCGCCGCTCTTTGATCTGTCCGCCTCAACATGGTGGGCCGGGGTGAAGTCTGGCCGTTTCCCCGCGCCTGTGCGCCTGGGGGAGAGAATGACTTGCTGGAAAGGCTCGGACCTCTTGGCCCTGGCTGAGCGCGTGGGCGGAGGGCAGGCGGCATGATGCAACGAAAAAGCCCCTTCAGCCTGGCAGGGCGTTGGGGGCAGGGAACGGGGTGCGTGTTTGGAGACTGCTTACCTCTGCCCCAGCAGGGCGTCAACCTGCCCGTGCCCTTTGCAGGGGGTGGCCGATGAATGCAACCCCGAGCTTTACGGACGTGAACGCTGCGGCCCTGGCGCAATATCCGCACCTGTTGGAATCCTGGCTGCCCGGTGGACGGTTTGAAGGCCGCGAGTACGTGTGCGGCGATTTGACAGGAGCCCCCGGAGAATCCTGCAAGGTGAACGTCGAAACTGGCCTGTGGTCCGACTTCGCCACGGGTGACTGCGGAAATGACCCTGTGAGCCTCTATGCCGCAATCCAAGGCATAAAGCCGGGCGAGGCAAGGCGCGAGCTTGTGGAGGCGTTGAAAGTCCCTGCCAAAGGCACCAGTGGCACGTCCAGGCCGAAGCGCCAAGAGTGGGCGGCAATCCTGCCGATACCTGCCGATGCACCAACACCGAGCTTTGAACACTACCGCCACGGCAAGGCTTCCGCCACATGGGAGTACCGGGACCGCAACGGCAACACCTTGGGCCATGCCTGCCGCTTTGACTCCCCGGACGGCGGGAAAGACATTCTGCCCCTCACCTACTGCCGAGGGCCTGAGGGCCGCAAGGAATGGCGCTGGCAGGGCTTTCCCGAACCGCGCCCGCTGTATGGTCTGGACAAACTGGCCTGCGTCAACGCCGATGCTGGCATTTTGCTAGTTGAAGGCGAGAAAACAGCGGACGCGGCGGCCCAGCTGCGTGGCCCCGGCAAGGTTTGTATGACCTGGCCGGGCGGCTGCAAGGCCGTGGGCAAGGTTGACCTATCGCCGCTTGCTGGCAGGGCCGTGGGCATCTGGCCGGATGCGGACAAGCCAGGCTTTGACGCTGCGCTGGCTCTGGCTGGCAGGCTCAAGGAAGTGGGCGTTGCGTCCGTGGCAATCATCGTGCCCCCTGCCGAGGCTGCGCAGGGCTGGGACTTGGCGGACGCAGAAGCCGAGGGCTGGACGGCAGACAAGGTGACGGCCTGGCTGCGAGACAACAGCGCCACGCCGGAGCAGTTCCAGAAAATCGCACTGGAGCGGTTCGGCATTGGAACCACGCCGGAAGCAGAGGCCGCCCCCACGCCGAAGCGTACTCTACATATCGTCAACGTGGCGGACCTGCTCAGTATGGACCTGCCGGAGCGTGGGCACGTGCTCTCCCCCGTCATACCAGAGCAGGGCCTTGTGATGCTCTATGCCCCCCGTGGCCTGGGCAAGACGTGGGCGGCACTGTCCATCGCCTATGCCGTTGCTAGCGGGCAGGCTGTGTTCGGAGGATGGAAGGCCCCAGAGCCGCGCCGTGTGCTGTACCTGGACGGTGAAATGCCCGCCCGCACCATGAAGGAACGGCTGGCGTCAATCGCTTTGGGATATGATGGAGAGCCCCCAGGCCACGATTATCTGCGAATCCTTACTCCTGACTTGCAACCCGACTACATGCCAAACATCGCCACGCCAGAAGGCCAGACGGACCTTGCCCCGTGGCTTGAAGACGTTGATCTTGTGGTGGTGGACAACATCGCCACGCTGGGTCGCCACGGGCGTGAAAACGAGACCGAAGGCTGGCTGCCCGTACAGGAATGGCTTCTGCGCCTGCGGCGTATGGGGAAGGCAGTTCTACTCATCCACCATGCCGGGAAGGGCGGCAATCAGAGAGGCACCAGCGCCCGCGAGGATATCCTTGATACCGTCATCGCCATGAGGAAGCCAGAGGACTACCAGGCCGAGCAGGGAGCACGCTTCGAGATACACCTGGAAAAATCACGTGGCATCATTGGAGCTGAGGCCAAATCATTCGAGGCCACATTGCGCATAGACAATGGCGTGGCGGCCTGGACTACCCGGCTGATTGAGGACGCAGAGAATGCGCGCATCAAGGCCCTACATTTTGATGGGCTCAAGCCTCATGAAATCGCCAAGGAAATGGGTAAACACCAGTCCACCATTTACCGCCGCTTAAAGTTCCTTGGCCTGGACGGGGGGAAGCCGTGAACGCTGCGACACCAGCTTTCGTATTTTCGCAATCCCTAGAGAAAGCGAACGTGCGAAAAGTGCAAAATCCTGCGAATACCCATGCGAAAGCGGATGCGAAAGGCGGACTAAAGGCGTTGGCGTTCAAGGCCTTGCAAGGTGCCAAGATGCGAAATGCCATGCGAAACATGCGCGAAACCCCCTGCGAAAATGTGTGCGAAAATGAGGTGGTATTCGCACAGGCGAATGCGAAAAATCCTGGCCTCCCCTGGCCGGAGCCGGAACCCGGCCCTATCGAGAATGTCACCTCTGCTGGCCGCTACGCCCAGCTTTGGGCCATTGCTTCCGTGTACGGCGCTGTGCTCACGAAAGACATCGAAGGCGGCCTGACCCTCACTTGTCCGGCCACGATGCCCCCAGCCGCCGCACAGGCGGCCAGGGACGGCCTTGCGGAGTTGGCGGGCTACATCGGGGGGCGCATCCCTGCAAACAACAGGAGTTGAACAGGCATGGCCAAGTTCAAGAAAGGTGAATCCGGCAACCCAGCTGGCCGCAAGCCGGGCAGTGTCAACAACGCCCTGCGGCTCCTGCGCGATGCTGCTGACGATATCCTGCCGCTGGTGATTGAACGGGCCAAGGCTGGCGATGCTGACGCGCAGAGGCTCATATTTGACCGGGCATTGCCCAGGCTGCGCCCTGTCACTCCTGCCGAGCCCCTGACCATGCCTGACGGAGACTTTGCCGACCAAGCGCGGGCGCTTTTGCGGGCCATTGCTGACGGTGAGCTATCGCCCACTACGGCGGCGGAAGTGGCGGGCATCATCGCCCAGGCTGCGAAAGTGGAAGAAATCGACAACCTGCGGGACGAACTGGCCGCGTTGCGGGCCGTCCTGGAAGCGAGGAAAGCACATGGCAAGCGGAATTGAAGCCTTGCGGAAAAGCTATGCGCAGTTGACCCCCTTTGAGCGCGCCAACATGATGTTGCACGAGGCCACCACGAAACAGCGGGACGCCGTGGCGGAAGCGCTGGTGGCTCCGACGCTCTGGGACGCCTACCGCGAGGCAGGCATTACCTGCGGCCTCGTCATGGTGGCCGGGTTTGCGCTGGCTCAATCGCTCAAGGCCGAACGAAGACGGCTCGCCAACTTGGTCATAGCGATGAAGAAGCGGGCGGATGGTGAGAAAATCGTACCCGGTGACGCCTACGACGCGGCCCTTGAGACCGCTGCCCAATGCCGCGAAATGGCAGAGGGGTGGCTAACTGCCCTGGCCATGCTGGAGAAGGAGACGGGCGGAGCATTCTTGGCCGCTGCCACGCTCCTAGATGACACTTACCCGCACGAAATGCTGGCCAAGGCCCAACAGAGAAAAGGCGGCCCGGCGGATGATTCCGAGCAACTGGCCATGTTACGCCATGCGTGGCAAGCAATGGGCGGAGAGAACAGCTAGGCCGGGAGCGGCTGCGGGCCATACTCAAAGTGTATGGCGAGGCAGTGGGCTGATACAACAAAGGGATACATCCTGAGGCTGGACACTGTGCCTCAGCATAACCGGCGAGCCCGTGGCGGCCCACCTTGACGCATAACCAATTTCTGGCTATATGCACCCCATGCAGTGGACAGTGGAGTTTACGGCCAAAGCGGCCAAACAGACACGGAGCCTGCCCCGGCGCATTGCCGAGCGGCTGGATGCCCTGCGCAAGGCCATTGAATACGGCGGACCGCTCCAGCCGACCATGCCGCACTTCGGCAAGCTCAAAAACAGGGCCGGGGACGTGTACCACTGCCATTTGAACAAGGGCAGGCCCACGTATGTGGCTGTCTGGCAGGTCCGGGAACGCTCCGTGCAACTGGTGGAGGTGACATATGTTGGAACTCACGAGAAAGCCCCGTACTGACGGCATGGTGGAGATCATGGCCGTGGTCCCACAGGAGCGCGGGGACGCAGTGGCGCGGGCCATTGCCGAGGCCGCCGAACCGAACATCCCGGCGGAACTGGTGTTCCCGGAATCCACGCCCGGCACTGTGCTGCGTGGCGCGCGCGGACTGCGTGACATGACCCAGGCCATGCTTGCTGTTGCCATTGGCGTGCATGTGCCCAATATCTCGGAAATGGAGCGCGGGCTGCGGCCCATTGGCAAGGAAATGGCCAAGCGCCTGGGCAAGGCCCTGGACATGCCGTACAAGGCCTTCCTCTAACCGTCTCCGCTTCCTCGCCTTCCCCCTAGCCAGGCAACGCGGCTTTCTGTACAGTTCCGCCAACTAGGGGAGTTGCCGCGCCATGCCCGATGCCAAAGCCGTTGCCGCCTTCATCATTCGCTGGAAAGACTCCGGCGGCAATGAACTGGCCAACTCCCAGCTCTTCCTGACAGGCCTGTGCGACGTGTTGGGCCTGGCTCACCCCGACCCCGCCCTGTCCGCCAACGAAAACAACGCCTATTGCTTCGAACGCAAGGTGTACCTGCCCCGTGGCGATGGCACTTCGGAAATGAAGCGCCTGGACCTGTACAAGCGCGGCTGCTTTGTGCTGGAGTCCAAGCAAGGCCAGGAAGTCGCCACAAAAACGCCGCTCTCCCTGCCCATGCAGGGCCTCACGCAGTCCAGCGCCGTGAAGCGCCTTTCCCGCGCCTGGGAAGACACGATGGCCCGCGCCAAGCGCCAGGCCGAACAGTACGTGCGCACCCTGCCCGTGGCAGAGGGCCGCCCGCCCTTCATCATCGTGGCGGACGTGGGCTATTGCTTCGACATCTACGCCGAATTTTCCTGCACCGGGGGCATGTACATCCCGTTCCCGGACTCCCGCACCTATCGCATCAAGCTGGAAGACCTGGCCCGGCCCGAGGTGCAGGCCCTTTTCAAGGCCCTTTGGGAAGACCCGCTTTCGCTCGACCCCTCCCGCCGCTCCGCCCGCGTCACCACGGAAATAGCCGACTACCTGGCCAAGCTGGCCAGCGCCCTGGAGGCGGACGGCCACGACCCGGAGAAAGTGGCGGCCTTCCTCATGCGCTGCCTGTTCACCATGTTTGCCGAGGACGTGGGCCTGCTGACTGCCAACAGCTTCCAGGACATGCTGGGCAGGGCCGCCGCACAACCGGACCTGTTCCTGCCGCTGGTGCAAGACCTCTGGACCGCCATGAACGCGGGCACCGTGTCCGTTGCCCTTGGCGAACGCCTCAAGCGCTTCAATGGCAACATCTTCGCCAAGCCCGAGGTGCTGCCCCTGACTGGCCCGCACATCGCCATTTTGCTGGCGGCGGCCAAGGCCGATTGGCGCGAGGTGGAGCCCGCCATTTTCGGCACGCTCTTGGAACGCGCCCTGAGCACCCGCGACAGGCAGAAGCTGGGCGCGCACTACACGCCCCGCGCCTATGTGGAACGGCTGGTGCTGCCGACCATCATCGCGCCCCTGCGTGAGGACTGGCACAACGTCCAATTGGCCGCCGCGCTTCTGGCGGAGCAGGGCAAGCCCCAGGATGCCCAGGCGGAGATTGCGGCCTTCCACCGCCGTCTGTGCGCCGTGCGCGTGCTGGACCCGGCCTGCGGCTCCGGCAACTTCCTGTACGTCACCCTGGAGCACATGAAGCGCCTGGAAGGCGAGGTGCTGGCAGAGGCCAAAACCTACGGCGATTTCCAGGCCCCGCTGGAAACCAAGGGCCTGACCGTTGACCCGCACCAGTTTCTGGGCCTGGAGCTGAATCCGCGCGCCGCGCACATTGCGGAAATGGTGCTCTGGATCGGCTACCTGCAATGGCACTTCCGCACGCATGGCAGCGTTTCCCCGCCCGAGCCGATCATCCGCACCTTCCACAACATCGAATGCCGGGACGCCGTGCTGGAGTATGCGGGCAAGCGCGTGGCCACGGACGGCCACGGCAAGGCCATAAGCCGCTGGGACGGCCACACCATGAAGGCGGACCCGGTGACGGGCAACAAAGTGCCTGACGAATCGGCCCAGGTAAAAGAGCTGGCGTACGAGAAGCCCCGGCCTGCCAAGTGGCCGGAAGCGGATTTCATCGTGGGCAACCCGCCGTTCATCGGGAACAAAGTCCGCCGCATTGCCTTGGGCAGCGGGTACGTGGATGCCTTGGGCAAGGCGTACCCGGCCCTGCCGGAATCTTGCGATTTCGTCATGTACTGGTGGCACAAGGCCGCCGAGCTGACGCGCAGCAGCAAAGCCCGCCGCTTCGGGCTCATTACGACCAACAGCCTGACGCAGGTTTTCAACCGGCGCATCGTGGCCACGCAACTGGAAGCAACGCCGCCCCTGTCCCTGGCCTTTGCCGTGCCGGACCACCCGTGGGTGGATGCCTCGGACGGGGCCGCCGTGCGCATCGCCATGACCGTGGGCGGAGCCGGGGCCTTTGAAGGCACCCTGGCCAAGGTGACGGCGGAGACTCCCACGGACGGCCCGGAACAGCACGTGGCGCTGGAGGAAGCAACCGGGCGCATCCATGCGGATTTGACCCTGGGGGCCGATGTGGCCGCTTGCGGAGCCCTGCAAGCGAATGAAGGCATTAGCAGCTTCGGCGTTTCAAGGCACGGTGCGGGATTTGCGCTTTCTCAAGCCGATGCCCACAACATTGGGCTTGGCAGAGTTGAGGGCCTTTCGCGTCATGTCCGCCAATACCGAAACGGGCGCGATATTACCGACACCCCGCGCAATGCCATGATCGTTGATTTCTTCGGCCTCACTGAGGCGGAAGCCAAATTGCGTTTTCCCGATGCCTACCAGTGGGTACTGACACGGGTGAAGCCCGAACGCGATCAGAATCACCGGGTCTCGTACCGTGAAAATTGGTGGATTTTTGGAGAACCACGCAAAGAGCTTCGCGCGGCCCTGGAAGGTGTGCCCAGGTACATTGCGACTGCTTATGTTTCTAAGCATCGTATTTTTGTGTTTATGCCGGAAGAAATCTTGCCTGATGACACCTTGGCTTGCCTCGCCTCCGCAGATGCCTACCACTTGGGGGTGCTCTCCAGCCGCATTCATGTTGCCTGGGCTTTCGCGGCAGGGGGGCGAATGGGGGTAGGAAACGACCCAAGATACAACAACACCCGTTGCCTTGCCCCCTTCCCCTTCCCCGACCCCACGCCGGACCTGAAAGAGCGCATACGAGACCTTGGGGAGCGCCTGGACGCACACCGCAAGGCGCGGCAGGCCCTACACCCGGATTTGACCCTGACGGGCATGTACAACGTGCTGGAGGCCCTGCGTTGTGGGCGGGAGCTGACGGCCAAGGAACGCGATATACACGAGAAGGGGTTGGTCGCCATTCTGCGCCAGCACCATGACGAACTGGACGCCGCCGTGGCCCAGGCCTACGGCTGGCCTGCGGACTTGCCCGAGGCGGATATTCTGGCCCGGCTGGTGACGCTGAATCATGCGCGGGCAGAGGAAGAGAAAACAGGCGTGGTGCGCTGGCTGCGGCCCGAGTACCAGTGCCGCGACAAGGCCAAGCCCCAGCGCCAGGGGAAGTTTGTCCTGGATACACCCACGACAGCCAAGCCCAAGGGCCGCAAGCCCGCCAAGCGCGCCGCCAAGGTTGCGCCGATCCTCTGGCCCGCTACCCTGCCGGAACAGTTCCAGGCCGTGCGCTCCGTGCTGGCCTCCCTTGGCGGATCGGCAACCGCCGAACAGGTGGCCAAGGCCTATGCGCGGGCACCGCGCGCCAAGGTGCAGGAGATTTTGGAGACGCTGGCGGCGCAGGGGTTTGTGCGAGTGGGCGAGGGTGGGGAGTACCGATTGGCGTAGGGGGGGCGTAGGCCAGATCAGGGCAAGACAAGGGAGCGGGCGGTGGGGCCTCCCCCCGCTTGCGCGGCAACCCCACATGACGCTCCGGCGGCAAGCCGCCGTGCTACGGCCGGGAGTATATCACCGTGTCGCGCCCGCTCCTAGTGCCCTTATAGGCCTTGTCGGGACCGGGGTCAAAGACCACCGGGGCTCACGCAGTCACGGCATTAAAAAGGCCACACGAAGGTGGCCCCAGTGGTCAAGTGCTACGTGCGAACTCAGTTCGACACAAGCTCCAGCCGCACCTTGCACCCCACGGCGGAGGCGTAGCGCTGGAGCGTGTCCAGGCTCTTGACCTTCCCGGCCTCGATCTTGGCCACGGCGGGCTGGGAAATGCCCATAGCCGCCGCGACCTGGGCCTGAGTCTTTCCAGCGCGGACGCGGGCGGCAATGGCCTGCCCAATGAGCGCGAACTCATCGGCCAGCGCGTCATACTCACGCCGAAACTCCGGGTCCTTCATCATTTCCTTGCGGACACGGTCAAACGGGATGCCCTTCTTCATCGCTTCCACTCCTCCAGTCTTGCCCAGGCGAGCGCAATCTCTGCCCGTGGCGTCTTCTGGGTCTTCTTCTCGAAGGCCCGCAGGATGACCAGCGCGCGGCCGGTGTCGAGCACGTACAGGCACCGGGCGATGCCATCACGGCCAGAGGCGCGAAGCTCCCACAGCTTGCCATCCAGCGGACGGGCCAGGGGCATCATGAGCGCCGCCGGGCCGCTGGCCTCGAAAAGGCCGATGGTTCGCGTCAGCTTCGCTCGAACATCACGGGGCAAGCTCAAGAACTCAGCCACGGCTTGTTCGCTACAGAAGGTGACACGCCAGTTGCTCATGGGGTATAGATAACCAAGTGGTTATTAATAGTCAAGGGGGGGACCGGGTAAACCCACGGTTGCGGGCTCTGGCAGAATGGAGAGAACGTTGCGTCCAAAATGGGCAGCCTCACTCCAGACCGGACAACAAACCGGACAACCGTGTTTTTATAAACCACAAAAAATGTTTTGTTTCCGCAGGTTATGTCAACTATTCGACCGACTCCCCCACAATCCAGCCGAGTCCAAGACAGTCCAATTAGTCCTAGAGCACCAACTCATCCCCACGTTCCTTCCTTCCAGATCAAGGCAAACCCGGTCGCTGGTTTTGCCTCCGGGCCAGCCGCTTTCGGCCCCTCGCAGGGCGCTCAACATTCCACTATTGTTCTGCTAAACAGCCAGTTTAAGCATGCCGCACAGCCTGAGAGTTTTTGCTTGACAGCCTCAATCAATCGATTTAAACGGTGTTTCAATTTGAATTTGAAAGTACATTTGAATGTGTGCATGGAGGGAGAGATGGACAACGCCACAGATGCCGGGACCAAGAATCGCCTGCGTGCGGCCGGCCGCAAGGTCTTCGCCGAGCATGGCCTCCAGAACGCCACGGTGCGCGAGATCTGCGACCTGGCCGGGGCCAACGTGGCCGCGGTGAGCTACCACTTCGGCAGCAAGGAGAAGCTCTACCTGGCCGTGTTGCAGGACTACGTCGAGCACGAAAACCGGCGCAACCCGCGCGAGCAGGGCATCACGCCCCAAAGCACGCTTGATGAGCGCCTGCGCGCCTACGTGCGGAGCTTCCTGCTCCAGACCCTGGGCGACGGCGACCCGGTGAACGAGCGCCTGGGCAGGCTGCTCACCCTGGAGTTCATCGAGCCCTCCCAGTATTTCGGCGAGATCTTCGAGCGCCACTGCCGCCCCACCCACAACCTCCTGCTGGAGATCGTGAGGAACATGCTCCCCGGCGCCGACGCCCTCGATGCCTCGCGCTGCGCCTCCAGCATCATCAGCCAGTGCGTGCTCTTCGACTTCGCCAAAGAAGCCATCACGCGCATGAGCCCGGAGCTGGAGCTCAAGGCCAGCAACATCGAGAGCATCACGGACTTCATCATGGAATTTTCCCTGGGCGGCATCGAGCGGCTCAAGTCCCGCCAGTCCGCCCGCAGCAAGGCCTAACCCGCCGGAACCCCGGCAACCGCAGCACCCCCAAACCGACCAGGACACCCCATGCGCACCCATACCCATTTGGCCTCCGTTATTTTGTCCGCCGCCCTGCTGGCGGCCCTGTCCGGCTGCGGCCAGTCCCCGCAGGCGGCCGCCGCCCCCCAGGCCGCCGCACCTGAAGTCAGCGTGGTCACCATCGCCCCGCAGCAGGTGACGCTGAGCACTGTGCTGGCCGGGCGCACCTCGCCCTTTCTCGTGGCCGAGGTGCGGCCCCAGGTGGGCGGCATCGTGCAGAAGCGGCTGTTCAAGGAGGGCTCGGACGTCAAGGCCGGGGAGCTGCTCTACCAGATCGACCCGGCCACCTATCAGGCCGCCTACGACAACGCCAAGGCCGCCCTGGCCAAGGCCGAGGCCAACGCCCTGCCGGCCCGGCTCAAGGGCGAGCGCTTCGGGTCGCTGTCCAAGGTCAACGCCGTGAGCAAGCAGGACAACGACGACGCCCAGGCCAGCCACAGCCAGGCCCAGGCCGAGGTCGTGGCCGCCAAGGCCGCCCTGGAGGCCGCGCGCATCAATCTCTCCTACACCCGCGTCAACGCGCCCGTCGCGGGCCGCATCGGCAGGTCGAACGTGACACCCGGCGCGCTGGTCACGGCCAGCCAGGCCGCAGTGCTGGCCACCGTGCAGCAGCTCGACCCCATCTACGTGGACGTGACCCAGTCCAGTTCCGAGGTCATGCGCCTCAAGCGCGACCTGCAGAGCGGCAAGCTCAAGCGAGCCGGAACAGGCCAGGCCAAGGTCAGGCTCCTCTTTGAGGACGGCACCCCCTATGCCCAGGAGGGGGCGCTCCAGTTCTCGGACATCACCGTGGACCAGAGCACCGGGGTCATCACCCTGCGCGCGGTGTTCCCCAACCCGAACCACGACCTGTTGCCCGGCCTCTACGTGCGCGCCGTGCTGGAGGAAGGCGTGGAGGACCAGGCCATCCTGGCCCCGCAACAGGCCGTGAGCCGCGACTCCAAGGGCAAGCCCCTGGTCATGGTGGTCAAGGCCGACGGCACTGTAGAGCCGCGCCCCATCGAGACGGGCCGGGTGGTGGGCGATCACTGGCTGGTGACCAAGGGCCTGGCCGCTGGCGAGCGCATCATCGTGGAGGGGCTGCAAAAGGCCCGGCCCGGCGCCAAGGTCAAGGCCGTGGAGGCCGGAACCCCGGCTGCCGCCGCCCCTGGCCAGCAGGCCGCCCAGGCCAATTCCCAGGCCAACGCCACCGCCAAGCAGTAGCCAGGAGACACACGCACATGGCCAAGTTCTTCATCGACCGCCCGGTCTTCGCCTGGGTCATCGCCATCATCATCATGCTGGCGGGCGCACTGTCCATCGTGCGCCTGCCCATCTCCCAGTACCCGCGCATCGCGCCCACGGCCATCAGCATCACCGCCGCCTACCCCGGCGCCTCGCCCAAGACCCTGGAAGACACGGTGACCCAGGTCATCGAGCAGAAGATGAACGGCATCGACAGCCTGCGCTACATGTCCTCCACCAGCGACACCACGGGCCAGGTGGTCATCACCCTGACGTTTGACTCCGCCACGGATCCGGACATCGCCCAGGTGCAGGTGCAGAACAAGCTGGCCCTGGCCACCCCGCTTCTGCCCCAGGAAGTCCAGCGCCAGGGCATCACCGTGGCCAAGAGCGCGCGCAACTTCCTCATGGTGCTGGGCTTCGTCTCCGACGACGGCTCCATGACCGGCGGCGACCTGGCCGACTTCGTGGCGACCTACGTGCTCGACCCCATCAGCCGCGTCAACGGCGTGGGCGAGGCCTCGCTCTTCGGCTCGCAGTACGCCATGCGCGTCTGGCTCGACCCGGACAGGCTCAACAGCTTCAAACTCACCCCGGCGGACGTGAAGAACGCCATCCTGGCGCAAAACGCGCAGATCTCCGCAGGCCAGATCGGCGGCAGCCCCGCCGTGCCCGGCCAGCAGATGAACTTCACCATCCTGTCGCAAACGCGGCTGGAGACCACGGAGCAGTTCGCCAAGGTCCTGCTGCGCGTGAACCAGGACGGCTCGGCCGTGCGCGTGGGCGACGTGGCCCGCTGCGAGCTGGGCCGCGAGAATTACAGCACCGTGACCCACTTCAATGGCAAGCCAGCCGCAGGCGTGGCCATCCGCCTGGCCACCGGGGCCAACGCCCTGGACACGGTGAAGGCCGTGAAGGTCGCCATTGACGAGATCTCCAAGACCTTCCCCCAGGGCGTGCGCTGCGTGTTCCCCTACGACACCACGCCCTTTGTGCGCGCCTCGGTGGAGGAGGTGGTCAAGACCCTGGCCGAGGCCATCATCCTCGTATTCCTGGTCATGTACCTGTTCTTGCAGAACCTGCGCGCCACCCTCATCCCCACCATCGCCGTGCCCGTGGTGCTTCTGGGCACCTTCGGGGTCATGGCGGCCTTCGGCTTCTCCATCAACACGCTCACCATGTTCGGCGTGGTCCTGGCCATCGGGCTCCTTGTGGACGACGCCATCGTGGTGGTGGAAAACGTGGAGCGCATCATGAGCGAGGAGGGCCTCTCACCCAGGGAGGCCACCCGAAAGTCCATGGGCCAGATCACCGGCGCCCTGGTGGGCATCGCCCTGGTGCTCTCGGCCGTGTTCATCCCCATGGCCTTCATCAGCGGCTCCACCGGCGTCATCTACCGCCAGTTCTCGCTGACCATCGTCTCGGCCATGGCGCTCTCCGTGCTCGTGGCCATCGTGCTCACCCCGGCGCTTTGCGCCACCTTCCTCAAGCCCGTGCGCAAGGGCCAGCACCAGGCCTGCCAGCACGGCTTCTTCGGCGGCTTCAACCGGCTCTTCGACAAGAGCTCACGCGGATACGTCAGCGGCGTGCGCGGCCTGCTGAGCCGGGGCAAGCGGGTCATGGCGGTCTACGCGCTCATCGTGGTGGCCCTGGGCGCGCTGTTCCTGCGCCTGCCCTCGTCGTTTCTGCCCGAGGAGGACCAGGGCGTCATCTTCTCGCTCATCCAGCTGCCCACCGGCGCCACCCAGGAGCGCACCCTGGAGGTGCTCAAGAAGGTGGAGCACCACTTCCTGGAGACCGAGAAGGCCGCCGTGAGCTCCATCTTCACCGTGGCCGGCTTCAGCTTCGCGGGCAGCGGCCAGAACACCGGCCTGGCCTTCATCCAGCTCAAGGACTGGAGCGAGCGCAAGGGCGAGGCCTCCCGCGCCGGAGCCATCGCTGGCCGGGCCATGGGCGTCTTCTCCCAGATCAAGAACGCCATGGTCTTCGCCTTCACCCCGCCCGCAGTGATGGAGCTGGGCAACGCCTCGGGCTTCAACCTGTTTTTGCAGGACCGCGCGGGCCTGGGGCACGAGGCCCTGATGCAGGCCCGCAACCAGATGCTCGGCATGGCGGCCAAGAACCCCGCGCTCATGGCCGTGCGGCCCAACGGCCAGGAGGACACCCCGCAGTACCAGATCGACGTCGACCAGGCCAAGGCCGGGGCTTACGGACTGTCCCAGGCCGAGATCAACGACACCCTGTCCACGGTTCTGGGTGGGGCCTACGTCAACGACTTCATCGACCGCGGCCGCGTGAAGAAGGTCTTTGTGCAGGGCGACGCGCCCTTCCGCATGATGCCCGAGGACATCGGCCGCTGGTTCGCCCGCAACAAGCAGGGCGAGATGGTGCCCTACTCCACCTTCGCCAGCGGGCGCTGGACCTACGGCTCCCCGCGCCTGGAGCGCTACAACGGCTTCCCGGCCGTGGAGATCCTGGGCATGCCCGCCCCGGGCAAGAGCTCCGGCGACGCCATGCTCGCCATTGAGGCCATCGCCGCCCAGCTGCCGCCGGGCATCGGCATCGAATGGACGGGCATGTCCTACCAGGAGCGCATGAGCGGCTCCCAGGCCCCGGCCCTGTATGCCATCTCCATCCTGGTGGTGTTTTTGTGCCTGGCCGCGCTCTACGAGAGCTGGAGCGTGCCCACGGCGGTGATCCTGGTGGTGCCCCTGGGCGTCATCGGCGCGGTGCTGGCCACCATGGGCCGCGGGCTGACCAACGACGTCTACTTCCAGGTGGGACTCTTGACCACCATCGGGCTGGCGGCCAAGAACGCCATCCTCATCGTGGAGTTCGCCAAGGACCTGGTGGAGAAGGGCCAGGGCCTGCTGGAGGCCACGCTGGAGGCCGCGCGCCTGCGCCTGCGGCCCATCCTCATGACCTCCCTGGCCTTCATCCTGGGCGTGCTGCCCCTGGCCATCAGCACCGGCGCTGGCTCCGGCAGCCAGAAGGCCATCGGCACCGGCGTCAT
>CAYMIP010000001.1:0-189251 GCA_964390575.1 uncultured Desulfocurvus sp. | reverse complement strand
CGGGTGATGGCCTGGCGGATCCACCAGGTGGCGTAGGTGGAGAACTTGTAGCCGCGCTGGTACTCGAACTTGTCCACGGCCTTCATGAGGCCGATGTTGCCCTCCTGGATCAGGTCCAGGAACTGCAGGCCGCGGTTGGTGTACTTTTTGGCGATGGACACAACCAGCCGCAGGTTGGCGCGGATGAGCTCCTGCTTGGCGCGCATGGCCGCCAGGTTGCCGCGCTTGATGCGCCACAGCACCTCTTCCAGGTCATCCACGTTGTGGCAGCACTTGTCCTGCAAACGGGTGATGATCTCCATCTTGCCGGAGAGCATCTCCTTGAAGGAGAAGAACTCCTCCACGGTCATGCCGAGCGTGTCCGAGGCGTTGACCGGGTTCATCTCGCGTTCGTCCACGGCTTTGAAAATGCGCACGATCTCGTCGCGGTTCTTGCCAACGGAGAGCATGTAGGCCGAGAGGTCGCGCTGGCAATTGTGCATCTGGCGCACGTAGTCGGAAACGGTCTCGATGATGCGGTCGATCAAGGTCTTCTCGATCTTGATGTCGCGCAGGCGGGTGACCACTTCCTCCTTGTAGGACATGATCTCGTTCTGCACGCCGAAGACGCGTCGGTCGAGCTGGGCGCAGTAGTCCAGCTTCTCGTAAATCTTCTTCTTCTTCTTGAACAAGACCTTGACCTCGTCGAGGAGGAAGATGACGCGCTGGCGCTGGTTCATCTCATCCTCGCTCGGATCGTCCTCCTCAATGGTCTTGACCACGTCCTTCAGCTTGATGCGGGTGTTCTTCAGGTCTTCACCCACCTGCACCAGCTCCTCGATGGCCACGGGAACCTCAACCAGGGCGTAGAGGACTTCCATCTCGCCGTTCTCGATCTTCTTGGCAATGACCACCTCGCCCTCGCGGTCGAGCAGGGGCACGGCGCCCATCTCACGCAGGTACATGCGCACGGGGTCAGTGCTGCGGGAGGAATAGTCAGCGGCGTCGTCGCCGTCGGTGGGAACCAGATCCAACTCTTCGTCGGTGTCCGCGGTTTCGGCCGTCAGCTTCTTGCCGTTCTCCTCGGAGTCCACGATGACGATATTCATCTGGTCGAAGATGCTCATGACCTCTTCAAGCTGGTCAGGAGTGTTCATCTCCGTTGGCAGGGTTTTCCCCACCTCTTCAAAGGTCAGAAATCCGTTCTTCTTGCCCTTGGCAATAAGAAGCTTGATCTGCTGGATTTCTTTCAAATTATTCATTCTTCCTCCCTGCTGGGGGCATTCAATGCCGAAAGGGCCGCCATGATATTCCTGACCTCTGCAGCATCGCCCGAGCCATGTGCCGCTCCGAGCTTCTGCATCAAATCCTTGCGCATCATTTCCTTGCGTTGTTTGTCAATCCAAGTGCACAGGCTTTCCCAGTGCTCGGCCAGATCCTCACCAGAAAATATGTGCGGATTGTCGAGTGTGCTCCGCCATAAGGCTTTGTCTTCATCATTCAAATCTTGATACACGTCCTCAAATTTTTTCAGAAAAAGCTTCTGCCAGAATGATTTTGCCCACTCTGTGGTCAGAAAATTGTGCAACCCCCGCTTGGCGAGATGTGGAATATAGTCCGGATACAGAATCGAAAAGGCAATGAACTTCTTGTCAGATACATCGTCCATGCCCACGGACCTGCGGACCCTGCCACCTTGTGTCGGCCTGGGGGTCTCCTGGCGCCCTGCTCCGCTGCCCTTCACGCCGCCAAAGCGCCGCAAATCCTCCTCGGACAGGCCCAGTCCGTCCGCAAGGCGCGGCAGATAGTAGGCCCGCAAGGCATTATCGGACAAAAGCCCCAAAAAACCACTGGCCCAGGCCACGATTTCCCTGGGCGCAAAGCCCTCGCGGACCGTGTCCAGGCAGTAGTCCAGCCCGTCCGCCGCTGTTTCGAAGCAGGCGTCCAGGCCCGCCCGCCCCTGCTTGTGGAGCAGGCTGTCCACATCCTCGCCATCGGGCATGAGCAGCACCCGGCAGGCCACGCCCTGGTGCAGGATCATCTCCGAGCTGCGCAGGGCCGCTTTTCGTCCCGCTGCGTCGCCGTCAAAGATCAGGTCGATGCGTGAACAAAACCCGGCCAGGCGCTTCACCTGGTCCTGGGTCAGAGCTGTTCCGAGAACGCCGCAGCAGTCGGCATAGCCGAACTGGGCGAGGGAAAGAACGTCCATGTACCCTTCGGTCAAAATCGCCCTCTTGCTGCGGGTCATGGCCTGCCTGGCCTGGTGCAGTCCGTAGAGGTGCTCGCCCTTTTTGTAGATGGGCGTATCGCTACTGTTCAGGTACTTGGGTTCACCCTCTGTAATGATTCTCCCGCCAAAGGCAATGACCTGCCCTGATATATTTTGTATGGGAAAGATCAGTCTGCTGCGGAACCTGTCGTAGATATTCCCTTTTTCATTTTTCGACAAGAGCCCTGCCTGCACCCCCTGTTCCGGCGTGAAGCCCCCGGACGTGAGGTGGTTCAGCAGGCCATGCCAGTCCTCTGGACTACAGCCCAGGCCAAAGGCCGCCGCGATCTCCGGGCTGGCGCCGCGCCGCCTCAAGTACAGCCGGGCCGTGTCGCCCGTGGCCTGGTTCAGGTTGCGCCGGAAATACTCCTGAGCCTCGGCGTGCATGTCCAGGCACAGCTTCTTGAGCTTCTGGCGCTCGTCAAACTCCGGGTCGGGCCGGAACTCCTTGAGCTCGATGCCGGCCTCGGCCGCGAGCTGCTCCAGGGCTTCCTTGAACTCCACCCCGTTGATCTTCATGTAAAAATCGAGCACATCGCCGCCGGCCTGGCAGCCAAAGCAATAATAAAAGCCCTCGGCCTCGTTGACGCTGAAGGAGGCCGTCTTCTCCTGGTGGAAGGGGCACAGGCCCATGTGCCGGCCAGAGGCGGAGCGCAAGGGCAGGTATCGCCGCACGATGTCGACGATGTTCACCCGCTGCTTCAGCGTCTGGATGACCTGGTTGTCCATGACCCCCCTGCCGGACTGCCCCGGTTATTTAAGCGTCACCTCGGTCATGCCGTCTCCGCCCCGGTCCTCATTGGCCAGGGTGAAGGAGGCCACCGAGGGCGCAGTGCGCAGGAAGGCGTGGATTTCCTTGCGCAGGGCGCCCGTGCCCCGGCCGTGGATGACCTCCAGCGTGCTGGCCCCGCGCAAGAGCGAGGCATCGAGAAACTGTTCCAGCTCGGCCAGGGCCTCATCCGCACGTCGTCCGCGCAGATCCAGGCGCGGGGAAAAACCCAGGTCCGCGTCGATGCCCTGGGTTGCCCGCTCCTGCTTGCGCGGCGCGCGGCCATCCAGGGTCAGCTCACCAAAGGCCACCCACATGGCCACCCCGTCGAAATCCACTTTGACCTGGCCGCGCCGTTCGTCCTTGTCCAGCACCTGACCGGTCTTGTTCCAGGCCCGGTAGGCCACGCGCTGGCCTGGGCGGATGTCCGCAAAATCCAGGACGGACGGGGCGGAGGGAGCCTCGGCGCTGGTTGCAGGCTCCAGGCGCTCACGCACCTCGGCAAGTTTCTTGAGGGCCTGCTTGCGGCCCAGGCGCTCGCTCTTCCAGTCGCGCAGAACGCCCTGGGCCAGCTCACGCACCTCGGCCAGGACCTTCACGCGCTCCTTTTCAAAGCGCGCCTCCAGGCTGTCGCGCTTTTTGCGCAGGGCCTTCTTCTCCTCGTCCAGGGCGTCGTTCTCCTGCTCCCGGCGCACGGCCAGGGAGTTCAGGCGCTCCAGCACGGCGCTGGTGTCCGAGCCATCGAGCAGAAGATACTGCTCCGCCCGGGACAGGATGCTGCGCGGCAGGCCGTGCTCGCGGGCCACGTCCAGGGCGATGCTCGCGCCCACCTGATCGTAGGCCAGGCGGTACAGCGGCTTCTTGGTCTTGGGGTCAAAGAGCACGCTGGCCGCGCGCACGCGGTCCGTGGCCAGGGCATAGGCCTTCAAGGCCGGGAAGTGCGTGGCCGCAAAGGCGCAGGCCCCGTGTTCGAGCAGCCCGTCAATGACCGCCTGGGCCAGAGCCGCACCCTGGGTGGGGTCCGTGCCCGCGCCGAACTCGTCCAGCAAAAACAGGGTGTCCGGCCCCACGCGCGCCCAGATCCGCGCCAGGTACTGGATCTGCGCCGTGAAGGTGCTGACGTGCTCCTCCAGGCTCTGCTCGTCGCCCAGGACCACGAAGATGTCCGTCCACAGGGGGAGCGTGCTGCCCTCGGCCACGGGCACGGGCAGACCAGAAAAGGCCATGAGCGCAATGAGGCCCAGGGTCTTCAGGCACACGGTCTTGCCGCCCGCATTGCCGCCGCTGACGATGAGCGCCAGCTGGCCCTCGCGCAGCTTGATGTCCAGCGGCTGGGTGCCGCCGCCCTGCAAGGCCAGAAGCGGGTGCCGGGCCTGGATGAGCCGCGCGGGCAGGCCAGGGCCGACATCGAGCGGCCGGGCCTGGGTGGCCTCGGCCAGGCGGGCCTTGGCCATGAGCAGGTCGAGCTGCACCAGACTCTGGTAGCTGGCTTCGATGCCATCGCGCTCCTGGCGCACCAGCCCTGTGACGTATTCCAGGACCTTGCGCTCTTCGGTGCGCTCCTCGCGCTTGAGCTCCTGGAGGCTGTTGTTGATCTCCACCAGGAACATGGGCTCGAAATAGCAGGTCTCCCCGGTCTGGGAATAGTCGTGGATGATGCCTGGGAAGCGGTTCTTAAAGTTCACCTTGAGGGGCAGCACATAGCGGTCCGAGGACACGGTGATGAAGTCGTCCTGGAGGTACTGGGCGATGTTCTCGGACAGGACAAAGTCCTTCACGCGCTTGGTGCACTTCTGGTGGATGGCGCGGATCTCCTGGCGCACGGAGAACAGGCCGGGCGAGCTTTCGTCGCGCAGCCGGCCGTCCTGGTCCAGGCAGCGCTTGAGCGCCGCCCAGGTGGAGGCGGGCCAGGGCGCGCCGCTCACAACACTGCTGAGCTCGTCCCAGCCGCGCTCGGCGTAAGGCTCCAGCAGGTCGCGCGCGCCCCTGGCCTGTTCCAGGGTGGCGCTTAAGGCGAACAGGGCATCCAAATCAAGGATGCGGTGCGGGATGTCCAGCACCGGGAAAAACCCGCCGAAATCGGGGAAAGGGGCCAGCCGGAAGCCGGACTCGCGCACCCAGCGCAGGGCCTGGTCCAGCAGGGTGAGCTGGAGCCGCACGGACAGCGCAGCAGTGAAGGGGCGCAGCTGAAGACAGGCCGAAACTCCGGGCTCGGAGACGGCAAAGCCCGACAGTTCCTTGAGGACCTTCGGGAACTCCAGCAGGTGCAGGGTTCTCGGTTCCATGAACTGCCGTGGGTTATGAGGACAATCTGGAGCGGACGGCCTCGCTGGCCATCTTGCCGTCGTAGCGTCCCTTGTAGCCAAGGGTCAGGGCCTGCATGACCTTGCCCATGTCCTTGGGGCCGCTCGCGCCGGTCTCGACCAGGAGGCGGTCAAGGAGCTCGGCGAATTCGGCAGGAGTCAGGGGCTGAGGCATGTACTCAAGCAGCACGGCCAGTTCAACGGCCTCCACTGCGGACAGGTCCGTGCGGCCGTGCTTCTCGTACTGCTCGATGGATTCCTTGCGCTGCTTGACCTGGCGCGAGAGCAGGTCGAGAAAGTCGTCGTCGGTGAGCGGGCGCAACACTTCGACCTCACGGTTTTTGGCGGCTGTCTTGAGGTGCCTCAAGACAGCCAGCCGAACCGTGTCTTTGGCCTTGTAGGCCTGAATGTAGTCGGACTCGATGCGTCCCTGGATGGTCATCCGTCGATCCTGGACTTGCGCATCTTCTTGAGGAGGCGTTTTTTGGCAGCCGCCTTCTTCTTCTTTTCCTGGACGCTGGGCTTCTCGTAGTGCTGACGTTTCTTCAGCTCAGAGAGGACGCCCGCCTTCTCGACCTGCTTCTTGAAACGACGCAGGGAGATTTCGAAGTTGTCGCTCTCATCCAACAGAATACCGGGCAAATGAATCACCTCCCCTCACAGAAATCGAAAAACAGAGAAAGGCTGCCTAACCCATACGCCTGCGGATTGCAAGCGGGGCCGACAGGAAAGAATGCGGACCCACCCAGGCCTGGCCGGATGGGTCCGCGTTGGTCTCGATCAAGCGTTGGCTAGTGGCCTGCGTTGGTATCGCCGCAGCTGTCCCACCAGGACTTCATCACGCAGTAGCCCATGCCGATGCTGATAACGATCAGCACTATGTAGAGCACACCAAAGAAGATGGCGTGGTCCGCCTGGAACCAGGGCAGATCCTGCGGCAGGGGGCTATGAACAGTTTCGCCTCTCAGCATGGGAAGCCTCCAGATTTACTTTACGGCGTCCTTCAGGAGCTTGCCAGGACGGAACTTGACGACCTTGGTGGCCGGAATCTTGATTTCTTTGCCGGTGCGGGGGTTGCGGCCCACGCGCGCCTTGCGCTTCTCCACCTGGAAGGTTCCGAAACCGGTGAGGGTGAGCTTGCCTTCCTTCACCAGAACGTCCTCGACGGCACCGATGAAAGCGTTCAGGGCACGCTCAGCATTGGCCTTGGTCAGGTTGGCCTTTTCTGCGATTTTGACAACCAGCTCAGCCTTCGTCATGTTTCCTTCCTCCTGATTGATGAATCACTGTTTGCTACTCGGCCAACCCGAGCTTGCGATGAAATTCTGATGTCGGCTTTTTTCGCAAGCAGGCCGATGTAAACCATCTCCAGCCAGTACCCTCATTCGCGGTTTTGGGGCGGTCGCGAAACCGACGCACAACCGCCTTGCCATGCAACTGAACTTCGATAAACACCAAAGCAAAACCCAAGTCAAGAGCCAAAATGGATTTTCAAGCTATTTGCCAGGGCCTGAAACCGTTCCGGCTCAAGCGTCTCCGGCCTTTGGGACGGCTGGATCCCCTGCGCCAGCAGGATGCCTTCGCCTCCGGCAATCCCCTTTGATTTCAGGATTGTAGCGAGCTGCTTGCGCCGCGACTGAAAGCACATCCGGATCGTGGCGGCCAGGGCCTTGGCGTCGTCTGGCTCCGGAGGGTGCGGATGCAAAATAAATCGCAGCACAGCGGATGTCACCTTGGGCTGGGGCTGAAAAACATGGGGCGGCACCTTGAACAGGAGCTCCACCCGAGCGTGGCTCTGCACCCAGACGCTCAGCGCGCCGTACTCCTTGCCCCCGTGCGCAGCCCTGAGCCTTTGTCCGACCTCCAGCTGGACCATGAACACCGCCGCAGTGAAGCGCGCCCGGCTCACCAGGTCCCAGATGAGCGGCGAGGCGATGTTGTAGGGCAGATTGCCGACGATCTTCCAGCCCGCCTCGGGCGCAAGGGTTTCCCAGGGGAACTTCAGGGCGTCGCCCGCAACCAATTCCAGGGCTGGATACGCAGCGGTTAGGGTGGCGGCCAGGGCGTTGTCCTTTTCCAGCACGACGAAGCGCCCAGGCTGCCGGTCCAGAATGTGCCTTGTCAGCGCCCCGCGCCCCGGCCCGATCTCCAGGACGTTGTCGCCTGGCTGGATGTCCAGGGCGGCCACGATCTTGCGGGCGATGTTGGCGTCATTAAGGAAATTCTGCCCCAGGCTGCGCTTGGCCGGGGCAAAGCCCCCGGTGCCCGTGCGATCCTTCAGCGCCATATGCGTGTTCCTGTCATGCCGTGGAGCCTAGCAATAGCCCCAGCGGTTGACAACTGCTTTAAGGAGCCATTAGAACCGCACATCTTTAGATCAAGGAGTTGTGCGTATGGACCTTCGCAAATACATCCGCGACGTTCTCGACTTCAAGCCCGGCATCACCTTCTTCGACATCACCCCCCTCTTGGCCGATCCCAAGGCCTTCAGCTACGCCATCGACGCCCTGGCCGAGCGCTACAAGGACTCCGGCGCCAACAAGATCGTGGCGGCCGAGGCGCGCGGCTTCATCTTCGGCGCGCCCCTGGCCTACAAGATGAACATCGGCTTCATCCCTGTGCGCAAGCCCGGCAAGCTGCCCTACAAGACCACCTCCGTGAGCTATGAGCTGGAGTACGGCACAGACTCCCTGTGCATGCATGTGGACGCCGTGGTTCCTGGTGATCAGGTCCTGATCATCGACGATCTGCTGGCCACCGGCGGCACCACGGGCGGCATGATCCAGCTCGTGAAGCAAGGCGGCGGCAGCGTGGCCGGCATCGGCTTCCTCATCGAGCTGGGCTTTTTAGACGGCCCGAGCAAGCTGGAGGGCATCCCCCACCAGTGCATCCTCAAGCTCTAGGGCAGGGGCAGCATGGCGAACATCGGCATCATCGGCGGCAGCGGGCTGGACAACCCGGACATCCTGCATGATCCCAAGGACCTCCAGGTCAGCACCAGTTATGGCTCCGCCACCTCCCCGGTGCGCACGGGCAGCATCGGGAAGCACAACATCTTCCTCTTGGCCCGGCATGGCCGCGAGCACACTGTCCCGCCCTCCCAGGTCAACTACCGGGCCAAGATCACAACCTTGAAGGAACTTGGCTGCGAGTACATCCTGAGCACCACGGCCGTGGGCTCCCTGCGCGAGGAGATCGGCCGGGGGGACCTCGTGGTGCTGGACCAGTTCATAGACTTTACACGCCACCGCAGCGTCACCTTCCACGAGACATTTGCCCCGCGCGGCCCGGTGCACACGCCCATGGCCGACCCCTTTTCCGAATCTCTGCGCGGCCTGCTGAACGATTCCTGCGCGGAGCTCGGCATCCGCCACCACAAAACGGGCACGGTCATCACCATCGAAGGTCCGCGCTTCTCCACCCGGGCGGAATCGCGCATGTTCCGGATCTGGGGCGCGGATGTGGTCAACATGAGCATCGCCCCGGAGGTCATCCTGGCCAATGAGGCCGGCATTCCGTACGCTTCGGTGGCCATGTCCACGGACTACGACTGCTGGAAGACTGACGAGGCCCCGGTGACCTGGGACGAAATTCTGCACATCTTCCGGCAAAACGCCCAGAAGGTCACAGACGTGCTCATCCAGACCATCGGCAAGATTGCCTGAGCCCGGATCTTCCGACGATTTGCAGCGCAGACGAGCTTGACAAGCAGGGGCTTCGATGCATAAAGAAACCCTCTATTTTTTACGATGACACCCTGGCGACGGCATCCGCGTCAGGCAAGGAGGAAGATTCGCAATGGCTGAAGACAAGAAGAAGGCGGGCGCCCTGGACGGCGCTGTCATGACCGCAGATGGCCTGTCCTTCAAGGGCGTCATCATGGCTCCGGTGGTGGAGAACTGCACCGGCTGCGAACGCATCACCCAGTTTGAAGAAACGTCGTACTGCCCCACCTATGCCCAACCTGTGACAAAGTGGACGCGCGGCATCTGCAACTTCGCCACCCACATCAAGGCCACGGTGGACAAGGAAGGCAAGGTCAAGGTCAACCCCCTCAAGGCGTCCAAGCGCGCCGCCAGGGGCCGCTAGCTCGAAGGCACGACGAGGCGGGGGCAACCCCGCCTTTTTGTTTTCTGCGCAAACGCCCGCCAAACCTTTTCCGGCACTACGGAGCCCGCAATGCTTGCCGAGATACACCGGCACATCGAAGCCCAGTCTCAGACCATCATTGACCTGCAACGCGCCCTGGTGGCCATCCCGGCCCTTGGCCCCATGAACGGCGGGCCGGGCGAGAAGGACAAGACCGAATTCCTCAAGGGCTATTTGACGGACATGGGCTTTGCCCAGGTGCGCGAGCTGCGCGCGCCGGACCCGGCTGTGCCCTGCGGCTACCGCCCCAACCTGGCCGCCATGGTGCCCGGCGCGGATGCCTCCAAGACCCTCTGGGTCATCTCGCACACGGACATCGTGCCCCCAGGCGACGCGGCTCTCTGGGACAGCGATCCTTACACCCTCAAGGTCGCTGGGGACATCATCATCGGCCGGGGCGTGGAGGACAACCACCAGGGCATCGTCTGCTCGCTCCTGGTGGCCAAGGCCTTGCTCGACCTGGGCGCTCCTGCGCCCATGAACTACGGCGTGCTGCTGGTGGCCGACGAAGAGACCGGCAGCAAATACGGCCTGGACCATGTGGTCAAGCACCACGCCGAGCTTTTCGGCCCGAACGACCTGTTCCTGGTGCCGGATTTTGGCGAACCCAACTCAGAGATGATCGAAATCGCCGAGAAGAGCATGCTCTGGCTCAAGGTGGTGGTGGAAGGCAAGCAGTGTCACGCCTCCACGCCCGAGGCCGGCATCAACAGCCTGCTGGCCGCCTCGGCCCTCATCGTGCAGATTCCGAAACTGCATCAGCTCTTCGACCGCCAGGACCCCCTGTTCAATCCGCCCCACTCCACCTTTGAGCCCACCAAGAAAGAGGCCAACGTGGAGAACATCAACACCATCCCCGGCCGCGACGTGTTCTACGTGGACTGCCGGGTCATGCCCGGCTACGACCTGGACGAGGTGCTGGCAGCGGTCAAGGTCTTTGGCGACGAGGTGGAGCGCGAGCATGGTGTGCGCATCAGCTACGAGTTCGTGCAGCGCGAGCAGGCCGCCCCGCCCACCCCGGCCGACAGCGAGGTCGTGACCCGGCTTGTGCGCTGCGTGCAGTCGGTGTTCGGCAACCAGCCGAAGCTCATGGGCATCGGCGGCGGCACAGTGGCCGCCTACCTGCGCCGGGCCGGGCACAAGGCCGTGGTCTGGGGCACCCTCATGCACAACGCCCACCAGCCCAACGAACGCTCGTCCATACAGAACAGCATCAAGGACGCCAAGGTCATGGCGGCCATGCTCTTCGACTAGCGCGCGCGAGTCCGCCATGCAACGCAGGCCTGACTTGCCCCATGGCCCCGGGCCGGAGACCTTCGACCTGGTCATTGTCGGGGCCGGGCACGCCGGGTGCGAGGCAGCCATGGCCGCCTCCCGCCTGGGCCTGGCCACGGTGCTGCTCACGGTGAACATCGACCGCATCGGGCATCTGTCCTGCAACCCGGCCATCGGCGGCCTCGCAAAAGGGCATATGGTCCGCGAGATCGACGCCCTGGGCGGCTGCATGGGGCTCTGGGCCGATGCTGCGGGCATCCAGTTCCGCCAGCTGAACATGAGCAAGGGTCCGGCCGTGCGCTCCACCCGCGCCCAGATCGACCGGGCCGAGTATTTGCGCGTGGTCCAGCGCGACCTCTTCGCCCAAGACAACCTGTGGATCTGTCAGGACATGGCCGAGGCCGTGCTCGCCGAGGGCGGCCGGGCCACCGGCGTGCGCACGCGCCTGGGCCAGGAGTTCCGCGCACCGGCCGTGCTGCTCACCACCGGCACCTTCCTGTCCGGGCTCATCCACATCGGGCTAACGCACTTTTCCGGCGGCCGCCTGGGCGACCCGGCAGCCACCGGGCTCTCGCCGTCCCTGCGCGACCTGGGCTTTGAGCTGGGCCGCCTGAAGACCGGCACCCCGCCGCGCCTGCTCAAGTCGAGCATCGACTTCTCGGTGATGCAGGAGCAGCCCGGCGATGATCCGCCCAGGCCCTTCAGCTTCCTGAACCGCTTTGTTCCCCTGCGGCAAGTGCCCTGCCACCTGACCTACACCAATGCCGCCACGCACGCGGCCATCCGCAGCGGGTTCGACCGCTCGCCGCTCTATTGCGGCGTCATCCAGGGCACGGGCGCGCGCTACTGTCCCTCGGTGGAGGACAAGGTGGCCCGCTTTCCGGACAAGGAGCGGCACCAGATCTTCATCGAACCCGAGGGCCTGGACAGCCCGGAGGTGTATCCCAACGGCATCTCCACCAGCCTGCCCCTGGACATCCAGAAGCTCCTGCTGACCACTGTGCCCGGCCTGGAGCAGGCCCGGATCGTGCGGCCCGGCTACGCCATCGAGTACGATTTCGCGCCGCCCACGCAGCTGTACCCCACCCTGGAGTCCAAGCCCCTGCCGGGCCTGTACCTGGCCGGGCAGATCAATGGCACCTCCGGCTACGAGGAGGCCGCCGCCCAGGGCCTCTGGGCGGCCCTGAACGTCTTCTGCGCCCTGCGCGGGCGGCCGCCGTTCATCCTGCGCCGCGATCAGGCCTACATGGCCGTGCTGGTGGATGACCTGGTGACGCGCGGCACCACCGAGCCCTACCGCATGTTCACCTCCCGCGCCGAGCACCGGCTGCTCCTGCGCGAGGGCAATGCCGACGAGCGCCTGACCCCCATCGGCCGCGCGCTTGGCCTGGTGGACGACCAGAGGCAGGCCCTGTCCCAGGCCAAACAAAAGAGTCTTGCGGCTGTGCTGGAGGCTCTGAACGCCATACTTTTGCGGCCCGACGCTCCCACGCGCGACATCCTGAGAAGCATCGGCGCAGCCATCCCGGGCAAGGCCGTGTCCCTGGCCGCCCTGCTGCGCCAGCCGCAGCTGCGCATTGCCGACCTGGCCATCTTCTGGCCGGAGCTGGACCAGGTGGACGCCGTGGTGCTGGAGGAGGCCGAGACGCGCATCCGCTACGCCAGCTACCTGGACCGCGAGGCCGAGCTCGTCGGGCGCAGCCAGGGCCTGGAGGGCACGACGCTGCCGCCGGGCCTGGACTACGCCCAGGTGGCCGGCCTGACCCGCGAGGCCGTGGAGAAATGCACGCGCATCCGCCCAGCCACCCTGGGCCAGGCTGGCCGCATCGCAGGCATCACCCCGGCGGCCGTCAGCTGCCTGGAAATCCACCTGCGCAAGCTCGGTCTGCTGGGCCGGGCAGGACCACTGGGCCTGCAACCTTGACATTCCCCCAGCCGCGAAATATCTTTACATTTTCTGAGACATTCACGGCAGGAGCAGACAACTTGGACGACGGCTCAACTGGCAATATTCTCTCGGCCATCCGCAACCTTTTCCGCAAGTCCGACACCCCGCTTGAGGAATGCCTCCGCGACGCCCTGGAAGAGGGCGGCATCCCGCTGGAGGACATCCGCATCCTGAACAACGTTCTGGAGCTGGAGGACAAGCGCGCCAGCGAGGTCATGGTGCCCCGGCCAGACATGGTCTGCATCGAGCTGGACAGCACCCTGGCCGAGGCTGCGGAACTCATCGTGCAGCACGGACACTCGCGCATCCCGGTGTACCGCGAGAACCGCGACCACATCGTGGGCGTGCTCCACGCCAAGGACATCGTGGGTCCGCTCCTGCTGCCGCAAAGCGAGCAGCCCGTCCTGTCGAGCCTCATCCGGCCCACCTATTACGTGCCGGAGAGCACGAACCTGAAGACCATCCTGCACGATATGCAGTCGCGCAAGAGCCACCTGGCCATCGTCACCGACGAGTACGGCGGCACTGCGGGCATGCTGACCCTGGAGAACGTGCTGGAGGAGATCGTGGGCGAGATCGGCGACGAGCACGACGCCCTGCGGCCCGAGGACGTGCAGGTGCTGCCCGACGGCAGCCAGCTCGTGTCCGGGCGGCTGACCCTGGATGAGATCAACGAGCGTTTCGGCCTGAAGCTGGCCTCGGACCAGGTGGAGACCATTGGCGGGCTCCTCTGCGAGATCGCCGGGACCATCCCGGCCCAGGGTGAGTCCCTGGTGCTGGGGCCGTGGCGTTTCCTGGTCCATGAGGCCGACCCCAAGCACATCGAAACCCTGCGCGTGGAGCGCGCCGAGTAGGGCCGCTGTGCAGCCGCGCCACCTGTTCATCCTGGCCACAGCCCTGGGCACCTGGCTGGGCCACGCCAACCCCCTCGTGCAGCTGCCCCTGGCCGCCCTGCTCCTGCCCGCCGGGTTGATGGTGCTGGGCCAGGCCGCCGAAACCCGGCGCGACGCCTTCCGCCAGGCCTGGCTGGCGGGCTCCCTGGCAGCCCTGGGCTGCCTGTACTGGGTCTTCTGGCCGGTGCAGCACTTCGGCGGCGTGCACTGGCTGCTGGCCGCGCCCGTGCCTGTGCTCCTGAGCCTGGCCATGGGCGCGTATTTCGGCCTGTTTGGGCTGGCCGCGCACCTGGCCTCCCAACGCTTGAGCCCGCTGACGGGTCTTTTCTTCCTGGGTTTGTGCTGGACGCTGATGGAGCTGGCCGTGGCCACCTTCCTGTCCGGCTTCCCCTGGCTCAGCTTAAGCGCCGCCTTTGTGCCCTGGACCATCGTGGTGCTGCCCGCGGCCTACATCGGGGCCTACGGCCTGTCCGGCGTGCTGGCGCTCGTGGCCTGCGGTGCAGTGCTCGGGCGCAGCTCCCGGCCTTGCGCCCTGGCGGCTGCTGTCGCCGCTGCCCTGGTCCTGGGCCTGGGCTGGCGGCACCTGCACTCCTACGCCGAGGACACCCCGCCGCGCACTGTGGCCATTGTCCAGGGCAACATCGACCAGAGCCTGAAGTGGGATCCAAGCTATCAGCAGTCCACGGTGTCCACTTACGTGGACCTGAGCCGCAAGGTGCAGGCCAGCGCCCACCCGGCGCTCATCGTCTGGCCCGAAACCTCCATGCCCTTCTATTTCCAGGACGACTCCCCGCTGCGCAAGCCGGTGCTCGATTTCGTGGCCAGCACCAACGCCACGCTGCTCATGGGCTCCCCGGCCTACGAGCGCCAGCCGGGCGGGGGCTTCACCCTGTTCAACCGGGCCTTTCTGCTGGGCGGCACCGGCGTGGCCCCGGACTGGTACGACAAGGAGCACCTGGTGCCCTTTGGCGAGTACATGCCCCTGCCGAGCTGGCTGCCCCTGGAAAAGCTGGTTCAGGGCGTGGGCGACTTCGAGCCCGGGCGCAACCAGAAGGCCCTGCGCAGCGGCGATCTTGCGATGGGGGTGCTCATCTGCTATGAAGCCATCTTCACGGGGATGGCCCAGGAGCGCGTGGCCCAGGGCGCCAACCTCATCGTGATCATGAGCAACGACGCCTGGTTCGGCGCCACCTCCGCGCCCATGCAGCACCTGAACCTGACCGCGCTCAGGGCCATCGAGCAGGGCCGCTGGATCGTGCGCAGCACCAACACCGGCATCTCGGCCTTCATCAACCCCCTGGGCCGCATCCACCGCGCCGGACCGCAGTTCGAGCCCCTGGCCACGGCCTGGCCGGTGCACCCAAGGACGCAGACCACGGTGTACCACAAATTCTATGGCCCCCTGCTCACCCTTGCGGGCGTGCTGGCCGCCCTGTTCGCGGTCCTGCTCGTCCTGGGCGGCAAAACTTCCGCCCGCACGCGCAACAAAATCTGACCACCGAGACAACGAGACAGATATCCCATGCTGCAATACGCCGACCTCAATACCCATGGCCAAGCCCTGCTGGAACAGTTCGAAACCCTCTGGGGGCGCCTTTGACTATGCCGAGTCCAAGGAGCGCCTGCGGGAGATCGAAAGCGTGCTGTCCAAGCCCGGCGCCTGGGACAAGCCTGACCTCCTGACCCCGGCCCTGCGCGAGAAAAGCGCCCTGGAGTTCCGTCTGGGCATGTTTGACACCCTGTCCCAGGCCAAGGACGATGTGGACGACTGGCTGGTGCTGGCCCAGGAGGACCAGGGCCAGGACGCCCTGGAGGCCCTGCGCGAGCATCTGGGCATCTTCCAGGCCAGGCTCGACGAGACCGAGCTGGCCATCCTGCTCTCCGGCCCGGACGACAACAGCGCGGCCATTTTGGAGATACACCCCGGCGCAGGCGGCGTGGACGCCCAGGACTGGGCCGAGATGCTCCTGCGCATGTACCTCCGCTGGGCCGAGTCCAGGGGCTTCCAGGTGGATGAACTGGACCGGCTCTATGCCGACGAGGCGGGCATCAAGAGCGTCACCCTGCAAATCTCCGGACCCTATGCCTTCGGCCTGCTCAAGGGCGAGGCGGGCATCCACCGCCTGATCCGCATCTCGCCCTTTGACGCCTCGGGCCGCAGACACACGGCCTTTGCCTCAGTGGACGTGTACCCGGACATCGACACAAACATCGAGATCGACATCAAGGAAGAAGACCTGCGCATCGACGTGTTCCGCGCCAGCGGCCCAGGCGGCCAGCACGTGAACCGCACCAACTCCGCCGTGCGCATCACCCACAATCCTTCGGGCATCGTGGTCCAGTGCCAGAACGAGAAGTCCCAGCTCAAGAACAAGCAGCACGCCATGAAGGTGCTCAAGGCCCGGCTGTACGAGCTGGAGTTGAAGGAACTGGAGGCCGGGAAGAAGGCTGACTACGCCAGCAAGGACTCCATCGCCTTTGGCAGCCAGATCCGCACCTACACCTTGCAGCCCTACCGGCTGGTCAAGGACCACCGCTCCGGGGCCGAGAACAGCAGCGTGGAGGCCGTGCTGGACGGCCGTCTCGACGAATTCCTGCGCGCAACCCTGCTGCACAGCCATGCCGAAAAAAAATCCACATAATCTGAAGGCCGCGCCGCTGCTGGACGAACTCCGCAGCATCGAGGCCTGTGCCCCGGAGCAGTCCGTGCCTGACGCCGCGTCCCTGTGCCTGCTCAGGGTGGTCGCGGGCCTGGACGGCCCCACCTGGACCAGCCTGAGCCTGGACTTTGGCCTGGAGCACTGGTGCGCCGTGCCACTGCTCGGCCCCATCCCCAAAACCGAGGTGCTGGCCCAGGCCATCGGCCAGCTGGGCGCAGCCGACAGTGCGCCAGGCCTGCGCGATTTCCTGCGCACAGAGATCGAACGCTCGCGCGCCTGCCGTGTGCCCCTGGCCCTGGCCCTGATTCAGCCCGATACCCGCCAACCTGATGTCGACCAGCCTGATGCCGACCAGCCTGGCCCGGCTCTGCTCCAGTGCCTGCTGGAGCAGGCTCTGGACCTCAAGCGCAGCTTTGACCATGCAACCCACCTGGGTGGAGAACGCCTGGCCCTGGTTTTTTCCGGCGCCTCCCTGGCCGAGGCCGAGCGCATGGTTGGCGCCATCTTGCGGCGCATCCGCGCCCAGGCTGGCAAAAATGGCGCGGAGACAGGTTGCGGCGTGCTCTGCTCCGCTGGCCTGGCGGGCTATGGCGGGTATGTGGAATTCCGCCCCGACGACCTCATCAGGCGCGCCGGGCAGGCCCTGGACAGCGCCCGGGGCCTGGGCGGCAACAGGCTTGAGGTTGCCCCGCCGGCGGACGTGGACATGGCCCCCAGGGACACCCTGGTGCGCGCCAGCGAGAAGCATTTTCTCTTCACCGGCAAAAAGGCGGGGGACACATGAGCGATATCAACCCCGGCAGCACAGTCAGCCTGTGCATCATGAGCGGCAAGGGCGGCGTGGGCAAAACCAATCTGGCCCTGAATCTCGGCCTCAGCCTGCGCGATCAGGGCCACCGGCTCCTGCTCATGGACTGTGACCTGGGCCTGGGCAATCTGGACGTGCTCCTGGGCCTGACCCCGGAAAAGAATTTGCAGGACCTCCTGGGCGGCGGCGTCAAACCTGAAGATGTGGTGCTCCATGTCGAGGACGGCCTGGACATCCTGCCCGCTGCCAGCGGCGTGCCCGAGCTGGTGGAGATGGACCAGAACCAGCGCGACGGCCTGTTCGCTGCGCTGACGGACATGATCAAGGGCTATGCGTTTCTGCTGCTCGATCTGGGAGCAGGCATCAGCGGCACGGTGCTGGCCCTGGCGCGCATGGCCCAGATGCGCATTGTGCTGGTGACGCCAGAGCCCACATCCTTGACCGACGGCTACGCCATCATCAAGGTGCTCAACGCCAAGTTCGGCGTGCGCGACTTCTGCGTGGTGGTGAACCAGGCCTCGGCCCAGGAATCGCGCGAGACCTTCCAGCGCCTGAACATGGCCTGCAAAAACTTCCTCGGCTTCGAGCTGGTGCACCTGGGCCATGTGCGCCTGGACCGCACCCTGACCGAGGCGGTGATCCACCAGACGCCGCTCGCCCGATTCGCCCCGGAGTGCCCGGCCATCAAGGACATCCGCGTCCTGGCCGAGCGCATCGCCCACTACCGGCGGGAAAACCTGGACACAATCGCCGGGCGCCGCGCGCTCAAGGAATTTCTTCCTGGCGCAACCGCACGAAACCCTTGACGGAATGCCTAGCTTTTCGGCATACAACAAGTATACGTGAGGAAGCCTACATCCATTGACGGTGGGACCGGCCCATCCAACAGGCCAACAAACGGAGCGGACAATGAACAAGAGCGAGCTCATCAAGGCGCTGGCTGAACAGAAAAATCTGCATCTCGACGACGCCACCAAGATCGTTGGGGCCTTTTTCGACTCCATCAAGGACGCTCTTGTCGCGGGCGACCGGGTCGAGGTGCGCGGCTTCGGCAGCTTCAAGGTCAAGGACTACAACGGCTACACTGGCCGCAACCCCAAGACCGGAACCGTGGTCCAGGTGCAATCCAAGCGTCTGCCCTTCTTCCGGCCAGGGAAAGAACTCAAGGAATTCATCAACGACTGACATGCTGCGCATCCTATCCTTTCTGCTGGTTGCGGTACTGGCCTGCGCATCTGACGTCGTGGCGGCTGCGCCCAAGTTCACCCTGGTCTTCAGCGGCAATACCGAAGCCGAGGTGCGTCCCTGCCCTTCCTGAGGCGGGAAGACCGTAGGCGGACTGGCCCGGCGGGCCACGTTTCAGAATGCGCTCCGCCAGAGCGCCCCCAAGGAGTCTCCGGTGCTCATCCTGACCGGAGCCTATGACTTTGCGCAATACCAGGCCCACAAGCCACCCACGCGCAAGCGCCTGGAGTTCATGGCCAGGGCCTATGACCTCCTGCACAACGATCTGGTTTTCATGGCCCCCTACGAGCGCGCCGTCATGGCCAAGGCTGGCCTGCAGCCCAGGCCGAGCTGGCACGGGTCGGACCGTCTGGAGCAGCTTCTGCTTGGCCCAGATGCGGCGCACAAGATCGGCGTGATCCTCCTGCCGCCCCTGCCCGATGCCGCCCCGGCCCTGCCCCCGGCCCTGGTGCGCCAGATCGAGGACGCAGTGCGCACCCTGCGCGCCACGACGAAGCTCGTGGTGGCCATGAGCCTCTGGGGCTACACCTATGAGCAGGATCTGCTCAAGACCGCAGGCCCCCTGCCGGACATCCTGCTGGGTTCAGGTCCGGGCATCGGGTTGGTGGGCAACATCTCCGCCGGGGGCAAGACACTCTGGATCCGCTCCTTCGCCCAGGGCAAGGCGATGAGCCGCATCGACATCCTGGCCTGGCCGGAGCACGGCAACCCGAATTTCAAATGGACGGAAGAGCAAAATGTTCGTATGACCCTTTTCGGGTTGACGGATCAGTACCAGGACGATCAGCCCATGCTTTCGCTCATGCAGAGCCTGGGCACGGACTAGCCTGGCCGTATCAAAACGGACGTTAGGAGGAAGAGATGCAGCTGCGCGGCGCGTTTACCGCACTGGTGACGCCGTTCAAGAACGGCGCCGTGGACGAGGAGGCTTACAGGGCCTTCATCGAATGGCAGATCGAACAGGGAATCAATGGTGTCGTACCCTGCGGCACCACCGGCGAGGCCCCCACCCTGTCCCACCCGGAACAGGGCCAGGTCATCCGCATCTGTGTCGATCAGGTCAAGGGACGCGTTCCGGTCATCGCCGGGGCCGGCTCCAACAGCACCAAGGAAGCCATCGAGCTGACGGCGCTGGCCAAGAAGGCCGGGGCCGATGCCGCCCTGCTCATCACGCCCTACTACAACAAACCCACGCCCGACGGCCTGGTGGCCCACTTCAAGGCCATCGCCCGCGAGGCGTCCATGCCCTTCATCGTGTACAACGTGCCCGGCCGCACGGGCTTGAACCTGCTGCCCAAGACCCTGCAACGCATCGCGCGCGAGGTGCCCGAGGTCATCGGCTGCAAGGAGGCCACCGGCGACATCAAGCAGGGCTCCGAGGTGGTGGAGCTCATGGGCAAGGACTTCATCGTCCTGTCCGGCGACGACTTCACGGTGCTGCCCCTGCTCTCCGTGGGCGGCTGTGGAACCATCTCGGTCACGTCCAACGTCATGCCCGCCAAGATGGCCGGCATGATCGACGCCTTCTTCAAGCGCGACATTGCCCGGGCCCTGGCCTTGCACATGGAGATGAACCCCGTGAACCGGGCCATGTTCCTGGAGACCAACCCCATCCCGGTGAAGGCCGCGCTCTCGCTCATGGGCAAGATGGGTCCGGAGATCCGCCTGCCCCTGGTGCCGCTGGAGCCCGCCAACCTGACCAAGCTCACCAACGTGCTCACCCAGAGCGGGCTGATCTAAGCCGGCACACGCACAACGCACACGCAAAACGCCCCGGCAGCCTAGGTTGCCGGGGCGTTGTTGTTGGCGCCAACAAAAAGGCGGGCCCCCGCAGGAGCCCGCCCGAATGGACTGTACGCGCGTCTGGACTTAGCCGAAGGCCTTTTCCATGGGCGGAACGACCTGCTTCTTGCGGCTCATGCAGCCTTCAACCCACATGGAGTTGAGGGCGCCGCCGACCTTGCCGCCGAAGGCCTTCTCGACCAGGGAGGCGTCGGAGGAAACCACGAGGATCTCGGAGCCTTCCTTCATGATGTCGGTCAAGAGCAGCAGCACGGTGTGACGGCCGTCAGCCTGGAGCTTCTTGCACTCCTCAACCAGAGCGGGCTTGATCTTGTCGAGCAGGGTCAGGTCCAGAACCTCGACCTGGCCGATGCCGACCTTCTTGCCGCCCATGTTGAAGTCCTTGTAGTCGCGGTTCATCAGGTCAACGGCCGGAATGCCCTCGACGGAACCCTTGATCTTCAGCATGTCCATGCCCAGGGCCTTGAAGTCGGCCACGCCGGCGATCTTGGCCAGGCCTTCGCAGGCCTTCTTGTCGGCGTCGGTGCAGGTGGGGGACTTGAACAGCACGGTGTCGTTCAGGATGGCGAGCAGCAGAGCGCCGGCGATGTTCTTGGGGATCTCGATGCCGTAGAACTCGTACATGGCCTTGATCACGGTGCCGGTGCAGCCCACGGGCCAAACCCACATCTCCAGAGGATTGGGGGTGCACACGTCGCCCAGCTTGTGGTGGTCAACGACGAACAGGACCTTGCCCTTGTCCAGGTTGTCCATGGACTGGGCCAGGTCAGAGTGGTCGACCAGGGCGATGTCCTTGCCCGTGGCGTCGGTGTCGATGGCGGGGGTGGCCAGACCGAAGGTCTTGAGCACAAAGGCGGCGTCAGGGGTGACAGGACCCTGGATGACGGGGGTGGCTTCCATGCCGCGTTTGCTCAGCAGGTCGGCAACGGCGATGGCAGCGGTGATGGAGTCGGCATCGGGATTTTTGTGACCAACAACGATAATAGCCATAGAAGTCCTCCTCAAAGTATTGTGAATGCTAGGATTTATCCGTACCATGGGAACGATTGTTCCATTTATCACAAAGATTGCATTTTGCCAAGTCAGAAGATGCCTGCGAGCCGGAAAAATCCAAGCGCCACCGCGCATACTCCCACCGACAGATACAGACTGCGCAGCCGCAGCGAGAGCAGCCCGCCGATGCTGGCGGCGATGAGAAACTGCGGCCAGGTGAGCTCCAGCCCCGCGAGGAAGCCTGCGTACTGGTTGAGGACAAAGCGCAGCAGCACGGCCAGCATCCCGGCCCCGACCAGGAAGAACAGCCAGGACACCAGCAGCTTGCCAAGCAGGGTGCGCAGGATGAGCTTGCCGGGCACGTCAACGCCCGCTGGCTTGCGCAGCCAATGCAGCACCGCTCCGTAGGAGCGGTTCAGCCGGTCGCGCAGGTTCCGGTCAAGCCGGGCGCCGAGCCAGGCCATGGGCAGGCCGCAGATCAGGGCGGTGAAGACCAGGGGCGGCGTATCGAGCCCGAAATAGGTGGCCAGGGCCAGGCCCGTGAAGGCCGCAGCTGTCATGTGCGGCGGGATGAAGGTGCCCACCGGGAGGAAGTCCAGCCAGAGCAGTTCGTAGAAGATGGCGATGTAGAGGCAGGAGTCGAGGTTGCCGAAGACGAGTCCCCAGCAGAGGCCGATGACCAGGGGCCGCTCAATGAGGCCCAGGCTTACCGAGAAGCGGCAGAGCGAGAACAGGGCAAAAAAAAACCGACCGTGGCGAACCACATGGGGCCGGTCAGGTGCATGTCGATCATGTGAACCTCACGGGCACGGGGTCGTTGGGCACGCAGCGGAAATCCAGCTCCACGCCCTTGGTCAGCAGGTAGCGCAGGCAGGACTCATCATCCGCGCCCAGGGACACGCTGGGCGAGAGCTGGCGCTTGCCTGTGGCATAGTGCAGGTTGCCCACGTTGAGAATCTCCAGGCGCAGCCCCTTGTCAACGGCCCGGCGCACGTCCAGACAGGAGGCAAAAAGCAGCAGCGTGGCGTCCCGAGCCGCGCCAGTCAGGCGCGAATCGCCCACCAGTTGGTCGATGTTCAGAAAAGCGCTGTCCACGGCCCTGGGAATGGCCAGAGCCATGATCTCCTGCTGGAGTTCGTCCAGGGCCAGGTCGTCGTTGCCCACAATGATGCTGCGCGCCCCGATGTAGGGCACCCACGCCTCCACCACCTGGCCGTGGATGAGCCTGTTGTCCACGCGTACCCAGAACATGGCCTCAGCTCCCGGCGGTCTTCTTGCGCAGCATCTCGCCCGGCACCACAATGCCTTGCTGCCCTGCCGTCTTGGCCAGGGCCGCCAGTTCCGAGAGCTTCTGGGTCCGGTCCTGCAGCACCTTGAGCAGCATGGGCAGGTTCACTCCGGCCACAACCTCGAGATTCCCGGTTTTGAGCAGGGACAGGCTCAAGGTCGTGGGCGTGCCGCCAAAGAGATCTGTCAGCACGAGCACGCCCATGCCGGTGTCCAGGCTGGCCAATCCGGCCTTCAAGGCCAGCACGATCTCGTCCACGCCCTTGGAGACCTGGACGCTCACGGCGGCAGCGCCCTCCTGGTGGCCCAGGATCATCTGCGCCGCATCCAGCAGCGCCGAGCCGAATTCCCCATGGGTGACCATGAGGACGCCGACCTGCTGGGGGGCATTCTGAGTTTCCGTATTCTCCGTCATGGCCTCGCCTGCCATGCGCGGCGAAAAACCGCGCCTGGTTGTGGCACCTCCCGGTCAGCCGAGATCATAGTGCCGATGTTCAAGTGTCACGGAATAGCCGCTGTCGCGCAGCGTGGCAAGCAGTTGCTCCGCCAGGGCCACGGACCGGTGGCGCCCCCCGGTGCAGCCCACCGCCAGCGCGATGCGGTAGCGCCCTTCCGCTGCATAGAGCGGCAAAAGATAAATCAGGAAATCCAGAAGCTTGCGCTGAAACGTCAGGCCTGGGTCGGCCTTGAAAACGTAGTCGGCCACGGCCTGGTCCTTGCCGGACAGGGGCCTGAGCTCCGGCAGAAAATAGGGATTGGGCAAAAAGCGCAGGTCAAAAACAAGGTCGGCCTCGGCCGGAACGCCGTACTTGAAGCCAAAGGAAATGACATGCACGCGCATGCCCTGGCCCTTGTGCTCCTTGGAGGCGAAGCGCTCCAGGATCATGCGCCGCAGGTCGTGGATGGAGTACTCGCTGGTGTCGATGACCAGTTCGGCATCCTTGCGCAGGGGCGCGAGCAAGGCCCGCTCCTTGAGGATGGCCTGCTCCAGGCCGAGGCTGGCGCTCTCCAGCGGATGCGGGCGGCGCGTGGTGGCATAGCGGCGCACCAGGGAGGCGTCTTTGGCCTCCACAAAGAGCACGCGCACGACAATGCCCTTGGCGGACAGCTCCTGCACGGCGTCGTTCCACTGGTCCAGAAAGTCGTGCTGGCGCAGGTCCATGCCCAGAGCCAGGCCGCGGTGCTGGGAGTCCTTGCCCAGAAACAGGGCCACGAGCTTGGTCAGCATGGCGGCGGGCAGGCCGTCCACGCAGAAGTAGCCCAGGTCCTCAAAGACATTGAGGGCCGTGCTTTTCCCGGAACCAGACAGGCCAGTCACCACCACCACGGAAAAGGCTTCAGGCACGTTCATGGCCTCATCCTCACCTTAGAAGGCCTGGAGCAACGCGAAGAGCGCGTCGCGGTCCTTGGCGTCGAAAAAATCTTTACGGAAGGACTCGTCTTTCAAAAGACGGGAGACGTGCGCCAGGATGCGCAGGTGGATGCCGGTCATCTGCTCCGGCGCGAGGACCAGAAAGAAGATGGTGCAGGGCTTGAAGTCCAGGGCGTCAAAGTCCACGCCCTTGCGGCTTCTGCCCACGCAGAGGATGATGTGTTCCAGGGAGGCGAGCTTGCCGTGGGGGATGGCCACGCCCTCGCCGATGCCCGTGCTGCCCAGGCCCTCGCGGTCCATGAGGACCGCAAGAGCCTGACCAGCGTCCAGACCCGGATGCCGGGCGGCCAGGGCCTCGGTCAGCTCGCGCAGCACCTCGGCCTTGCTCGTGGAGGAGAGCTCAGGGAGCACCAGCTCCTTGTCGATATACTCGTCCAGACGCATCGCTAGTTTCCGGGGTCGATGAGACCCAAGTCCCCGTTCTTGGAGCGGTACAGCACGTTCACCCGCTCGGTTTCCGCATTGCGGAAGACCAGGAACTCATACTTGAGGGACTCCAGCTGCATGGCGGCCTCGTCAATGTTCATGGGCTTGGGCTCGAAATGGTCGGACTCCTTGATGGTGGGCGCGCCGCCACCGGGCTCATCCGAAAGGCTGATGACATCCATGCGCGCGGCGCGCGGGGTGCCAGCGCGGCGGCGCTCCTTGTGGCGCTCGCGCATGCGCTTGAGTTGGGCCTCCAGCTTGTCCAGCACCTGGTCGATGGTGGAGTACATGTCCTCGGACTCTTCAAAGGCCGAGATGTGCATGTTGTCAGCGGAAAGTATGACCTCGGCCTTGTGGCGGAACTTCTCAACGGACAGATTGATCTGCAGATCGGTTTCCACGGTGTCGCCAATGAACTTGCCCATCTTCTCAAAGCGGGAAGCGGCATATTCCTTCAAGTGGTCGGAAGGGTCGAAATTCTTGAAGGCGTAACTGATGTTCATGCGGAACCTCCTGGGATATGGCGGGCGACGCCGGTTTAGAAGACCTGCTTGCGCTTGGAGGAGGACTCGATGTTCATGGCGGTGCGGTATTTGGCCACAGTGCGCCGCGCAATGTTCACCTCCAGCTTCTGCTTGAGGATCTCGCCGATCTGCTCATCACTCATGGGGCGCTTGCAATTCTCCCCCCCGATGAGCTGCTTGATGAGCGCCTTGACGGACTCGGAACCCACCTGAGTTCCGTCGTCCAGGTCCAGGGCGCTGTTGAAAAAGAACTTGAGCTCGTAGATGCCATGCGGGGTCGCCACATACTTGCTCGTGGTGATGCGGCTGACCGTGGACTCGTGCATGCCGATATCCTCGGCCACCTCCTTGAGGATCAGCGGTTTCAGGCGGCTTACGCCCTGCTCGAAGAACTCGCGCTGGAAGCGCACAATGCTCTCCATGACCTTGTACAGGGTCCGCTGGCGCTGATACAGGCTCTTCATGAGCCACTCTGCGGAGCGGATCTTGCTCTGGAAATAGTCCTTCTCGGCTGCGGTCTTGGCCCGGACGTTGTCGACATAATAGGAGTTGAGCTGGAGCCTGGGGAAGCCCTCCTCGTTCAGCACGATGACGAAGTCTCCGCCGAGCATGTACACGAACACGTCCGGGCTCACATACTGCGGGTCGCCGCTGAAGAAGTTCGCCCCGGGCATGGGCTCCAGGGTCTGCATCAGATCCAGATAGCCCTTGAGCTCCTCCATGCTGAGCTTGAACTTCTTGGTCAAGGGCTTGTAGCGGTGCTTCTCCAGATCCTCCAGGTGCTCGCGCACCAGGGACACGAGGATGGGGTCGTCCATCCCCAGGACCTCCATCTGCACCAGCAGGCATTCCTGCACCGTGCGGGCGGCGACGCCCACCGGGTCCAGGCGCTGGATGCGCCGGATCACGGACTCTATGGCGTCCGGGGTGACACCCGGCAGCAGGGTCTGGATCTCCTCCACCGAGGCCTGCAGATAGCCGCGCGAGTCCAGATTGCCGATGACCACCTCGCCGATCTCCAGCTCCGCCTCGGAAAAGCGCGACAGCCGCATCTGCCATGTGAGGTGCCCATCCAGGCTGGGGCGGGCGGTCAGCCGGGCCTCAAGGGACAGGCCCTCTTCGGGCACCTCCAGCTCGCGGCCCAGGGACTGCTTGGTGACGCTGGAGAACTCGCCCAAATAGTTCTCCCAATCGGCGTTGCGCATGAGCTCTTCGCTGGCCCTGCTCTCGGCGTCGGTGTGCGCGGCCTCGTAATCGTCCAGGCTGTCCCTGGCCGGGGCGGTATCCTCCACCTCTGCGTCCAGCTCATCCAGAAAGGGGTTCTCCATCAGCTCCTGCTGAATGGACTCCACCAGCTCCAACCGCGAAAGCTGCAGAAGCTTGATGGCTTGCTGCAGCTGGGGCGTCATGACCAGCTGCTGCGTCAGCTTGAGTTGTTGGCGAAGCTCCAAACCCATACGAGAAACCGTTGCCTCCAAAATTCACTGCGCCAGGGACGCAAATTTATCCGACCACACGCACATCTCAGCGCATCTTCAGCATGCCACAAGCTCGGGGCATTCGCAAGAAAAACTGTTAACTCCGCAGAGATACGTACCTTTTCATAACGGAAAGCCCCGCATGAAAAAAGTGTACCAACCTTCACGGGCTGTGTAAATCCACAATCCTGTGGGCTTGCAGTGGCAGGGGGCCGGATGCACAGAAAATGTCCTGCGAATCCGAAGAGTTGATTTTCTGCTAAAGGCTGAAGGACTCGCCCAGGTAGAGCTTGCGCGCCTTGCTGCTCTGCACGATCTCCGCCGGACTGCCCTCAAGGATGACCATGCCCTCGTAAACGAGGTAGGCCCGGTCGCAGATATTCAGGGTTTCACGCACGTTGTGGTCGGAGATGAGGATGCCGATACCCATATTCTTGAGCACCGCGATGATCTCCTGAATATCGATGACGGCGATGGGGTCGATGCCGGCAAAGGGCTCGTCGAGCAGGATGAACTTAGGATTGAGGATGAGGGCGCGGGCAATCTCCAGGCGTCTGCGCTCACCGCCGGAAAGGAACATGGCGGGCTGATGCGCCAGCTTGGTGATGTTGAACATCTCCATGAGCTCGGTTGCGCGGGCCTCGCGCTGGGCGCGGCTCATGGGCATGTGCTCCAGGATCACGTCCAGGTTCTTGCGCACCGAGAGCTTCTTGAAAATGGAGCTCTCCTGCGGCAGGTAGGAGAGCCCCCTGCGGGCGCGTTCGTGCAGGGGCAGCTCGGTCACGTCCACCCCATCGAGCAGCACAGTGCCCGTGGTGGGGTTGACCACGCCCACGAGCATGTAGAAGGTCGTGGTCTTGCCCGCGCCGTTGGGGCCGAGCAGGCCCACCACCTCGCGGTCGCGCAGGCGCATGTTGATGTGCCGCACGACCTCGCGGTCGCCGTACCGCTTGGACAGATTGTTGGCGACGAGTTCGGCCATCTACTTCTTCTCCCCCTTGGGCGATTGGAAGATGGCCTCCACACGACGCTGGGTGCCGCTCAAGACCTCGCTGCGATTCTCGCGGACATAGAACTTGATGACATCGCCGCGCACGGTGTTCTGGCCCTCGCGCAGGATGGGGTTGTTATCCATGCGGATGACGCCTTCCTGCACGAAGTACGTGAGCTTGCCGCAGGCGCCCTCGTTCTTGTTGGCCGCCAGACGCACGTTGCCCTCGGCCACGATGCGTTCGATCTTGTCGCCGAAGTCCCCCGCGCCCTTGTCCGGCTGCGGTTCCTTGGCTTTCTTCTTGTCCGAAAAGTAGGCCGTGATGCGCTCTGCCCAGATGGCCATGTCCGTGTGCGTGCCATGCACATTGCCCGAGAAGACCACGGAATTCTCGGCCTGATTGTAGACCATCTTGTCCGAGGTGATGCGCACGGGGTCCTGTTTGGAGAGCATCGGCTGGCTGCCCAGCAGCGCCGGGCTGTCCTTGACCTCGGCCTTCATCTCCGGGGCCGGGGTCGACTTGCCCTCGGCCCTGGCCGGGGCGGCGGCCTTGAACTCGACAGCCCTGGCCGGGGCTTGCTGGACAGGAGGGGACGGGACAGCAGCGGGCTGGGCCTTGACCATGCCTGCCGGGACGTAGCCCACGGCGGCAGCTTCTGTGGCGGCCGGATCGTTCAGGCGGAACACGGCAAAGAACCCGTCGCGCAGAAAACCGGTCTGGATGCGCTCGCCAGGGGCCAGCACGGCCACCACCTGGGACTTGAGGGAACGCTCCTTGAAAACCTCGGTGCGGGCCTCCACCTGGCTGAGCTGGCTAGCCTGGCTGCTTTGGCGGGCGCCCTCTGCTGCCGGGGCAGCGGAGCGCGAAGGCGCAGCGGCCGGGGCTGCGGCTGGTGCTGCGGGCTTGGGCTGGGCCGCCGGATCGGCTGGCTTGAGCAGGCGCACGTCGGCAAAGCCCAGGGCCTTGGTCTCGTCGCGCTCGGCCGCGTCCGGGTCAAATATCGCGCCCCAGCCAGAGGGGCGCACAAAGTCCACCTTGACCCGCTCTCCGGGCTTCAGGGTGCGCACGATGGGAGCCTGGGGGCTGCGTATCTGGCGTACGTTGATGGGCGTCTCCACCACGCGCACCTCGCCCCAGGACTGGGCCACTGCGGCAACGGACGACAGCAGGACCAGCACAAGGCCCAGGGTGAGGCTGGCGGCGGTCTGAAAAGCATGTCGCTCGTGCCTCACTTGCGTTTCTCCTTCTTGAGAGAATCCAGGGCGGCCGGGAGCAGTTCTGCGCTGACGCCGCCTGCGGCGGTGAGTTCGCGGGTCTCCAGGTTGATCTCCACGGTGGTGGCGTTCATGGAAAAATCCGGCCTACTGACCGCCACGCGCCCCTTGAGATAAATTTTCTTCATGGCCCCGATGTAGTCGAACACGTCCGAGGTCAGGGTGAACTCGCCAAAGCGGCCGCTGATGTTGTCACGCAGGGTCATGGTGTTGCCCTGCTGGTTCACCTCGCCCGTGTCGGACTTGACGAAGACCTCCTGGCGGTCCGCCCCGACATAGGCGGAAAGCTGGGGCCGCAGCACCTGCACGATGCGTTGGTCCACGCTGTACTGCGCGCTTTTGGCCCGCACGCGCCAGAGCACCTTGCCGTCCGCGCCCTGCACCAGCTCCAGGTCCTCGGCCATGACGTCCGGCTCCGGGGCCTTGGCAGCAGCAGGCTTCTCAGCCGTGCCGTTGCGCGCGCTCCGCTGCTCGTTGACCACCAGACCGATGGCCAGGCCGAGCACGAAGATCAGCACCAGGAACAACACGGACTTGCGCATTCATCTACTCCACTTCTCCCAGGCCGCGTCGTACTGTCCACGGCAGCCCAGGAGGAACATGATGGCCTCGCGGACCGCGCCCTGACCGCCATGCAGCCTGGACACCCATTTCGCCAGCCGTACAATCTCCGGCTGGGCATTGGCCACGGCCATGGGCAGGCCCACGGCCTGCATCACGCCCGCGTCCACCCAGTCATCGCCCAGGTAGGCGATCTGGGTGCGCTCGCAGCCGATGCGGCCGCGTATCTCCTCCATCAGGGGCACCTTGTCCACGTGTCCGGCGTGGTATTCCTCAATGCCCAGCTCGCGCACGCGTTTCTCCACGGCTCCATGATTCAGGCCGGTGATGACCGCAAGGGCAAGCCCAAGGGATTGTGCAATCTTTATTCCAAGGCCGTCCTGCACGTGGAAGCGCTTGGCAACATTGCCCTGGTGGTCGTAATAGAGCCCGCCATCGGTGAGCACGCCGTCGACATCCAGAATCAACAGTTTGACACCCCGGCCCAGGGCCACAACAGCGGGATCAACCGTGACGTCACTCGGCACTGGGCACGCTCCAGAGGGCCAGGAGCCGCTTGAGCAGCCCTTCGACCTGGGACAGCGGCAGGCTGTTGGGGCCGTCGCACAGGGCGCGGTCCGGGTCCGGGTGGACCTCCAGGAACACGCCGCTGGCCCCTGCGGCCACGGCGGCCGAGGCCAGCACAGGCACGAACTCGCGCTGCCCGCCGGATGATCCGCCCTGCCCTCCGGGCAGCTGCACGGAATGCGTGGCGTCGAAGACCACCGGCGCGCCAAAGGAGCGCATGATGGACAGGGAGCGCATGTCGACCACGAGGTTGTTGTAGCCGAAGCAGGAGCCGCGCTCCGTGAACCAGAAGCGGCCGTTGCCCGCGCTGCGCAGCTTGTCGGCCGCGTTCTTCATGTCCCAGGGGGCCAGGAACTGGCCCTTCTTGACGTTGACGATGCGGCCCGTCTCGGCGGCGGCCACGAGCAGGTCGGTCTGGCGGCACAGGAAGGCCGGAATCTGGAGCACGTCGGCCACCTCGGCCACGCGTTCGGCCTGTTCCGGCAGGTGGATGTCCGTGACCACGGGCAGGCCCGTGACCTCGCGCACCTCGGCCAGCCAGGAGAGGCCCATGTCCAGGCCCGGCCCCCGGAAGCTCGTGGCCGAGGTCCGGTTGGCCTTGTCGTAGGAGCTCTTGAAAACCATTGTCAGGTCCAGGCGCTGGGCGATGGCGGCCAGTTCGCGCGCCACGTCCAGCGCCAGCTGCCTGCTCTCCAGCACGCAGGGCCCGGCCAGGACGAACGGGCCGGTCCGGCTTTTGGCGTAGAGGGCTGCGGAATCAATGGTCATGCTACTTGCCCTTGTCCAGCTGCGCCGCAGCGCGGATGAACTCGCGGAACAGCGGGTGCGGCCGCATGGGGTTGGACTTGAATTCCGGGTGGAACTGGCAGCCCAGGAACCACGGGTGCCCGGGCAGCTCCACCATCTCCACCAGCTCCTCGTCGGGTGAGGTGCCGGAGAGCACCAGCCCGGCCTTCTGCAAGGCATCGGAGTACTTGTTGTTGAATTCGTAGCGGTGGCGGTGGCGCTCCTCGACCCTGGTCTCGCCGTAGGCCTCCATGGCCCTGGTGTCCTTGACCACACGGCACGGATACGAGCCCAGGCGCATGGTCCCGCCCTTGTTGGACTCCTCGTTGCGCTTCTGGACCTTCTTCTTCCGGAAGTCGTACCACTCGGTCATGAGGTAGATCACCGGGTCTGGCGTGAACTCGTCGAACTCCTGGGAATTGGCCTTTTCCAGGCCCAGGACGTTGCGCGCGTATTCGATGACCGCGCACTGCATCCCTAAGCAGATGCCGAAGAACGGCACCTTGCCCTCGCGGGCATACTTGATGGAGAGGATCTTGCCCTCGATGCCGCGCGAGCCGAAGCCGCCAGGCACCAGGACCCCGTCCAGACCCTTGAGGCGCTTCTCCACGTTCTTGGCCGTGATCTCCTCGGAATTGACGTACAGCAGGTCCACCTCCACCTCGTTGGCCACGCCGCCGTGGATGAGGGCCTCGTGCAGGCTTTTGTAAGCCTCCTTGAGGTCCACATACTTGCCAACAATGCCGATCTTCACGCGTCTCTTGGGGTGACTGATGCGCCGGTTCAGCTCCTTCCAGGAGTCCAGCTCGGCGTTCTTGGCCGGGAGCTTGAGCAGAATGGCGATTTTCTGGTCCACGCCCTCGCGGTAGAACTCCATCGGCACCTCATAGATGCTCTTCACGTCCACGGCGGAAAACACGGCGTCGCGGTCCACGTCGCAGAACAGGGCGATCTTGGCGCGCAGGTCCGCAGGCAGCGGCACCTCGGAGCGGCACAAAATGATGTCCGGCTGGATGCCGATGCTGCGCAGCTCCTTGACGCTGTGCTGGGTGGGCTTGGTCTTGAGTTCCCCGGCAGCGCGCATGTAGGGCACGAGCGTCAGGTGGATGTACAGGACGTTCTCTTTGCCCAGGTCGTTCTTGAGCTGTCGGATGGCCTCCAGGAAGGGCAGGCCCTCGATGTCGCCCACGGTGCCGCCGATCTCGATCAAGGCCACGTCCTCGTCGGTGGCCACGCCCAGAACGCAGCGCTTGATCTCGTCGGTGATGTGCGGGATGACCTGCACCGTGCCGCCCAGATAGTCGCCGCGGCGCTCCTTGTTGATGACGGTCTCGTAAATGCGCCCAGAGGTGTAGTTGTTGCTCTGGCTCATGGGAATGCCCAGGTAGCGCTCGTAGTGGCCCAGGTCCAGGTCCGTCTCGGCGCCGTCCTCGGTGACGTAGACCTCGCCATGCTGGAAGGGGTTCATGGTGCCGGGGTCCACGTTGATGTAGGGGTCGAGCTTCTGGATGGTCACCTTGAGGCCGCGGGCCTGCAAAAGCGCGCCAATGGACGCCGCGGCCAAGCCCTTGCCCAGGGAAGACAGCACGCCGCCGGTGATGAATATGAACTTGGTCTTCATGCAAACACCCCTATCTGCCTGCTTCAGGTTGAATCGCCTTGCGCTGATGCCGTGGACCGTGTTGACGCCGCCTGTCGGCGCACGTATTCTCGCGCCTCTGCGGGACCAAACGTAAGCGGCCCGCTTCGACAGTTGGAATGGAGGACGTTCATGGCCCGCGTCAAAGCACTAGTTCTTACCGGATACGGCACCAATTGTGAACAGGAATCAGCATACGCCGCCCGGGAATCCGGGGCCGACGAGGCCACCATCGCCTTCTTTTCGGACATCGCCTCCGGCCATGTGCGCCTGGAGAATTTCAATTTTCTCATCTTTCCCGGCGGGTTCCTGGATGGGGACGACCTGGGCTCGGCCCAGGCTGCGGCCCTGCGCTGGCGCTTTGCCAAGACAAACAGCGGCGAGCACGTGCTGGACCAGCTCAAGGCCTTCTTCGAGGCCGGCGGCCTCATCCTGGGCATCTGCAACGGGTTCCAGCTTCTGGTGAAGCTTGGCCTGTTGCCGGCCCTGGGCGGCCGCTACTTCGAACGCCAGGTGTCGCTGTCACACAACGACTCCGCGCGCTACGAGGACCGTTGGGTGACCCTCAAGGCCAACCCGGCCTCGCCCTGCGTGTTCACCAAGGGCATGGACCGGCTGGAGGCCCCGGTGCGCCACGGCGAGGGCAAGATCGTGCCCCAGGACCAGGCCACCCTGGACGCCCTGGAGGCCGCCAACCTCGTGGCCTTGCGCTATATCGACCCGGCCACGGGCGAGCCCACCATGCAGTTTCCGGAAAACCCCAACGGCTCGGCCAACGCCATCGCCGGATTGACCGACCCCTCAGGCCGCATCCTGGGCCTAATGCCCCACCCCGAGGCCTACAACCATCCGTGCAACCACCCGGCCTGGACCCGTGGCGAGACCTCGGCCCTGGGCCTGACCCTGCTGGCGGGCGGGGTGCGCTACCTGAAGGCCCTCTAGGACGCCATGCCCCGCGTTGCGCCCCCCCACTGCCCGCCTGGAGGCAACACCTGGCGGGGGCTCATGGCTCTGGCCTTGGACGAGGCCTGCGCCGCCGCGCGCAAGGCCGAGACCCCGGTGGGCGCGGTGCTCATCGGCGCGGACGGGAGCATCCTGGCCCGCGCGCACAACCAGAACATCACCCTCTGCGATCCCACGGCCCACGCCGAGGTGCTGTGCCTGCGCGAGGCCGGACAAAAACTCGGCAACCACCGCCTCAGCGGGTCCATCCTTGCCGTGACCCTGGAGCCCTGCCTGATGTGCGTGGGCGCGCTCATCCACGCCCGGGTGGCCGGGGTGGTCTTTGCCGCGAGCGACCCCAAGGCCGGGGCCCTTGTGTCCAATCTCGACGTCCGCGACGCCCGCTCTTTGCCCTTCCTCAACCACCGCCCCTGGGTCCTCCAGGGGGTCATGGCCGAGGAATGCGGCGCCCTGCTCAAGCGCTTCTTCCTGGCCCGCAGAAAATCTTTCTAGACACGATTCCTGGGACGCATTTGCGCTATATCGCACTCAAAATGTATTTAGAAAAAATCTAGACTATTTCTACAATATGATATTGCTCTACATTTTTGGCATACGATTTTTGAACGGCACCTATCGCCTCAGGCGCCAAGCAGCGCCCGATGGAGTTTCGTTTCAGGGCGAAGAATGCCGAAATCAGAGGAAGTCGGGGTCAATGGCGGCCTTGCCGCCGCAGAGCATGATCTTGAAATAGCGCAGGGTGCGGTCGTCCACGGGCACGATGGGAAAGCTCTTGCGGCAGGCGTCGCACTGGGCCATGGCCGGGCGCGTGGGTGCGATGAGCGTGACCTCGCGGGCGCAGTGCGGGCACTGGTACTGGAACACGATCTCCATGCCCATGGGGCGCACGGGCATCAGCGGCTTGGTCATGCGTTCATCCCTCGAAGAGGCTTGCGCCGGTCATGCTTTCGGGCTTGGCCTGGCCCCAGGAGGCCAGGATGGTCGGGGCGATGTCGCCCAGCTTGCCGGGCCGGAGCCTGCGGCCGCCGCCCTGGCCGGCGTGCAGCAGGGGCACCGGGTTGGTGCTGTGGGCCGTCTGCGGGCCGCCTGTGGCGTCGAGCATCTCCTCGGCGTTGCCGTGGTCGGCGGTCAGGAACACCTGCCCGCCAGCAGCCAGGAAGGCCGCCACGAGCCTGCCCACGCACTCGTCCACGGTCTCGCAGGCGGCCCTTGCCGCCGGAATGATGCCCGTGTGGCCCACCATGTCCAGGTTGGCCAGGTTGCACACGCAGAGGTCGAACTCGGCGCGCCGGGCCAGCAGAACCTCGGTGACCTCGCGGGCGCTCATCTGCGGCTTGTGGTCATAGGTGGGCACCTCGCGCGGGGAGGGGATCATGACGCGCTCCTCGCCAGGCATGGGCTCCTCCACCCCACAATTGAGGAAGTACGTGACGTGCGCGTACTTTTCGGTCTCGGCGATGCGCAGCTGCTTGAGCCCAAGGCCGCTCACCACCTGGCCCAGGAACCCGTCCAGGGACTGCGGCGGGGAGGCCACAGGCAGGGGGAAGCTGGACTCGTACCGGGTCATGCTGGCGAACCCGGAGAGCTTGGGCCGCAAGGGTCGCGGAAATTCATTAAAGTCATCGTCGAAGAACGCGCGGCTGATCTGCCGGGCGCGGTCCGCGCGGAAATTGAAGAAGAACAGGCCGTCGCCGTCGCCGATGGTGCCTATGGGCTGGCCCGTCGATTTGTCATCAGGGCCCGTGACCAGGCAGGGCTTGACGAACTCGTCGGTCTCACCGGCCGCGTAGGCGCTTGACACGGCCTCGCCCGCCGAGGCCACCACCCGGCCCTGCCCGCAGGCCAGGGCCAAGTAGGCGGGCTCGTTGCGCTCGTAGTGCTTGTCGCGGTCCATGGCGTAGTAGCGGCCCATGACCGTGGCAATCCGCCCCAGGCCGATCTCGGCCAGCCTGGCCTCAAGCTGCTGCACAAAGCCCAGGCCGCTGGAGGGCGGGGTGTCGCGGCCGTCCAGAAAGGCATGGATGAAGACCTCGCGCAGGCCCTGGCGCTTGGCCAGTTCAACCAGCGCGTGGATGTGGTTCTGGTGGCTGTGCACGCCGCCATCGGACACGAGACCCATGAGGTGCAGGCGCCCGCTGCCAGCCTTGGTCCTGGCCATGAGGTCGAGCAAGGCCGGGTTCTCGAAGAAGCTCTTGTCCTCGATGCTGATGTCGATGCGCGTCATGTCCTGGTACACCACGCGGCCCGCGCCGATGTTCATGTGCCCCACCTCGGAGTTGCCCATGAATCCGTCGGGCAGGCCCACGGCCCGGCCCGAGCAGGCCAGCTGGGTGTGCGGATAACGCGCGAACAGGGCGTCGAGATTGGGGGTTTTGGCCAGGGACAGGGCGTTGCCAGGGCCAGCCGGGGCCAGCCCGAAGCCGTCCAGAATGAGCAGCAGGGTCGGGGTCACGGGCTTCACCCGGCCACCGCAGGAGCGCGCCAGTCCACGCGCCGGCCCTCGGACCAGAGGCCCTCGATGTTGTAGAAGCGGCGCAGGTCCTCCTGGAAGATGTGCACAACAACGTCGTTGAAATCGAGCAGGATCCAGGTGCCTGTCTGGTAGCCCTCCATGCCCCTGGAAAACATGTCATGCTCCTTGGCCAAGTGCAGGAGCCCGTCGGCCAGGGCCTGGGCGTGGCGCTGGCCCTTGGCCGTGACCGTGATGATGTGCTCGGCAATGGGGCACACCCCGGTCACGTCCAGCACCAGAATCTCCTCGCCCTGCTTCTCGTCGAGCATCCGGGCCAGGAGCAGCCCCTTCTCTGCCGTGGGCATGCCGGGCGTCACCGGCAGTTCGCGCTTCTTCTTCATGCTCCCCCGTTTTTCGCCGTGTGGCGCGTTCATCCGGGCCTTGTACTGGAAACCCAGACCCAGCGCAATGTTCGGGCTTGAGGCTCAGGCCGCCTGCTCCGGGTTGAACTGCTGCATGCCTTCTCGTCAAGCAATTATTGAAGCGTTCCCCGGCCCGCAGGCATTGGCAAGAACCGCCCCTGAACCTTGACGCAGTGCCGGGTTTCGGGCATGCACGACACATGCTACGCGAACCTCGAAACCGCTTGCGCCCCCTCTGGCCACTGTTTTGCGGCTGAAGGGACGTGGCGCAGGTTCAGCACAGGGCAACTCATGCATCCAAGGCCACGGGACGTACGGTCTGTGGCCGTTTTTTACGGGCAAGCGCCCGCCCAGGCCCAATGCGCCCTGCTTCGCCCCGCACCCATCCCAGGAGGACAGACCATGATATTTGATGTGGAAAACGAGACCCTGCCCAGGGAGGACCTGCAGAAGCTGCAGCTGCGCAGGCTCCAGGACCTAGTGGCCCGCGTGTACGAGAACGTGCCGTTCTACCGCAAGAAGCTCGACGAGCGCGGGGTCAAGCCCGAGCACATCCAGCAGCTCTCCGACGTGACGCTCCTGCCCTTCACCGAGAAGCAGGACCTGCGCAACCACTATCCCTTTGGCCTGTTCGCGGTCTCGCGCGAGAACATCGTGCGCCTGCACTCCTCCTCCGGCACCACGGGCAAGGCCACGGTGGTGGGCTACACCCGGCGCGACATCCGCAACTGGGCGCAGCTCTGCGCCCGCTGCCTGGCCGCCGCAGGCGCGCACAGCGGGGACTTCATCCACAACGCCTATGGCTACGGCCTGTTCACCGGCGGCCTGGGCGTGCACTACGGGGCCGAGGAGCTGGGCGCCACGGTCATTCCCATTTCCGGCGGCGGCACCAGACGCCAGGCCATGCTCCTGCGCGACTTCGGGGCCACGGTGCTCACCTGCACGCCCTCCTACAGCCTGTTCCTTTTTGAGGCCGCCATGGAGATGGGCATCGACATCCGCGAGCTGCCCCTGCGCATCGGCATCTTCGGGGCCGAGCCCTGGACCGAGTCCATGCGCGCCGAGATCGAGAAAAAGCTCGGCATCACGGCCATCGACATCTACGGCCTGTCCGAAATCATGGGCCCGGGCGTGGCCATCGAGTGCGCCAAGGTCAAGCAGGGTCTGCACATCCAGGAGGACCACTTCCTGCCGGAGATCATCGACTCCGAAACCGGCGAGCAGATGCCGGCCGGAGAAAAGGGCGAGCTGGTCATCACCACCCTGACCAAGGAGGGCATCCCGCTGCTGCGCTACCGCACCCGCGACATCAGCAGGCTGAACACCGCGCCCTGCCGGTGCGGCCGGACCACGGCGCGCATGGAGCGGGTCACGGGCCGCAGCGACGACATGCTCATCATCCGCGGCGTCAACGTGTTCCCCTCGCAGATCGAGACCATTCTGCTCGAGACCGAGGGCCTGACCCCGCACTACCAGCTCATCGTCAACCGCGAGGGCAACCTGGACACCATGGAGGTGCGGGTGGAGGTCGACGAAAACGTGTTCTCCGACCAGGTCAAGAATTTACAACGTCTGGAATCCAAGATAGAAAAGAACATCAAGGAGTTCCTGGGCGTCACCGCCAAGTGCAAGCTGGTGGAGCCCAAGGGCATCGAACGCAGCGAGGGCAAGGCCAAGCGCATCATCGACATGCGCAAAGTTCAGGCCTGAAGTGACTAACCATGTGCCACCTAAGCCAAGCGAGGACGTCATGAAGGTCGATCAACTCTCCATCTTCCTGGAAAACCGCGCCGGTCGGCTGGCCGAGGTCACCCGCATCCTGGCCGACTGCGGCGTGAACATCCGCGCCCTGTCCCTGGCCGACACCTCGGACTTCGGCATCCTGCGCCTCATCGTCAACGACTTCGACAAGGCCAAGGAGCACCTCAAGGCCGGGGGCTTCACCGTGGGCCGCACCACTGTTGTGGCCGTGGAAGTCCCGGACAAGCCGGGCGGGCTGCACAGCATCATGGAGATGCTGCGCGACGCCAAGATCAACGTGGAGTACATGTACGCCTTTGTGAACCAGAGCGGGGCCAACGCCATCATCATCTTCCGCTTCGACCGCACGGACCAGGCCATCGAACTGCTCCAGAAGAACACCATCACCATCGTTCCCGGCGAGACCCTGTACAAGATGTAGCGCCATCATTTTGTGGACCTCCGGCAGGGGGGAGCGGGCTTGGCCCCTTCCCTGCCGGAGGTCCACAGCCACACAGCACGGCGGAGTCCCGCCATGAAAGCCCTTGGCCTTGTCCAGACCGCAGAGAGCATCTGGGAACTGCCCCGGCAGGGCCGGATGCGCATGCCCGTGCGCGTGTTCGGCCAACCGGACATCATTCTTTCCCTCGACCCCGACGCCCTGCGCCAGATCCGGAACGTGGCCTGCCTGCCAGGCATCGCCGCCCCGGCCCTGCTCCTGCCCGACGCGCACTCGGGCTACGGCTTCCCCATCGGCGCGGTGGCGGCCTTTGACGCGCACAAGGGCGGCATCGTGTCCGCCGGGGGCGTGGGCTTCGACATCGCCTGCGGGGTGCGCACCCTCTTCACCGGCCTGGACGCCGAGGACATCCTGGCCCGGCAGGCGGAGCTGGCCGACGCGCTCTTTGCCGCCGTGCCCTCGGGCGTGGGCCAGGGCGGGAGGCTTCGCCTGTCCAATGAGGAGATCGACGAGGTGCTTGTCCTTGGCGCGCGCTGGGCAGTCAAGCGCGGCCTGGGCGAGCAGGCCGACCTCGCCCGCACCGAGGACCAGGGCCAATCAGCCGGGGCCGACCCGGACGCCGTGTCGCCCGAGGCCAAGGCCCGCCTGCGCGACCAGCTGGGCACCCTGGGCTCCGGCAACCACTACCTGGAGGTCCAGGCCGTGGAGCGCATCCTGGACCAGGACCTGGCCGACGGCCTGGGCCTCAGGCGCGGCGAGGCATTGGTGAGCATCCACTGTGGCTCGCGCGGCCTCGGCCACCAGATCGCCCAGGACTCCCTGCCGCGCATGGCTGCCGACGCGCACGCCCGCAAGCTGGCCCTGCCGGACCGCGATCTGGCCTGCGCGCCCATCCTGTCCGAGCTGGGCCAGGAATACCTGGCGGCCATGCGCTGCGGGGTGAACTGCGCCCTGGCCAACAGGCAGGTCATCGCACATCTGACGCGCGGGGCTTTTGCGCGGCTCTGGCCCGACACCACGCTGCGCCAGCTCTATGACGTCTCGCACAACACCTGCCGCGCCGAGGAGCATCTTGTGGACAGCAAGCGCCGGGTGCTGCATGTGCACCGCAAGGGCGCCACCAGGGCCTTGGGGCCAGGCCACCCGGCCCTGCCCGAGGCCTTCCGCAGCACCGGCCAGCCGGTGCTCATCGGCGGCAGCATGGGCACGGCCTCGTACATCCTGGTGGGCGCCAATGCGGCGGCGGAGCTGTCCCTGGCCTCGGCCTGCCACGGCGCGGGCCGGACCATGAGCCGCGCCCAGGCCCGCAAGCGCCACAAGGGCGCGGACCTGGTGGAGAGCCTGCGGCGCCGGGGCGTGCTCATCCGCACAGCGGATTTCAAGGGCGTTGCCGAGGAGGCTCCGTCGGCGTATAAGGATGTGGACGCTGTGGTGGAGTCCTGCGCGCGCGCCGGGTTGGTGCGCATTGTGGCGCGGCTGGCCCCGCTGGTCTGCGTCAAGGGCTGAGGCGTCAGCCCTGAAGGAGCCGACTGTGACCGAACCCGCCGAGAAATGCCCGACCGACGCTGCTTGCCAACCCGCAGACCAGCGCCCGCCGATCAACGCGGAATGGCTCACGCGCATGCGCAGCACCAAGCCGGAATTCCTGGCGCGGCTGTTCGAGGTCTTTCTGGCCGACGAACCTGCACGCATCGCCGCCTTGGGCGAGGCCGTGGCCAGGGGCGACCTGGAGCAGGTGCGCTTCCAGGCCCACGCCATCAAGGGCGCGGCGGCCGTCTTGGGCATGGAGCGGCTGTGCGATGCCGCCCGCGCCCTGGAGCATGCGGCCAAGGACGGCGAGGCCGCTGCCTTGGCTGTTCAGCTCGCGCGGGTGCAATGCGAGATGGGGGCGGTGTTTGCGGTGATGCGCGGCGCGAGCCCCGGCACATGACAGAGACTCCCGTGTTCTCAGCTCAACAAAAAACGCCGAACCCTCACGAGCCCGGCGTTCTGCTTTTCGTGTGCAGGAGCGCCTAGAACAGGTCAGCCATGCTGTACAGCCGCCCCGGCTGCTGCTTGGACAGCCACTTGGCCGCGCGCAGCGCGCCCTGGGCGAATGTCTCGCGCGAATGCGCCCGGTGCGTCACCTCGATGCGCTCGCCCGGGCCGAAGAAGTACGCCGTGTGGTCGCCCACCACGTCGCCGCCGCGCACAGCCATGACGCCCAGCTCGTTCTGCGGGCGCTCGCCGATGATGCCGTCGCGGGTGTGGCGCTTGACCTCGTCGTAGACCCAGCCGCGCGCCTCGGCCATGCACTGGGCCAGCTTGAGCGCCGTGCCGCTGGGCGAGTCCTTCTTGCGGCCATGGTGGATCTCCACCATCTCCATGTCATAGGCCGAGCCCAGCATCTGCACGAGCTGCGGCAGGATTTTCAGCAGCACGTTGACGCCCACGCTCATGTTCGGGGCCAAGAGAAGCGGCGTGTCCTTGGCTGCGGCCGTCACGAACTCCAGCTGGTCGGGCTTCAGGCCCGTGGTGCCGATGACCATGGGGTTGCCGTGTTTCCGGCACTCGCGCACATGCTCCACCGTGGCCTCCGGTGAGGTGAACTCCACCACCACGGCGCGCGGGGTTTTGGCCAGCACCTCTTCCAGGTCGCTCGACACGACGCAGTCCAGGTTCTCCAGCTCGTCCAGGCGCTCGGCCCGCTCGACCACGGCCTTGACCTCCAGGTCCGGGTCCTGCTGGGCCAGGCGAATCAGGGTTCCGCCCATGCGGCCGCAGCCGCCCATGATGATAACGTCACAAGTCATATCGTAAGTCTCCCGGTTTCAGGGTGCCACTCGCTTAGGGCTTGATTCCATGTTCGCGCAGCATAGCCAAAAACTGCGGAAAGTCCAATATCCGAAGACCCAGGTCCCTGGCCTTGGCAAGCTTGTGCTCCGTCGGCTTTTCCCCCGCCACAACCATGTCCACCTTGCGTGACACAGACCCCGCGCATGTCCCCCCAAACTGTTCGACAAGCGCCTGTGCCTTAGGGCGAGGCAATGCAGGCCAGCCGCCGGTAAAAAAGAACGTCTGGCCGGACAGGGGCAGGTTCGCGGCATTGGTGCGCTGGCCGCCTGTGGGCCACAGACCCAGCTCGCGGAAGCGCGCCAGCATGGCCTGGTTGCCCTGGTTCATAAAGAAGGCGCGGATGCTCGCCGCCACCTTCGGCCCGACATCATTCAACTTTTGCAGTTCGGCCGCGTCGGCCTGGGCCAGCTCGTCCATGTCGTGAAAGCGTTTCGCCAGCTCCTTGGCCGTCTGTTCGCCCACATTCTCGATGCCCAGGGCGCTGATGAATCTGGCCAAGGTGGCGGATTGTTTTGCGTTCTTGATGGAGTCCAAGACTATCTTGACGCTCTTTTCGCCTGTGCGTTCAAGCCCCAGCAGATCGGAGGCCTTCAAGTCAAAGAGCTCCGCTGGAGACGTAAGCTTTTCTTTTTGCACCAGCTTCTCAATCCACTTCCTGCCCACGCCGTCCATGGCCAGCCCGGCCTTGGACACAAAATGCACGATGCTCAGCACCACGCGCGCCGGACAGGCATGGTTGGGGCAGTAGGTGATCTTGTCCTCGGCCACCACGGCGCTGCCGCACTCCGGGCAGATTTCCGGGAACACAAAGACCTGCTCAGCACCGCTGCGCTCACCGCTAACAGCCTCAACAACCTGGGGAATAACGTCTCCTGCGCGCTGGATCATCACCAGATCACCAATGCGGATATCCTTTGCGCGGAGGTGGCTGGCATTGTGCAGGGTGGCGCGGGAGACCTCCACCCCGGCCACGCGCACCGGTTCCAGCTCGGCCACGGGCGTGAGCACCCCGGTGCGGCCCACCTGGATGAGGATGCGCAACAGCCTGGTCCGGGCCTGCTCCGGCGGAAACTTGAGGGCCAAGGCCCAGCGCGGGGCGCGGGCGGTCTGGCCGAGCAGCTCCTGCAAGGCCAGGTTGTTGATCTTGGCCACCACCCCGTCGATTTCAAAGGGCAGGGTCGAGCGCCGGGCCTGCAAGTCCAGGTAGAAGGCCGCCACCTCCTCGGGCGAGGTGCAGAGCCTGGCCTCCGGGGCCGTGGCCAGGCCAAGCTCGGTCAGCCCGGCCATGATCTCGGATTGGGCACGCCAGCCGCTGACCCCTTCCGGCCACTCCATGCGGCCCGCTCCATAGGCCAGGAAGCGCAGGGGGCGGGCAGCCACGGTGTTCGGGTCGAGCTGGCGGATGGACCCGGCTGCGGCGTTGCGCGGGTTGGCGAAGCGCTTGAGTCCGGCGCGCTCCTGGGCCTCGTTCAGGGCTGCGAAATCCTTCAGGCCGATGACCACCTCGCCGCGCACGTCCAGCACTTCGGGCGCAGGAGCACTCCCGCGCAACAATATTCCACGCAGGGAGCGCACCATGCGCATGTTGGCGGTGACGTCCTCGCCCTCCTCTCCATCGCCGCGCGTGGAGGCCACAACCAGCGCCCCGGCCTCGTACACCACCTCTGCGGCCAGGCCGTCCATCTTGGGCTCGGCCCAGAAGCAGCCCAGCTCGGCGCGCACCTCCGGGCCAATGGCCTGGGCCAGGCGGGCCAGGCCCGGCAGGCCAAGCGGCCCGCCCATGCGCACGATGGGCAAGAGCGACCTGAGCGCGCCCAGACGCCCGGCCTCGGCGGCCAAGACTGACCAGCCTCCATTGCCAGGGGCGTTGCCAGGAGCGTTGACAGGACTCAAGAGCGCGGCGTCCACCATGGGCCGGAGCTTTGTGGCCAGCTCCTTGCGCTCGTCCTGCTTGGGCGTGAGCACATAGGGCCTGCCGATGCCCGCCTCAATGTCGTTCAGGATGACCTCGGTGACGGCGTCGCGAAAGGCGTTCGGCAGCTTCACGTCCGCAAACTCGCGCCAAGCCTCGAGGTCCATGGCATTATCCAGGCTCATCATGGGCAGGGCATGCCTGTGGGCGGCGAAGCCGTCGGCCACCTGCCCGCCCACGCGCCGGGTGGGCGAATTGGCATCGGCCAGGTGCGGGTGCGCGGCCTCTAACGCCTGCAACTCGCGGAACAGCTCGTCGTACTCGGCGTCGGCGATCTCCGGGCTGTCCAGAACGTAGTAGCGGTGGTTGTGGTGCTCCAGCAGTTCGCGCAGCTCAAGTGCGCGCTGGGCCGGGCCAGAGGCGAGCAAGGCCTGATCAATGGCGCTCATGGCCTGTCGCTCACAACAGTTCGCAGATTTTCTGCAAATCCGACTGGCGGCCCAGGGTGATGAGGGTGTCCCCGACGCAGAGCTCCTCCTTGGGGCCGGGGTTGAACACCAGTTCGCCCGTGGCGCGCTTGATGGCCACAATGATCAGGTCAAAGTCCTTGCGGATGTCCGAGCCCATGAGCGTCTTGCCCACAAAGCAAGACCCCTCGCCAATGATGAGCTGCTCCAGCTGCAAGTCGATGTGCCCGCGCACGGCCAGGTCCAGGAAATCCGTCACCGTGGGCCGAAGCACGCTGTGGGCCATGCGCACCCCGCCGATCATGTGCGGCAGGACGACCTTGTCGGCCCCGGCAAACTCGAGGCGGGTGATGTGCGAAACGTCGTTGGCCCGGGCGATGATGGAGATGCCCGGGTTGAGCTGGCGCGCCGTGAGGGTGACGTAGACATTGGCGGCCTCGTCCGTGAGGGCGGTGACAATGCTCTTGGCGCGTTTCAGGCCCGCGTCGATGAGCAATTTGTCGTTGGTGGCGTCCCCGGGGATGTGCATGATGCCTTCGCGCTTGAGCTGCTCCACCAGCGAAGGCTTGGATTCGATGACCACTACATCCGGGCTGACCTTGAGGATCTCCTGCACCACCACATTGCCGATGCGGCCGTACCCACAGATGATGTAGTGGTTCTCCAGCTTATCGATGCGCTTTTGCACCTTGCGCCTCCACAAGAGGTTGTGCAGATGCCCGTCCACGAGCATGCGCGTAAAGGAACTGACGATGAAGGCGAAATTGCCCACGCCACAGACGATGACCAGGGCCGTGAGCAGCCGGCCTTTTTGCGAAATGACGTGGATCTCGCCGAAGCCCACAGTGGAGAGGGTGATGACCATCATGTAGAAGCTGTCGATGAAGTCCCAGCCCTCCACATACATGAACACGAACAGACCAGCCAGGAAGACCACGCACATGAGGCACAGTCCCAGCACAAGCTGGAACAGCGGACCCCAGGTGTCCTTGGCGGCCCTGATCCTGGCCATGTCCAGATGCAGCATCATCTACTCCCCCAACTGCAAGAGTCTATCGCGCAAGGCCAGCACCCTGTCGCGCAAGGCCGCCGCACGCTCGAACTCCAGCTCTCTGGCCGCCTCGCGCATGTCGCGCTCCAGTGAGGCGATCTCCTTCCTGAGCCGTTTCGGGTCCAGTTCGCGCAAAAGCTCGTCCGGCGTGAGCACAGCACCGTCCGGGGCCACGTGCGCGGACAGCGCGCCCAGCACATTGTCCAGCCCCTTGGTGATGGTCTGCGGCACGATGCCATATTTTGCATTGTGCTCCAGCTGCTTCTCGCGTCTGCGGACCGTCTCGTCAAGTGCCACCTGCATGGACCGGGTCACGGAGTCGGCATAGAGGATGACCCGGCCGCCGACGTTGCGCGCTGCGCGGCCAAAGGTCTGGATGAGGGAGCGCGCGCTGCGCAGGAAGCCCTCCTTGTCCGCGTCCAGGATGGTGACAAGGGAGACCTCCGGGATGTCCAGCCCTTCGCGCAGCAGGTTGATGCCCACGAGCACGCTGAATTCCCCGGCGCGCAGGGCCTGGATGATGACCATGCGCTCCAGGGTCACCACGTCGGAGTGCAGGTAGCGTGCGCTCACCCCCATCTGGTTCAGGTAGTCGGTCAGATCCTCGGCCATACGCTTGGTCAGCGTGGTCACCAGCACGCGCTCATTGCGCTCCGCCCTGGCCCGGCATTCGCCGAGCAGGTCGTCCACCTGGCCGCGCACGGGCCGCACTTCGACCTCCGGGTCCACCAGGCCCGTGGGCCGGATGACCTGCTCCACCACCAGGCCCTGGGCCTGGTCCAGCTCCCACGGCCCAGGCGTGGCCGAGACATAGACCACCTGGCCCAAGCGCGCCTGGAACTCCTCAAAGTTCAGCGGCCGGTTGTCCAGGGCGCTGGGCAGGCGGAAGCCGAAGTCCACCAGCGTGCTCTTGCGCGAGAAGTCGCCGCTCGACATGCCGCCCACCTGGGGGACGGTGATGTGGCTCTCGTCGATGAAGAACAGGAAGTCGTCCGGAAAATAGTCGATGAGCGTGGCCGGCGGCTGGCCGGGCGTGCGGCCGTCCAGGTGGCGCGAGTAGTTCTCGATGCCGTTGCAGTAGCCCAGCTCCTCGATGGTCTCCAGGTCAAACATGGTGCGCTGCTCCAGGCGCTGGGCCTCCACCAGCTTGCCGTCCGCCTTGAACGCAGCCAGGCGCTGTTGCAGCTCCGCGCGGATGGCGTCAGTGGCGCGCTTCAGGTTGTCCTGGTCCGACACGTAGTGGGAGCCGGGATAGATGACAGTCTTCTGCATGCTTGCGAGCACAGCGCCGGTGAGCGGGTCGGTCTCCTGGATGGACTCGATCTCGTCGCCAAAGAAGCTCACGCGCAGGGCCTTTTCGCGGCTGTAGGCCGGGATGAGCTCAATGGCGTCGCCGCGCACGCGGAAGACGCCACGGTGGAAGTCCACGTCGTTGCGCTCATAGTGCACCTCCACCAGGCGGCGCATGAGCGACTCCTGGGACAGCTGTTGCCCGACCTCCACCGGAATGATCATCTTGGCGTAGTATTCCGGGGAGCCCAGGCCGTAGATGCAGGACACCGAGGCCACGATGATGACGTCGCGCCGGGTCAGCAGCGCGTGGGTGGCGGCGTGGCGCAGCTTGTCGATGTCGTCGTTTATGCTTGAATCTTTCTCGATGTAGGTGTCTGAGTGCGGCAAATAGGCTTCGGGCTGGTAATAGTCGTAATAGCTGACGAAATATTCCACGGCATTGTGCGGGAACAGCCCCCGGAACTCGTTGAAGAGCTGGGCGGCCAGGGTCTTGTTGGGCGCCAGCACCAGGGCCGGGCGGTTCAGCCGGGCCACAAGGTTGGCTACGGTGAAGGTCTTGCCCGAGCCGGTGACGCCCAGCAGCACCTGATGGCGCACGCCAGCGCGGAGGTTGGCCTCAAGCTCGGCAATGGCCTGGGGCTGGTCGCCCTTGGGCGTGAAATCAGACTCGATCTGAAACGGTGTGGTCATCTTCTCCGCCCTGCCATCCCCCTTGAATCCGGAGGACAAAGCAACTACATTGGCATAACGACATTCGCCCGGAGGCCCACGTGGACATCCAGATCATCCCAGCTGGCAAAGACGACTTGCCCATCGACCGCGCCATGGCGCTCAGCATGACCATCAAGAGCTTCAAGGGGCGGCGCGACGTGGAGGTGCATCTCTTTCGCCACACCTGGGACCCCGAGGAGGAGGAGGCCATCGACTGGGACCTGCTGCTCGCCGCACATGGCATGTCCGAGGCCGAGGAGGCCGCCGGCAGCCGCCGGGTCATTCTGGAGGCCCTCACCGTGGACGAGCGAGACCGCATCGTGGGCTACCTGAAGGAGCACTACGCCACGCGGCTCGTGGCCATCACCTCAGCAGCAATCCCCTTCCCGGTGCCCATCGGGCTCACCGCCCTCTCGGACATGAGCGAAGGCAAAAGCGTCGGCTTCATCCACTTCGAGCGCATTCCGCACTTTGATCTGGGCATTGCCCTGCGCGGGTTCTACGACCTGGGCCAGCACCCGCCCATCGTGGAGACCGAGGCCAACGCGGGCTAGCAGGCCCGGCCTCACGCCAGGGAACCCTAGCAGCAGCAAACTGAGGAGAAAAGCGGAATATGGCCCTGGAGATCGAGGTCAAATACCTGGACGCGGACCACGCCGGGCTGCGCCAGCGGCTCGAAAGTCTGGCCGCCACCTGCGCAGGCCGCTGGCTTGAGTCCAACACCGTGTTCGACGACGCCCGGCGCAGCCTGAAAGCCAGCGGCACCCTGCTGCGCCTGCGCGAAGAGCCCAGGCGCTTTGTCCTGACCCTCAAGCGCGCCGCAAGCGGCACAGTTTCCACTCACGCCAAGGTCTATGAAGAATCCGAGACCGATATTTCCGACCCCGCGTCCCTGAACGCGATCCTGGCGGGCCTGGGCCTGACCCCGGCCCTGCGCTACGAGAAATTCCGCGAGACCTGGAGCCTGCTGGGCTGCGAGGTCTGCCTGGACACCCTGCCCTTCGGCCACTTTGTGGAGATCGAAGGCAGCGAAATGGACATCGCGGCCTGCGCGAAAGCCCTCGGCCTGCCGCAGGACAAGGCCTCCACCGCCACCTACCACGACCTGAACCGCCAGTCCCGCGCAGCCCTGGGCCTAGCCCCTATCGAGTCCTTTGTCTTTGACGCTGCGGTCAAGGCCCGGCTGCTGTCCGGCTGCGCCACGGGCCAGAATGGCCTGCCCCCCCTCGACAGGCGGCCCCCGAATGCCTAATATGTCCAGCATGGACAAGACCAGCGCCCCAGGAGCCTGTTCGCATGAGTGAGCGGACGGACACCCGTTTCGCGCCCGGCCTCTTCGATGAGCAGGAGACCAGGGAGCCCCGGCGCTTCAAGGTGCTCTTGCACAACGACGACTACACCACCATGGACTTCGTGGTGCACGTGCTGCGCATGGTGTTCCAGAAGCCCGAGCCCGAGGCCATGCGCATCATGCTGGCCGTGCACCAGCAGGGCCTGGGCATGTGCGGCGTGTTCACGGCCGAGGTGGCGGAAACCAAGGTGGACAGGGTCCACGCCATGTCCAAGGCCGCAGGATTCCCCCTGCGCGCCAGTCTGGAGGAGGTCTAGCCAAATGCTGAGCAAAGGACTGGAAGCCGTCCTCACGAGCGCGTTCCACGAGGTGCGCAAGCGCAGGCACGAATACCTGACCCTGGAGCACCTGCTCTTCGCCATGACCAGCGAGGCCGCCAGCTTGGACATCCTGGACGCCTGCGGCGCGGATGTGGACAAGCTGCGCACCCAGATCGAGGGCTTTTTCAAGGACCACCTGGACCACCTGCCAGCCGATGCCGAAAGCGAGGTGGTGCAGACCTTGAGCGTGCGCCGGGTGATGCAGCGCGCCGTGTGGCAGAAGCAGTCCTCAGGCAAGGACCTGGTGGAGGTGGGCGACGTCATTGCCGCCATGTTCGAGGAGGAGGACTCCTTTGCCGTGCATTTCCTCACCAGCCACGGGGTCTCGCGCCTGGACGTGCTGGAGTACATCTCCCACGGCCTGCCCTCTGACCTGCCCTTTAATAATGCCCGGCCGGCCGAGAACGAAGGCCCCCAGCGGCCAGGCAACAAGCCCGGCGCCCAGCCGCGCAAGAACCCGCTGGAGGAGTTCACCCGCGACCTGACGGCCAAGGCTCGCGCCGGGGGCATCGACCCGCTCATCGGCCGCGCGGCGGAACTGGAGCGCACCATCCAGGTGCTGGCGCGCAGGCGCAAGAACAACCCCATCCTGGTGGGCGACCCCGGCGTGGGCAAGACCGCCCTGGCCGAGGGCCTGGCCTTGCAGATCGCACTAAACCGCGTGCCCGCGCAGTTCGCCGAGGCCCAGGTCTTTGCCCTGGACATGGGCGCGCTTTTGGCCGGAACCAAGTACCGGGGCGACTTTGAGGCCCGGCTCAAGGGCGTGCTGGCGGAACTCAAGAAGGTGCCGAACGCCATCCTCTTTGTGGACGAGATCCACACCATCGTGGGCGCGGGCGCAGTCTCCGGCGGCAGCCTGGACGCCTCGAACATCCTCAAGCCGTTTCTGGCCTCCGGCGAAATCCGCTGCATCGGGTCCACCACCTTTGAGGAGTACCGCAACCATTTCGAGAAGGACCGCGCCTTGTCCCGCCGCTTCCAGAAGATCGACATCCTGGAGCCCAGCGTGGAGGAGACCGTGGAAATTCTGAAGGGGCTCAAGCCCTACTACGAGGAGTTCCACGGCGTGACCTACACGCCGCCAGCGCTCAAGTCCGCGGCCGAACTCTCGGCCCGCTACATCACCGAGCGCTTCCTGCCGGACAAGGCCATCGACGTGCTGGACGAGGCCGGGGCGCAGTTCAAGCTCGCCATCAGCCCGGCCACGGGCGGCCGCCGCAAGGACCAGCGCATCACGGCCCAGGACGTGGAGCGGGTCATCGCCCGCATGGCGCGCATTCCGGCCAAGCGGCTGTCCGGCTCGGACAAGGACCGCCTGCGCGATCTGGAGGACGAGATCAAAAAGGCCGTGTTCGGCCAGGACGAGGCCGTGGCCGTGCTGGCCAAGGCCATCCGGCGCTCGCGCGCGGGCATGAAGCAGCCGGGCCGCCCGCTGGGGGCCTTTTTGCTCACCGGGCCCACAGGCGTGGGCAAGACCGAGCTGGCCCGGCAGCTAGCCCAGGTCATGGGCGTGCAGTTCCTGCGCTACGACATGAGCGAGTACATGGAGAAGCACGCCGTCTCCAGGCTCATCGGCGCGCCTCCGGGCTACGTGGGCTTTGACCAGGGCGGCCTGCTCACCGAGGCCGTGCGCAAGAGCCCACACTGCGTGGTGCTTTTCGACGAGATCGAGAAGGCGCACCCGGACGTGTTCAACATCCTGCTCCAGGTCATGGACTACGCCACCTTGACCGACAACACCGGGCGCAAGGCCGATTTCCGCCAGGCCATTCTGCTCATGACCTCCAACGCCGGGGCGAGCGAGCTGGCCAAGGGCGGGCTGGGCTTTTCGCGCAATGACCAGCAGAACGCCGCCAGCGACCGCAAGAGCGGTTCGCTCAAGGCCATTGAGCGCCTGTTCAGCCCGGAATTCCGCAACCGGCTCGACGCCACCGTGGCCTTTGGCGCGCTGACGCGGGAGATCATGCTCAAGGTGGTGGACAAGAACCTGCGCGAGCTGTGCGAACAGCTCAAGGAGCGCCGCGTGAGCGTGCGCCTGACCGAGGCGGCGCGCCTGCATCTGGCCGTGCTCGGGCACGATCCGGCCTTTGGCGCGCGGCCCATGGCCCGTGTGGTGCAGGTGGAGATCAAGGACGCCATCGCCCCGGAGCTCTTGTTCGGCAGCCTGCAAAAGGGCGGCGAGGTGCTGGTGGACGTGGCCCCAGGGGTGGATCCCGAGGCCAAGCCTGCGGCCTCGGCCACAGCCAGCGGCGCAAGTTCCGGGGATTTCGCCTTCAGCTATGCCCCGGCGCAGCGGGCTGCGGACAAATAGCCCCGACTCCCGGCCCATGACCATCTACCGACTCTTCGACGAGCCCGTGTTTCCGGACCCTGCGGAAGCGGACCCGGACGGCCTGCTGGCCATCGGCGGCGACCTCTCGCCCGAGCGCCTTGTGGCGGCCTACGCGAGCGGCATCTTCCCCTGGTATAGCGAGAACTCACCCATCCTCTGGTGGTCTCCGGACCCGCGCCTGGTGCTGGCGCCCACGCAGCTGCACATGCCCAGAAGCCTCCGGCGGGTGCTCAATTCCGGCCGCTTCCGCTGCACCCTGGACACGGCCTTTGCCCAGGTCATCCGGGACTGTGCCAGCACCCCCAGGCCCGGCCAGCCCGGCACCTGGATCGTGCCGGAGATGATCGCCGCCTACGAGCGCCTGCACGCCCTGGGGCTGGCGCACAGCGCCGAGGTCTGGAACGGGGAGCGGCTGGCGGGCGGGGTCTACGGCGTGGCGCTGGGCTCGGTGTTCTTCGGGGAGTCCATGTTCTTCGCGGAACAGGACGCCTCCAAGGCGGCCTTTGTGCTCCTGGCGCGCTGGCTGGCAGGCCGGGGCTGCACCCTCATCGACTGCCAGCAGACCACGGCGCACCTGCTGCGCTTTGGCGCGCGTGAAATCTCGCGCCGGGAGTTCCTGCGGCGTGTCGCGGAAGGCCTAAAAAGCCCTGCCCTGTCCGGAAAGTGGGTGCTGGACGAAGATCGCCATGACGGCCGCGAAGACGGCCATGATGACGGCTGCGATGACGGCTGCGCTCAGTCCTTGCAGTAGCGCACGATCTCGCCTGCAATGGCCGTAAGCGGCATGATCTTGTCCACGCCCCCGGCCTTGATGGCTTCCTGGGGCATGCCAAACACAACGCAGCTGGCCTCGTCCTGGGCGATGGTGTACGACCCGGCGTCGTGCATCTCGCGCATGCCCTTGGCCCCGTCGTCGCCCATGCCGGTCATGATGACGCCCACGGCATTCTTGCCCGCGTAGCGCGCGCCGGAGCGGAACAAAACATCCACGGAAGGCCGGTGGCGCGAGACCAGCGGCCCGTCCTTGACCTCCACATGGTAGCGCGCGCCGCTGCGCTTGAGCAGCATGTGCAGGCTGCCCGGGGCGATGAGCGCCTGGCCGCGCAGCAGCGTATCGTTGTCCTGAGCCTCCCTGACGCTGACGCAGCAGATGCTGTCCAGGCGCTTGGCAAAGGCGGCGGTGAAGTGCTCGGGCATGTGCTGGACGATGGCTATGGCCGGGCAGTCCATGGGCAAGGCCGTGAGGAATTTCTCCAGGGCTTGCGTGCCCCCGGTGGAGGCCCCCACCAGCACGACCTTCTCCGTGGTGCGGAAGTTCTGCTGCGCCAGGCTGGCCTTGGCCAGCATCACATCGGCGTTGAGTTTCGGGGCCACCTTCATGGGCATGCTGGCCGAGAGCGGGCGGATCTTGGCCTGGGCAGCGGCGCGCACGGCATCGCAGATGCGCACGCGGGATTCTTCCAGGAACTTCTTGGTGCCGACCTTGGGCTTGGTGATGATCTCCACCGCGCCATACTCAAAGGCGCGGAAGGTGGTCTCGTCGCCCTCAATGGCGAGCGAGGAGCAGATGACCACCGGGATGGGGTGCTGGCTCATGAGCTTGCGCAGGAAGGTCAGGCCGTCCATGCGCGGCATCTCGATGTCCAGGGTGATGACATCCGGGACCAGCTCGCGCATCTTCTCGGCCGCGACAATGGGGTCCACGGCGGTGCCGATGACCTTGATGTCCGGTTCGGACTCCAGGATCTCGGTCAGGGTCTGGCGCACCAGGGCCGAGTCGTCGACGACGAGAACGCGTATCGGCCTGCTCATGCGGGGCTCCTGAGTCCTAGATACGTCTGTAAACCGTGGGCGCCACAGGCTCCAAGGGCAGATCCATGCCCGCCAGGCTCTCGGAATGGCCGATGAACAGATAGCCGCCGGGCACGAGCTTGCGGCAGAAGCGGGAGAACAGCACCTCCTGCGTCGGGCGGTCAAAGTAGATGACCACGTTGCGGCAGAAGATCACGTCCAGCTGGCCGTCAAAGGTGAATTCCTCCATGAAGTTCAGCCGCCGGAAACGCACATGGCTGCGCGCCTCCGGGGCAATGCGCACCACCGTCTTCAGGCGGTCCTTGCTGCGCAGCAGGTAGCGCTTGCGGCACTCCTGCGGAATCGGAGCGATCTTTGTCTCGGGGTAGATGGCGCGCACGGCCATGCGCAGCACCTGGGTGGAGATGTCCGTGGCCAGGATGCTGAAGGTGAAGCCGGGATTCGTTCGCCCGAACTCGCTTAAGACCATGGACAGGGTGTACGGCTCCTCGCCGGAGGAACAGCCGGCGCTCCAGATGTTCACATTGCGCGCGGAGCCCCTGCGGGCATAGAGCTCCGGCAGGAACGTCGTGGTGAGAAGCTCGAAGTGCTTGGGTTCGCGGAAAAAATCCGTGGTGTTGGTGGTCACCACATCCACCAGGTTCGGCAGCTCCTCATCCATGCCCTGGGGGCTGAAGAGATACTCGCAATAGTCCTCGTGGGAGTTCATGCACAGCTCGCGCAGGCGCTTTTGCAGGCGGGCCTCCAGCAGGGTCTTCTTGGAGGCGGGCATCTTGATGCCCAGTTCGGTCTTGATGAACTCGCTGAAGCGCTCAAAAACGCGGTCGTTCATGCGCAACAGATGCGTCCCTTCCTGCGGGGCGCCACGCTTCCGGGTGCTGGTTCGACTCGGATTCTCGGCCATATCGGTGTGGTGCTCGCGCTGTCAGTTTGAGAGTTTTGCCACAACAGAGCGCACCAGCCTGGGCACGTCGAGGATGAGGGCCAGGGTGCCATCGCCCTTGATGGTGGCCCCGGAGATGCCTTCCACGTCGCGGTACACGCGGCCCAGGGTCTTGATGACGGTCTGGTGCTCGCCGATGACCCTGTCCACCACGATGCCCACGCGCTTGCCCTCCACCCCGGTGATGACGATCTGCTCGATGGCCGGAGGCTCGCCCTGCATCTCGAACCAGTGGCGCAGATGGATGTAGGGCACCAGCTCGCCGCGCAGGTTGATGATCTGCTGCTTGCGCGAGTGGTCCACGTCCTTGCCGTGCAGCTCCACGCACTCCTCCACCAGGGACAGGGGGATGACGTAGAACCCGTCCGCCACCTGGACCTGAAGGCCCTCGATGATGGCCAGGGTCAGGGGCAGCCGGATGGTGATGGTGGTGCCCTGGCCACGGGTGCTCTGGATCTCGATGACTCCGCGCAGTGATTCGATGGCGCGGTGGACCACATCCATGCCAACCCCGCGGCCGGAGATGTTCGTGACCTTGGCCGCCATGGAGAAGCCCGGCATGAAGATGAGCTTCAAGGCCTCCTGCTCGGTCAGTTCCGCATCCGGGGCGATGAGGCCCTTTTCCACGGCCTTTTTGCGGATGGCGTCGGCGTTCATGCCCTGGCCGTCGTCGGTGATGCGGATGAGCACCTCGCTGCCGGAATGCTCGGCCTCCAGCAGGATCAGGCCTTGGGGACGCTTGCCTGCGGCCCTGCGCTCCTCGGGCATGTCGATGCCGTGGTCGATGCTGTTGCGGATGAGGTGCACCAGCGGGTCGCCCAGACGTTCAATGACCGTCTTGTCCAGCTCCGTCTCCTCGCCGCGCGTCACCAGCTCGATCTCCTTGCCCAGATCAGAGGACAGGTCGCGCACCAGGCGGCGGAATTTGCTGAAGGTCGTGCCGATGGGCAGCATGCGGATGCCCAGGGTGCTGTCGCGCAGGTCACTGCTCAGACGGTCCAGCTGCTCCGAGAGGACCGTGAGGATGGGGTCCGCGCGCTCGGTGACAACCTGGGAGATCTGGGCCTGCACGATGACCAGCTCACCCACGAGATCCACCAGGGTGTCCAGCTTGTCCGCGGCAACGCGCAGACTGGTGCCGACGTCCTTCTGCTGCTTCGCGGCGGTGGCCTCGCGCGACTGCTGCTGCTTGGCCACGGCCTGCTCCACCTGCTCCTCGGAGACCAGACCGGACTCGGCGAGAATCTTGCCAATGGGCTTCTGCTGGCCCAGGGCTTTCGCCAAATCCTCGGGCTTGATGAAGCCTTCCTGGATGAGGATTTCGCCCAGCTTGGACACGCTGCCATCAGACGGATCGTCCAGCGTGGTGGGCAGTTCGGGCGGTGGCGCAGGCTCCAGGGCCGCTTCCGGCTGGCGCGCCTGCACAAGCGGCAGAACAGGAGCCACAAGGGCCGAAGGTGCGCCGGAAAGAATCTTCTGGATGCCCACGTCCAGATCTATGTCCGTGAACAGGAACAGGTCGCGGATGGACTCCTCGCCGACGCTGGTGGTCAGATCCACCTCCCAGGCCAGGTACAGGGTCTGCGGCTCTAGCTCACCAAGTCCCGGCAGGCCGCTGTGGTCCAGGCGCACGGTGCACGGCCCCAGGCTGCGCAACTCCTCGAACAGCGGCTCCAGGTGCAGCTCCTTGTCCACAACGCGCTCACGCGGGGTGATCTGGATGCGGTAGCTGACAGCCCCGGGCAGGGGATCCGCCTCGGGCTCGGCTGCAACTGCGGGCGACTCAAACTGTTCTGGCGCGGGTGCGCTGGCCGCTAGCTCCTGTTCAGGCTCCGGCTCTCCGGCAGGCGGCTCAAGCAGGCCCTGGAGCTGGGACAGGATCTCCGCGCCCCTTTCCGGGCTGCCGTTGCCGGATTCATCAGGACCGTTAAGCAGGCCCAGGATATGGTCGCGCGCGGAGAAGGAGATGGTGATGAGCGGCCTGGTCACCTGGAGCTCTTCATTGCGCACCTTGTCAAAGACATTTTCCAGGTCGTGGGTGAAATGGGCGATATCGTCGAAGCCGAACATGGCTCCGGAGCCCTTGATGGTGTGCAAGGCGCGAAACACCCGGTTGACGAGGTCCAGATCATCCGGACTTTCCTCCAACTCCAAAAGAGTCGACTCCAGCTCGCCAAGCAGTTCGTAGGCCTCTTCTCGGAATATTTCCCGGCTTTGATCATCGGACATATACTGCGCCCTCTATCGGCAACGTTGAAAGCAAGGGGGGTCACCTCAATCCGGCGCTGTACCTTTGCAGCGGTAGACCCGGCAGCTGCGATCCTTAGCATTTTGTAGCCACTTGCGAAGAAAATTGCAATGCCCTCAGGGGATTCCGTTGGAAAGGGCGGTGGGCAGAGGACCAGATGAAGGTTGGAGCACTGCGGGCAAGTCCTGGAACAAGGCTAGTCAAGAACGTCGAACCTGGCGAATTTCATAACAAAAGAGGCTCGCCCCTGGGTTGAGGAACGCAAGGCCGTGGAAAAGCCGAACATCTGGCGCAGGGCCGCAAAGGCCTGAACGATCTTCTGCCCGCCCCGGTCGATGATGTTCTCGATCTTGGCGCCCTTGGCCCCGAGCAGACCCACCACCTCGCCCACAAAGGCGTCGGGCGCGTTCACCTCGAGCCACATGATGGGCTCCAGCAGCATGGGCGAGGCCTCGGCCAGCACGCTGCGCAGGGTCATGGCTGCGGCCATGCGGTAGCCGGCCGGGCTGGACTCGCCCTCCTTGCGCGGCATGCCCAGCACCCGGATCTTCACGTCCTGCACGGGATACCCGCCAAGCACGCCGCATTGCAGGCCGTCGCTCAAGCCCTCGTGCACGGCCTCGGACCAAGCCTGGGGCATCTGGGTCGTGTCGACCTCAAAGAGCACCACCCGGCCCTGGCCGCGCGGGAGCGGCTCGATGGCCAGACGCACAGCGCCAAAGTGCATGACCTCGCCCAGTTCGCGGTGGAACTCCTCGCTCGCCTCGGCCCGGCTGGTGACAGTCTCCTGGAAGACCACCTGTGGCTTGCCGGTGCGCGGCTTCAGGGTGTGCTCCCTGGCCATGCGCTCCAGCAGCACCTCTAGGTGCAGCTCGCCCATGCCCGAAAGGATGACCTGGTTCGTCTCAGCGTCGCGCACCACGGTCAGGGTCGGGTCTTCCAGCAGGTAGCGCTGGAGCACCTCGTCGAGCTTGTCCGACTCCTCGGCGTTGCGCGGCTCGATGGCCAGCGAGATCACCGGCTTGTAGGCCGCGATCTGCTCCAGCAGGATCGGGCCGTCCTTGCGGGCCAGGGTGTCGCCCGTGCGGCCGAAACGCATGCCCGCCGCAGCGACGATATCGCCCGCCCGCGCCACCTCGACCTTCTCGCGGCGGTCAGCATGCAGACGGAACAGCCGGGCCACGCGCTCCTCGCTACCGTGGGTCACATTGAGCACGGTCTCGCCCTCTGCGAGGTGCCCGGAATAGACGCGCAGGAAGGACTGCTTGCGGCCGGACTCCATGACCACCTTGAACACCAGGGCCGAAAGCGGGGCCTCCGGGTCCACGGGAAAGCTCTTGGGCAGATGCGTGGCCGGATCGATCCCGGTCTGCTGCGGCACGTCCAGCGGGCTCGGCAGATAGTCGTTCACGGCGTCCATGAGCGGCTGCACACCGATGTTCTTGAGGGCCGAGCCAGCCAGCACAGGCACGAGGCGCAGGCCGATGGTGGCCGTGCGGATGACCGCGCGCAGCGTCTCGGGCGCTATGTCCTGCCCGGCCAGATAGGCCTCCATGATGGCGTCGTCGTGCTCGGAGAGGGTTTCCAGCAGGCGCTCGCGCCAGGGGGCCACACGCTCGGCCTCCTGCGCAGTCAGCGGCGCGCGCTGGCAGTCCACGCCCTTGCTGTCCGGATCGAACACCAGGCGCTGCATGGCCACCAGGTCAAACACGGCGCGGAAGTCGGCGCCCTCGCCATCCGGCACCTGGACAGGCAGAACATTGGCTCCGAGCTTCTCGCGCATGGAGTCGAGCACGGCCGCGAAGTCCGCACCCAGCCGGTCGATCTTGTTCACGAAAGCCAGCTTGGGCACGTGGTAGGTCTCGCTCTGCCGCCACACGGTTTCAGACTGCGGCTCCACTCCGCTCACGGCGCAGAACACGCCCACAGCCCCGTCCAGCACGCGCAGGGAGCGCTCCACCTCAACGGTGAAGTCCACGTGGCCCGGCGTGTCGATAAGATTCACCGTGCAGCCCCGCCACTGGCAGGAGGTCACGGCCGAGGTGATGGTGATGCCGCGCTCCTGCTCCTCGGGCATGAAATCCATGGTGGCCGTACCCTCATGCACCTCGCCCATCCTGTGGATGCGCCCGGCGTAGAAAAGAATGCGCTCGGACAGGGTGGTTTTCCCAGCGTCGATGTGGGCGATGATGCCGATGTTGCGGATGGCGTGCAGATACTTGGCGGACAGGGGCTTTCTGCTCACAATGCGTGGCCTGCCTTACAAAAGCGGTGTGGGCGCTGTGGAAATGATCTGGCTGGTATCGGCAAACACGTCCGGGCTCAGCTCGGGCCAGGACCACAGCCCGGTGCGGGACTCGCCAACAGTGAGCCGGGCAGCGCTCTGCCCTGCCCCCAGGCGCGTCTCGGGTACAAGCAGCAGGTCGCGGGGTGTTGCGGCAAAGGCTGCGAATTGGCTTTGGTCCTGGGCTTTGCGGCTGCGGCGGCCGGGCTCTACCCCGCCAGCCGCGAAGCCGTATCCGCTGAAGAGAAACTCCAGGCGCTCCGGGGCGAACTGGCCCGGGGCGTCGCGCCACAGGCTTAAGGAGCGCGGCGGGCTCAGGGCGATCAGGCGCAGGCAGGAGGCCTCCAGTTGGGCGCGCAGGCCCGGACGCCCGAGGACGCGGCGCAGGGCCGGGGTGTCCGGGTACAGCACAAGGCCCGGCAGCCCGCTCAACGCGTATTCAGACAACAGCTGCACGGCCAGGGACGGGGCAAGGGCGGCCACGCGCTCCTGCCCGGCCAGTTCGCAGGCGGTGAGCAGCGCGTCCGGCAGGCCAGGGCGCGCACCAAGGCGCGCCACCAGCACATCCGCCGCGCCGGAGCACAGGGCAGGCATGAGCGCGGCCAAAAGCAGGGCCGGGGCGTCCAGGCTGGCGTCGGTCAAAAGGAGCACAAAGGGCCGGGGCGTCGAGATGAAGCGGCGTGTCAGCCCGGAGACCAACTCCTGCGAGCAGTCCGTGCGCAGAGCGGGCACGGGCGGGGTCAGGACGAAATGGTCGGCGATGAGGCCTTTGAGCAGGGCGCGACGCTCGTTGCCCACGGAGTCATAGGCCCGGGCGAAGCGTGCGTCGGGAATGAGCCTGGGGCTCAACCAGGACGGGCTGGTCCAGGCGGTGGTCCAGGCGGAGTCGGCTGGTGGCGGAAGAATCTCCATGCCGTCAGGCCTCGCTCGAAATACATGTGCCCGCTAAAGCCACTTGAGCAGGCGTTTCCAGGTCCACTGGATCTTCTCCCGCTCTTCCTCGGAGAGGTTCTTCTGGTGCTCGTAGTACGAGTACTCCGCGCGCTTGCGGACGTAGTCCTTGAACTCCACCACATCCGCAAAATTCTCCAGGACATACAGGTAGCGGTGCCAGGCGGCCCCGTACTGGCCGGTGCGCCAGAAGAAGTCCGCGACAAAAATTTCATGCTCGGCCAGGATCTTGCGGCACTTATAAATGTACTCTTTGACAGCCTTGGAGAACTCCGAGCCGGGATGGAGCTCCTCCAGGCGGTAGAAGATCTCCAGGGCCTCCTTCACGTTGTCCTGACGCAGGTCGATGGTCCGGAACTGGTTGAAGTTGCTGAGCGCCAGCTGGTAGAGCACGTAGGGGATGTTCGGGTTGCTGGGGTGCAGCTGCTCGAACTCCTTGTAAGCTTCAACAGCCTCCGGGTACTTGGCTTCAAAGAAATAGGCATCTCCCAGGGCGAGCTCGGCCTTTGGCGTCAGGGGGCTGAAGGGATAACGGTCCTTGAGCTTGAGAAAGTTCTCCGCCGCGCGGCCGTAGCGCTTCTCCTTCATGTAGTCCATGCCGGATTCGAAGAGTTCCTGGGCGGTGTCGTCCGGGGGCGGCAGGAAATAGTAGTCGATGAGGCCGCAGGACGACACCAGCGGCAGCAGCAGCAACAACAGGACAGCGATCAGGCGTCTAGGCATGCAGGTGTTCCAGATAGGCGTAGGCCGCAGTGGCGGCAGTGGCCCCGTCGCCCACGGCAGTGGCCACCTGGCGGCAGTTTTTGCTGCGCACATCGCCAGCGGCGAAGAAGCCCGGCAGGTTGCTGCGCATCTCGCAGTCGGTGATGACGAATCCGGCCTTGTCCCGCTCAAGCCCCGTGGGCACGAAGGAGGCCACCGGCTCGAAGCCGACGAAGACAAAGACGCCGTCCACTGGCAGGTCAGACTTCGCCCCGGTCTTAACGTTCGTCAGTTTCAGGCCGGTAACGCCCTTGAAGGGGTCGCCCACAATCTCGTCCACCACGGTGCTGCGCAGGATGTTCATCTTGGGGTCCATGAAGCACTTGGCCTGGTAGCACTTGGCCCCCCGGAACTCGTCGCGGCGGTGGATGAGGTAGAGCTTGTCCACCAGGCGCGACAGGTACAGCGACTCCTCCAGGGCCGAGTTGCCGCCGCCGATGACGGCCACGGTCTTGCCCTTGTAGAAGTTGCCGTCGCACAGGGCGCAGTAGGACACGCCGCGGCCGGTGAACTTCTCCTCGCCGGGGGTGCCCACGCGCTTGTAGCGCGCGCCGGTGCACAGGATCACGGTCTTGGCCTGGACGAGGTCCTCGCCCACCTGGAAGCGGTAGCCTCCGTCCACGGGGGTCATCTCGCGCACCTCATCGTTCAGGCGGTCCAGCTCGTAGGCCGAGAGGTGCTCCACGAACCTGTCCACCAGATCAAAGCCCTTGATGGGCTTTGGGAAGCCGGGATAGTTGTCGATTTCCTCGGTCATGAGCACCTGGCCGCCGGGGGAGAGCTTCTCCACCAGCACAGTGCGCACCCCGGCCCGGACGAGGTACAGGGCGGCGGTCAGCCCGGCCGGCCCTCCCCCGATGACGGCAGCGTCGTATGTCTTCATGTGGTTACAGCGCCTTTTTGGCGATCATGTCCTTGATGCTGCTCTTGGACACGGCGCCAGTGGTCTGGTCCACAACCTCACCGTTCTTGAACAGGATGAGCGTGGGGATGGCGCGGATGCCGAAGCGGCTCGGGCTGGCGGAGTTCTCATCCACGTTCATCTTGCAGATCTTCACCTGGCCCTCGAACTCCGTGCCCAGCTCATCGATGATGGGGCCCATGGCCCGGCAGGGTCCGCACCAGGGAGCCCAAAAATCCACCAGAACGGGCAACGTGCTCTTGATTACTTCCTGGTCGAAATTGCCGTCAGTCACCTGGATCGCCATAACCTCTCCTTCATATTCACTCTTTTCAGATTGTCAGCGTTCAGACTCATTGTGTGAACCCGGCCGGAAATACCGTGCCACAGCCTCACAAACCTAGTTGCCCTGCCCTGATCTGTCAAGCCAGAACGCGGCGCACGAGCGCAGTGAGAGCCTGTCATCCAGCTTTGCCGGGGGCGGTCTGCACCCAGTCCTGGGGCACGGCCCGACCGCGCGGAATGGACTCCAGGTCCAGCCCGTGGCTGTAGCCGGCGCGCAGGGCCAGCCAACCGGCGTGGGCGATCATGGCCGCGTTGTCCGTGCACAGGGAGAGCCCCGGAAGATGCAGCGCCAGCCCGCGCTCTTGAGCCAGGCGCGTCATGGCCTGGCGCAGGAAGCTGTTGGCCGCCACGCCGCCCGCCAGCGCCAGGCCGCGCAGCCCAGGCTCGCGCTCCAGGGCGCGCTCGGCCTTGATGCGCAGGGTCTCGACCACGGCCCAGTTGAAGGAGGCGCAGACCAGGGCCAGCTCCTCCGGGTGCGCGGACAAGACCCGCGCCCCGCGCTCACGCAGCGCATCGGCCGTGGGCATCACGCTCAGGCCCAGGTGCGGACGCCGGGCCAGATGCTCGGCCACGGCGGTCTTGAGCCCGCTGAAGCTGAAGTCCAGGTTGTTGTTCTGGATGTAGGCGCGCGGGAACAGGCTGGTGTCGGGCGCCACGCCCTGGGCCAGCTCGTCCAGGTAGCGGCCGCCAGGGTACGGCAGGTTGAGAAGCTTGGCCACCTTGTCAAAGGCCTCGCCCGCCGCGTCGTCCAGGGTGCGGCCCAAAAGCTTGAACTCCGTGGGCGCGTTCATGCGGTACAGATGCGTGTGCCCGCCGGACACCAGAAGCCCCAACGCCGGATAGCTGATCTCGGCCTCAAGCCCGGAGGCCAGCAGATGCGCGTGCAGGTGGTTCACTCCGATGAGCCGGGCGCCGTTGGCCAAGCACAGGCCCTTGGCAAAGCTCAGGCCCACCAGCAGGCTGCCGAGCAGGCCCGGCCCGCGCGCCACGGCCACGGCGTCGACGTCAACGGGACTGCGCCCGGCCCTGGCCAGGAGCTGCGTCAAAAGAACCGGCAGCATGCGCAGGTGCTCGCGCGAGGCTATCTCCGGCACCACGCCGCCGAACACGGCGTGCATGTCTGTCTGCGAGGCCAGGACTTCGGCCAGCAGTGCGCCGTCCCGCACCAGGGCGACCCCGGTCTCATCACAGGAGGTCTCGATACCCAGAACGAGCATGGGGTTCCTAGGCCTGGGGGGCCGGGGAGGCCTTGGCGTAGATTTCCAGCACCTGCTCCACATCCTTCTTGGAGCCCACGAACAAGGGCACGCGCTGGTGCAGGTTGTCCGGGATGATGTCCAGGATGCGGCGCTGCCCGTCGACGGCCAGGCCGCCCGCCTGCTCCACGATGAAGGCCATGGGCGCGGCCTCGCACATGAGCCGGAGCTTGCCCGCGGGCTTGCTCGGGTCGCGGTTGTCCGAGGGGTACATGAAGATGCCGCCGTAGATCAGGTTGCGGTGGAAGTCACTCACCAGGGAGCCGATGTAGCGCAGGCTGTAGGGCCTCTTGCGGACCACGCCGATGGCCTTGAAGTGGGCCAGCACGTCCAGGGTCGGCTTGTCCCAGTAGTGGTAATAGCCCTCGTTCACCGAATAGATCTTGCCCTGCTCCGGGATGCGGATGTTCGGGTGCGAGAGCAGAAACTCGCCCACGCTGGGGTCCAGGGTGAAGCCGTTGACCCCGTCCCCGGTGGTGAAGACCATCATGGTCGAGGAGCCGTAAATGATGTAGCCCGCCGCCACCTGCTCCGAGCCCTTTTGCAGGATGTCCGTGCTCATCAGAAGCGGACTGTCGCTGGGGCTTTTGCGGCGGTAGATGGAGAAGATGGTGCCGATGCTCACATTGGCGTCGATGTTCGAGGAGCCGTCCAGGGGGTCGAAGATGACGAAGTAGTCCCCCGTGGGCAGGCCGTCGGGGATCTCGATGACGTCGGCGTTCTCCTCAGAGGCCATGGCGCAGAGCGCACCGCAGCGCGACAGGCGGTGGATGAGCACGCGGTTGGCGAACTCATCGAGCTTCTTGACCTCCTCGCCCTGGACGTTGATGTCCCCGGTGAAGCCAAGGACGTCCAGCAGCCCGGCCTTGCTCACCTCGCGGGTGATGATCTTGGCCGAAAGGATGAGTTCGTTGAACAGGCGGGTGAAGCGGCCCGTGGCCATGGGCACCTGCTTCTGGTGCAGAAGCAGGTGTTCAGTGACGGTGATCTGCTGGGACACGGTCGGTACCTCCGCGTTGCGTCGGGTTCAGGGCGCGGACAATTGCGTCAGGTCGATGGCGCTACTTGGACGAGCCAAAAAACGGGATCAGCCGGAGCCCCTTGTCCTCGATGGAGGCATTGGCGCTCTCCGTGGCGTAGATGAAGCGGTCCCGGCCGATGTAGCGCGCCAGCCAGGTAAAGTGCTTGCCCCCGGCCTCAAGGGTGCCCTGGCTCTTCTCCAGAAGCATCTGCTCCCAGGGCAGGGTGGTGAGCGCCTCGCCGCCGGTCGGCGCGGCTGTCCCGGCTGTCCAGAGCTTCTTGGCCCGGGGGTCCACAATGAGCAGCTGTTCCGGGTGCGGACAGAAGGTGAACAGCACGCGCGGGTCAAAGCTCACCACATGCAGGCCGACGAATTCCGTGCCCTCGAAATTCGGTGCGCCAAAATAGAGCTCCGGGCCAAGCGGCGTGTAGTCCACCACGGTCTTGACCAGGGTGTCGCGCCAGATGGACTCGAAGACCAGCGGCTCGCTGAAACGCTTCACCGGCACAGGCGGGCGACGCTCCAGGATGTCGCCGTCCGCATTGGCTATGAGCACACCGTCGATCCAGGGGAAACGCAACATGAGGTAGTCCATCCAGGCGGAGTCGGGACGGAAGTCCTGGCTGGTGGCGTAGCGCATGAGGGACATGACCTTGGCGTCGACCGGCGAGAACAAGAGCGCCAGCTTCTCTTGGTTGGGATTCTCCCAGCCGTAGCGGCCCACATCGACCTTCGGGGCTGGATTGATGTAGTCGCGCGTGTCGCGCACGCCGGTCGTCACGGCCTGCTTGCCCTCATCCCAGGACGGGCCAAGGGCTCCGCAGGCAGAGAGGACAAGGCTTGCGGCCAGAACCGGGAAAACGCCGAAACCCCTGCCGAGTAACCGGGAAGGGCTGTACAGGGAGCGAAAGCGTCTGATCAACTGGAAACCTCTGGCCTGGGTTCAACCCTGTACGCGGGACTCTAGCCGTGAGGCCAGAGCCTCCAGGGTGCTCATGAGACGGTTCTTGGCGTGCTTGCCAAAGGGATCTTCCGAAGACTCGGTCTGGGGTGCTGCGGCTGGCTCCGGGGCTTTGGCCAGGCCTTCCTCAAGGCTGCGCATGCGCGCGGTCAGGTCGGCCTTTTCCTGCTCATCCAGGGCGCGGCCCCAGAGTTCTCGGTAGATGGCCAAGGCGCCGCCGTGGTCGCCCTGAGAGGCCAGCAGTTCAGCCATGGTGCGCGTGCGGAAGCTGCCCGCTTCCAGGGCCGGGCCTTCGTAGGCGGATTCGCCCAGGGGCGGCTCGGGACGCATTTCATCAAGGGACGGCACCGGGGGCGGGGCCGGGGACAGTGGCTTCGGCGTGCGCAGGCTGGGCGGGTGCGGTCCGATGAGGCGCTCGGAAAGGGAGTGCAGGCCCTCGATGACAACGTCCGTCCACTTGATGGGCTTGCCGGAGAAATGCGAGGCCACAAGCATGAGGAACACCGAGAAGTCGCGATCCTGCGTGGCCTTGTGCTGGGCCCAGAGGGACCAGAAGGCCGGGTAGCGCTCCAGGGGTTTGGTCACGGTGGCAAGTTGCTCCTGGGCCTCGTCGATGCGCTCCAGCTTGCTCAGCACCTGGATGAGCAGCAGGCGCGCTTCAATGGCGTCCGGATGCCGGTCCAGGCCCTGGCGCAAGGTCTTGACCGCGTCCTCGAGCTGTCCGAACTCAACAAAGAGCTTGGCCAACGGAAAGAAAATCCGCGAGCCCGGCTCCAGGGCCAGCACTTCCTGGTACCACTCAATTTTTCTTCTCATCGCCTTCGGCCCCCTCAGGTGCGTCGACCTTTCCGGAGAAGATGTACAAAACCTCGTTTTCCTTCACATAGTTCATGCGCTCGCGGATGACCGACTCCTGGTAACTGCGGTCGCTCTTCAGTCTGCGGATATCCTTGCTGAGCTCCAGGCTCCTGGCGTCCACTTCAATCAACTGGTTTTGCAGCTTGACCGAGCGTTTGCGCATGTTCATGTAGGAAAAGAGCCCATGCTCGGTCCAAACGAGCCGGAACAACAGAACAACGTTCACTAAGATCAAAAGAGCAAGCAGGATGCGCCGGGCCATCAGCGCTCCTCACTGCAGGCGCAGCGCACCGAACCGCCCTGGGCGGACCTGGGCGAGCGGCCCACGCAGCTCCTCAAGGAAATTGGCGGTTGCGGTCTCCACACGCTCAACGTCGTCCTCGCTCAGGGCCACGGTGTCGATCTTCTGCAAAAAATCCTTGAGGACCGAGAACTCCTCCAGGAGGCTCTTGCCCAGCTCGATCTTCTCCAGCTCTGGCTCAAGCTCCAGGATGGTCTGCAGGCAGTTGGATATGCGCGCCAGATGGCTGCTGGTCACCTTTCTCATGTTGGACTCCGGATGCTCTAACCCTGCGTCACCGCTCGGTCATTCCAAGTGTAACCAATTTTTGTAGAAATTGTACAGATAATTCCCGCCGGAAAAAACAGTAAGGGCTAGAGCCACATACAAGAGCACCATGCCCAGCGGATGCGGGTCGAAACCGAAGAGCGGATAGTGGATCAGAAGGGGCACCAGGGCCACGATCTGACTGATGGTCTTGAGCTTGCCCAGGGAATCTGCGGCAATGACCACGCCCTTGTCCGCCGCCACGCCGCGCATGCCCGTGACGGCCAGCTCGCGGCAGATGATGACCACCACGATCCAGGCCGGCACCCAGGCCAGCCCCACCAGCATGATCAGGGCCGAGCCGATGAGCAGCTTGTCCGCCAGCGGGTCCAGAAACTTGCCCAGGTTGGTGATGAGGTTCTGGCGGCGGGCGATGTACCCGTCGGCCATGTCCGTGAGGGAGGCCAGCACAAAGACGCCGGCGGCGATGTAGGCCGAGATGACGGTCTGGTGGGCCTGCTCGATTGAGAGCAGAACCACGATGACCGGCACCGCGAACACGCGCGCCAGGGTCAGCATATTGGCCAGATTCAGGTTCACGGCTCCCGGCTCTCCTTTGTCGCTAGCGGTGCACGGTGGACGCAGCCTCAAGGCTCGTCTGCGCGGCCTGGGCCACGCGGTCGCCCAGGGCCAGCAGGGCCTGCTTGGCCGGGCTGTCGCCCTCCAGCAGCACCACTGGGATGCCGATATCCCCGGCCACCACGGTGGCGGGGTCCAGCGGGATGGCCCCGAGGAACTCCAGGCCGTATTGCTCGGCCAAGGTGCGGCCGCCGCCCTTCTTGAACAGGTCGATGGCCTTGCCACAGTGCGGGCAGGCCAGGCCGCTCATGTTCTCCACCACGCCCAGGATGTTGGCCTGGGCATATTGCAGAAAATTGATGGCCTTGCGCACATCGGCCAGGGACACCTCCTGGGGCGTGGTGACGACCACGGCCAGGGCCTCGGGGATGAGCTTGAGCACGGTCATGGGCTCATCGCCGGTGCCCGGGGGCGAGTCCACAACCAAAAAGTCCAGCTCGCCCCACTGCACATCAGAAATGAACTGGCGGATGGCCGAGGTCTTCATGGGCCCGCGCCAGAGCACGGCCTGGTCCGGGTCGAGCAGCAGGGACTCCATGGACACCACGTGCAGGTTGTCGTTGTAGCGCATGGGCTTGACCAGGCTACCGCGGTCGGTCTCCAGCTGGCCTGTCAGTCCCAGCAGGCGCGGCACGCTGGGACCGTGGATGTCCACGTCCATGAGCCCGACCTTGAAGCCTCTGGCCGCAAGGGCTGCGGCGATGTTGACGGACACGGAGCTTTTGCCCACGCCGCCCTTGCCGCTCATGACGAACAGCTTGTAGCGGATGCGCTCCAGGGCAATGGAAATGCGCTGGTCCTGCATCGCGATCTTGAGGTCGCCGGAGCCAGAAGAAGAGGAACAGGAACCGCCGCTGCACGAACCCAAGGGCATACTCCAGAGCTAGAGACGTTACGGCCTGGCGCGCCGAAGAAGGATATGAGTATGGCCGATTTTGCGCCGCGTGTAAATCGCCGAAAGGCCAAGCTGCTCACCAGCCGTGAGCGCCCACCAGATCCACGAACTGCACCCCGCAGATGTCCTTGCGCTCCACCACGCCGCCCTTCTTCTCCACCAGCAGCAGACTCTGGAGCCTGTGCGTCGGGCCGACGGGCATGACCAGCCGCCCGCCCTCGGCCAGCTGCTCCAGCAGTGGCGGGGGCACTTCAGGCCCGCCAGCGGTGACGAGAATGCGGTCAAAGGGAGCAATGCTAGGCCAGCCCAGGGTGCCGTCATCAAGCTTCACGTGCACATTGAACAAACCCAGGGACAGGAGCCGCTCGCGCGCCATCCCGCAGAGCCTGGGGATGCGCTCCACGGTGTGTACATCCGCCCCGAGCTTGGCCAGCACTGCGGCCTGGAACCCGGAGCCGGTGCCGATCTCCAGCACCTTCATACCCGGCGACACCTGGAGCAGTTCGGTCATGAGCGCCACGATGTAGGGCTGGGAGATGGTCTGCCCCTCACCGATGGGCAGGGGGCAATCCATGTAGGCTTGCTTGGCCATAGCCTCTTCCACGAAGAGGTGCCGGGGCAGCTCGCGCATGACGCTGAGGACGCGCGGGTCAGTGATGCCGCGCGCGACGATCTGCTCGTCCACCATGCGCTGGCGCATTCTCCGTGGGTCCACCTGCATGACGTTTTCTCCCAGGGCCGATATTGTTGCAGTTTGTGCTGACGTGCTGACCAGAATTCCCCACTCAAGTCAACACACGCTTCCGCCAGCGCCCTTGACAGGGCGCGGCTTTCCTGAAAAAAATCAGACGAGAAATTCTGTACGGAAAGCCCGCGCAGTCCAACCTGGAGGAAACACCATGTACAAGATAAGCGAATTGATGACCAGCCCGGTCTACTCCCTGCGGGAGACGGACACCCTTCAGAGCGCCCGTGTCCTCATGGAGCAGAAGCGCATCCGCCACGTGCCCATCACCTCCGGCACCAATATTTTCCGCGGGCTCATCACCAACCGTGACGTGCTGGCCAACACCATCTCGCATCTGGCCGACATCGATCAGGCCACCCAGAACGAGATCGACGCGGGCATCCCCTTGCAGGAGATCATGCGCACCGACGTGCACACCATCTCCCCCGAGGACTCCGTGAAGGAGGCGGCCAACATCCTCTTCCACCACAAGTATGGCTGCCTGCCCGTGGTGGACAACGGCAAGCTCGTGGGCATCGTCACCGAGGCCGATTTCCTGCAACTCACCATCCAGCTTCTGGAGGCCATGGACCAGGCGGAAGGCGCCAGCAAGTCCTGACATCGACAATCCGTTCCCCAGCGGACGGGCGCGCCTGTCCACGCCAGCGAGGTCTTCCCCACATGGACAAGAAAGGTTCCGGCACCTTTGTGCGCAATGCTTTGCTTCTGCTCCTGCTGGCCGCCATCGGCCTGGGCGTGTACGGCTTCATCCGCGATGGCAGCCCCCCGGCCTTGAGCCTCGCCCCCCAGGGCAGCGTGGCTTCCCTCAACACCGACTTCACCATCCAGCTCACGGCCAAGAACACCGGCCTCAAGAGCCTGAGCGTCTCCGCCTTGCAGGACGGCAAGCGCCTGGAATTCCTGCAGCGCACGTTCACGGACAAGCCCATGGCGCACACCGAGGCATTCCGCCTCCCGCGCGAGGCCGGCTTCAAGGAAGGCCCCATTGAGCTGACCATCGAGGCCCGCACGAATTCCCTGCTGTCCTTCATCGGGCGCGGGAAAGCCACTCTCGTGCGCAAGCTGACGCTGGACTTGACCCCGCCGCACGTCACGGTGAACCAGGGCGTGCACAACGTGAACCAGGGCGGCGCTGGCGCGGTGAGCTTCACCGTGTCCAAGCCCGTGGAGCGCGTGGGCGTGTCCGTGGGCGAGTATTTCTTCCCGGCCTTCCAGCAGAAGAGCGGCGACTACTTCTGCTTCTTCGCCATGCCCCACGACATGCTGCCCGGCAGCTTCAAGCCGCGCGTCATGGTGCGCGACCTGGCGGGCAACGAGGCCACCCAGACCCTCTACATCTACGCCATCCCCAAGAGCTTCAAGTTCGACAAGCTGAACGTCTCCGACGAGTTCCTGAACGACAAGATGAGCCAGTACACGGCCCAGTACCCCCAGGAAAGGTCGCCGCTGGACATCTACAAGCGCGTGAACAATGAGCTGCGCAAGGTGAACGAAGTGGACCTGCGGCGCATCGCCCAGGACACCTCCAACTCGACCTTGTGGTCCGGGCCGTTCCTGCGCCTGCCCAATTCCGCCGGACGCGCGGCCTTTGGCGACCAGCGCGACTACTTCTACAACGGCATGAAGATCGACCACCAGACCCACCTGGGCGTGGACCTGGCCAGCCTGGCCAATGCGCCTGTGCCCGCGGCCAACGACGGCCGGGTCGCCTTTGCCGGGTTCCTGGGCATCTACGGCAACTGCGTTATCATCGACCACGGCTTAGGGCTGCAGAGCCTGTACTCGCACCTGGACTCCATGGACGTGGCCAAGGGCGCGGACGTGAAAAAGGGCCAGTTCATCGGCAAGACCGGCACCACGGGCCTGGCTGGCGGCGACCATTTGCACTTCGGCATCCTCATCAGCGGCGTGCAGGTGAGCCCCGTGGAATGGTGGGACGAGCACTGGATACGCGACAACGTGCTGAAGCACCTGAACAAGCAGCAGTAACGAGAAAGGCCGGGGTGACCCGGCCTTCTTCATTTCAAACTCTTTGCAGCAGCCTAATGGGTCGGCCGCTGGTACTCTTCCTTCACCAAGAGGTCGCTCACGGGCGAGACGTTGCCACGGCCGCAGAACAGCGCGCCGGAGCTGTCGCAGACCAGGGCCTTCTCCAGCACCTCATCCACGTTCTCCACACAGACCACCTTGAGGTCCCTGAGGATCTCCTCGGGCACTTCCTTCAGGTCCTTCTCGTTCTCGGCCGGGATGAGCACCATGCCAATGAGCCCGCGGTGCGCGGCCAGCAGCTTCTCGCGCAGGCCGCCGATGGGCAGCACCCGGCCGCGCAGGGTGATCTCGCCGGTCATGGCCACGTCGTGGCGCACCGGGATATTCAGCAGGGCCGAGACAATGGCCGTGACCAGGGCCACGCCGGCCGAGGGGCCGTCCTTGGGCGTCGCGCCCTCGGGCACATGCACGTGGATGTCGATCTCCTTGTGGAAGTCGCGCTTGAGGCCAAAGGTGTCTGAGCGCGAACGCAGGTAGGACAGCGCCGCGCGCGTGGACTCCTGCATGACATCGCCCAGCTTGCCGGTGATCTCGACCTTGCCCGAGCCGTTCATGATCACCACTTCCACGAACAGGATCTCGCCGCCCATCTGGGTCCATGCAAGACCAGTGGACACGCCCACCTGGGCCTTGTCCTCGCGCTCCTCGTGGCGGTGCTTGGGCACGCCCAGAAGCGTGGCCACGTTCTGCTTGTTCACGGCAACAGACGACTTCAGGCCGTCCGCCGCGTCCTTGCCCTCCACTATCTTCATGGCGGCCTTGCGGCAGATGGAGGCGATCTCGCGCTCCAGGTTGCGCACGCCGGCCTCGCGCGTGTAGCGGCGGATGATCTCCAGCATGGCGTTGTCCGAGATGCTCAGGTTGTCCTCGCTCAGGCCGTGCAGCTCGCGCTGCTTGCCGAGCAGGAACTGCTTGGCGATCTTGAGCTTTTCCGTCTCCAGGTAGCCCGGCAGGCGGATGATCTCCATGCGGTCGCGCAGGGGCAGCGGGATGGAGTCCAGGGTGTTGGCCGTGGTGATGAAGAAGACCTTGGACAGATCGTAGTCCAGGTCCAGGTAGTGGTCGTTGAAGGCGTAGTTCTGCTCCGGGTCGAGCACTTCGAGCAGCGCGGAGGACGGGTCGCCCCGGAAGTCCGTGCTCATCTTGTCCACCTCGTCCAGGCAGATCACGGGATTGTTGAACTTGCAGCGCCGCAGCGAATGGATGATCTTGCCCGGCAGCGCGCCCACGTAGGTGCGCCGGTGGCCGCGGATCTCGGCCTCGTCGCGCACGCCGCCCAAGGACAGGCGCATGAACTCGCGGTCCATGGCCCGGGCGATGGACTTGGCGATGGAGGTCTTGCCCACGCCCGGAGGCCCCACGAAGCACAGGATCGGCCCCTTCATGGACTTCACCAGGCTCTGCACGGCGATGTACTCCAGGATGCGCTCCTTGGGCTTCTCCAGGCCGTAGTGGTCCTCATCGAGAATGGCCCTGGCCTTGGGCATGTCCAGCTCCGTGTCCTTGATCACGCCCCAGGGCAGGTCCAAAACCCAGTCCACGTAGTTGCGCAGCACGGTGTACTCGGCCGAGGACGGCTGCATCTGGCGCAGCTTGCGGATCTCCTTCCTGGCCCGCTCGCGCGACTCCTCGGACATGATCTTGGCGTCCAGGCGCTTCTCAAGCTCGGCGGCCTCGGCGGCGGGGTCGTCCTCGCGGCCCATCTCCTTGTGGATGGCCTTGACCTGCTCGTTTAAGTAATACTCGCGCTGGTTCTTCTCCATCTGACCCTTGACGCGGCCCTTGACCCGCTTCTCGATGGAGACGATCTCGATCTCCGCCAGGAGCAGTTCGTAGACATACTCCAGGCGCAGGGTGCAGTTGGTGATCTCCAGCGCCCGCTGCTTGCGCTCGAAGTCCACCTTGAGGTGCGGCATGATGGCGTCGGCCAGGGCGCCGGGCTCGCGCAGGGCGGCCATGGCCAGGATGGACTCCGGGGCGATCTTCTTGTTGCCCCGGGCATAGGTCTCCATGGCCTCGTTCACGGCGCGCACCAGGGCCTCGCCCTCCTGCACGCTGCCAGGAATGTCCTCCAGCCGGTCCACGCGGGCCTGGGGGAACTCCCGCTCCGCCCCGGCCCCGGGCTCCACCATGCTCCAGTTGGCCCGGTACAGGCCCTCGAAGAGCACCTTGATGGTGCCGTCAGGCAGGCGCAGCATCTGCAGGATGCGGCTCACCGTGCCCACGTCGAAGAGGTCGTCCGGTTCCGGGCGCTCCTTCTCCGGCAGCTTCTGTGTGACGAGGAAGATGTGCTTGTTGTTGACGGCGATGGCGCTTTCAATGGCCTTGATGGAGGCATCGCGGCCCACGAACAGGGGCACGATGGATTTCGGGAACATGACCACTTCGCGCAGTGACATGAGCGGCAGGACAGACTCGTCCGGCGAAAGTTCTCGTTCCAGATCCACGTAGTGAGACATGCTCTGCTCCTTGAAGGCCTGGCCCGCCCCGGTTCAGTCCGGGGGAGGCGCGGCCCGTACGCCCAAGATAATCGCCAAAGGGTGCAAGTCAACGCCGTGAGCGCCAAACAGGGGCGCGGGTCAGGCGCTCTTGACCTCCTGATGATAGATGAGCAGGGGTTCCATGCCTTTCTCGATGACGGCCGAGTTGATGACGCATTCCTTGACGCCCGGCAGCGAGGGCAGCCGGTACATGATGTCGAGCATGGTGGACTCCAGCACGTTGCGCAGGCCGCGCGCGCCGGTCTTGCGGGCGATGGCCGCCTCGGCGATGGCTGTCATGGAGTTCTCCGTGAAGCGCAGGCCCACCTTGTCCAGGTCGAAAAGCTTCTGGTACTGCTTGACCAGCGCGTTCTTGGGCTCGGTCAGGATGCGCACCAGGTCGTCCCGGGTCAGCTCGTCTAAGGCCGTGACGATGGGAATGCGGCCCACGAACTCCGGAATGAGCCCGAACTTGATGAGGTCGTTGGGCTGGCTCTGGGTGAGCAGCTCGCCCAGGCCCATGTTTTTCTTGGACTCCACCTTGCCGCCGAAGCCCATGCTCGTGCCCTGCATGCGCTGCTGGATGATCTTGTCCAGCCCGATGAACGCCCCACCCAGGATGAACAGGATGTTCGAGGTGTTCATGCGGATGAATTCCTGCTGCGGATGCTTGCGCCCGCCCTTGGGCGGGATATTGGCCTCGGTGCCCTCAATGATCTTGAGCAGGGCCTGCTGCACACCCTCGCCGGACACGTCGCGGGTGATGGAGGGGCTGTCGCCCTTGCGGGCGATCTTGTCGATCTCGTCGATGTAGATGATGCCCCGGCTGGCGGCCTCGATGTCGTAGTCCGCGTTCTGGAGCAGGGCCACCAGGATGTTCTCCACGTCCTCGCCCACGTACCCGGCCTCGGTCAGGGTGGTGGCGTCGGCGATGGCGAAGGGCACTTTCAGGATGCGGGCCAGGGTCTGGGCCAAAAGCGTCTTGCCGGAGCCCGTGGGGCCGATGAGCAGGATGTTGCTCTTGTCGATCTCCACGTCGTCCTTGTTGGACTGGGCATAGGCCACGCGCTTGTAGTGGTTGTGCACCGCCACGGAGAGGATCTTCTTGGCCGTGGTCTGCCCGATGACATACTGATCGAGCAAAGCCTTGATTTCCTGCGGCGGCAGCAGGCGCACGTCGCCCACGCCCTCGCTGACGTGCTCCTGGGCGATGATGTCGTTGCACAGGCCCACGCATTCATCGCAGATGTAGACGTCCGGCCCGGCGATGAGCCGCTGCACGTCCACCTGGCTCTTGCCGCAGAAGGAGCAGGAAAGGTCCGTTGGGGTATTGCTTTTTCTCTTGTTCATGTGCGCACCTAAGCCTTCTTTTTCGCGACGCTGCGCTTGTCCATGATCTTGTCCACGATGCCGTATTCCAGGCCTTCCTGGGCGGTCATGAAGTAGTCACGCTCGGTGTCCTTCTCGATGCGCTCCAGGCTCTGCCCGGTATGCGAGGCCAGGATGTTGTTCAGGGACTCGCGCATGCGCAGGATCTCGCGCGCCTGGATGCCGATGTCCGTGGCCTGTCCCTGGGCGCCGCCAAGCGGTTGGTGGATGAGGATGCGGCTGTGCGGCAAGGCATAGCGCATGCCCTTCTCGCCAGCGGTGAGCAAGAGCGCGCCCATGCTGGCGGCCTGGCCCATGCACAGGGTGGCCACGGGCGGCGCGATGTACTGCATGGTGTCGTAGATGGCCATGCCCGCAGTGACGGCGCCGCCAGGGGAGTTGATGTACATGAAGATCTCCTTTTCCGGGTCCTCGGACTCCAGGAACAGGAGCTGGGCGCAGATCAGGCTGGCCACATGGTCGTCGATGGCGCTGCTGAGCAGGATGATGCGGTCCTTCAGCAGGCGCGAATAGATGTCGTAGGCGCGCTCGGTGCGGCCGGTGGTCTCGATGACAATGGGGACTACGGGCATGTGGTCGGCTCCTTGTGCCCCCGCCAGGTGGCTGGCGGAAACGGATTCATGCGCTGGGCCAGGGGCCCTGCTGAAAACTAGCAAAAATCATTCCTCAGGTCCGGTCTGCCCTGGCCGGTGCAAACGCGCCGCCGCCACAGGCAAACCGAAGCGCGGCAGCCCGAACACCTATGGCCCGGACCGCCGCGCGGATCATCCTGGCGGCAGGGAGAAGGAAGCTAAGCTTCCCTGTCCTACTCCTGCGGAGTGTCCGTCTCGGCGGCCTTGGCCCGGGGCTTCTTCGGCTTGGCCGGGGTCTTTGCCTTCTCGTCTGCGGAGGGGGATTGCTTTACCTCCGCCGGGGCATCCACCTCGGTCTTTTCCGCTCTGGCATAGATATACTCCATTGCCTTATCGCCCAGCAAGCGGTCCTTCAGGGGGAAAATGAGGTTGTTCTCCTCATAGTACTGCTTCACGGAGAGCAGATCCTGACGGTTCTGCTGGGCCACCTGGGTCAGGGCGGCGTCGATCTCCTCGCTGGTGACCTCGAATTTTTCCTTCTTGGCCACGGCCAAGAGCAGGATCTCGCCGCGCGCGGCTTCCTCGGCCTGGGCGCGCATGCTCTCGCGCAGCTCCTCGGGGCTCTTGTTCAGGGAGCCGAGGCTCTTGCCCTGCCGGTCCAGCCTGTGCTCCAGGTCGGCCAGCAGGCGGTCGATGCGGTTCTCCACCAGGCTGGGCGGCAGCTCAAAGCTGAGCGAGGACAGCATCTGGTCCAGCAGCTTTTTCTGGGCCACGGACTTGTTCAGCTGCTCGCGGCTCAGCATGTAGGACTTGACGATGGCCTCGCGCATCTTTTCCACGGAATCAAAGCCGCCGGCCTTCTTGGCCAGCGCGTCGGTGAGCTCGGGGATGGACTTCTGCTTGATGGCGTGGAGGGTGGCGCGCATGGTCAGGGTCTCGCCAGCCATGGCGGGATTGATGAAGTCGGCCGGAAAAACGATTTCGCACTCGCCCTTCTGCCCGGTCTTGAGGGTCTTGAGCATCTCCTCGAACTCCGGCAGGGCCTGCTTCTGGCCCAGGGTCAGCTCGAAGTTGTCGGCCTGGATGCCCTGGAAGATTTCCTCGCCCTTGTATGCGGCAAAGGTGATGATGACGATATCGCCGTCGGTGGCGGTGCGGTCGTCGGTGATGGGGCGGACGATGGCGGCGTTTTCCAGCACGCGCTGCTCAACCTCGCGCACCTCATCGTCCTTGACCTGGGCCTTCTCCAGCTCGACCTTGAGGCCCTCGTAGTTCGGCACGTCGAAGTCCGGGGCCACCTCAAAGCTGATGGTGTAGGCAAACTCCTGATCGCGCACGAGCTCCTTGCTGTCCACGTCCAGGCGCGACAGGGGCATGACGCCCAGGGTGGAGAGGATCTCGTTGATCTGGTAGTTAATGAGGTCCGTGGTGGCCTCGGCAAAAATCTGCGAGCGGAACTTGGACTCGACCACCGAGGAGGGGGCCTTGCCGCGGCGGAAGCCCTTGATCTCGTAGCGGTGGCGGTACAGGGCCACACCGGCGGCAAGGGCCGCGTTCACTTCCTCAACAGGCACCGTGACGTTGATCTTGCGCGTTACGGGCGAGAGTTCTTCAACTTTGTAGTCCATTGCCTTGCCGTCCTCCTGAAGATGTCAGCCCGCTTACGAGCGCGGGCGCGTTGTTGCTGTGGTGCGAGAGGGGAGACTCGAACTCCCACGGACGCTGCCGTTGGATCCTAAATCCAGTGCGTCTACCAATTCCGCCACTCTCGCCAAAAAGTCCTGTTAGATAAGCGGGGGAATGGCCCCTGTCAACCACGACCCGGCCCGACCCGGTTCTGGGCGGCCGCCGGTCTATAAAAGATCCAGGATGCGCCGCACCTTGCCCAGCAAATCATGGGTGTCTGCGGCCAGAATGCGGATCATGGGCTCCTTGCCCAGGCCGCCCGCGTCGATGACGACGTCGACAGAAACAGGGGCCTTGTGCCGCTCCATGGCCGTGATGGTGCCCCAGTCCATGGTGCCGCCCTCGTGCTCGCGGTCCAGTTCCGGCTCCTCGTTGCGGTTGAAGTGCGCGGCCGTGAGCCCGGCCCGCTTGACCGCACCCACGGTGGCTTCGTTGCAGGCGATGTTCAGGGCGCAGCCCAGGCGCGGGTTGATCTTGCGCGCGGCCAGGACCACCCTGGCCATGTGCGAGGACGCGCCGAACTCCGGCCCGCCGGCCAGGATGACCTCGCCCCGGCGGGAGCAGGTGATGCGCCCGCTGAAGGCCGCTACGTCATCGCTCCCCCCGGCGAAGGGCAGGGCCAGGGCCAGGTTGGAGCGCACCTCGGGGATGAGCTTGGCGAAACGCGGCAGCATGGCCAGGGCGCGGCCGGCGTCGGCCAGATCGCGCAACAGGCCCAGGCGGGCCTGCTCCTTGAGCAAGGGCACGGCGTGGTTGGGCGAGCCGCCTCCGGCGCCCACGGAATAGCTGGAGCGCAGGGCCGCCTGCAGGTAGTGCTGGGCGCGGCGCACGGCCACAAGCATGTCCAGCCCCAGGCCCAGGTGCGCGGCGATGGCGGCCGAGAGCGCACAGCCGGTGCCGTGGAGATTCTTTGTGTCGACCCGGGTCTGCATGAGCGGAATGGCCTTCTGGCCTGGGGTCACGTACCAGTCCGTGCTGGCCGGGGAGTCCATGTGCCCGCCCTTGATGAGCACGGCCTTGGGCCCCAGGGCCAGAAGCCGTTCGGCAGCCTCGCAGATGTCCTGGGCGCTCTTGATGCGCATGCCCGTGAAGAGCTCGGCCTCGGGAATGTTCGGCGTCAGCAGGTCGGCCAGGGGAAAGATGCCCCGGACCAGGGCCGCCACAGCGGATTGCTCCAGGAGGCGCGCTCCGGACTGGGCCACGCAGACCGGATCGACCACCAGGGGGAACGTGCGCTGCGCCAGCACCTCGGCCAGGGCCTGGATGATGTCTGCGGAGAAGAGCATGCCGGTCTTGGCTGCGCGCACGTTCAGATCCGTGGTCACGGCCCGGTACTGCTGCACGACGAAATCCGCAGGCACGGGGTGGATGCCCGTGACCGCCGTGGTGTTCTGGGCGGTGAGGGCCGTGATGACGGACGCGCCATAGCCGCCAAGCATGGCGAAGGTCTTGAGGTCGGCCTGGATTCCGGCTCCGCCGCCGGAGTCGGAGCCTGCGACGGTCAGGATCGTGGGGCAGTCATGCATGCGGGGATGTCCTCAGAGGGTCGGCGGGTTGCGGCGCACGACCGGGGGCGCCTGGGGTCAGGGGGCCTGAAAGGCGCCGGACGGGCGGAAAGAAAAAACCGCTGGGCTCTGGCCGGTTAGTTGCCTGTGCACGTGAGCTTCACGTAGTCCTCCAGGGACACGCCGCTCCAGGCCTTGCTGGTCCAGTAGGCCGTGGCCCAGATCATCAGCGCCGTGGCCTGCAGGTCGCTCAACCGGCGCAGCTTGATTTCCAGGTTGCTGCGGCTGGCGCCGTGCATGATGTGCGCCTCGCGCTCCTCGCAGGCGCTCTCCACGCGCAGCATGAGATAGGCCTGCTTGGACTGGTTGGGCAGCAGACGCACCTCGCGGTGGGCCTCCAGCACGGTCTTGAGCTCCGCCGTGGTGAACTCCACGGACACGCCCCGGATCATCTTGAAGAAGACGTCCACCGCCCAGGGCAGGATGAATTCCGCCCCGGCGCTTTTGGTCTTGAAAAAGTCCTTGAGCCACTTCTCGTGGTCATTGCTGATCCTGGCGGCGACTTGCGGCATGGCGGCTCCTCCGGAAATATCGCGGGAGATAGGTACTCCCTATACCAAAGTGAATGCATCAATCAAGAGTAATTCTAGAGCAAATACTCACTATTCCTGCAAACTTTCACGCAGTTGACGGAACATTTGCAGCAGGAAGTCAGCCGGCACGAGCACCCCGTCCTCGGACAGGCCCACCAGCTCCGTGACGTGGTTGCCGCTTGGCGTCAGCACGGCCCTGGTCTCCAGCACATAGCAGCGCCTGGCCCCCTGGCCGCTTAAGCTCATGGTCAGGAACCAGTCCTGGCCGCACTGCTCCCAGAGGGTGCAGACAATGCGCCGCTGGTCCCCGCCCTGCTCCACCAGGCGCACAAAGTCGCCCATGCACAGGGGAGTGCCCAGCACCACGGACACGCCCAGGAATTCGCCCTGGGGGGAGCGCACCACCAGGGGCCGGGAAAGAAACTCGTCGGGCGGGAAGTGGCGCAGCGCGTCCTCGGCCAGCAGGGATTGGGCGCGCAGGCTCTGCACCTCGCCCTCAAGGATATGGATGCGTTCGTCCTGAGCCTGCAGGACAGTCAGACGCTCGCTCCCGGCGCGCCAAAGCTCCTCGCGCAGGGCAGCCAGCTCGCGGCGCAGCTCGGCCTGGGCCTCCAGGCTCTCAGACACCTTGAGCAGGGCGCCGTTCATGCAGCGCAGAACCCCGTCCGCCAGGGCGGCGGACTCGCCAGGGGCCAACGCCCCACCCTGCTCCATGCGGCCCAGGAGCGCAAAACTCGCGGCCAGGTCACGCTCGAGCTGATCCACGGACCAATCCGTTTTCCCCATGGCAGGCCCTCCCGTGTCGCGGCCCCCGGACTTTGATGGGGCTGCGGACGTGTGTCCTTCGTTAAAAATTACGCGTTCATACATCGGCCGAAACTGCTTGTCTAGAGAATTTTTAAACTCTGGGGCTTCACACGGCGAGTCCTTGTCTGCGAATTCTCCGGCCAAGGCCAGTGCTCAGCAGCCCTGCCCGTGCGCGCAAAGTTCTTCGATTCTTTCAAATTCACTTGCACATCGTTTCCGGATGTGCGTAATATGACCAGACTTTCACCGACCAAATCCATGTTTCGAGAACGCGAACTGGAGGCTTCCGATGAAACTCACCGGCATCAAAACAAAATTCCTTGTCCCCGCAGTGGCCCTTGTCACCATCGGCTTTGCGGTTGTCATCTGGCTCAATGCCGCTTTGACGCGCCAGAACATGGAGGGCATGCTCAAGGAGAGCATGACGCTGCTTTCGGAATCCATCGCCAAGGACACCGGCGGCGACATTGAAATCACCTATCAGATGCTCAGCTACTGGAGCGATGAGGACTTTGTCCGCGAGGCCTATTCCGGCACGGGGGCCAAACAGGCGGTTGCCCACTTCTCGAACATCCTCAAAAAGATGGATGGCACCACCATCCAGTACGTCAATATTTTCAACATGCAGGGAGATCTGCTGGGCACCACGGCCCAGGGCAGCTCGGCCAAGGTCAATGTCGCGGACCGCGACTATTTCAAGGCCATTGTAGAGGGCGGCAAGACCCAGGCCATCGGCAAGGCCATCCTGAGCCGCACCACGGGCAAAAAGGTGGTCATCCTGTCCCAGAAGGTCACGGACACGCAGGGCGCGCCGCTGGGCGTGCTCACCGCCGCCATTGATCTGGACGCCCTCACCGCACAGATCAACGCCATGAAGATCGGCAGCACAGGCTACGTGGCCATTCTGGAAAAGTCGGGCATGACCATTGCCCACCCGAACAAGGAGCTGCTGCTCAAGGACGATCTGGGCAAGACCGACTGGGGCAAGCGCGCCCTGGCCGTGGAGTCGAAGGACTACCTGGAATTTCAGGACAATGGGCAGAAGGGCGTGGCTATCCGCAAGGACAAGACCACCGGCTGGACCATCCTTGTCTTTTCCCCGCTCGAGGACATCCAGAGCGCAGCCCGCGCGGCCGCACAGAAGAGCTTTTTCCTGGGCGGAGGCGTGGCCCTGGTGCTGGCCCTGTTCATCATCTGGCTGGTGAACAAGACCGTGGCGAGCCCGGTGTCGCGGTGCATGGAATTCGCCACTGCAGTGGCCGAGGGCGACCTGGACCGCAAGCTGGAGTTCACCAGCGCGGACGAACTCGGCGTGCTGGCCGACGGTTTGCGCCACATGGTCCAGAGGCTCAAGGAAGGCATGCAGAACGTCTGCACCAAGGAGGGCGAGGCGCTGCTCATGGCTCAGAAGGCCGAGGCAGCGCTGGAGGAGGCCCGCATCGCCCAACAGAAGGCCGACCTGGCCCGAAGCCAGGGGCTCATGGAGGCCGCTGGCAAGATGCACGACGTGGTGAACGGAGTCGAGGGTGTCACTGGCGCCCTGGTGCGGCAGGTGACGAGCATCGAACAGGGCGCGGACAGCCAAAAGGACCGCACCACGGAGACGGCCACGGCCATGGATGAAATGAACGCCACAATCCTTGAGATTTCGCGCAATGCCTCTACGGCTTCCCGCGATGCCGAGCATGTGCGCGACACGGCCCAGAAGGGCAAGGATGTGGTGAGCCTCGCGGTGCAAGCCATCGGCGCGGTGCATGCCGTGTCCGCCACCATGCGCGAGCAGATGAACGAACTCGGCGAAAGCGTGAAGGGCATCGGCAATATCCTGGACGTCATCAACGACATCGCGGATCAGACGAACCTGCTGGCGCTGAACGCGGCCATCGAGGCCGCGCGCGCAGGCGACGCCGGCCGAGGCTTCGCCGTGGTGGCCGACGAGGTGCGCAAGCTCGCCGAGAAGACCATGGTCGCCACCAAGGAGGTCGGCCTGGCCATCACCTCAGTGCAGAGCGGCTCCCGGCAGAGCATCGAGAACGTCAACCGCTCGACGACGGCCATCGAGGAGGCCAACCGTCTGGCTGGCGCCTCCATCGAATCCCTGAATGCGGTGCTCAGCCTCGCCTCTGCCACGTCGGACCAGATCCGGGCCATCGCCACGGCGGCAGAGGAGCAGTCCGGGGCCAGCGGCGAGATCGACCACGCGGTGAAGGACATCATGATCATCGCAGGCACCGCCCTCGACTCTGTCGGGGAGTGCCGCAAGACCATCGAGGACCTGGCCCGCTTGTCCGAGGAACTCCGGCGCATCAAGCACGAACTGGAGACCACCGGGGAGCGTTAGTCCCGGCATTCCGTCTGAATCGCCTCGATGAGGGGCCGCTTGGCAAGGAAGATGTCGAACAGCTTCGGGTCGAAGTGCGAGCCACGCCCCTGGAGCATGATCTCAATGGCCTGCTCGTTGCTCAGGGCCTCCTTGTAGGGCCGCCTGGTGGTCAAGGCGTCGAAGACGTCCGCCACTGCGCAGATGCGTCCGAACAGGGGGATATCCTCCCCGGCCAACCCGCGCGGATACCCCGAACCGTCCCATTTCTCATGGTGCGTGAGGGAGATCAAGGCCCCGGCCTCCAGGTACTTTGAGGAGCTGTCGTTCAGAATGCTCGCGCCCATAATGGTGTGCCGTTGCATGGTCTCCCATTCTTCGACGTCCAGCTTGCCCGGCTTGAGCAGAATGGCGTCCGGAATGCCCATCTTCCCGATGTCGTGCATGGGGCTGCTGTTGAGCACCAGGTCAATCGTCTCGGCATCCATTCCCGCGTGCTCCGCAATGACCGCGCAATACCGGCTCATGCGCATGATGTGGCTGGCCGTGTCCTCGTCCTTGAATTCCGCCGCCGCAGAAAGCTTGTGGATGGTCTCCATGTGCGCGCGCACGGTGGCCAGGCGCGCATGCTCCAACTCCACCAAGGCGCCGCGCAGGGCCTTGGTCTTTTCCGAGACCATCTGCTCCAGGTGCTGCTGATAGCCCTTCACCTCGTCGTGGAACTTCTTCATGCGCAAGAGGGAGGTCATGCGCACGCTGAGTTCAGTGGAGTCGATGGGTTTGGCCACGAAATCGTTGGCGCCCACCTCCACCGCGCGCAGGCGGTCCTCCTTGGCCGAGAGCGCCGTCACCATGACGATGGGCAGGTCCGCGAACCTCGGCATCTCGCGGATGGCCTTGGCCACCAGGAAGCCGTCCATGCCAGGCATCATGATGTCCAGAAGCACCAAGTCGATGCTGTCATCCAGAAGGGCCAGGGCCGCAGGACCGGAGTCCGCCGAGGTGCATTCCAGGCCATAGGACTTGAGCAATCCTTCCAGAACCTTGCGGTTGATCCGTTCGTCATCGACAATGAGAACTTTCTCGGGCCTGCCCGCTTCGCTCATGTTCAGACCGCCAGGTGGGGTTAAGAATGCATACGCTCCGCACAAACCGCTGTGCTCGCGTTGTTATCCCAAAGTGTATGACTTCTTCAAGTGTCGTCCGGCGTCAGAATATGCTCGCACGCTGCCCGCCATATCAAAACAGTTTCCGGGGCGCAGAGGCCCAGGTGGACAGAGGACGTGCTTCGGCATACGCATACGTATCCATTTCGGTGACCCTTGTCGATGCTGAAATCCGTGTGTCTGCACCCTGAACGGCCTGTGGTTGACGGCTGAACACTCCATGGAACGCCTGAAAATATGTCAAAAGAGCAAAGGAACCGAGGCATCTTTCTCCAGGACTGGGCGAGGACGCACAGCGCGTGCGGACGAAACCCGCAGCTCAGGCCCCTGGAGTGCCGGCCCATACAAATTTGTCACACACAAGAACGCCCCGCGCAGGCATCTTTACATTTTCGTTATACCAGCGCAGTCTTCAGCCTCACCGCACGCCATAACAGGCTTAATTAACACGTGTTTAAATATTGGCCCAATTCTTGATACTTTCCGCTTGAACTTTCTGGACAGGCGTGACTACTCCCTGTCCACAGCGGCCGGGGTTGATTCAGATACGGCAGTGGGACGAGTGCGCGTGCGACAGCAAGCCCGCACCGCGTTCAGGCCAAATTCTACAATACTGTCAAGCAACACCTAACGCCATACTTACAGGAGTCAGCCACCATGAGCGGAATCCAGGCACGTCTCAATGCCATCTCGGCGGTCATCAACTACAAACCGTCACACGCCCCCCTCAACTACCACGACACCAAGCCCACCGACTTTTACGGGTGCAACGTCTTTAACGACAAGGCCATGAAGGAGCGCCTGCCCAAGGCCATCTACAAATCCCTGCAAAAGACCGTTGACCTGGGCGAAAAGCTCGACGCCTCCATCGCGGACGTGGTGGCCAACACCATGAAGGACTGGGCCATTGAAAAGGGCGCCACGCACTTCACGCACGTGTTCTACCCGCTCACCGGCATGACCGCTGAGAAACACGACGCCTTTCTCGTCCCCGACGGCAAGGGCGGCGCCCTGGCCGAGTTCAGCGGAAAGATGCTCATTCAGGGCGAGCCCGACGCCTCCAGCTTCCCCTCGGGCGGCCTGCGCTCCACCTTCGAAGCCAGAGGCTACACCGCCTGGGACGTGACCAGCCCGGCCTACATCCTGGAGAACCCCAACGGCACCTTCCTGTGCATCCCCACCGTGTTCCTCTCCTGGACCGGCGAGGCCCTGGACAAAAAGACCCCGCTCTTGCGCTCCAACCAGGCCCTGAACAAGCAGGCCAAGCGCGTGCTCAAACTCTTCGGCGTGGACACCAAGCTGCCCGTCGTCTCCTACGCCGGTCCGGAGCAGGAATACTTCCTCATCGACCGCAACTTCGTGTTCTCCCGCCCCGACCTGCTCATCGCGGGCCGCACCCTCTTCGGCTCCAAGTCCGCCAAGGGCCAGGAGTTTGAGGACCAATACTTCGGCGTGGTGCCCCGCCGCGTGCTCTCCTTCATGATGGAAGTGGAGCGTGAGCTGTTCAAGCTGGGCGTTCCCGTCAAGACCCGCCACAACGAGGTGGCCCCCAGCCAGTTTGAAATCGCTCCCATTTATGAGTCGGGCAACTTGGCCACGGACCATAACCAGATGGTCATGACCACCCTGCGCAGCGTTGCCAAGCGCTATGGCATGATCTGCCTGCTGCACGAGAAGCCCTTTGCCGGCATCAACGGCTCGGGCAAGCACCTGAACTACTCTCTGGGCAACGCCGAGCTGGGTTGCCTGTTTGATCCGGGCGACACCCCGCACGACAACGCCCAGTTCCTTGTCTTCTGCGCCGCCTGCATCCGCGCCCTGCACAAGTACGGCGCCATGCTGCGCGCCACCGTGGCCACCGCTTCCAACGACCACCGTCTGGGCGCCAACGAGGCCCCCCCGGCCATCATGTCCATGTACCTGGGCGAGCAGCTGACCGATGTGTTCGAGCAGATCAAGAAGGGCAAGGCCAACAACTCCAAGACCAAGGGCGTCATGCACATCGGCGTGGACACCCTGCCCCCGCTGCCCATGGATCCGGGCGACCGCAACCGCACCAGCCCCTTCGCCTTCACCGGCAACCGCTTCGAGTTCCGCGCCGTGGGCTCCTCCCAGTCCATCGCGGGCTCCCTGGTGGCCCTGAACGCCATGATGACCGAATCCCTGGACTACATCGCCACTGAACTGGAGAAGGCCACCAAGGGCGATCCCAAGAAGCTCAACGCCGCTGTGCAGACCGTGCTGCAGAAGATAATGAAGGAGCATGACGCCATCATTTTCAACGGCGACGGCTACTCTGAGGCCTGGCACAAAGAGGCTGCCAAGCGCGGCCTGCCCAACCTCAAGACCACCCCCGAAGCGCTGCCCGTGCTCAGCAGCAAGCCCGTCATCGAGCTGTTCACCAAGTACGGCATCCTCACCGAGGCCGAGCTCAGGAGCCGCGAAGAGATCTACCTCGAAATGTACAGCAAGACGCTCAAGACAGAGGCCAATCTTGTCGTGCGCATGGCCAGCACCATCATCTTCCCGGCCGCCATGCGCTACCAGAGTGAGCTTGCCGCCGCCTGCGCCAACCTGAAGGCCGTGGGCCACGACTACAAGATGGGCGCCCTGGAGGACGTGACCGCCAAGCTGCGCTCCCTCCAGACCTCCGTGGCCAAGCTGGAGAAGCTCATGGACCACGGGGCCAAGAGCACCCACGGCGAGGCCAAGTACCTCTGCGACAAGATCCTGCCCGCCATGAACGAGGTCCGCAGCTTTGCCGACGCCCTGGAGGCCGTGGTGGCCGACGACCTGTGGTCCCTGCCCAGCTACCAGGAGATGCTGTTCATCCGCTAACAGCGCAGCGAACACCGGGCGACCAGCCCAAGACGCACAAGGCCGCCCCTTCGGGGGCGGCCTTTCTTCGTGCAGGCACAGTGGAAACTGAGAAGGCTGGCGGTCCGCAGGCAGAGGCTGGTCCAGTGGCTCAAAACCCTGCCGGCCCGACCCGTCGAAATGCCCGCACTGCGCGGGAGAGGGCTCGCAGCCTTGGGCCTGCGTAGCGCGCTCCATAATGCGGCTGTTGTGCTGGGCCTGCTGGTCGGCTGCGGCGGATGCAACAGCGCTCAAGAAATCCAGCACCAACGTAGGCAGTATGCACCTGCGCAGCAGGCCTGCATTCTGGCGTTGCAGTCAGGCCCCAAATGAAAAGGCGGGGGAGGAAAATCCTCACCCCGCCTCAGCAGCACGAGCGTGTTTACTTGTTCTTGCCGCGCTTCTTCCAGAGCTCCATTTCCTTCATCTTCTTGCGGCGATCGCGCTGCAGCGACTTGCACACCAGGGGCAGGAGCTTCTTGTAGCCGAACTTCTCGCGGTATTCAGGAGCGGTCAGACCGTGGCTGGCAAGGTGCTTTTTGGTGATGATCTTAAACGACTTGGCGCAGACGCAACAAGTGATGCTCTTCTCGCGCACGCACTTCGCCGGGTCAACCAAGATTTCTTCTTCCGCAGGCTGCACTGGCGCCTCTCCGGAAATGGCCTGGATGCCGCGCACCAGCTTCTTGACCATGGAGAGCATCTCCTCCTCGGTCATGGTCCGCACACTGGCCTGCGCCTTGACGATCTCCAAAGCTTCCTTCAAATAGTCATCCATCCTCGTCTCCTTTTCTGGTTGACGTACCATCTCTCCAGCACAGCCGATAGTATCCAAAAACATACATTACTGCGGCGAGTATCACTGGCGCACTGTTTCGTCAACATGTTCACAAACAAAATGGACGCACATGCCCTGCCCACGAACTGTTCAGGGAATGCAACGCAGGCGCTCTCCACTGTCGCGGCTTCGGAAACGACGAAAAAAGCGGGGCCGCCCTTCCGGACAGCCCCGCCTGATCTCGCCTGGGAGCGGCTATTTCTTGAGCCAGCTCATCATGGACCGGAGTTTTCCACCAACCTGCTCGATCTGGTGCTCGGAGGCGATGCGGCGGCTGGCGTGCAGGTGCGGCTGCCCGGCCTGGTTCTCCAGGATGAACTCACGCGCGAAGACGCCGGTCTGGATTTCCGTCAGGATTTTCTTCATTTCCTTCTTGGTCTCCGCAGTCACGATGCGCGGGCCACGGGTGAAGTCGCCGTACTCGGCGGTGTCGCTGATGGAGTGGCGCATCTTGGCCATGCCGCCCTCGTAGAGCAGATCCACGATGAGCTTCAGCTCGTGCAGGCACTCGAAGTAGGCGACCTCGGGCTGGTACCCGGCCTCGACCAGGGTTTCGAACCCGGCCTGGATGAGGGCCGTGGCACCGCCGCAAAGCACCGCCTGCTCGCCGAAGAGGTCCGTCTCGGTCTCCTCGCGGAAGGTGGTCTCGATGACGCCGGAGCGGGTGGCGCCGATTCCCTTGGCATAAGCCAGGGCCACGTTCATGGCGTTGCCAGTGGCGTTCTGGGACACGGCGACCAGGGCAGGCACGGCTCCGCCCTCGGTGTAGGTGCGCCGCACAAGGTGTCCCGGGCCCTTGGGGGCGATCATGATCACGTCCACATCAGAAGGCGGCCTGATCTGGCCGAAGTGGATGTTGAAGCCGTGGCCAAAGGCAAGGGCCTTGCCCGCGGAGAGGCCATGCTTGACTTCGCCGTCAAAGATGGACTTCTGGTACTGGTCCTGGGCCAGGATCATGATGAGATCGGCGCGCTCCGCGGCCTCGCGGGCGCTCACGGGCTCGAAGCCGTGCTCCTTGGCCAACTGCCAGTTGGGGCCAGCGGGGCGCTGCCCGACGATGACCTTGACGCCGGAATCGCGCAGGTTCTGGGCATGGGCATGGCCCTGGCTGCCATAGCCGATGATGGCCACAGTCTTGTCCTTCAGCAGCCCAAGATCCGCATCATTCTCGTAGTAGACTTTCATTTCTTCTCCCTTTTTGATCCGCCAGGCATGCGCCAGGCGAGTATTCGCAGTATTAGGCCTGCACAGAGCGCTTCATGGCCACCACGCCCGAGCGCGAGATTTCCTTGATGCCAAAACGGGTCAAAAGACCCAGGATGGCGTTGATCTTCTCGTGATTGCCCGTGGCCTCAATGGTCAACTCGTCAATGCTCACATCCACCACCTTGCAGCGGAAGATGTCCACGACGCGCAGAATCTCAGCACGGTTGGTGTCGTTAGCGTTGACCTTCAAAAGCACCATCTCGCGCAGCACGCTTTTCAGCTCGGTCAGGTCCACCACCTTGATGACCGTGATGAGCTTGCGCAGCTGTTTGACGATCTGCTCGATGATCTGCTCGTCGCCCTCGGTGGCGATGGTCATGACAGACACGCCGGGGTCCAGGGTCGGACCCACGTTGAGGGACTCGATGTTGAAGCCGCGGCCGCTGAACAGCCCGGCCACCCGGGACAGCACGCCCGGTTCGTTTTCCACGGTGACAGACAGGATATGTCGCATGATCCGCCTCCTACACGAGCAGCATGTCAGCGAGGGAGGCCCCGGCAGGGACCATGGGATACACGTTCTCCTCCCGCTCCACGCGGACGTCCACGATGACCGTGCCCGGCGTGTCCAGGGCCTGTTTCAGAACACGCTCCAGATCCTTCGGCTCCGTGATGCGGAAGCCCGAGGCGCCATAGGCCTCGGCCAGCTTCACGAAGTCCGGCTGGCCGTCCATGCAGGTCGAGCAGTAGTTCTTGTTGTAGAAGAGCTCCTGCCACTGGCGCACCATGCCCAGGTAGCCGTTGTTCAGGATGACGATCTTGACGCCCAGGTTGTTGCAGACGGATGTGGCCATCTCCTGGATGTTCATCTGGATGGAGCCGTCGCCTGCGATGTCGATGACCAGCTTGTCGGGCCTGGCAAACTGCGCGCCGATGGCCGCAGGAAAGCCGTAGCCCATGGTGCCCAGGCCGCCCGAGGACAGAAAGCAGTTGGGCTTGTCAAACCTGTAGAACTGGGCCGCCCACATCTGGTGCTGGCCCACCTCGGTGCAGATGATGGCCTCGCCCTTGGTCAGCTCATAGACCTTCTCCACCACGGACTGGGGCTTGATGACGGTCTCGCTCGGGTGATAGGTCAGCGGATGCTCCTTGCCCCAGATGCCCACCTTGGTAACCCAGGGCATGTGGCTCCCCTCGTAGTCATAGTCGGCGAGGGTCGGCTCGAACTCCTCCTTCAAGGCCTCCAGGGCCAGGCGGCAGTCGGCCACCAGCGGCACGTGCACGCTCACGTTCTTCTGGATGCTCGTGGGGTCGATGTCGATGTGCACCAGCGTGGCCTTGGGCGCGAAGGTGCTGACCTTGCCGGTGACGCGGTCGTCGAAGCGCGCGCCCACGGCCAGCACGAGGTCGGCGTTGTTGATGGCCATGTTCGCGGCATAGGTGCCGTGCATGCCCAGCATGCCGAGCCAGAGCTTGTCGGTGCCGGGAAAGCAGCCCAGGCCCATGAGCGTGGCCGTGACCGGGATGTGCAGATTCCTGGCCAGCCAGGTCAGGGCCTCGTGGCCCTTGCTGGTGATGACCCCGCCGCCGGCGTAGATGATCGGGCGCTCAGAGTCGCGGATGAGGCCCGCGACCTTCTTGATCTGCCCGGCGTGGGGCTTGTAGGTCGGGTTGTAGCTGCGCATCTTCACGTCTTCCGGCCAGATGAACGTGGTCTTGACCTGCATCACGTCCTTGGGCAGGTCCACCAGGACCGGGCCGGGACGGCCGGAACGCGCGAGGTAGAAGGCCTGGCGGATGACGTGCGCCAGCTCGCGCACGTCCTTCACCAGATAGTTGTGCTTGGTGCAGGGCCGCGTGATGCCCACGATGTCCACTTCCTGGAAGGCGTCGTTGCCGATGAGCGGCGTGGGCACCTGTCCGGTCAAGATGACCACCGGGATGGAGTCCATATAGGCTGTGGCGATGCCGGTGACGGTGTTGGTGGCGCCGGGACCGCTGGTCACGAGGCACACCCCGACCTTGCCAGAGGCCCGGGCAAACCCGTCGGCGGCGTGGATCGCCCCCTGTTCGTGCCGCACGAGCACGTGCTTCAGGGAAGAGTTGGGCAGTTCGTTGTAGATGTCGATGACGGCTCCACCGGGGAAACCGAAGATGACCTCCACTCCTTCACGTTTCAGACATTCCAAAAGAATCTGAGCTCCGGTGAGCTCCATAAGCTTATGCCTCCTGCTGACGATATTTATCCAGCAAGGCTTGCAGTTTCGTCTTTCCGGCAAGCTTCTTCTTCTTCAACTCCTTGATTTCCTGTTCTACAACAGGACTTAGGAATGGCTTGCCTTCTAGCTTAACAATCATCTTCTCGTAGTCCAGGTGCTGCTGCCACAGGGCGCGCAGTCCAGAATCCTGGCTTGCCAACGTCTCAAGAAGGGTGCGGTCTTTGCCTTCCATGCTCGACTCCTTGTGTTGGAGGTAATTCGCCTTTGTTGTGCCGTCACATGACCCTGGACCAGTCCGGCTCGGTCTCGGCCAGGACCCGCAGGGTCTTGCTGCGGGAGCTTGGGCCCGAGGCCAGGCTGACCTGGCTGCGCTTAAGGCCCAGCAGGCCCGCCATGAAAATAACCAAGGCCTCATTGGCCTTGTTGTCCACCGCCGGGGCCGAGAGCCGGATCTTCAGGCTCTCCTGAAAGAGCCCGGCCAGCTCGTCGCGCTTGGCCCCTGGCTGCACGTGCACCCGGATGCGCCATTCCCCGCTCCCCGCCTGGCGGATGAACACGGGGGGCAGCATTCCCGTCAAAGATCACTCCGCCTTGCGCAGAAACTTGAGCTTCGACTCCAGGGACTCCAGCCGCGACACGGCCGGGTCCTCGGAGTCGATGATGCGCAGGTGCGTTTCCAAAAGGCCGCGCAGCTGGATTTCGAACTGGCTGCGCTGGCGCTTCAGGTTCTCGATGTCCTCGTACAGCTGGGCCAGCCGGTTGTGCCCCTGCTGGACCATGCCCTCGGCCTTGGCCCGGGCCTCGTCGAGAATGAGGTGGGCCTCGCGCTGGGCGCCGCCCTTGATGTCGTCCACCATGCGCTGGGTGCTCATGAGGGTGTCGCGCAGGGTCTCGTCGCGCTGGCGGAACTCATCCACTGAGCCCTCCATGCGCTTGACCTTCTTGATGAGGGTCTTGCGCTCCTCGGCCACGGCGCCGAGCATCTCGGCCACCTCGCCCATGAGCTGGTCAACTTCTTCGGGCGCATAGCCCCAGAGGCGCTTGGAAAACTTGCGGTTGAGCAGGTCGATCTTGGAAATGGTCACGGCTTCACCCCGTCATGTAAAGGGAACGCGCCAGTCGAGCGCCCCTATGCTCCCACCATCCGCATGGACATGCTCATGTCGAAAATCAGCTTGTCCAGGAGCGCGCCCAGGACCTGGATCGCCACGATGACCACAATGGGCGAGAGGTCCATGCCGCCCACAACGATGAAGGGCAGCGCACGGCGGATGCGCGCGTAGACCGGGTCCGTGATGTTGCGCAGGAAGCGCACGATGGGGTTGTAGGGGTCCGGGTTCACCCAGCTCAAGACGGCCGAGATGATGACCACCCACATGTACAGGGTGAGCAGGGACGAAACCAGTTGCACCAGCTTCACCAGGATGATCATGAGATAGGACATTGAACCTCCGCTGGTCGGCGGCCCGGAAAAGCCGGGCAAGCCTCCGTGTGCCCTTGTTTTGGCACAGCAGAAGCCAAGAATCAAGCCCCTTGCAGAGCCCCGGCAATTTCCGGCCAGGCGCGGCGCAGGGCCGCAAGCAGCGTCTCGAAATCAGGCACGTGCAGCTCGGCTGCGAGGTCCGGATTCTTGTAGGCCCAGAAGGCCACCCCGGCGTTCAGCGCGGTCTGTTCGTCCACGTCCGAATCGCCGATGAAGACCACGTCCGCAGCTGTCATGTCCCAGGCGTCCAAGATGATCTGCATGCCGCCGGGGTCCGGCTTGGGCTTAGGCGCGATCCCGGCGGTCATCACCGGATTGAAATAGCCTTCCAGGTCCAGGGCCTCGAAAACCATGCCCGTGGTGTCCGTGCGGTTGGTGTTCACGCCCAGGGCAAAGCGCGCTTCGCGCAGCCAGGACAGCAGCCTGCGCACACCCGGCTCACGCCGCAGGTGCGGCAGGATATCCCGGTAGTTCAGATGCTTGCGAAACTCCATGGCGTCCTCGTAGCGTTCCGGGGGAACGATGCGCCGGAGGGAGTCAAAGACGTTCTGGGTGTGGGTGTACATGGCCTCTTCCGGGCTCATGGGCGGCAGGCCGAAGTGTTCGCGGTACATGTTGTAGTACGCGCTGTTGGCCACGAAGGAGTCGATGAGCACGCCGTCGCAGTCAAAGATGAACCCGCGAAAGCGGCGCAGGGACGAGACGTCCAGGTGGTCGCTGAGCACTGGCACGGGCTACGCGGCTCCTTGCGTTGGGTCGGCGACCGGATCAACGACCGGAACAACGCAGGTCAGGCGCACCATGGTGTCCAGCCAGGGCCGGGCCGGGGGACAGCGGTCCAGTCCGGCCAGCTTCCAGGCCGGGGCCGCAAATGCGCCCTGGCTTTCGGGCAGGCCCGCCTCGCGCAGGGCTGAGACAATGGACGCGTCCGCCGTGACCAACTCCACGCCGGGCGCCAACGCCACAAAGGCCTCAAGGATGCGCCGCCAGGGCAGGGCTTCAACGTAGGCATCGGGCGGGGTCAGGCCCGCGAGCACCTTGCCCAGGGCCATGGCGTCGCCGTCGGCCTGCCCAGCGGACTCGTCGTCCTCCAACCCGGACTGCGCAGCCAGAGCAGCCTCATCAGTGGCCTCGGCCTGGGCCACGCTCTCGCCCAGGCGCTTCCAGGAGGCGCGCAGCCCCGCATCAATGCCCCGCAGGTCCAGGATGCGCTCCTCCAGGTTCCAGGCCAGGAGCAGCAGGGTCTGGGCCTGGCGGCGGGCCTCAAGCAGGGGCTCCGGCAAGGCGCCAGGCTTGGCCTGCGTGCCCGCGATGGAGCTCTCCACGGTGGCCAGCACCAGCCGGGCGCTTTCCGGCGACAGGGCCTCGGCCTGCTGCAAGAGCCCCTGCACGGCAATGTCGCGCGGGGCGGCCACGGACTCGCCGAAGCGCAGGGTGTCGGCCAGGATGGCCCGGGCCAGACTGCGGTCAAAGGGGGCGCACGCAGGCAGAACATGGTCCGGGCTGTCTGGCTGGGCCAGGCCGGGATCGAGGAAGCGCACCCCCTGGGGCAGGGCCTGGCGCTGGGCGTCAGCCAGCAGGGCCGGGTGCAGGTGCGGAAAATAGAGTGTCATGGCGGGCTCCAGGGGTCTCAATCGTTCTCGCGCAGGCGAAAATGGTCGCACTGCCCGGCGCATTCGGGCAGGCGCAGCAGGCAGATGTCTTCCAGCAGGTGGCGGCACTCGGGCATGGACTCCCCTTCCCCGGCGCGCACATCCGGACAGGGCACAGACTCCTCGGCCAGACGCTCGAAGCGCCGACGCCACAACACGCCAAGTTCCGTCTCGGTCAGGCCGAAGTTCTCGGCCCTGTCCAGAAATTCGTCGTACACCGACTCCCAACGCGCCAGCACCACGCAGCGCCAGGCTATTTGATAGCCGGGGTTCAGCCGCTCCTCAAACAGGCAACGGCCCTGCTGAAAGTGCCGGCAGCCCACGGCCGGAAAGCGGACCAGCGCTCCGCGCCTCGCATCACCCATGTCGCGGCCTCCGCGGGCATCTTTAAGCTGCGGCCAGGGCCTTGTAAAGCCGCAGGGCCTGATTGACCCGGCAGGCATGGGCGCGTAGTGTCCCCATCCTAGAGAGGTGCTACATGAGCGGAGTCGCAGGCGTTCTTATTCTCATCATCCTTGTGCTCATCTTCACCGGCAAGAACAAGCTGCCGGAACTCGGCGAAGGGCTGGGCCGGACCATCCGGAACTTCAAGCGCTCTTTGAGCGAGCCGGACGAGGTGGACATCACGCCCAGAAAACAGACGAACGGACAGTCGGACAGACAATCGGACAAGAACGGCCAGGACAAGCCGCACCAGTAGCGAAAAGGCCCCGTGGCTACGGCTTGGGCGCGCCGTTGCCGTTGCCTGGGGCCAGCCTGAAACCGAGGTTCACGTAATACACCCCGGACACGGCGGTGAGCAGGGCCACGGTTCCCACCAGCCCCAGGCGCAGCGCGGGATAGGCCACGGACAGGCTGTGCTCCACCATGATCAGCAAAACGAGCAGGATCTGGGCCAGGGTGGCGCATTTGCTGAACCAGACCGGCTTGATCCCGCGCTTCACATCCACCCCGGAATACTGCAAGAGCGCCAGCCCGCCCACGATGAACACATCGCGGCTGACCACCAGCACGGCCAGCCAGGTCGGTATCCAGCCCTGCACGGCCAGGCAGGTGAAGGATGTGTCCAGCAGGATCTTGTCCGCCAGGGGGTCGAGCATGGCCCCGAAATTCGAGCGTTGCTTCAGGATGCGCGCCAGGGCCCCGTCCAAAGCGTCGGTGAGCCCGGCCACGGCGAAAAGCACCCAGGCGATGTCGAAGCGGCGGTCCGCAAAGGCCATGACAATGCCCGGCGTCATGAGGATGCGCGACACCGTGAGCAGGTTCGGGATGGTCCAGTTGTTCTCGCGGTGTGTTGCGGCGGTCATGACTGTCTGCCTTTGGCCTTAGCGCAAGGCCTTGAGCTTGCGGCTGGGCAGGTATTCCTGGAGGCGCGCGTTCAGGCGCTCCGGGTTCGTCACCCGGGCCGACCAGCGCGCGGCGCTGTTCCCAGGCCGGATGTCCACCACGTGGAGCTGCACCTCGCGCAGGCAGTCGTCCCAGGACGCGAGGGTCCTGGTGAAGTCCAGCAGCCCTTCCACCAGAGCGAAGCCGGAGACCTCGAGGGACGTGGCGCCGCCGCCGGGCTGCTGCTCGCGCGCGGAAAAATACTGACCCCAGATGTCCAGCCAGAGTTGGGCCAGGTCCCGGCCGTCGGCAACGAATGTTTGCGCATCCTGACGCAGCACAGCCTTGAGAAACCCCTGCGGCACACGCTCCAGGCTTACCTGGACCGGGGCCTGCCCCTGCTGAGCCGGGACAACGCGCGTCAGGTTTTGCAGCGCCAGCAGGTCAGCCAGAGGCTTCAGCTCCTGCTCGGCCACGCCGCCTGCCAGGCCCAAGGCAAAGACGCGCGGATGCCTGGCCCCGGCCTGGAGCCCCAGGCGCACCAGCAGGTCGCTTACAACCGCACGGTTCACCTCAACGTCCAGGTCCAGCGCCACAGGGTCCGTCTGGGCCTGGGCGGCTGCTGCGGGCGCGGCCTGCTTGGCGGGCGAGATTTCCTGGAAGCTCTGGACAAGACTCGCTGCGCGCGGGGCCAGGTGCTGGCGCAACAGCGCGGCCCTGGGTTCCGGCAGGGGCGCAGGCAGCAAGCGCTGGGCGGTCTGGAACACGGCCTCGACAAAGGCGCGCTCCAGGGCCTGCTGGCGGGCCTGCACCGGGGCAGCTCCGGCATCGGCTGCGGCGCTCACGCGGATGGTCTCGGCCAAGGCAGGCCGGGCCAGGGCCAGTGACAGGGCCAACGACAGGATCAATGACAGGGCCAGGGCCAGCAGGGCCGGGGCGGCAGGTGCACGCCCCCGCGAGGGCGCTGGCAGGGGCAGCGCCGGGCCAAGCGGACCACTGGAGTCCTGCCGCGCAGGCCTCCAGGCCGTGGCGCGCGCAGCACTGAAGCAGCACAGCGGGGGACAAAGGTGAAGCATGCCGTGAGGAAACATAGGATCACCCTACCCTGACCCAACCATGCTGGCAAGAGTGTTCCGTCATGGAGCTTGCGGCCCGGAGCGCCTTGGGCTAAGAAATACGCACGGTGCGAATCCAAGCTGGAGGGAGCCATGAACCTGTACCTGATGCAACACGGCGCATGCCTGCCCCAGGAGGTCAATCCCAACCAGCCCTTGAGCCCGGTGGGCCAGAGCCAGGTGGCCAGCACGGCCCAGGCCATGCGCGTCATGGGCCTGTGGTTCGACGCCCTGCTCACCAGCCCGCGCCATGCCGCTGTCCAGACCACGCGCAGCGTGGCCGAGGGCCTGGGCTACGCAGCCTCCAGCGTCACATCCTTCACCGGGCTCGACCCGGGCGTCAGCCTCAAGGTCTGCCTGGAGCAGTTGCGCGTCTGCGAGCGCTACCAGTCCGTGTACCTCTGCGGCGAGCTGCCCCTCCTGGGCGATCTGGCCTCGCACCTGCTCACCAGCGGCCCCAGGCTCTCCCTGGCCCTGGACGGCAGCGCGCTCCTGGCCATCAGCGTCACCAGCCTGGGCAGCCGCTCCGGCAGCTTGCGCTGGCTGCTGCAAGGCCCGCAGCTCCAGATGATCGCCTCGTCCTGAGCACCTCGGTCTGAAGCGCCTATTCCACGCAAACCATGTCGTAGCCGGCTCCGGTGATGCACACCGCGCCCGCATCCGTGACCTCAAAGGTGTTCTCCACGCCCACCATCCCAATGCCCGGCAGGCCGTGCTTGGGCTCCAGGGCGAAGACCATGCCCTTCTCCACCGGCCGGTCAAAGCCCTTGGCGATGGCTGGCCAGCCGTCGATGGACAGGCCGATGCCGTGGCCCAGGAAGGGCACCTTGTTCTCGCCCAGGCCCATGAAGCCCTCGCCAAAACCCGCCCGGACGGCCCAGGCCGCGCAGTGGGCGTACAGCTCGCTCACCAGCGCGCCAGGACGCAAATTCTCGGCCAGCCAGGCCTGCACGTCCACGCAGAAGGAGTGCGCGGCCTGGACCTCGGCCGGAATGCTCCCGGCCTTGCCCGCCCAGTACACCTGGGTCTTGTCCGTGTGGTAGCCCTCGAGCATGAAGCCGATGTCCAGGGCCAGGGGCTGGCCCTGCTGCCACAGTTTCCCTGCGTAGCCCATGACGGGCGCGGCCGGGTGCTCCCCGCGCAGGCCCAGGGGGCCGTTGAAGCTGCTCGGATAGTTGCCGGAATCCCCGGCCGACACATGCCCCAGGAAGGCCTCCTCGCCAAAGTTGGACATGCGCATGATGCCCTGGTGGCCCAGCTCGAGGAACACGCCCCAGGACAGGTGCGCGATCTCGCGCTCGCTCAGGCCGGGCCTGATGAGTTTCGGCAGGATCTCATACAGGCCCAGGTCGTGGCGCTCGCCGCACAGGCGCATGATGCCAAGCTCCCACTCGCTCTTCAGGGACTGGGCAATGGCCAGGACCAGGTCGCCGGGCACGAAGCGCTGCGCAGACAGGCGCGCGGCCAGCAGCTCGCCCAGCTGCCAGGTCAGCCCGGCCTGGTCCACGGCCACGACCTCGGGCAAGGGGACGCCCGCCTCGGCCGCCAGACCCGGCAAGTCCTTGTAGGAGCGGTAGCCCACGGCGCGGATGCCCGGCGCCTCCAGGGCGGCGCGGCCCAGGCCCTTGCGCAAGAGGAGCAGGGGCTCGCCCGCAAGCGGCAGCCACACGCAGCCCATGCCCAAAGTGCCGGTCAGGTAGTAGACCTGCGGCCGTGCGAAGACGAGCAGCCCGCCCGCCTGGGGGGCCAGTTCGCGCAACAGGCGGCGGCAGCGCTCATGGCGCAGGGCGAGTTCCTCGGCAGGGATGACGGCCAGGGCTTCAAACATGCGGAGGTCTCCTTGTCTGGGCGTTAGCTGGGCGTTGTCCGGGCTTGCGGCCCGGGGTCTAGGCATTGCCTTCGGAATGGGATACAAAGTCACGTGCCGCCCCGGCCTACGCGCCGCAGTTCTGGCGGACACCCGGTGGACAGGGGAGCACATGCTGTACAGCGAAACAGAGCTAGCCGCACTCTTGAGCGAGGTCAAGACCATCGCCGTGGTCGGGGCCAAGGACAAGCCCGGCCAGCCCGTGGACAATGTGGGCCGCTACCTCATCGACGCGGGCTTCCGCGTCATCCCCGTGCACCCCAAGCGCGCCGAGGTCTGGGGGCTCAAGGCCTACCCGACCTTAAACGACATTCCGGAGCCCGTGGACCTGGTGGACCTGTTCCGCGCCAGCGACGCCTGCCCGGCCCACGCCGAGGAATTTTTGCGCCTGTCGCCGCTGCCCTGCTGCTTCTGGATGCAGTCCGGCATTTTCAGCGTTGCTGCCCGGCGCATCCTGTCCGCCCACCCGGTGCTTGTGCCCATACTCGTCGTGGAAGACCGCTGCCTCAAGGTGGACCACAAGAACCTTGTGGCCAAGGGGCTCCTGCATGGCTGAGTCGTCTTTTTCCTGCCAGCGCTGCGGCCACTGCTGCCAGGGCGTGGGCGGCATCGTCATGACCGCCCGCGACCGGGAGCGCTTGGCCCGGCACCTGGGCCAGGACACCCTGGCCATGCTCGCCAGCTGCGCCGAGTCCGTGGGCGAGAAGATCCGCCTGCGCGTGGGCGCCGACGGCTACTGCGTCTTCTTCCGCCAGGGCCAGGGCTGCGGCGTGCACGCTGGCAGGCCGGACATCTGCCGGGCCTGGCCCTATTTCCGGGGCAATCTGGTGGACGCGCTCAGTTGGCAGATGATCCAGACCGACTGCCCCGGCGTGAACCACGCGGCCGGGCATCCGCTCTTCGTCAGCCAGGGCGTGGCCTATCTGTATGAACACGGCCTGGTGCACGAGCCCGGACCGGAGTCGCCCCGCGCCCTGGTGCTCGACGGGGCCCTCAGGCGGCGCCAAGGCTCATGAACCTACAGGACTGCTACCGCATCCTCCAGGCGCCCGCAGGGGCAAACCTGGACGAGATCAAGGCAGCCTTCCGCCAGCAGGCCTTCCGCCTGCACCCGGACTTGAACCCCTCGCCCAGGGCGGCCGAGCAGTTCCGCCAGCTGAACGAAGCTTACATCCTGCTCACCCACACCTTGACGGACGTGTCCGGCCCGCGCGCCAAGGTCTGGCCCGATGCCGGAGCGGCCGAGGACCCCAGAAACAAGGCCCAACAGGCCAAGGCCGAAAAGGCCTATGGCAAACAGCAGACCGAGGCCCGCCGGGACGCCAGATCCTCGCAACGCAAGGCCGAGGGCCAGGGCTTCCACATCCGCGAGGAGGAGGTCCTGCGCGACCTGCTCTCCGACCCCTTTGCCCGGCAGGTCTTCGAGGACATTTACAGCCAGCTCAAGCACAGCCAGCCCGGTCCCGGCTCCGGCGCCGGTCATCAGGGCCAGGGCCGACGTCGCTCCGGGCAGCGCGCCACAGACGAAACGCCGCAGCGCCGCAGCCTGAACATCCAGTGGGGCGACAAGTCCCTTGACCTGGACATGAGCAAGGGCCTCCTCGGCGGCATCAAGTCCTGGCTGCGCCGCCAACTGGACGACGAACAGACCGTGCACTTCCCGGCGCACAGCCTGGGCCCGGGGAAAACCCTGCGCATCACGGTGAGCGCACGCTTCAGCGGGGAGCCCAAGACCGTGGAGATCACCCTGCCCCACGACTTCGTCGTGGGCCGCCCCATCCGCCTGCGTGGCCTGGGCCGCAAGCTCGGCCCCGCGAGCGGCGACCTGTTCCTGCGCATTCTCGCCAAGTAGCGCTGCCGCGCCGCAGCCAAATACCGCTTCCCCGGCCCTGCTCCCGGCACTTGTCATCCGCGCGGAAATTGACTAGGCCGCAGGAAACATACGCCGACAAGGAGCAAGAAATGCTCGCCATCCTCGACTACAAGGCAGGCAACCAGACCAGTGTTCGCCGCGCCCTGGACCACCTGGGCATTGAGAACCGCATCACTGCGGACCCGGACCAGCTTTCCACTGCGGACGGGATCATCTTCCCCGGCGTGGGCGCGGCTGGCCAGGCCATGGACGAACTGTCCTCCGGCGGCCTGGACGAGGTCATCAAGAGCCTCATCTGGCAGGAGAAGCCCCTGCTCGGCATCTGCGTGGGCTGCCAAATCCTGCTGGACTACTGCGAGGAGAACGACACCCGCACCCTGGCGGTGATCCCCGGCGAATGCCGCCTGTTCAACCCGGCCTGGCTTGAGGAGGACGGCACCCCCATCCGCGTGCCGCACATGGGCTGGAACCGCGTGGAGCTGAAACAGCCCTGCGCGCTGTTTCACGGCATTCTGCCTGAGGCCGAGTTCTATTTCGTGCACAGCTACCACCCCGCGCCCAGGCCCGAGTTCGTCATCGGCGAGACCTCCTATGGCCAGCGCTTCTGCTCCGTGCATGGCCGCACCGGCCTCTGGGCCGTGCAGTTCCACCCGGAAAAGAGCGGCACGCCCGGCCTCCAGCTGCTCCGAAACTTCCACGCCTTTTGCCTGGAGGCCCGAAATGCTCAGTAAGCGCATCATACCCTGTCTGGACGTGCGGGGCGGAAAGCTCACCAAGGGCGTGAAGTTCCAGGGCAACGTGGACATCGGCGATCCTGTGGAAACCGCGCGCATGTACTACGAGCAGGGCGCGGACGAAATCGTGTTCTACGACATCACGGCCTCGGCGGAAGGCCGGGGCATCTTTCTGGACGTGGTGGAGCGCGTGGCCAGCCAGATCTTCATCCCCTTTTCCGTGGGCGGGGGCATCAATTCCGTGGCCGACATGCGCGCCGTGCTGTGCGCCGGGGCCGAGAAGGTCTCGGTCAATTCCGGCGCGGTCAAGAATCCGGACATCATCAGCGAGGGCGCTGCGGCCTTCGGTTCCCAGTGCGTGGTGCTGGGCATGGACGTGAAGCGCGTGGACAAGAGCACGACGATCCCCTCCGGCTTCGAGGTGGTCATCCACGGCGGCCGCAAGTACACCGGCATGGACGCACTCGATTGGGCCAAGACCGGCGAAGCCCTGGGCGCGGGCGAGATCTGCCTCAACTCCATCGACGCCGACGGCACCAAGGACGGCTACGACCTGGAGCTGACGCGCAAGGTGACCAAGAACGTGCGCATCCCGGTCATCGCCTCGGGCGGCGCGGGCAACCCCCAGCACATGGCCGAGGCCTTCACCCAAGGCAAAGCCTCGGCAGCGCTCATCGCCTCCATCGTGCACTACGGCGAATACACCATCCGCCAGATCAAGGAGCACATCGCCGCCCAGGGCGTGCGCATGCGCCTGGTCTGGTAGGCGCGCACGGCACGTGCAGGGCCGCCCCAACACAGCGCACAGGCCATGACAGATCTCTTGCGCCACTACTCCGACACCCTGGTCGCCCTGGAACGGGACGGTCTGCTGCGTTGCCTGCCAGACGCCAATGCGCCAGCTGATGTACTGGACTTCTCCGGCAACGACTACCTGGGCCTGGCGCACCGGCCAGAACTTGTCGAGGCCGCAGCCGAGGCCGGACGCCGCTTCGGGGCCGGGGCCACGGGCTCGCGCCTGCTCTCGGGCAACACGCCCCTGCACGAGGCTTTCGAGGCGCGCATCGCCCGGGACAAGGGCGCTGACGCCGCCCTGGTGTTCTCCTCCGGCTATCAGGCCAACGCGGCCTGCATTGCGGCCCTGCTGGACAAGACCGTCCTGAGCGCGGAGCCCCTCGTCCTGGCCGACCGCCTGAACCATGCCAGCATGCACCTGGGCTGCACCCTGGCCGGAGCCCGGCAGATCCGCTACCGGCATCTCGATCTGGCGCACCTGGAAGCGCTCCTGGAAAAACACGCCCATGACCCAAGGCCCAGAGTCATCCTGTCCGAGACCGTGTTCGGCATGGACGGGGACATGGCCGACGTGGCCGCGCTCCAGGCCCTGGCCCTGCGCTTCGGGGCGCTCCTGTACCTGGACGAGGCCCACGCCACGGGCGTGTTCGGACCAAACGGCTATGGCCTCGCCGAGACCATCGACCTGGCCCCGAGCAGCGTGGTCATGGGCACGTTCAGCAAGGCCCTGGGCGTCAGCGGCGGCTACGTGGCCTGTTCCACCCTGGTGCGCGACTATCTTGTGAACAAGGCCGGGGGCTTCATCTTCTCCACCGCGCCCTCGCCCCTGGTCCTGGGCGCTGCGCTCTGCGCCTGGGAACTGCTGCCCGGCCTGGGTCCCCAGCGCGCGGCCCTGCTGGGGCGCGCCGAACGCCTGCGCTCGGCCCTGGGCCAGGCCGGCCTGGACGCCGGCACGTCCGCAACGCACATCGTGCCCGTCATCCTGGGTGACCCGCAGCGCACGGTGCAGGCCCGCGACGCGCTGGCCGCCCAGGGCATCCGCGTCTCCGCCGTGCGGCCGCCCACGGTGCCCCAGGGATCCTCGCGCCTGCGCCTGGGGCTCTCTGCCACGCACACGGACCAGGACCTGGCCCGGCTCCTTGAGGCCCTGCGCAGCCTATGATCGGCCTGATTTTCCTGCACGGCTGGGGCTACGGTCCGGAGACCTGGGACGACTGGGCCAAGGCCTTGGGCCAGGCCCCGGTGGTGGTCCTGGACGCCGGGTATTTCAGTCCGCGCCGCATGGCCCTGCCGGATGATCTACATGACAACCTACAGGACGGGCTGCCGGAAAATCCCGACGGCTGGGTCGGCGTGGGGCACTCCCTGGGCTTTGCCCGGCTGCTGGAGATGAACATGCCCTGGCGCGGCCTGGTCGGCGTGAGCGGCTTCCTGCGCTTCTGCCGGAAGCCGGACGCAACCACGGGCACCCCGCCCGAGATCCTTGACGCCATGCTCCAGCGCCTGGACGTGGCCCCGGAGGATGTGCTGGCGCGCTTCCACAGACGCTGCGGCCACCAGCGCAGCGGCGGAGGCCTGCCCCTGGCGGGCGGCCTGGCGCGCCTGCGCACGGACCTGCTGCACCTGCGCGACCTGAACATGCGCGGCATGGACCTGCGCCCGGACAATCACCCGGACAATCGCCCGGTCCCGACGCTGCTCATCCAGGCCCTGGACGACCGCATCGCGCCGCCAGAGCTGGCTGGTGAGGCCCACGCGCTCCTGCCCGGCTCGCGGCTGGAGCTGCTTGAAACCGGCGGCCACGCCCTGCCCATGACCCGCAGCCAGGACTGTCTGGGCCTGCTCCAGGGGTTTCTCCATGACCTCTGCTGACGGCTTTGCGCGCCTGACCCGCACACGGGCTGTGGCCCAGAGCTTTGGCCGCCGCGCCAGGCACTACGCCGAGCATGCGCACCTGCAACGGCACACGGCAGAGACCCTCGCGGCCTTCCTGCGCGAACACGGCGGTCTGCCGGTCCAGGATCGGACGGACCGGGGCCAGGATCGGACGAACCGGGGCCTGGTGGTGGAGATCGGCTGCGGCACCGGGCTGCTCACGGAACTGCTGCATGCGCCCGGCCGAGAGTACCTGGCCACGGACCTGTCCCCGGAGATGCTGGAGCAGTGCCGCGCGCGCCTGGGCCAGCGCGAGGGCCTGTCCTTTGCCGTGCTGGACGCCCAGCAGGCGGCCTTCACCACGCCTCCGGCGGCCATTGTGTCCAACCTGACCTGCCAGTGGTTCGCGGACCCGGTGCCCGGCATCGTCCGGCTGGCGCGGCAGACGCCGTTTCTGGCATTTTCCGTGCCGCTCTCGGGCAGCTTTCCGGAATGGGAGGCGGCCTTTGCCGAGCTGGGCCGGACCTCCGGGCTGTTGCCCCTGCCCGAGGAGCACGCCCTGCTCGCGGCCCTGCAACACCTCGCCCCTGCGCGCCTCGCGCAGCGCGTGGAGGAACGCCAGCAGCATTTCCCCAGCGCCAGCGCCTTTGCCGACAGCTTCCGGCTCATCGGCGCGGACCAACCGCGCCCGGGCTATACCCCCGCCACCATCCGGCCCGTGCTCAGGCGCTTCGAAGGCGGCCTGGACGCCACCGCGCGCATCCTCTATTGCCTGGTGCAAAGGGAGGGGCTGTGAGGGTATTCGTCACCGGCACGGACACCAGTGTGGGCAAGACCGTGGCCAGCGCCTGGCTGTGCCTGCACACTGGCGCGGACTACTGGAAGCCCGTGCAGACGGGATATCCGCCCGAGCGCGATGCGGACATTGTGGCCCGGCTGTCCAGCGCCCGCATCCACCCGGAACGCCATCTCCTGCGCCTGCCGCGTTCGCCCCACGAGGCCGCTGCCCAGGAGGGCCTGCGCATCAGCCTGGACGACTTCGCCTGGCCGCAGACCGACCGCCCCCTTGTGGTCGAAGGCGCGGGCGGAGTGCTGGTTCCGCTGGGCGAGGACGAGACCATGCTCGATCTCATGGCGCGTCTCGCGGCCCCGGTGCTGGTCGTGGCCCGCACCGGCCTGGGCACCATCAACCACACCTGCCTGACGCTCCTGGCCCTGCGCGCGCGCAACCTGCCCGTGCTCGGAGTGGTTTTCTGCGGCGGGCCCAACAATACAGAATCAGGTCCTGCCAACCGCCAGGCCATCGAGCACCACGGCAACGTCCGCGTGCTTGGACACATCCCCTCCCTGCAAGCGGTGACGCGTGAGGCGCTGCTGCGCGCGGCCCCGGCGCCGGAAGTTCTGGACTGGGTGCGGTGGCGGCCATGAGCATAGCCGAACTGGACCTGCGCCATGTCTGGCATCCCTTCACCCAGGAACGGACCGCGCCAGCGCCCCTGCCCGTTGCCAGGGCCAAGGGCGCCTCGCTGTTCCTCGAAGACGGCCGGGAGATTCTTGACCTGGCCTCCAGCTGGTGGGTCAACGTGCACGGCCATTGCCACCCGGCCATTGCCGATGCCCTGGCCAGGCAGGCGCGCACGCTCGAGCACGTCATCTTCGCCGGGTTTACCCACGCGCCCGCCGCACGACTGGCCGAGGCCCTGACCCGCCTGCTGCCCCGCCCGCTGGACCGCGTGTTTTACTCCGACAACGGCAGCACCGCCGTGGAGGCCGCGCTCAAGATGGCGTTTCAGTCCTGGCGCAACCGGGGCGAACAGGGCCGCCCCCTGTTCCTGGCCTTCCAGGGCGGCTACCACGGCGACACCTTCGGGGCCATGTCCGTGGGCCGCAGCTCCGGGTTCTATGCGCCCTTTGAGGACGTGCTGCTGGAGACGCGCCACACGCCCTTTGCCGAGACCTGGCTGCATGATGCGGACGTGGAGGAGCGCGAGGCCGCGGCCCTGGCGGAGCTGGACGCCATCCTGGACCGCGACGGCTCGCGCCTGGCCGGGTTCATCGCCGAGCCGCTGGTGCAGGGCGCAGCGGGCATGCGCATGTGCCGGCCGGAGTTTTTGCGCGCCGTGTGCGGGCGTGTGGCCGCGCACGGCATACCGGTCATTCTCGACGAGGTCATGACCGGGTTCGGCCGCACCGGCACCCTCTTCGCCCTGGAGCAGGCCGGAGTGGTGCCCGACATCATCTGCCTGTCCAAGGGCCTCACCGGCGGATTCCTGCCCCTGGCGGCCACGGTGGCCAGCACAGCCATCTACCAAACCTTTTTGGGCCAGGATTTCAGCACAGCCTTTGCCCACGGCCATTCCTACACGGCCAACCCGCTGGGCTGCGCCGTGGCCCTGGCCTCCCTGGCGCTTTTTGAGTCCGAGCGGACCCTGGAACGCATCGCAACCATCCACCATGCCAACCTGCGCTGGCTGAACGAGGTCGCCTCCATGCCCGGCATCACAAGGCCCCGCGCCCTGGGCTCCATCGCGGCCGTAAATCTGGGCGGCGAGGGCGACTACCATTCGTCCCTCGGCCCGGAGCTCAAGGCCCGCTTCCTGGAGTGGAACCTGCTGGTGCGGCCCCTGGGCAACGTGGTCTATCTCATGCCCCCGGCCTGCATCACCCCCGAGGAACTGACCCGCGCCCATGCCGGAATACGCCAGGTCCTGCGCGAAACCACTCCCCTGTACACTCCCCGCTGACGCAAAAAAACGCCCGCCCCGGCCACCACTTGGATGGGCCGGGACGGGCGTCTTCGTCAGGCAGGCACGCCCTTAATCGGCCTGAAAGGCCCCGCTCTTGCCGCCGCTCTTGTACACTAGGCGGCAGTTGGTGATGCGGATGTCCTTCTGCACGGCCTTGCACATGTCGTAGATGGTGGCGGCGGCCACCTGGGCGGCCACAAGGGCCTCCATCTCCACGCCGGTCTTGGCACTGGTGCGGGCCTCGGACTCGATGCACACGCGCCCGCCCGCCTCGTCGATCTCAAAGGTGATGTCTGCGAAGTCGAGCGGCAGCGGGTGGCACAGGGGGATGAGCTCGGCAGTGCGCTTGGCAGCCAGGATGCCCGCGATGCGCGCGGTGCCCAGCACCTCGCCCTTGGGCAGGGCTTTCTGGACCAGGAGACGCATGGTCGCCTGGTTCATGAGCACCTCGATGCGCACGCGGGCGATGCGCACGCTCACGTCCTTGGTCGTCACGTCCACCATGCGGGCCCGGCCGCTGGCGTCCAGATGCGAGAATTCATCCGTCACAGCCACCTCACGAGTCGCCCAGGACTTTATCCTTGGCCTTCTTGAAGAAGTTCTTGGCCTTCTTGAGCGGCTTCTCCTCCTCCAGGCGGGCGAACTCGCGCAGGAGCTCCTCCTGGCGGGCAGAGAGCGAGGTGGGGGTATCCACCTTGATCTCGATGAGCAGGTCGCCCTTGCGGCTGCTGCCGGGATGCGGCAGGCCCAGGCCACGCAGCTGGAAGATCTCGCCGCTCTGGGTGCCCTTGGGCACGTCCACGGTGATAGCCTCGTCCAGGGTGGGCACCTCGATCTTGTCGCCCAGGGCGGCCTGAACGAAGGTCACGGTGCGATGCAGCACCAGGTTCTGGCCCTGGCGCTCAAAGGTCTTGTCCGCCTCCACGCTGATGACCACGTAAAGATCGCCCGGAGGCCCGCCACCCAGGCCGGGTTCGCCCTCGCCCCGCAGGCGCAGACGCGAGCCGTGGTCCACACCGGCCGGGATGCGCACCTTGAGCTCGCGCATCTGGCTGGTTTGCCCGCCGCCCCGGCAGCTGGAGCAGAACTGGCTGATGATCTTGCCCCGGCCGTGGCAGTTGGGGCAGGTGACGGAGATGCGGAAGAAGCCCTGGGCCTGCTGGACGTGCCCGGTGCCCCGGCACTGGCCGCAGTTCTTCAGCTCTGTGCCGGGTTCGGCCCCGGTGCCATTGCAGGTCTCGCAGGCCACGCTCACGGGGATGTTGAGCTTCACCTCGTCGCCCTTGGCGGCCTGACGGAAGGTTATGGTCAGGTTGTAGCGCAGGTCCATGCCGGCCTGGGCGCGGCGCGCCCCGGCGCGTCCACCGGCGGAAAAGCCGAAGACCTCGCCAAAGATGTCGCTGAAGGCCCCGAAGATGTCTTCGGAGGAGCTGAAGCCCCCGGCCCCGCCGTTCAACCCCTCGTGGCCGAAGGTGTCGTAGCGGCGGCGCTTTTCGGCGTCGCGCAGCACGTCATAGGCCTCGGCGGCCTCCTTGAACCTCGACTCGGACTCGGCATCACCCTGGTTGCGGTCCGGGTGGTGCTCGAGGGCCAGCTTGCGGTAGGCGCGCTTGAGCTCATCTTCAGAGGCGTTTTTCTGGACCCCAAGGACTTCGTAAAAATCTCGCTTGGACATAGACAAATGCTACTTGCCAGGGGCGTGGATGCCAGCCTCAGGGATGGACTCGGCGGGCAGCACCTTGCCTTGGGCGATCTCGCGCAGGGCGGTGACAGCTTCCTTGTTGTTGGACTCAATCAAGGGGGCGTAGCCCTCACGGTACTGCTTCACGCGCTTGATGGCCATCTGGACGATGAGGAAGCGGTTGCCGACCTTGGCCAGACAATCTTCAACTGTAATTCTCGCCATGCATATCTCCTTGACATAACAACATTGGACAAACACGCCCCGACTCCGGGTCAGTTCCCTGGGGGCCGGACCGTGCGCGGTGGCAGGTAGCCTTGCAATTCCTCGATAATCTGGTTGCCGACGGGATAGAACATCTCCTCAGCGCCCACCTTGAGCCAGCACTGGTCAGGCGGCAGCCTGGGGTCTGCATAGAAGGTGAAGGCAGACAACACCTTGGCATCCTTTGCCAAAAGCTCCAGAGTCAAGCGCTGGACCGCCGGATAGGCCAAGCGGCCTACCGGCTCCGCCTCAAAGCGTAATTCTTTAAGTCGCCACAGCGTCATGTCAAGTCCGGCGACCTTGCCGCCGTGCTCGCGGTCCTCCCAGCCAGAGGCGGTCTTCTCCGCCATCAGGGTCTGGTTGCCCATGACCGAATAGATCCTGGCTGTCGCAACATGGGCGGAGTCAACGGTGATGACGCCGCGCCACTGCATGTCAAAGGCCAGGCGGACCAGGTTCTTGGCCTTCTCGCGCTCCAGCAGGAACCCGGCCGGGTGGCGGGACGAACGGCCAAAGGCCTGCTCGGCCTCGCCCGGGGGGAAGATCTCCAGCTGAAGCGGCGCCGTGCCCTTGGCCGTGAGAATCTCCAGGGTGAAGGAGGGCCGACCCGCTGGCTGGCGGTCAGCCTTGGAGAGGATGCTGTCGGCGCCGAGGGCGGAGAGGTTGTGCAAAAACAGGCGGACCTCGGAGAAGGACACCGTGGCGCCCTTGAGCGACTCCGGGCGCAGGAAGACAAAGGCGTCCTCCATGCGCTCCAGCTCCCACTGGACACCAGAAGCCCCGGTGAAGGACAGGTGCTGGGCGTCCTCGGTGCGCAGGTCCAGCAGATGATAGTCGTAATAGTGCTCGGAAGGCTTGTCGATCTGGTGCAGAATGCTGGCGTCGAGCAGGAACACGGAGTCCTGGGCCAGGCTGCTCTGGGCGTGGAGGGCCGCGCCCGTGGGCGTCTCATGGCCGAAGGTCAGGAGCACCTCGCGCTGGGCGAGTGTAGAAGGACGCAGCAGGATGCGCACAGCTGGATCGGAGAAGCCGTACCCAGCCAGCTCTGCGGCTGGCGCCTGGCCCAGGTTCTGGGTGGGGCGGTGGCGGTCGATGGCCGCGAGCAGGGCCTCGATTCTGGACTGGTCCGCCGGAATGGGCAGGGCGTCGGGTTCAGCCCCCTCCATGCGCACCACCCAGCCGGAGGGCTCCTTGATCAGGGTGTAGCGCTCGCCCCGCGTGGCGATCTCAATGGACTGCACGGCGTCCACAGTGTAGTTGGGCCAGACGCCGCTGCCCAGCCCCTGGTCCTGGCTGACCAGGAACAGGCCGACGGCCAGGGCCATCAACAGCACGAGGCTGAGGAATACCCCAGGGCGGGGGAAATGTATCGTCAAGGAGGGCCTTCCAGGTTCGGCATCGGGCTGCGCCCTTTGTCACACATTCTGCCACTGAGCGGCCGGACTCTCGGGAGAACGGGGTACACCCCGGAACAGCGCAATAAACAAGAGCTGAATTTCTTAGCTGAACGCACCTTGCATGTCAAGGACAAATGGACTAGGTCCAACGGTTGCGCGCCCCCAGCGCACAGGAGGATCTGTTGATGGCCGGTTTCGGCAAGCTCTCATACGCCCAAAAAAAATGCGTCAGCACCGTGGGCCTGCTCATGCACAAGACGGACATGGCCGGGCCAAACGCTCGCATCGGCGTGGCCGTGTCCGGCGGCGTGGACAGTTTTGCGCTCATCAAGACCCTGACCATCCGCAAGGCCATCGTGCCCTTCCCCATGGAGCTCATGGTGCTCCACGTGAACCCCGGCTTTGAGCCTGACAGCCACCGCCCGCTGGTGGACTGGGTCCAGGCCGAGGGGCTGGCCGCGCACATCGAGACCAGCGACCATGGCCCGCGCGCCCACTCCAGCGAGAACCGCAAGAACTCGCCCTGCTTCTTTTGCAGCATGCTGCGCCGCAAGCGTCTCTTCGACCTCTGCCGCGAGTACAATCTCACGCACCTGGCCTTCGGGCACAATGCCGACGACCTGGTGGTGACCTTCTTCATGAACGTGGTGCAGAACGGCCGCGTGGACGGCCTCTCGGCCAGCGAGGACTTTTTTGGGGGCCGCCTCAAGGTCATCCGGCCGGCCCTGTTCCTCGAAAAGTCCTTCATGAAGGCCGCCGCCCGCCAGTGGGGCCTGCCCATCTGGAAAAACAACTGCCCCTCCAGCGGCAGCACCCGCCGGACCGAGATCCACGACTGGCTGCAGCTTGAGATGGGCCAGGACAAACGCATCCAGCAGAACATCTTCAACGCCCTGCGGCGCTACCAGCTGGGCCGCAACGGCGTCGACTTGACCGGGACTTCCTGATACGCTAAAGGAATCAGAAGCTGGGGGCATGTGCCCGAGCGACAAACTACACTGCTGGAATAATTCATGTTTTTGGGACGCTTCCACATCGTCGTCTTCCGCGAGAAGCGCGGAAAAGCCCGCAAGCTCCAGTTCAAGGGCTGGATGCTCATGGGTCTGGGACTCGTCCTGGCGCTGCTTGTGGCGGGCAATGTGGTGCTGCTGAAAAACTACGCCAGCAGCGGCAGCCTGGAAAAAAGCCTGAGCCTCACCGAAAAATCCGCCCACGAACAAAAATCCCAGCTCCTCAACCTGAGCCAGAAGCTCGTCACCCTCCAGAAAGACGTCTCGCGCATCCGCGATTTCGACTCCAAGCTTCGGGTCATGATCAACCTGGAGCAGGAGAACATCATGAGCGTGGCGTCCAGGGGCGGTCCGGGCCAGGATCTGGCCAAGGGCTACCTGCCGCTCTACCGGCAGGAGCTGCTGGCCCGCAAGATGAATGAATTTCTGCGCCAGCTCTCGGTGGAGGCGCGCATGGAAGAGGTGCGCCAGCAGGAGATCATCCAGCGCCTGCGCGCCAACAGGGATGTGCTGGAGGCCACCCCGTCGGTCTGGCCCACTGGCGGCTGGGTCACCTCCGGGTTCGGCTGGCGCGTCTCGCCCTTCACCGGCAAGCGCGAGTTCCACAAGGGCCTGGACATTTCCGCCCCGGCCGGCACGCCCATCTATGCGCCCTCGCGCGGGGTGGTGGCCTTCATCGAGCGCGACCCGGCCTATGGCCTGGTGCTCAACCTGACCCACGGCACCGGGCTGGTCAGCAGCTACGCCCACCTGCAGCGAGTGTCCGTAAAGCCCGGGCAGTCCGTGCAGCGCGGCGAAGTGGTGGCCTACATCGGCGACTCCGGCCGCAGCACCGGCCCGCACCTGCACTACGAAGTGCGCATCAGCGGCATTCCGGTGAACCCCATGCGCTACATTCTGAACTGACCATCCGAAACTGGCCCCGCCCTTTTTCTGGACGCCCGGCACAAGCTGGGCTAGTCTCGCGCCAATGCCCCAGGTCCGGAGCGCGCACCGTGCGCGATCCGCTCCGGCGCATCCAGGCGGACGTTCATGGACATCTTCTCCTTTGACCCGCGCACGGTCATCAGCTTCTTCCTCACGCTGTTCCGCATCAGCTTGGTGCTCTTTGTCATGCCCTTTTTCGGCGACACCATGCCCAACGTCATCAAGGCCACCCTGCTCATCGTGCTGACCCTGGCCGTGTGGCCCAAGCTCTCCTTCCCGGCCGAATACTTCCCGGCCCACCCGGCCAGCCTGGTGGCCATGTTCGCGGGCGAGATCGTTCTCGGCATGGCCCTTGGCATCATCGTGCGCATGCTCATCGCAGCCGTCCAGATAGGCGGCGGCATCATCAACTTCCAGATGGGCTTCTCCATGGTCAACTCCATCGACCCGCTGACCGGCCAACAGGAGCCCGTGACCACGCACTTCATCTACATGTGCACCATGCTCACCTTCCTGACGCTCAACGGGCACCTGCATCTGCTCCAGGCGCTTGGGAACAGCTTCGACATTGTGCCGCCGGGCGGGCTGTTCTTGACACCACAGCTCATGACCGAGGTCATGCTCTTCGCCAAGCAGATGTTCATCCTGGGCGTGCGCATCGCAGCACCGGTCATCCTGGCCCTGTTCCTGGTGGACCTGGCCCTGGCGCTCATCTCCAAGGTGGCCCCGCAGATGAACATCCTGACCATGGGCTTTCCTCTCAAGATCATGGTCGGATTCCTGTTCCTGACCTTCATCATGGAGCTGATGAGCGAGTATGTCGTCAGCTTCATCCAGGCCATGGACTCGGTATTATTGCACATCATGAAGATCGGCGTGGTCAAGCCGTAGGCTTTGGCGCGAGGCGAAAGACATGTCCAGAGACGATCCGAGCAGAACAGAAAAGCCCACGGCAAAGCGTCTCTCCAAGTCGCGGGAAGAGGGCAGCGTCCCAAAATCCAGCGAAGTGAGCTCCGTTGTGGTGCTTTTGACCGGCGTCCTCGTCATGCGCTATATGGGTGACTATTACTTCAAGAATTTCACTGAAATATTCAACTGGTTCTTTGTGGAGGGCATCACCCAGACCCTGAACCAGCAGACCGCGTACAGTATGTTCATCTGGTCCGTGCTCAAGATGGCCCTGCTGCTGTTGCCCCTCATGTGCCTCATCGCCCTGGCCGCATATATCAACCTGCGCTGGCAGGTGGGCAAGCTCTGGGTCTTCAAGTTCCGCTGGGACCGCATCAACCTGAACATCTTCTCCGCGCTCAAACAACTCATGATCAGCCCCGAGACACTGGTCCGTCTGGGCCGCAACATCCTTCAGGCCTGTGTCGTGGCCATTGCCCCATACATCGTCATCCGCCAGGAGATGCCGAACCTCATCCCCCTGTTCCACCAGAACATCATGGGCATCACGACCTACATGCTCATGGTGGCCTACAAGATGATCTGCTACGCCCTGGTGCCCATGATCCTCATCGCCATCGCCGACCTGTGGTATACGCGCTGGCGCTACACCGACAACCTCATGATGACCAAGGAGGAAATCAAGGACGAGCGCAGGCAGGCCGAAGGAGACCCGGAGATCAAGCAGAAGCAGTTGCGCAAGATGTTCGAGGTCATGGCCAGGCGGCTGAATTCCACGGTGCCCAAGGCCGACGTGGTCATCACCAACCCCACCCACTATGCCGTGGCCCTGCGCTATGACCTGACAGAGGCCCCGGCGCCCATGATCCTGGCCAAGGGAGTGGACCGCATCGCCAAGAGAATCCGCGAGTTGGCCATCGAAAACGACATCCCCATCGTTGAAAATCCGCCCCTGGCACAGGCTTTGTATAAGCAGGTGGAGATCGGCGAGACCATCCCCGAGGAGATGTACCAGGCTGTGGCCGGAATTCTGGCCCGACTGGCCAAGTTCAAGGCCCGCAAGGGCTAACTCCTCATCCCAGACGATGCTCTCGCCGGCGTCAAACCCGGAGGGAGCGTCAACATTATGTCCCAAAGCGCCAAATTCGCTGCCCTGGACATCGACTACACAAAATTCGCCAAGCAGGGCGACATCCTCCTGTCCGTGGGCGTGGTCGTCATCCTGATGATGATGCTCGTGCCCATGCCCACCATCGTGCTGGACCTCATGCTGACCTTCAGCATCTCCATCAGCCTCGTGGTGCTCATCACCAGCATGTTCCTGGAATCCCCCATGGAGTTCACGATCTTCCCGTCGCTTCTGCTGGTGACGACCCTCATGCGCCTCTCGCTCAACGTGGCCGCCACCCGCCTGGTGCTCATGCACGGCGATGAAGGCACCGGCGCCGCAGGCAAGGTCATCCAGAGCTTCGGCGAGTTCGTTGTCGGCGGCAACTACGCCATCGGCATCGTCATCTTCTTCATCCTGTTCACCATCAACAAGACCGTCATCGTCGCCGGTATGACGCGCATCGCGGAAGTGGCCGCGCGCTTCACCCTGGACTCCATGCCCGGCAAGCAGATGGCCGTTGAGGCGGACCTGAACGCCGGGCTCATCGACGAGCCCGAGGCCACCCGGCGCCGCGACAAGATCCGCAAGGAGGCCGACTTCTACGGTGCCATGGACGGCGCAGGCAAGTTCGTCCAGGGAGACGTCAAGGCCGGCCTGATCATGCTGCTCATCAACGTGGTGGGTGGCTTCTTCATCGGCGTGTTCCAGAAGGGCATGCCCTGGCTGGAGGCCGCGCGCACCTACACCCTGCTCAGCATCGGCGACGGCCTGGTGGCCACCATCCCCTCGCTGATCATCGCCACGGCCTCAGGCATCATCGTGTCCCGCGCCGCAGCAGAGGCCAAGATGGGCGAGGAGTTCCTCGGCCAGCTGACCTTCCACCACCGCGCCCTCAAGCTCGTGTCCGGCATCCTGCTGGTCTTCGGCCTGGTGCCTGGCCTGCCCACCCTGCCCTTCCTCTTCTTCGCGGCCCTGATCTTCTGGATCGCCCGCATCGCCGAACGCACCCGCCCGGACCACGAGGCCAAGGTCAAGGCGGACAAGGAAAAGGCCCAGGGCGGCGCGCCCAAGCTGGACACCCCGGAAGAGGTGCAGGCCCTGCTGCCGCTCGATCAGCTCGAACTGGAAGTCGGGTACGGCCTCATCCCCCTGGTGGACGAGGAGCAGAACGGCAACCTGCTCTCGCGCATCCGCTCCATCCGCCGCCAGTTCGCCCTGGACATGGGCGTGGTCATCCCGTCGCTGCACCTGCGCGACAACCTGCAGCTCAAGCCCGGCGAGTACCGCGTGTTGGTGAAGGGCAACTCCATCGCCTCGGCCGAGATCCTCATCGATCATTTCCTGGCCATGGACCCCGGCGACGCCAAGCACCGCATCGAAGGCGTGGAGACCGTGGAGCCGGCCTTCAACCTGCCGGCCGTCTGGATTCCGGAGGTGCAGCGCGAGGCCGCCATGCTGGCGGGCTACACCGTGGTCGACCCCTCCACCGTGGTGGCCACGCACCTGACAGAGATATTCCGCCGCAACCTGCACGACTTCCTGGGCCGCCAGGAGGTGCAGGAGCTCCTGAACAACCTGGCCAAGCGCGCGCCCAAGGCCGCAGACAACCTGGTGCCGAACGTCCTGCCCCTGGGGACTGTGCAGAAGGTTCTCCAGAACCTGGTGCGCGAGGGGGTCAGCATCCGCGACATGCTCACCATCACGGAAGCGCTGTGCGACTATGGCCCGTCCATCCAGGACACCGGAATTCTGACGGAGTACGTGCGCGCACGCATGGGTCGCACCATCGTCAAGAACTACCTCGGCAGCGACGGCACCCTGCCCATCGTCACCTTGTCCGGCGAGATCGACGAACTCCTGACGGGCAGCCTGCGCAACACCGACCAGGGCGGCTATCTGGCCCTGGAGCCGGGCAAGGCGCAGCAGGTCATCCGGGCCATCTCCACGGCCCAGGAGAACTCCGCAGGCACCGACGGACAGCCTGTTCTGCTCACCGCACCCCAGGTCCGGCCACATCTGGCCCAATTGTTGCTTCGCTTCCTGCCAACCATGCCTGTGGTTTCACAGGCAGAAATACCGGCAGATATCCGAATCCAATCCTTGGCCACTGCAAAACTGAGCTGACACCATGCACGTAAAAACATTCAAGGGCTCGGATACCCAGGCTGCCCTGGCCAAGGTCAAGGCCGAATTGGGCGAGGACGCCATCATCCTGAACACCAAAACCGTGCGCTCAAATGGCGGGAAGAGCTGCGAAATCACCGCAGCCCTTGATCCCAATGTCGGCCCCAAGGCCAGCAGCCCAGGCGGAAACGGTTTTGGTGCGGCTCCGCGCGACGCAGGCGGGTTCACGCCGACCCACGACACGAACCCGGCCGACTGGGCCTGCGAGTGGCGGCAGATCAAGGATCATCTGATGGCGCTGGTGAAGCCCCAGATGAACATGGACGAACTGACGCCCAGGCAGCGCGTGGCGCTCAAGTATCTGGAGCGCGAAGAGGTGGACACCCAGGTCATGCTGAAGGTCTTCCTGGACCTCAAGGCCGACCCGGACCGCCCCATCCTCCCGGTGCTGGAGACCGTTGCCCCCTGCTACGGTTTCGAGTCAAAAAAATGGCTTCAAAAAATCCATGTCTTCGCCGGGCCGCACGGCGCGGGCAAAAGCTCCTGCCTGATCCGCCTGGCCCTGCGCGAGAAGCAGCTCAAGCCCAAGGCGCGCATCTGCGTCGTGGCCGCGGACGAGGGCCAGGGCAAGGGCAGGCTGGTGCTGCGCCACTACGCGGACCTCTCGGGTCTGGCCTTCCGCGAGGCCACCAATGCCGAGGAGATTGAGGCGTTGCTCAAAGAATCCATGAAGTTCGACATGATCCTGGTGGACCTGCCAGGCTTGACCGGCAAGGCCACCCTGGCCGAGCGCCTGGCCGAGCTGGGCCTGACCGACTGCCGGGACATGGCGGCGCACCTCGTGCTGGCCCCGTACTTCAGCGCCAGCCAGTATACGGAGATCGCCCGGCGCTACGGATGCCCGCAACTGAAAAGTCTCATCTGGACGAAACTGGACGAAGCCTGTACCTTTGGCGCACTGCTCAACATGGCGCGGCTCACGGAGCTTCCGGTGTCGGCCCTGTCCTTTGGCGCGGGCCTGAAGAACAGCATCACCCCCGCCGCCAGCGAAATGTTGTGGCGGCTCATCTTTAAGCACACCCTGCCCGGCGCCCAGGCCGAGCGGAATCAATAAGGCGAGGAAGGCAATGGCAAGTTCTCTCCCGCTGGTCTTCTCGGTCACCTCCGGCAAAGGCGGGGTCGGCAAGACCAACATCTCCGTGAATCTGGCTTGCGCGCTCACCAAGATGGGCAAGCGCGTGGTCATCCTCGACGCCGACCTGGGCCTGGCCAACGTGGACGTGATCCTGGGCATTGCGCCCAAGCTCAATCTGTTCCACCTCTTCGCCGAAGGCATGACGCTGGAGAAGATCCTCTGCGACACGCCCTACGGATTCCGCATCCTGCCAGCCGCCTCGGGCGTGAGCGACATGGTCAACCTGACCACAGGCCAAAAGCTCGACCTGCTGGAGGCCATGGACTACCTTGAGGGCGGCATCGACCACCTCATCGTGGATACCGGCGCAGGCATCAACGACAATGTGCTCTACTTCAACATCGCGGCCAGCGAGCGGCTGGTAGTGCTGACCACCGAGCCCACCTCGCTCACGGACGCCTATGCGCTGATCAAGGTGCTGAAGCTGAAGCACGGCGTGGACCGCTTCCGCGTGCTGGTGAACATGGCCAGAGACGAAAAGAGTGCGAAAGAAATTTTCACCAAGCTGTACAAGGCCTGCGACCACTTTTTAAGCGGCGTCTCCCTTGATTTTGTTGGCTTCATCCCGCAGGATGCGGCGGTGCGCAAGGCCGTCATCGCCCAGACCCCGTTCATGCACTTAAACCCTGATTGCCCCGCCAGCGTGGCCATAGGTCAGGTAGCGGCCAAGATAACCAGCTGGAAAGTCACGGCGAAGGCAGATGGAAACATTAAATTCTTCTGGAAAAAACTCCTCTTCCAGGAGCAGTCCGTGGCGTGAACTGGAGTCGGGAGTTGTTGCCTGGGCGCATTTTCCACCGCGCGACCAGGAACTCATCGTCCGGCATTACGCCCCGAAGATTCGCATTCTGGCGCTGAGAATGAAGAACAAGCTTCCGCAGAGCGTGGAGCTTGGTGAACTCATCAGCGCCGGAAGCATCGGGCTGCTCGACGCCCTGGGAAAGTATCGCCCGGAGCTGGGCATCAAGTTCGACACCTACTCGGAGAACCGCATCAAGGGCTCCATGCTGGATGAGTTGCGCCGCATGGACTGGTTCTCGCGCGGGATGCGCCAGAAGGTGAAGATGCTCGACGAGGCCATGCGTCAGATTGAGCACGAAACGGGCTCCACAGCCACCCAGGAACAGTTGACCAACAAGACAGGGCTCTCCTCGCGCGAGGTTCAACAGGGCCTGGAAGCCCTGCAAAATCAGTTGTGTGTGAGTCTCGATGCGTTCCAGGAGAATTTCGTCGGCAGCCGCGAATCCCTGTCCGAAAACGAACCGTATCAGTCCGCTGCATTTCAGGAAATGGTTGACAAGATTGCAAGCCTCATAGAAGAGTTAACGCCTAGAGAGAAGCTAGTCATATCACTTTACTACGGTGAAGAGTTGAACATGAAAGAGACCGCCCAGGTCATGGACATCACCGAGGGGCGCGTTTCCCAGTTGCACTCACAGGCCCTGGCCAAGCTCCGCGACAATTTCCGGCGGCGCTACGAAAACGATGGTTGATCCGGGAGGAAATTCAACATGTCTGCTGACAAAAATATACGCATCCTCGTTGTCGACGATTTTTCCACCATGCGCAAGATCATCAAGAACATCCTCCGTCAGCTCGGCTACACCAACGTCACCGAGGCCGACGACGGCACCACGGCCTGGGAGACCCTGAACCGCGACAACATCGACTTCATCATCTCCGACTGGAACATGCCACAGATGACCGGCATCGAGCTCTTGCGCAAGGTGCGCTCCAGCGAGGAATACGCGGCCACTCCGTTCTTGATGGTCACCGCCGAGGCGCAGCAGGAAAACATCATCGAGGCCGTACAGGCCAAGGTCTCCAACTACATCGTGAAACCGTTCACCCCGGAGACCCTCGGCCAGAAGATCGACAAGATCTTTGCCAACTAAGGCCTAACCCGTGATGGGGAGGCAAGCTCGTGGTTCCAGATCCAGCTGAGGAGGCGCCGCCCACAGTTACGGGCAAACCTGGCGAAAACGATGTCGTCCTTGACACCAGCGAGACCTCTCGCGCCTCGCAGAAGGTCGACCTCGACCTGGACGATGCGCCCTTCCTCGAGGAGGAAGAAGAGGTCAAGCCAGAACCGGCAAAACCAAAGGCTGCGGTGTCCCTCGTTGCGGCCGAGGAAGAAAAGCCGGCCCCCAAGGACCGCAAGAAACTCATCATCATTGGCGTAGCAGCCCTCGTCGTGGTACTGGCCCTCGCCCTGGCCGCAAAATTCCTCTTCTTCAAGGGCAAGTCTGACTCGCCAGCCCAAACGGCGGCCCAGCCTGCGGTGCAGGACAACCAGACCGAGGCTGCCGCGCCCGAACTCCCGGAGATCCAGGTGCGCCTGGAGCCCTTCTGGGTGGAGCAAAAGGGCGAGGGAGAAGAAATTCGCTTCCTCATAGCGCGCATCCTGCTGAACACGCACAGCCAAAATGTCGCCAAGGAGTTCGAAGGCAGACTGATGCCTGCCCGAAATGCCCTCTTCTACTACCTGAAGAATAAAGATGTTCAGTTTTTGACCGATGAGAAGAATGCGGAGAAGTTGAAGGCGGAACTGCTGCTCGTCGTCAACCAGTACGTCACCGACGGCAAGTTCGAAACGCTTCTGTTCGAGGAGTATGTGGTGAAGTGACATGGCCTCCACACCGCTGGACCTGCCCATCCTGGTCTCGCAGCTGCCCAGCATGCAGCAGATCGCGGCCGCGCACCTCGTCCCCCACGAGGCCCAGCAGGTGCTCTTCGGTCAGATGGTGGCCGAGCATCAGCGCAAGGATGAGCAAAAGGTCCAGGAAGTGGAGAAGAAGGAAGGCCTGGAAGCTCTGGGTCCTGAGACCGGCGGCAAAAACTCCACGCCGGGCTTCGCGCGCCAGCGGCGCCCCCAGCCCGAGGCCCTGCCCCAGCCCGACACCCAGTCCTCCAACGCCTCGCCCTGGGCAGGCAACATCATCAACGTAAAAATCTGACCGCTTCTTTGTCCAGCCTCCCCGCCTACTTAGGTCTCTTTTCTTCCTTCTTTTCCTCTTCCTCTTCCTCCTCCTCTTCGCGGATTTCTTCTTTCGTCGGAAAGCGCCCAAGGTACCAGTAATACAGCCACTTTCGCCGATCCTGGCGCTCCGCAGGAGGCCCAGGCGCGCGCTTCTGCCTGTCAATGAACAGGGCCAGGATGACACCGAAGGCCAAGACCACCAGGGCGAACAGCCAGTTATTCATCTTCCACCCGTCCAGAGTCGCATTGTGCTTGACACCTACAGCATCCCTAAACAGGATCCCCTGAAAACGCGAGAGAATTCAGACCTGCGCGCCAGCGGCATTGCTTCCAGGCCAAGGAATGTGCATAATGCTTAAGCGGACACGGCGCCTGGCCTGATACTCCGCCACCTCAAACAGACAAGGAGGCTTGAATGCCCACCCCCAGCGAATACACCCTGTTCAGCGGCGGCGCGCAGGGCGTTGAGACCGAATTCGGCAAGCAGGCCGAGACATTCGGCGTCCAGGAGGTCAACTTCTCCTTCGAGGGCCACAAGATCGAGCGCACCCGTGGCCTGCGCATGTTGACCACGGAAGAACTCATGCGCAAGGACGTGAGCCTGACCTACGTGTCCAGGCTGCTGGACCGCAACTTCAGCAACGCTCCGCTCATCCGCATGGTCCTGCGCACCATCATGTACCAGGTCGACTCCGGCCTGGAGGTCTTTGTGGTGGGCAGCATCCTGGACAACGGCACCGTCAATGGCGGCACCGGCTGGGGTGCGGAGTTCGCCAAAATCTGCAACAAGCCCCTGTTCGTCTTCGACCAGGTGAAGAACGGCTGGTTTTCCTGGCACAAGGGCAAATGGGAGGCCGTAGCGGCCCCGGTCATCACCAAGGCCCATTTCACAGGCACCGGCACGCGCTTTCTGGAAGACAACGGTCGCCGCGCCATTGCCGAACTCTTCGCGCGCTCCTTCCGCGCCTCGGCCTAGTCGACGACCACAACACCTCGGGCGATCCCGGTCCAGGCGCTGGCCGGGGTCGCCCATTTTTTCGATGCATTGATTTTCCGCGCAAAACCGGGCAATTTAAGCCATCGGCTGGGCTTCCCGCCCGGCGCAATCGCAAACCATACAGGTGCCCTTATGCAGATCACCGCGTTGCTGCTCCTGGCCCTTTCCGTCACCGAGCTGGCCCTGCTCTTCGTGGTCATCGCCTTCTACCTGCGCCTGCGCAAGTCCGAGGCCCTCATCGCGCGCATGCAGACCAAGCAGGAGGAATTCCTGAACAAGCTGCGCGCCAACACCCAGCTGGAGCAGGAGCTGGTGGACAGCTTCGAGCGCAGGCAGGACGATCTGGCCCGTCTGGACACCCAGCTCACCGAGCGGGTGGTGGTGCTGAACAAGCTGCTCAAGCAGGCCGATGAATACGCCCGCTCCCCGCAGTTCCTGCGCCAGGTCATCATCTCCGGCAACCGCCAGGGCAAAAACCCCAAGGAACTCGCCAAGACCACAGGCCTGTCCGTGGACGAGGTGGAGCTCATCATCGACCAGAACACCTGAGGCTCAGGGCATAACACCATGCGCATCAAGGGCTATGGAACCGGCCCGCAGGGGCAGCAGTCCGGCCCAGGCCGCGACCGCGCCGCGCACTTCCGGGCCCGGCACAGCATCGGCGAGCGCATCCAGGGACGGGTGCTACGGCGCGACCCGTCTGGCCTGTACTGGGTTCAGGCCGGGGGCGAAGAGCTGCTGGCCCGGCTGGAGGTCCAGACCGAGCCCGGCGACCAGCTGGTGTTCGTGGTCCGCGCCCTGATCCCGGAGATCCACCTCCAGGCCCTGCACGGCGGCGGCGCTGCGGACGATCTGCCCGGGCTGGTGCAGCGCTTCCGCACCGCGCGGGAGGCCTTTGAGCAGCATGCCGAGCCCCTGCTGAACGTGCTCGCGCGCATCCCGCCCATACTTGCCCAGCGCCAGGAGGCCTTGCGCATCGCCCTGAACGGGGATGCCGGGGCCGCCAGCCTGCATGCAAACACCCAGGCGCTGCTTGGGCGCATCAACGAGACCCTGGCTGCCGAACACGGCGCCGAGGCCCTGTACCTGCCCTGGCTGCTGCCGGGCCTGCGGCGGCAGGAGATCGTGCGCCGGATGACCGGCGGCAGCGGCGGCAAGGGTTTTGCCGAAGCCTCCATGAGTGGAAGCCTGGCCGCCTGCGGCGGGCTGGAGGTGCGGCTGGTGTCCCGGATGCCCGGCCAAGAGGGGCAGTGCAGCCTGCGCCTCCTGGCCGAGCGCCCGGAACAGACCGGGGCGTTGCAGGTGGAGCTGGCCGCCCTGGTGCGCGAGGCCTTACGCGTGGAGGCGGAGTTCCTGGGCGTGACCCAGCTCAAAGCCTCCGCAGGGGCCGGGGTCCTCGGCGAACTGCTGGGCGAGTTTCTGGGTGACACGGGGCTCTGGGCCTCGGGCGGGCTCAATACGCGCGTGTAGCGCCCGCGCGACACTTCCCGAACAACAAAAAACGCCCCGCAGGGCGTCTTCACAGGCAGGGTGTGGCAACGGCTCGCTAGGCCAGGGCAGGCTGGCCGCGCAGGCCTTCGCGCACCGGCTTGTGCACGGGGGCGGCCTGCGGCGCGATTTCGGGCAGGGCCAGGGTGCGCTCCTCCAGGTATTCGCTCGCGTGGTCCTCAATGTAGCGCAGGAAGGCGTTGTTCATGGCGTGCCCGGAGGCGAAGACCTCGAAGCGGCCCTGGAGGGGCAGGCCCATGACCGCCATGTCGCCCACGAAGTCCAGCAACTTGTGGCGCACAAACTCGTCCGTGTAGCGCAGGCCGTCGGTGTTCAGCACGCCGAACTCATCCAGCACCACGGCGTTGTCCAGGGTGCCTCCCAGGGCCAGGCCGTTGGCGTGCAGGTATTCCACCTCGCGCAGGAAGCCGAAGGTGCGGGCCTTGGCGATGTCGGTGGCGAAGACGTCCGGGGTCACTTCCAGGCACACATTCTGGCGGCCGATGAGCGGGTGGGCGAACTGGATGGTGTAGTCCACCAGGAAGCCGTCGTGCGGGGTGGCCTTGACGTACTTGCCGTCGCGCTCGAAGGACAGGGGCCGCGTGATGGCCAGGACCTTGCGGGCCTTGGCCTGGCGGCGCAGCCCGGCCTGATTCAGCAGATAAACGAAGGAGGCGGCGCTGCCGTCCATGATGGGCAGCTCGCGTCCCTGGACCTCAATGCGGATGTTGTCGATGCCCATGCCGCGCACGGCCGCGAGCAGGTGCTCCACCGTGGCGATCTGGTCATGGCCGTTGCCCAGGCTGGTGGCCAGGCCGGTGTCCACCACGAGACGGGGCTTGGGGCTCAGGAAGGAGGTGCCCGATCCGCTGCGCAGGGCGAAGAGGATGCCCGTGTCTTCGGGCGCGGGGCGCAGCACAAGTTCCACCTGCCTGCCACCATGCAGGCCGATTCCCGTGCAGCGTACCGTGTTGCGGATCGTGGTCTGATGCATGACTCCTCCGTCAGACACGCTTATGCATGGGCGATGCCAACCCGGAGCGATGCTGCAATAGACTGTTTTTATTTGAGAAGACGAGATGCCGGGCGGGGCGTGGACTGTGCTGTTTTCCCCACATCTTGCGCAAATGCAACAGTTTGAGGCAATTTTGTGGATTTCAGGCCGCAGGGCGGACAGCGCGCAGCACCCGGTCCAGTCCTGCGTAATCGCGCACAATCACGGGCTCGGCAAAGCCCTGGGCAGGATCGCTGAACAACTCCAGCATTGCCCGGCCCTGGCCCGAGCCGCACTCGCAGAGCAACACCCCGCCGGGCTTGAGCGCGCGGGCGGCCACCGGCGCCAGGCCCCGGATGTGCGCCAGGCCCTCGTCCGCGCTCACCAGGGCGCTGTGCGGTTCGAACCCGCGCACCTCGATGCTCAGCGCCGCGTATTCGGTCTCCGTGACATAGGGCGGATTGGCCACGATGAGGTTAAGGGAGTCGGCGTCCAGGGAGCCGGGGGCCAGGCCGGTGAAATCAGCGCAAAGAAAGTCCAGGCGCTGCTCCACGCCATGTTCGCGGGCGTTGTGGCGCGCCACCTCCAGGGCCCTGCCGCAGAGATCCACGGCTAGGCCCCTGGCCTGGGGAAAGACATGCGCCAGGGCCACGGCCAGGGCGCCGGACCCGGTGCCGAAGTCGGCGAAACGCAGGCGCGCGTCCGCCGGGAAGAGGCGCTGGGCCTCCTCCACAATGATCTCCGTGTCCGGGCGCGGGATGAGCACGTCCGGGGTGACGCGAAAACCCAGGCCGAAGAACTCCTTCTCGCCCAGGATGTAGGCCACGGGCTCGCCTTTCGCACGACGGGAGACCAGCGCCCGGAAGGCGGCGAGCGCCTCCCCGGTCTGCTGGTCCTTGGCGCGCATGATGAGCCCCAGGCGCGACAGGCCAAAGGCCCTTGTGCCCAGGAGTTCGGCGGACAAGCGCGGGGAGTCCACGCCGAGTGCGGAAAGTTCGGCCGTGGCGGAGTTCAGGGCTTCGACGATGGTGGCGGGCTTCTGGCCCAGTCTGGCCAGAACCTCGCGCAGGGAGGCGGGGCGTTCGCGCTCGGCCACGGGGCTACCCGCCGGAGGCCTGCTGCTTGAGGCTCTCGGTCTGGTAGTGGCTGGTGAGGCCCTGCACCAGTTCGGCGATGTCGCCCGCCATCACGGCGTCGAGCTTGTACAGGGTCAGGTTGATGCGGTGGTCCGTGACGCGGCTCTGGGGGAAATTGTAGGTGCGGATGCGCTCGGAGCGGTCGCCGGAGCCCACCTGGGCGCGGCGGATGTCCGTCTCCACGGCCTTGGCCTTCTCCTGCATCTGGGCCAGCAGGCGCGAGCGCAAAACCTTCATGGCCGAGGCCTTGTTCTTGTGCTGCGACTTCTCGTCCTGGCACTGCACCACGAGTCCCGAGGGCAGATGGGTGATGCGCACCGCAGACTCCGTCCGGTTGACGTGCTGGCCGCCAGCGCCGCTGGCGCGGTAGACGTCGATGCGCAGATCCTCGGTGCGGATGTCCACGTCCACTTCCTCGGCCTCGGGCATGATGGCCACGGTGACGGCGGAGGTGTGGATGCGGCCCTGGGCCTCGGTGGCGGGCACGCGCTGCACGCGGTGCACCCCGGCCTCCCATTTGAGCTTGCTGAAGACGCGGTCGCCCGAAATGGAGGCGATGACCTCCTTGTAGCCGCCGGTGTCCGTGGGGCTGGCGTCGAGCAGCTCCACCCGCCAGCCAATGCGCTCAGCGTAGCGGGAATACATGCGGAAGAGATCCGCCGCGAACAGCGCGGCCTCGTCGCCCCCTGTTCCCGCCCGGATCTCCAGGATGCTGTTCTTGTCATCCAGGGGATCCTTGGGCAGCAGCATGAGCTTGAGGTCAACGTCCAGCTGCTCGATCCGGGCCTTCAGGCCTTCGGCTTCGGACTCGGCCATCTCGCGCATCTCGGGATCAGCGTCTTTGAGCAGTTCGCGGTTGTCGGCCAGCTCCTGGGAAAGTTGCTTGTATTCGCGGAAGGCGCGCACAATGGCGCCCAGGTCCGCATGGCTCTTGGCCACCTTGCGGTAGCGGTCCTTGTCGGCCAGGACCTCGGGAGCGCCCAGCTCCTTTTCCAGGTCCAGGAAGCTGTGTTCGATCTCCTCCAGCTTGGCGAACATCAGGGGCAGCCCTCCTCGCTCACGGCGCACTTGAGGGCAGCCATGGCCACCTCGATCTGGCTGTCGTCGGGCTCCTTGGTGGTCATCATCTGGAGCACCAGGCCGGGCCAGCAGAGCATGCGGCAGAGCACGTTGGAACTGAACTTCCCGGCCAAACGGATGATCTCATAGGCGATGCAGCTGATGGGCACCATGAACAGGAGCTTCACGCTCACGATGTACAGATGCTTGAGCAGGAATGTTTCGGGCTTGTAGAAGGTCAGCAGATAGGGCACCAGCGCCGTGTAGAGCAGGATGCTCACGGCCAGGACGAAGAGCAGAAACGAGGTGCCGCAGCGCGGATGCAGGCGGCTGTTGCCCCGGGCCGAGGCAACGGACATCTCCTGCCCGTTCTCAAAGGCCCAGATGACCTTGTGCTCGGCCCCGTGGTACTGGAACACGCGGCGGATGTCCGGCACGAAGGAGATGGCCCCGATGTAGCCCACGAACATGAGCATCTTGAAGCCGCCGTCCCAGGCGTTGAAGCTCAAGGTCTCCACATCGCCGGACAGGCCCAGCCACTGCATGCCCACGGACATGAAGTGCGGCAGCACCACGAACAGGCCCAGGGCCACGGCAAGGGCCACGAACATGGTCACGACCAGGTGCCAGGGCGTAAGTTCACCCTCGTCCGAACCGTCCTCCACGGCGTGCATGGCCGAGAAGTTGAGAGCCTTGATGCCGTTGACCAGGGTCTCCATGAGCACCGGGAAGCCGCGCAGCATGGGCTTGCGCAGGATGGCCGCAGAGGTCAGGGAGAACCACGGGCGGACCTCCACGACAATCTGGCCGTCGGGCTTGCGCACGGCAATGGCCAGACGGTCCTTGGCGCGCATCATCACGCCCTCGATGACGGCCTGGCCGCCCACGGTGGTTCCTGCGGAGAGCAGTGGGATCAGGGCGCGGCGTTTCAAGATGCTCACCTCTTCTGCTTGGAGGCTTATCTGGCCTCGCGTCGAACCGCTTCGGACGCTTCCGGGCGGTATCGTCCAGATATATCCGGACGGCGCGAAGTAAAGGCCGGGCAGACCAGGGAAAACAAGAATGCCTCCATTGGCGACCCAACAGAGGCATTCCGCAGTGCGTGGTCGGGCGCTACTTCTTGACGTCGGCGAGATTCGCGTACTTCTTGCGGAAGCGGTCGATGCGGCCAGCGGTATCCACAAAGCGCTGCTTGCCCGTATAGAACGGATGGCAGTTCGAGCAGATTTCCACGCTCAGCTCCTTGCCCTTGGTGGTGAGCAGAGTGGCCTCATAGCCGCAGTTGCAGCGAATGTGGGAGTCGTTAAGATTCGGGTGGATTTCTTTTTTCATGACTGTCTCCAGGCTCATTGTTCACGTGAAGCAGTGCCATATACGTCTGAAGTTCACGGAAAGCAAGTGCCCATTCCAAATAATTTCCCGCACCGCCTGCTCCGCCCTCCCCTGGCGTCCTGGTTGACTTCCCCGCCCCCGGCGGGTAGCCAGGGGGGGCGATCATTGCCAGCTTGCGCGCCATACGGGAGTCCGGGTCAACCGGGCTGAGAGGGTCTCTGTCTTGCGGGGCCGACCGTGGAACCTGATACGGGTCATGCCGTTGGAGGAAATGGACCATCCCCACTCCTCGAACTCCCGTCGCCAGTATGCGCTTTGCCCGGCCAAACCCCAGGTCGTCCTGCACTGACGAGGAGCATCCATGTCCATCATCCAGCTGAACCAGGCCCTGTCCGGCGTTCTTGACCGGAACATCGAGGAACTCGCCCTGTTGGAGCACATGTCCGAGGCCGAGATCCGCACCCGCATCGACCAGGGCAGCCTGACCCTCTTGGCCAACCCGGCCCACGTGAACGTCCGCCCCACCCTCATCGGCCAGCCCGCCCGGGTCAAGGTCAACGCCAACATCGGCACCTCGCCCCTGGCCAGCGACATGACCGGCGAGACCGACAAGCTCCGCGTGGCCGAGACCGCCGGGGCCGACGCCGTGATGGACCTGTCCACTGCGGGTGATCTGGACGCCATCCGCGCGCGCATGCTGGCCGAGACCGCGCTGCCGCTGGGCACCGTGCCCATCTACGCCGTGGCCGGGGCCTGCGCCCAGGATGGCCGCGACCCCTCGGCCTTCGAGCCCGGCGACCTGCTGGCCGAGGTCGAGAAGCAGGCCCGGCAGGGCGTGGACTTCATGACCCTGCACTGCGGCCTGACCCGGCGCGGGGCCGAGCTGGCTATGGACGGCTCACGCATGCTGGGCATCGTCTCCCGGGGCGGGGCCATCCTGGCGCGCTGGATGCGCCGCACTGGCGAAGAAAATCCGCTTTTGACCCACTACGACGCTATCCTAGACATCGCACGAAAGCACAACGTGGTCTTGAGCCTCGGCGACGGCCTGCGTCCCGGTGCGGGCGCGGACGCGGGCGACCCGGCCCAGTGGGAGGAGGTGCTGACCCTGGGCGTTCTGGCCCGCCGCTCCTGGGCCGCCGGGGTGCAGGTGATGATCGAGGGGCCGGGGCACGTGCCCCTGCACCTGGTGCAGTCCCAGATCCAGGGCATCAAGCGCGCCACCTTCGGCGCGCCCCTGTATGTATTGGGGCCGCTGGTCACGGACACCGCTGCCGGGCGCGACCACATCGCCGGGGCCATCGGCGGCGCCCTGGCCACCCAGCACGGCGCTGATTTCCTGTGCTACCTGACCCCGGCCGAGCACCTCTGCCTGCCCGACGCCCGCGACGTGCACGAGGGCGTGCTGGCCTCGCGCATCGCCGCCCAGGCGGGCGAGGCGGCCCTGGGCCGCCCCTGGGCTGTAGCGCGGGAGCGCGAGATGTCCGAGGCGCGCATGAAGCTGGACTGGAAGCGCATGGCCGACGCCGCGCTGGACCCCTGCCTGGTGCGCGCGCGCTCCCAGGGCACGGAGCACGGCAAGGAATGCGGCATGTGCGGCAAGTTCTGCGCCATCCGCATGGCCGAACCCGAAGCATAGCGCCGTCGCCGGCACAACGGAAGGGACAGGGCGCAAAAAAAGAGGCGGGGGCCAAAAGCACCCGCCTCTTTGCATTGCCTGGACTCGGTATTACACGCAGCCGGTGGGCTTGGGCAGGCCAGCCATCTTGCAGGCGCCTTTGCCGGGGCCGGAGGGGAACAGCTCGTAGATTTCCTTGAGCTTGTATCCGGTGACCTTGGACAGGATGCGCACCATGGGCGCGATGCCGTTCTTCTTGTAATAGTCCTGCAGGAAATCGATGACCTTCTGGTGGCTCTCGCTGATGACGGAGATGCCTTCGCTCTCCTTCACGTACTCCACCCACTCAGGATTCCAGTCTTCAAATTTCAACAGGAAGCCGTCCTCGTCCACCTCAAACTTATTGCTCTTAAACTCAACTATCGCCATTCTTCATCCTCCTCATTGGATCTCATGGAAGTAGCCAAAGCCGCTTGATTCCTTTTGGACCCGCGCACAGGCCAAGCCCATGCATGCGTGTGACCGAACTAATGGATTTCTGGCCCGTGGTCAATACGGTCAGGGAGTATATCCTCCAAACCGGTGGAATTTTATCTGGGCAGTCCGTCCAACAGCTCCTCCAGATGCTTGCGGGCGTAGTCCAGGCCGGAATCCAGGCGCAGGGCAGCGTCAAGGCACTCCAGGGCGTCCTTGGTCTCGCCCAGGAACTTGTGGCACAGGCCCAGGTTGGCCAAATCCGGGGCCGAGCCCGAATCCAGCGCCAGCACGGCATGGAAATCCGCCTTGGCCAGCTCATAGGCGCTGGCCTTGAACCGGGCCACCCCGCGCAGGTTGAAGTACTCCTTGACGTCCGCATCCAGGCCGATGGCCCGGTCGAGGTGCGGCACGCACTGCTCCCAGAGGCTGTCCTGGGTCAGGGCATAGGCCTGGTAGAAGGCGCACAGGGCGCGCTCAGCAGCGCCGGGCTGACGCGGCTCGGCCTGGGCGAAACGCTCCGCAGCCAGGGCCAGATCGCCCTGGCGCAGGGCCAGCATGGCCTGGAAGAACGGCAGGTAGTGGGCCGTGGGTGCGACCTCGGCCAGCACAGCCAGGCCGCGCTCGGCTTCGGCCATGTCGGCCTCCTCGGCCAGCTTGCGGCCCACGAACAGGCCCAGGCTGCGGTTCACGGTGCGCTCACGGAAGTCGAAGCCCGGCACAAGGTTGTAGTTGGCCGGAACCTGGATGTCCGCGCGGGTGGTGTCCACGGAATAGAGGGAGTAGCCCTTGGCCTTCAGGCCATCGGCCAGCCGAGCCACCTCCACGCGGATGTTCCTGTCCTCCACATTGGGCAGGCTCATGAGGTCCGTCACCGGTCCGGCGCGCAGCCAGTCAAACTGCGCAGGCTCCGTGAACTTGCGCAGGCCCGAGGCCTCGTACATGCGGCCGGTCTCAAAATCTCCGGCCAACTGGGCGATCTCGGTCACGGCGCGCACGGCCGCCTTCACTGGGCAGGCTGCGGTACCCGCAGTGTAGACGATCTCGCTCAAGCCCGGGAAGGTCCGGGGGTCATAGGCCAGCGCGCCCACGGTGGGCACGGGCAGGCCCAGGGAAAAGTCCTTGAGCAGCAACAGGATGCCGTTCTTGCGGAAGGTCTCGCACAACTCGCGCAGCACGGGATCGGCCAGATTCTCCTGGCTGATGGTGGGCAGCTCCGGCGAGCTGCGGTCAATTATGGCGCAGACGTGGCGCTCCACCAGCTCGCAGCCGCCCTGGAGCACGGACTCCTCAAGCGTGTTGCCAGCCGATGAGCCATTGAACTCGTTCAAGGTCTTGAACCAGTCCAGGGGCAGGATGGTGGTTGCGCCGGTGGCCACATTGAGGGCCGGGCAGAAGCGCCAGCGCACCAGGTCCATGACCCGCCGCGCGCCCTCCGGAGACAGTTCATCCCCCACAGAGGCGCAGATCTCGCGGATGTCCATGAGCTGTGCGCCGAAGCGCTCATAAGCCTCGGACCAGGTGGCGCGCACGAAGTTGGCCTCATCGGCCCAGAAGCTGAAATAGCTGAAGCGTTCCACCAGCTCCATCAGGGCCGAGGCCTCGGCCTGCTCGGGGCAGGCGCCCTTGCCCATCTGCTTGCGCGTGGGCATCACCAGGCGCGCCGCCGGGCCGCAGATGCTCAAGTACACGGGGATGCCGAGCCGTCCGGTGTCCACCCGCTTGGTCTCGGCCAGCACCCCGGCGCACTTCTCCTCCAGCAGGGCCGTGACCCTGGCCACGGTCTCGGCCGGAGGCGCGGCCTTGTCCTGATCCTTGGTGTAGACCTTGAAGCAGTCCTTGAGCGCGAACATGTCAGCTCCTTGCAACAAGAAGCCCGGAGTTGGCCTCCGGGCTTCCCGTTGGGGTTCGATGCAGGGGAAACCGGACCTGGACGGGGCTTTAAGCCTCCATCTGCTGGATGCCTTCCAGGCGCCAGTTGACGTCCGGGTTGCCTGTGGGCCGGGAGAAGTGCCAGACCTCGCGGACCTGCTTGGGCCGCTCCTCAGCGGCGTCCTCGCGCAGGAGCACGTCGAAGTACACCGAGACCACTGTGTCGCGGGGTTCCTCGCGGAATTCCAGGAGCCGGGCGTTGACCAGCAGCAGTTCCGTCTTGGACGGGTTGGGATCAGCAATGGTCTGCCGCCGGATCTCCTCCAGCACCTCCGGGGTGGTGAACAGGGCGATGTCATTCAGGTCGCGGCGGTCCCAGGAATGCTGCAGCCGCGCGTAGACCGTCTTGGCCCCTTCCAGGAACTCCGGCACGTTGAACCCGGCAGGCACGCTGGGCTGAGGATCATTCTCGGCCGGCACCGTGGCAGGACCAAAGCCGCCCGTGCTGCGGGCGTCAGGGGAGCGCAGAGTATCCCAGCTCTGCTCGGCCTGGGAGCGGGCGTCAAGCGGGGGCGGCGGGGCTTCTGCGCCGTCTTGTCCGGCCTCGCCGCTGCTGGCCTGGGCCTGCTTGCGGCGGCGCAGCAGCTTGACGATGAAGAAGATGACCACGCCCAGGAGCACGATTTCCAACAGGCCAAAGCCGCTGCCGCCCCAGCCGCCCATGCCGCCCATGCCGCCGCCAAAGAGCATGGAGCCCAGGAGGCCGCCCGCCACGAGGCCGCCCAGCCCCCAGCCCATGCGCGAGAACATGCTCGGCTGCGGCGCGGCCACAGGCGGCGGAGTGGTGGGCCGGGGCTGCGCCACCTGGGACGGAGTCTGCGTCTGGCCCGGCTGGGTGTAGCCGGAAGCCGGGGCCGCAGGCTTGCTGTAGCTGCGGGAATAGGAGGGCCTGCTGCCAAAGGAGCTGCCCCCGCCCAGGCGTGCGGCCTCGGCAAGGCTCAGGACCGTCAGCACGACAAGAGCCGCAAGGCTCAAGACAACAACATATTTTTTCACGGTGGTCCTCGTTTTCAGACGCTGATGCCCAGGTTGTGGAGGGTCTCGAACAAGCGCTCCAGGACGATGGGCTTGGTGACATACGCCGTGGCCCCTTCCTTGTACGCGCCCATGACCGAGCGCACATCGCCCAGGGCGGTGGTCATGATGACCTTGGCCTCCTGACTTGCCTTGATGCCGCGCTGCTGCTCCAGGGCGCGGATCTCCCGCAGGACATCCTGTCCGCTCTTGCGCGGCATCATGATATCCAGGCAAAGGAGCTGAAAAGGCCGTCCCTCGTCCAGGGCGGCGACGAAAGCAGCCACAGCCTGTTCGCCGTCGCTGGTCACAATGCACTCGCCATGGCGGGCCATGAGGCCCTCCATGTAGCGCGCGCTGGCCTGGTCGTCTTCCGCGATGAGTATGCGCATGGCGCCCCCCCTGTACACGTCCTTTCTTAGCCCATCTTTGGGCCGGAGACAATGGGAGGAAATGCTCTGCAGGCGGGCGGCTTGCCAGCAGCCCGGATGCGACGTATCTCTCCCTCTCGTGGCGCGACGGATTGTTTCGATCACGTTGCTCCAATCATGTTGCCTCAATCACGTTGCTTCGATCACGCGAAGAGTATCCGGAGGTTCTCAATCATGTCCTTTCTGAACATCAGCACCCAGGCCGTTTTGCCTTCCAAATGGGACGGCTGGCCGTTCAATTCCGGCTACGGCGGCGACTGGCAGACCACCCTGGCCACCTATGCCTTCTCCGCAATCATCCTCGTCTCCATCTGCGTGTTCCTGCGCGTGCTGTACGGCCCCAAGGGCATCTGGCGCGACAAGGAGATGGAGCGCGAGGCCGAGGAGACCAAACGCAGGGAGCTCGCACAACTGGAGTCCAGCTACCGCTCCGGCAGGATCACGAAACTCGACTACACCATGAAGAAGAAGGCCATCGAACGATGAGCGAGGTTCTTGTCCAGCGCGTCGCAGACCGCTTCCAGGCTTTTGCCGAGCCCTATTTGAACGAGCCGGGCGACGGCTTCGCCTACCGCCTCAAGATCGAGCACACGGGCCGGGTGCGGGCCATCGCAGCCGACATCGCCAGCGCCTCCGGCGTTTCCGAGCGCGTACACCTGGCGGCCCGCATCGCCGCCGTGCTCCACGATGTGGGGCGCTTCCCGCAGTACAAGCAGTACCGCACCTTCCGCGACGCCGAATCGGCCAACCACGCGGGCTTGAGCGTTCGCCACGCCCTGCGCGAGGACATGCTGGACTCCGTGCCCAGGGACATCCGGCGCATGGTGCTGGGCGCGGTGTTCCTGCACAATGTGCTCACCCTGCCGTCCACCCTGCCTGCAGACACCTTGGCCGTGGCGCGCATCCTGCGCGACAGCGACAAGCTCGACATCTACCGCGTCATGATTAATCATTTCTCCCAGGAGTCGCCGGAACACCCGGAGGTGGCCCTGCACCTGAAGCCCCACCCCACGGCCTATTCCCAGGCCGTGCTGGACGGCCTGCTGCGCGGCGAAACAGGCGACTACCGCAACATCGTCTGGGTCAACGACTTCAAGCTCATGGTCGCGGGCTGGCTGTATGACCTGAACTTCCGCCACTCCTGCCAGCTGCTCAAGGAGCGCGGGTACCTGGACTTCATCTTCAACACCCTGCCCAAGGATCCGCCCCTCGTCACCCTCCGGCAACGGATCATGGACGACCTCGCCCGCAAGCTTTCTGGCGAGCAGCAGCAAGCAAATCCGCACACGGCATGACCATACGCGGCATGACCACGCGGCATGAAAGGAGCGGCCATGACCCAGACCAGCATGTTTGACGTCGTCATCCTCGGCTGCGGCCCGGCAGGCATCCAGGCCGCCATCCACGCCTCGCGCAAGAAGACCAGCGTGCTCATGCTGGGCCGCATGAACAAGAGCAGTCTGTTCTGGGCGCATGTGGAGAACTTCCTCGGAATGTTCAAAACCAGCGGCGAGGACATGCTCAAGACAGGCCTGGCCCAGGCCCAGAGCTTCGGCACCGAGATCGTCAAGGAGGACGCGCTCAGCATCAGCCCCCTTAAGCGCTGCTTCGAAATCGAGACCGAAAGCGGCCGCAAGGTCTGCGCACGCGCACTCATCATCGCCACAGGCACCACGCGCAACAAGCTGGGCGTGCCCGGCGAAAAAGAGCTGCTCGGGCGCGGGGTCTCCTACTGCGTGGAGTGCGACGGCGGGTTCTTCAAGGGCGAGGACGTGGCCATCGTGGGCGGCCAGAGTGCCGCTGCGGGCGGGGCGCTGACCCTGCTGCACACGGCCAAAAGCGTGCATCTCGTGTGCGAGACCCTGGACGTGTCCCCGGCCCTGCAAGCCAAGCTGCGCGAGAGCGGCGCCATTCTGCACGAGGGCGTCAAGGTCACAGCCATTCAGGGCGACAAGCAGGTGGACGGCCTGACACTCTCTGATGGCTCGACGCTCCCGGTGGCAGGCGTGTTCATCGAGCAGGGGGCCAAGGGCGTGCTTGAGCTGGCCTCGGCCCTGGGGCTCACCCTGGACGAGAGCATGAAGTACATTGAGACCGACAAGTCCCAGGCCACCAGCGTGCCGGGCGTCTTCGCCGCCGGCGACATCTGCGGCCCGCCCCTGCAAATGGCCAAGGCCGTGGGCGAGGGCTGCGTGGCCGGCACCCAGGCCGCCACCTACGCCAAGAACCTCAAGCTGGCCCAGGAAGGCCCGGCCGAGGAATAGCGGGGCGATGCGGCTCAGGTCCGCTGCTCCTCTGTCACCTCAACAGCGCGTCTCGCGCCAGAGAGGCCAACCCTCAACCCGCGAAGGACCCCATGCGCATGCGCACCGAGACGCCCGCTGACCACGCCGCCATCCGCGAAATCAACATTGCCGCCTTTGCCGTGCATCCCTTCAGCAGGCAGACCGAACACCTCATCGTCGAGGGTCTGCGGGCCGACGACGCCCTGACAATCTCACTGGTGGCCGAATCGGAAGGCCGCGTGACCGGCCACATCGCCTTCTCCCCCGCGCCCATCGGCGGCCAGGACCTCGGCTGGTTCCTGCTTGGACCTGTGGCGGTGCGGCCCGATAGTCAGCGACGGGGCATCGGCTCGGCGCTGGTGCGGGCTGGCCTCGCAGAACTGCGCAATCGTAACGCTTCGGGCTGCGTCCTGGTGGGCGATCCGGCGTTCTACACCCGCCTGGGCTTCCAGCAGGCGGAAGGGCTGACCTATCCCGGCGTGCCGCCTGAGGTGGTCCTGTGCCTGCCCCTGGCCGGAGCCGAGCCCAAGGGAGAGGTGGCGCACCACCCGGCCTTCGACGTGGAGCCGTAACCACCCTTCCCGGTCCCCCAGCCCAACAATTCCCCATTCCACACGCCGAAAGGGCTGGTGCAGGCTTCGCCTGCACCAGCCCTTTCGGCTATACTGGGGGGTCTGGGGGCCGCTGCCCCCAGCGGGGTCAAGGGGTGGAGCCCCTTGCTCCTATTTTCTATTGAAGCGCACCATGCTGCGCGCCACGTCGTCCAGGCCGCGCGCATCGATCAGGTGGGTGGAGCAGCTGATGCAGGGGTCGTAGGCGCGCACCAGCATGGACAGCTTGAGCTCCATCTCCTTCTCTGAAAGGCCAGCGAGCATGGGCGTCAAGGCCTCCATGTCCTTCTGGATGTTGGCGTGGTTCTGGTTGGTGGGGATGACGCAGTCGGCCTGGAAGATGCGGCCCTTGTCGTCGTACTCGTAGGCATGGAAGAGGATGCCGCGCGGCACCTCCACAGCGCCCGCGCCGCGCCCGGCGAAGATGCTGGCCTTGGCCGGGGCCTCATCACGGATGCCGCGCGTGAGCAGCTCGTCCACCAGTTGCAGGGACTCCTCCACCGTGTGCACGCACTCCACCAGCTGGGCGATGGTGATGAAATAGGGGTTGGTGCAGCCCTTCTTGAGGCCGAGGGTCTTGGCGGCGGCCTGAGCCCTGGGCAGCAGGTGCTCGGCGTTCAGGTTGAAGCGCGCCAGGGCGCCCACCATGTACGACTCGCCCTGATTCTTGGTCCACTTGGCCGTGGAGGTGGGGATCAGGTACTCACGGGTGATGTTGCGGTACTGGCGCACAGGCCTGCGCTCGTCCTTGGTGGAGCCGATCTCGCCCCAGTACATGGCGTATTCCGACGGGGACACCAGGCCCACGTACTCGGTCTCGCGCTCGAACGTGGGGAAACGGTCCGTGAGGGTGGCGAAGAGGCCCACGGCGAAGTCCAGATTGGGCAGGGTGTCCTTCAGCATGGCCCGCAGGCCGACAAGTTCCTCGGTCGAGGGGAACATGGTGAACCCGCCGGGGATCATGCGCTGGGGGTGCGTGGTGCGGCCGCAGATGAGGCGGCTGAACTCGTTGGCCACGCGCCGGGCGGCGATGAACTTGAGCACCGCGTCCTTGTGGGTCGCGGCCAGGGGCAGGATGGAATCCACGCCCATCAGGTCCGGCAGCACGAGATAGGCGATGTGCAGCAGATGGCTCTGCAAATTCTCGCCGTGCAGGGCCAGGCGGCGCAGGATGTGCGTCTGCTCGGACACGTTGATGTTCAGCGCGTCCTCCGTGGCCTGCAGGCTTGCCAGCTGGTGGCCGATGGCGCAGATGCCGCAGATGCGCGAAACGATGTGGTGCACGTCCGTGTAGTCGCGGCCCACCAGCATGGCTTCGAAGAAGCGCGGGGCCTCAGGCACCTCCCAGCGGCAGGTGCTTACCGTGCCGTCGGCCTCCACATCCACCACGATGTTGCCGTGGCCCTCCACGCGGGTCAGATAGTGCACGCGGACCTTTTTTGGCCCGGCGACCGTCTCCGGCACGGACACAGGCGTGGCGGGCGTCCCCTTGGCCCCCTTGGGGGTATTTTGGGTCTTGGCGGCGGTCTTGGCGGGTGCGGTCTTGGCCATGATCATATCCTCTCGGCGGCCCGCCTGCGGGCCGGTCGGCTACGTGAAGACTACAGGGCAGCGCCGGTGTCGCCCAGGAAGAAGCGCAGCAGATCCTGGGTGGCCTTGCGGTCCGAGCCCGCGCGGTCCATGACGATGCGGGCGGCGTCGAGGTTCGCGCCGGGCACCAGACCCCGGCAGCCCCAGCAGTGCGCGCCCTGGCTCACGCAGGCGGCCTTGCAGCCGGCCCGGGTGATGATGCCGAGACAAATGCGGCCCATCTCATACCGGCAGACGTTGCCCGCCTGCTTGCACTCCACGCAGACCGGGAAGTCCGGTATCCACGGCGTGCGGCCGAGCAGCAGCTCCTTGGTCAGGCGCGCGAACTCCACCGGGTCGATGGGGCAGCCAGGCACCTCGGCGTCGACCTTGACCACGCTCTTGAGGGGCCGGGCGGCGTAGGTGGGGTACCAGCGGGCGTTTGCGCCGTAAACCTCCTCGCGGTAGACGTTCTCCGCCAGGAAGTTCTTGAGGCAGTTGATGCCGCCGATGCAGGCGCAGGCGCCCAGGGCCACCAGGACCTTGGCGTTCTTGCGGATCTCCTTCAGGCGGATCTCATCCTCGGGCCGGGTGATGGAGCCCTCCACAAAGGCCACATCGTAGTCGTCGGAATGGCCCGTGGCCACCTCGCGGAAGCTCACCACCTCCACGTGGCCCAAGATGTCGAGCAGGCGCTCCTCAAGGTTGGCGATCTGGAGCTGGTCGCCCTCGCAGCCAGCAAAGTCAAAGAAGGCGATTTTTGGTTTGGCCATGATGTCCCTCCCCGCCAGCGCCTAGATGGCTTCCTGGTAGGCCTCGATGTCCGTGTAGCAGAACACGGGGCCGTCGATGCAGGTGTTGAGCTCGTTGATCTGGCAGTGGCCGCACTTGCCCAGGCCGCATTTCATCTTGCGCTCCAGCGAGACAAAGATGTGCTCCGAGGCGATGCCCTTCTTGCGGCACTCGGCAATGACGTAGCGGTACATGATCGGGGGGCCGACCATGGCCACGAAGGTGTTGCCCGGATCCAGCTCGACCTTGGGCAGAAGCGTGGTGATGACGCCGACATTGCCCTTCCAGTTGCTGTCCGGCATGTCCACGGTCTCCATGACCTCCACGTCGCCGCTGGCGGCCAGCTCGGCGATCTCGTCCACGAAGATGCGCTCCTTGGGATCGCGCGTGCCGACCATGAGCACCATGCGCCCGAACTCGTCGCGGTGGCGCAGCTGGTAGAACAGAAGCGAGCGCAGAGGGATGTAGCCCAGGCCGCCAGCCACGATGAGCACGTCCTTGCCCACGAATTTCATGACCGGGAAGGACGAGCCGTAGGGACCGCGGATGCCCACCTTGGCCCCGGGCTCCAGGGCGTGCAGGGCGCTCGTCACAGCGCCGATGCGCCGGACCGCGATCTCGAAGGTGATCTTGGTGCGGCGTGGCGGCGAGCTGATGGAGAACGGGGCCTCGCCGATGCCGTAGATGGACAGGTTCACGAACTGGCCGGGCTTGTGCGCGAGCGGCTTGCCGTTGTCCTGCTCAAAGGTGAAGCGCGTCACGAAGTCCGACAGCGGGGTCTTCTCCACCAGCGTGACCGGACGCGGCACGTAGGGCGAGAAGAGTTTAGTACTCATGGGCGGTCTCCTCCCACAGTTCGTTGAACACCTTAAGCGGGTTGGCGATGCCCGCCGTGCAGGCGCGCACGCAGCGTCCGCAACCCACGCAGCCCAGCTCGCCAATCTTGTCGTAGATGTATTTGCCCTTGCGGAAGTAGCGGTGCCGGTAGCGGTCCTGGGCCTTGGGGCGGAAGTTGTGGTTGCCCGCGACCTTGGCAAAGGATTCGAGCATGCAGCCGTCCCATTCGCGGAAGCGCACGCCCTTGTCCAGCTGGTCGTCGGCCTCCTCGCGGATGTCGAAACAGTAGCAGGTGGGGCAGACCAGATTGCAGGAGCCGCAGGCCAGGCACATCTGGGAGTAGCGCTTCCAGAGCGGGGAATCCCAGCATTTGGCCAAGAGGCGCGGGGTCTCCTCCCAGTTGTAGCGCAGGCCGGTCTTGCGGGCCTTGGTCAGGATGCGCGCCTTGGACCGGCGCGCGCCTTCCTTGTCGCCCGCAGTGGAGGTGAGCAGCGGGCCGTTCAGGCCGAGCAGCTCCTCGCCCCGGGGCGAGCCGACCTCCACCGTGAAGGAGGCCGGGCCGATCTTGGTCCAGTAGAGGTCGAAGCCGTGGGCCACGCTGGCCGCGCCCACGCTGGCCCAGAAGGCCGAGGGCGAGACGGTGAGCGGCTCAAAGGCCATGACCACCGTGGCCTCGCGGCGGCGGATATAATTCTGGTCCGGGCTGCCGCCCTCCATGAGCTGGTCCAGCTGGTTCAGGGCCTTCACGTCATAGGGGTGCATGCCGAAGAGGATCTGCTTCGGGGCCTCGAACACCGGCGCGGCCTCGCAGGTGCGGCGGTCAAAGGTGATGAGCGCCTCGTGCGGGGGCATGACAAACCGCTTGGCCGAGTTGTAGGCAACATCGTAGTCCCAGGCGATTTCCAGGTCCTTCTTCCAGGGCACAAGATCGTAGAATCCTTCACGCAGCCGGGCCGGGACGTAGAGCGCATAGCGCTTGCTCCACTTTTCAAACAGCCCGGGCAGCTGCTCCTTGTAGACGGTATACGTCGTCATGGTTCCCCTCCGGGATCGGATGGCGGTGACTCTGCGTTCCCATTCCTTAGGTCAATGTCCTAGGAAAATGCAACCCATGTTCAAAAATGCACATGGATTTCTTGGAAAAAAAAGGAGCGCCCACTTGGAGCGCCCCAAAATCGACAGGGATGCCGAAGCTTCTTCAGCGGATGCCCGCCAGCCAGGCCCGCAGCACGGCAAGCTGCGCGGCCACAGGCTCCGGGCCGGTGCCGCCGGGCAGGCTTCTGCGTTGCACAGCGGCCTCAAACTCCAGCACAGCAAACACGTCCTCCTCCACCAGCGGCGAGAAGGAGCGCAGCTCAACCAGGCTTAAATCCTCCAGGGCCACGCCCTTCTGCTCCGCCAGGGCCACGGCCGCGCCGGTGGCGTGGTGCGCCTCGCGGAAGGGCAGGCCCTTGGCGGCAAGGTAGTCGGCCAGCTCCGTGGCGTTGAGGAAGCCCTTGGCAAGCGCCCGGCGCATGGCCGCAGGCACGAACTCCAGCACGGCCAGCATGTCGGCCATGATGGCCAGCGAGGCGCTGACCGTTTTGTCCGCGTCGAAAAAGGGCTCCTTGTCCTCCTGCATGTCGCGGTTGTAGGTCAGGGGCAGGCCCTTCATGAGGGTCAGAAGCGAGGTCAGCGCGCCGTAGACCCGGCCCGTTTTCCCGCGCATGAGCTCGCAGACGTCCGGGTTCTTCTTCTGGGGCATGATGCTTGAGCCCGTGGAATAGGCGTCGGGCAGGCGCAGGTAGCCGAAGTTGGGATTGGCCCAGAGGATCAGCTCCTCGCACAGGCGGCTTAAGTGCATCATGCTGACGCTGCCGCAGAACAAGGCCTCCAGGACGAAATCGCGGTCGCTGACGGCGTCCATGCTGTTGGCGAAAATGCCTGGGAAGCCCACATCCCCGGCCACCTGGGCCGGATTGATGGGATGCGTGGTGCCGGCCAGGGCCGCCGCGCCCAGCGGCGAGACGCGCACGCGTTTCAGGCAGTCCTGCACACGCTCATGGTCGCGCCGGAACATCTGGGCATAGGCCAGCAGATGCTGGGCCAGGCTCACGGGCTGGGCAGGCTGCAGATGCGTGCAGCCAGGCAGAAGCGTGCCGATGTGCTCCTCGGCGCGGTCGCAGAACACGCTCACCAGCCGCGCCAGCTCCGCTGACCAGACCTCCAGGCGCACGTCCACATGCAGCCGGAAATCCAGCGCCACCTGGTCGTTGCGGCTGCGCGCGGTGTGCAGCTTGCCGCCCACAGGCCCGACGATCTCAGTCAGCCTGCGCTCGATGTTCATGTGCACGTCTTCCAGCTCGCGCTTCCACTCAAAGGTTCCGGCCTCGATCTCGGACAGCACCTGGTCGAGCCCGGCGATGATGGTCCGGGCCTCCTCGGGCGTGATGATCCCGGCGTCGCCCAGCATGCGCGCATGGGCCTTGGACCCGGCGATGTCCTCGCGGTACAGGGCGCAGTCAAAGCTCATGGACTGGGTGTACTGCTCCACCGAGGCCGCAGCAGCCTCGGCAAAGCGCCCGCCCCACATTTTCTTGGTCATGGGTGACTCCCCTGCCCTATCGGCTACTTGCCGGCCAGGCGGCCCTTGAGGCGCAGGCCGACGAGCTTGATGAACCCGGCGGCGTCGGCCTGGTCGTAGACCTCGTCTTCCTCAAAGGTGGCCAGGTCCATGCGATAGAGCGAATACGGCGACTTGCGGCCCACTGGGATACAATTGCCCTTGTAGAGCTTGAGCCGCACCGTGCCCGTGACCTTTTCCTGGGTCTTGTCCACCAGGGCCTGCAGGGCCTCGCGCTCGGGCGCGAACCAGTAGCCGTAGTAGACCATCTCGGCATAGCGCGGGATGAGCGAATCGCGCAGGTGCATGACCTCGCGGTCCAGGCACAGGCCCTCCAGGTCGCGCTTGGCGACAAACAGCACCGTGCCGCCCGGAGTCTCGTACACCCCGCGCGACTTCATGCCCACAAAGCGGTTCTCCACCATGTCCACCCGGCCGATGCCGTGGCGTCCGGCGATCTGGTTCAGGGTCAGCACCATCTGCGCGGGCGAGAGCGGCTGACCGTTCAAGGCCACGGCATTGCCAGCCTCGAAGTCCAGGGTGATTTCTTCGGCCTGGTCCGGGGCCTCTTCAATGGGCGTACAGTAGCGGTGGCAGCCGGGGTCCGGCGCGTTCCAGGGGTCTTCCAGCTCACCTCCCTCAAAGCTCACGTGCAGCAGGTTGGCGTCCTGGCTCCAGGGGTTCTTCTTGCTCACAGGCACCGGGATGCCGTGCTGCTCGGCATAGTTCACAAGGTCCGTGCGGGACTTCATGTCCCAGTCACGCCAGGGGGCTATTGTTTTCAGTTTCGGGGCCAGGGCCATGGCGGTCAATTCAAAGCGCACCTGGTCGTTGCCCTTGCCCGTGGCGCCGTGGGCCACGGCCTGGGCGCCCTCGAGGAGCGCGATCTCGCACATGCGCTTGGCGATGAGCGGCCGGGCGATGGCGGTGCCGAGCAGGTAGCGGCCCTCGTAGAGCGCTGCTGCGCGCAGCATGGGGAACACAAAGTCCCGGGCGTACTCCTCGCGGATGTCCTCCACATAGGCCTTGGTGGCGCCGGTGGAGAGCGCCTTGGCCTCCACCCCGTCCAGCTCCTCGCCCTGGCCCAGGTCGGCGGTGAAGGTGATGACCTCGCAGTTGTAGGTGTTCTTGATCCACTTGAGGATGATGGAGGTGTCCAGGCCGCCGGAATAGGCCAGGACGACTTTCTTGATGGAACTCATGCTCGCTGCTCCGTGTTCAAAAGAGGATGTGTTACAGGGCCTCAAAGACCCATTCCAGAATGGCCTTCTGCATGTGCAGCCGGTTTTCGGCCTCGTCGAAAATCATGTCCGCATTGGCCTCGAAGACCTCTTCGGAAATTTCCTCGCCCCGGTGGGCGGGCAGGCAGTGCATGACCTTGCAGCCGGGCCTGGCCAGGGCAAGGAGGGCGTCGTTCAGCTGAAAGCCCTCAAAGGCCGCCTCGCGCCTAAGCTGCTCCGCCTCCTGGCCCATGGAGGCCCAGACGTCGGTGTTCAGGTAGTCCGCACCGCGCGCGGCCAGCACCGGATCTTCGGTGAGGATGATGCGCGCGCCCAGCGCCCTGGCCTTGGCCAGAATCGCCAGGTCCGGCGTGTAGCCAGAGGGACAGGCCAGGGTCAGCTCGAACCCGAACAGGGCCGCAGCCTCGATCCAGGAATGGGCCATGTTGTTGCCGTCGCCGATCCAGCCCACCTTGAGGGCGCAGAGGTCCGGGGTGCGCTCAAACATGGTCAGCACGTCGCTCATGACCTGGCAGGGATGGTGCTCGTCGGTGAGGGCGTTGACCACCGGGATGCTGCCCCAGTGCACCAATGTATCGAGCTTTTCCTGGCCGAAGGTGCGCACCACGAGGGCGTCGGCGTAGCGCGAGAGCACCCGGGCCGTGTCCTTGAGGGGCTCGTTGCGGCCCAGCTGCGACTCGTGCGGGGTCAAGAACACCGTGCTGCCGCCCAATTGGCGCACGGCCACCTCAAAGGACACGCGGGTGCGCGTGGAGGCCTTTTCGAAGATCAGGATGACCGTCTTGCCGTCCAGCAGCTTGGTGCGGATGCCAGCGTCCTTCATGGCCTTGGCCCGGCTCAGCACGCGGGCGGCATCGGCCTTGGGGATGTCCAGGATGTTCAGGAAATGTCTGGGCATGGGGGACTCCTCGCAAGACCCCTGACAGGGGTATGGCAAAAGAGGTATTTTGCCGGAGCGGGCCGGGATTGTAAAGAGGGGCTGCCGTAAGCTCGGAGTCAGGCCCGCAGCACGTCCGGGCAGGAGTCTTGCGGACGCACCGCGTCCACGGCCAGGTCCGTGAGGGCGTCCATCTCCGGCCCGTGCTCAAACCCGGCCAGATGCAGGATGCCGTGGGCCAAAAGCCGCGCCAGGTGCCTGTGCGGGTCCTGGCCGTAGAGAAAGGCCTCGCGCACCAGGGTCTCCGCAGACAGGAACAGCGCGCCCAGGCTCCCTGACCGCGCCGGGTCGGCCTCCGGAAAGCTCAGGATGTTGGTGGGGCCCTGGCAGCCCAGGTATTTGGCGTTCAAGAGCGCGATGCCCGGATCATCCAGGAGGCTCAGGGACAGCTCCGCGCCGCTAAGCCCCAGGACGTCCAGGAGCGTTTCCACAACGCCGGTGAGCTCGCGCCGGGTGAGCGGGAAGCGCGGATCGACAAGAAGGATGGAGCCGCCGGGCCGGGTCCGGATGTCCAGGCGCAGGCTCACGCGCCCGCCTTTTTGCGGCCCTGGTCATATCTATCGTAAGCCTGGACAATGCGCCCCACCAGCGGGTGGCGGATGACGTCCTCGTCATGGAACTGCGCAAAGCCGATGCCCGGCACCCCGGCCAGAATGCCCCGGGCCTCCACCAGGCCGGAGCGGGTCTGGCTGGGCAGGTCGATCTGGGTCACATCGCCCGTGACCACGCAGCGCGAGCCGAAGCCCAGGCGCGTGAGGAACATCTTCATCTGCTCGGGCGTGGTGTTCTGGGCCTCGTCCAGGATGACGAAGGCGTCGTTCAGGGTGCGGCCGCGCATGAAGGCCAGGGGCGCGACCTCGATGACCCCGGTGGCGAGCATGTCCTGCACCCGCGCAAAGTCCAGCATGTCGTGCAGGGCGTCGTACAGCGGGCGCAGATAGGGGTTGACCTTCTCGGCCAGGTCGCCGGGCAGGAAGCCCAGCTTCTCCCCGGCCTCCACCGCAGGCCGCGCCAGCACGATGCGCTTGACCTCGCGCTTCATGAGCGCGCTGACGGCCAGGGCCACGGCCAGATAGGTCTTGCCCGTGCCCGCCGGGCCGATGGCGAAGACCAGATCGTTCTCGCGGACGGCCGTCAGGTAGTCGCGCTGGCTGATGGTCTTGGGCGCGATGGTCCTGCGCGGCGAGGCCACGTACACCGTGTCCTGGAAGATGCGCCGGATGTCCGCGCCGGGCTCGCGCAGAAGGATGCGCCAGGCGCAGTCCACGTCCTGCGGATGCACGCTCTTGCCCTCCTGGAGCAGGCCGTAGAGCTGCGTCAGCACCGAGGCGACCAGGTCAACGGCGTCGGCCGGGCCGCTGAGTGTGGCGGTGGCCCCGCGCGTCTCGATGCCCACGCCGCATTTCTCGGCCAGCAGGGCCAGATTGCCGCCCTGCGGCCCGAAGAGCTTGTTGGCCAGCTCGGAATCCTTGAACTCCAGCCTGCGGCTGGTCACGCCCTGTTCGGTCATGTGTTGCGCGTCCTCCCTGCAGTGGTGCTTCCGCACTGCGCTACCGCAAACCGCCACAGGCCGCAAGCTCAGTGGACCGCAAGCTCAGTGGACCGCATGCACATGGACCTGGCGCGAATGGAGCATGGCGCGCAGGATGAGCAGCAGAAGCAGCCCAGCAGACCCGATCTCCAGCCAGGCGGGCACGGCCTCGTTCACCGCGCCGAGCACGGCGTGGATATCAAACCCCAGGGCCGCGTAGATGCGGTTGGCCAGCAGGCCGAAGGCCAGGGAACAGAGCACGATGGCTCCCACGTACACGCCCGTGAGGGCCGGGCCAAAGGTCCGGGCCATGACCGTGATGGTGGTGGCGTTGGTGGCCGGGCCGCTGAGCAGGAACACCAGCGCCGCGCCGGGCGAGAGCCCCTTGAGCAGCAGCGAGGCCGCGATGGGCGTGGAGCTGGACGCGCAGACATACATGGGCACACCCACCAGCAGCATGGCCAGCATGGAGGTGAACTCGCCGCCCAGCACATCCAGGAAGAACGAGGGCGGCACAAAGGCCGCAATGGCCCCGGCCACCAGCACCCCCAGCACGAGCCAGAGGCCCACGTCGGCCAGCATCTCGCCATAGGCGTGGCCCAGGCCGTCGCGCAGGCGCAGGGAAAGACTCAGCCTCCTGACCGGGGATGGCGCGGCGTTGCTGCTCGCGCAGCAACCGGAGGCGCAGGGCGTCTCGGCCTTGAGCACAGAGATGAAACGCTCGGGCAGGAGGTTCGCCGCCAGCCCGGCCACCGTGGCCGTCAGCAGCGCGGACACCGGGCGCAACACGGTCATGATGGGGTCGATCATGGCGTAGGTTATGGCAATGGAGTCCACGCCCGACTCCGGGGTGGCGATCATGAAGGCCGTGGTGGCCCCTGGCCCGGCCCCCTGGCGTCGCAAGCCCATGGCCGCAGGCAGCACGCCGCAGGAACACAGGGGCAGCGGCACGCCGATGAGCGCGGCCTTGAGCACGGAGCCCACACCCCGGCCGCCAAAATGCCGGGCCAGCAGGTCTGCGGGCGCCAGGGCCTTGAGCAGGCCGGCCACGAAAAATCCGAACAACAGAAATGGCGCGGCCTGGCGGAACACCTGCCAGCTCTCGGCCAGAAAACTCAAAAGATAATCCATGACGCTTCCTTATATATTCCACAAACGTTTGAGCATTTATTCAATCAACAGGGCAAAAAAGAGCACTCAGCGCCGCTCAAGGACATGCTCCAGACCCTGGTCGAAGAGCAGGCGCACATGCTCGTCATCCAGGGTGTAGAACACGTTCTTGCCCTCCTTGCGCGACTTGACCAGCTTGGCCGTGCGCAGGAGCCGCAGCTGGTGCGACACGGCCGAAGAAGTGGTCCCGAGCACGGCGGAGATGTCGCACACACACAACTCGCCCTGGCTCAGGGCATGCAGGATGCGCACACGCGTGCGGTCGCCCAGCAGGCCGAATACCTCGGCCAGGCCCGTGGCCGCCTCGTCCGAGAGCATGCCTCCTCGCACCCGGTCCACTTGGTCCAGGTGCACGCACTGCCTCTCGCAGACATCCGGATTCGCACGCTCAGTCATATGAATACCTGCTCACTTGTTTGCAAGATAGGCCGCCCGCCCTGCCCTGTCAAGCCCCCAGGCACGTCCGTTGCCTCCTGGTTTCCCGTGGCCCGGTTACTGATTTTCCGTGGCCTTGGTCAGCAGGGTCACGTTGCTCTTGGTGAAGAACCCGTCAAAGCCCTGGTAGCGCTCGATGTACTCGTTGACCAGGAGGGTGTTCGCCAGGGGCCGGCTGAAGGTCTGGCGCAGGCCCTCCTCGGGCGAGCCCACCAACTCCACCAGGAACTCCAGGCCCGAGGCCTTCAGCCCGGCAAAGGTCTCCTGAATGCGCTCGGTTCGGAAGGCCAGGTGGTGGATGCGCCGCCCGTAGTTCTCGATGAACGCCTCGGTGGGGCCGCTCTGCGCGCCCGGGCCAGCGCCCAGGCCGGAGGTGATGACCATGGCGTAGGCCTCGCCCGGCAGACGCGCCACGTTGGTGATGGAGTTCAGGCTGTCCACGTATACGGACATGGCGAACTCGTAGCTGGTCAGCTCCAGGAACTCCACGATGGCGTTGTCCCGGTCCCGGCCATGTACGCGCACCGAGGCGTGGTCAAAGACGCCAATGCTGCGCAGATGCGCGCGGTCCGGCTTGGCCAGGCACCAGTCGGCCTCTTGGACAGCGGAATCCGCATACTGCCTGCCGCCGCGCCGCCATTGCACGAAGCCGTACGACAGGGCGCTGTGCGGCGAGGGCTCGGTCTGGATGAACAGGGAGCTGTCCGTGCGCAGGACATCCGGCGACAGAAACCGCACCCCGCGCGCCTTCTGGATGGCCGCGAAACGCTCCAGGTCATGGCACAGGAAGACCATGGTCTCCACCCTGGTGTGCGGCAGGTGCGCGGACTTCGGCCCCGTGGGCTCGGCGTCAAAGGGATTGGGGCCGCTTCTGCGGGCGCGCAGGAGAAAATCGGCTGAGCCTGGCAGGCGAAGCACGCAGGCCGAAGCCCCAGGCCCTTCCAGGGCCGTGCCGAAGAAATATCCGGTGCTGTCCAGGAATTCCCCAGCTGCGTCCTTGAGGCGGTCGGTCTCAACGTTCACGACCACGGTCTCCAGGCCGCCCACCAGGCCGTCCAATCCAAGGTTCCGGCGCGCACGCAGCGCCTGCTCCACCCTGGCCAAGAGAACGCTGTCGTCATTGCGAAATTCGGTCGTCATGTCCTCGCTCCTCGCCGTTTCTGAAATGCATTCTTCATCCTGGACAACTGCATACGACACGCGGAACAGTCAAGCTGACAAGAAGCAAGGAATACGCATTGACAATTGACTGGCCTCTCCATATATCCCTACTGAAACATACCTTACATTATATTTGTCCTTAATTCACAGTAGGTTAGATTGCATGCCGATCGCCCAAGACAAGATCAAGGATTTTTCCGAGCAATTAAACGACTTGCTCAAGCCCTCGGCCTCAACCTGCATCCAGACCATGGAAGAATGGGAAAGGCTGGCCAGCGAGTTCGGCGAGGAAATTTTCTCCGAGGCGCTCTACCGCCTGAGCCGCCTGGAACTTCCTGCGTCCGAAGCCAAGGACACCATCCTGGCCGTGCTCCAGCACCAGGCCGGGCTCTGCCAGGCCCTGGGCCGCGACGTCCGCCTGGTCACGGCCATGTGCGACTATTTCATGCAAGTCGAGCCCATGCTCCGCGAACCCATTCTGGTGGAGGTGAACCTCCTGCGCCAGAAGGAGGAAAGCGCGTACAAGGATGAGCTGACCGGCCTGTTCAACCGCCGCTCGTTCAATCAGGAAATCCCCAGGGAGATGGAGCGCTTCCGGCGTTTCGGCCAGCCCTTCACCCTGCTCATGCTGGACCTCGACCACTTCAAGATCTTCAACGACACCTATGGGCATTCCGCAGGGGATCAGGCCCTGCGCGACATCGCCCAGATATTGAGCGACACCGCGCGCCTGTACGACCGGGCCGTGCGCTATGGGGGCGAGGAATTCGCCGTGATCCTGCCCCAGGCCAGCAGGGAGGAGGCCACGGGCGTGGCCGAGCGCATCCGCCAGGCCGTGGAACTGCACCGCATCAACTTTGCCGGACAGGAGTTGCCCCCGATCACCGTGAGCATCGGCTTGGCCTGCTTCCCAACCGATGCCCTGGACATGACCAACCTGGTGCAGCGCGCCGACCAGGCCCTGTACCTGGCCAAGGTCACGCGCAACAGCGTGCGCCCTTTCAGCGACCACCAGCGCAGCCATACGCGCTACGTTCTCTCCGATCCGCTCCCGGTGCGCCTTTCCGAGGCAAACAACCAGATGGACGCCGTGGCCCACGACATCAGCTTCGGCGGTCTGCTCTGCGAAACGGACAGACCCGTGGCCAGGGACACCGACATCGACCTCGTGCTCTCGGACAGCGTCCTGGGCATCCGCCTGCCCATCCGCGCCCAGGTCAGCAGGGTCATGATTGCGGAGGGGGACACCTACCACCTGGGCCTGTCCTTCCAACTGCCCTCTGTGGAGGACCAGAAGACGCTCATGGCCCTCATCGAAGGCCGCACCGTGCCCGTGGCCTACAACTTCCGCCCCGAACAGCACCAGTCTGACAGCGTCTGAAATCCCGCGGTCACGGCCTGGGTGAAGCCTCTGCGCCAGGCCCGGCGAGCCAGGCCCGGTACAGCGCCGCCATGTCCGGCTGCTCAAGCAGGGTCATGTACTCCACCACTTCCAGGGCCGAGGCCCGCCGCTCCTCCAGAGAGATTCCGGCCATCCACTTGATCCGGCCTGTGGCGTAGTCCAGGTACTTGGCGTGTCCGGCCAGCGCTGCCAGACGCCGCAGCTCCGCATGGGGCTCTGGCAGCAGCCGGAACCGCGCGTCCAGGTAGCGCAGGGCGCAGGCCCCGGCCACATCCCCCCGGCCCTCGCAATGCCGCGCCAGGAGGCCATAGCCTGCGAACCAGAGCGGCTCGCGGCGGAGCATCTCGCCACAGAGGTCCGGGTCGAACCCGGCCGCCAGGCGCCGCTGCAGCACCTCTGCCCGGCGCTCAGGCAGGGCCAGGTACGGCCGCAGGTGCGGCGACAAACGCACCTCGTAGCCGTCGCGCGCGGCATGGAAGTGCAGGTCCGGCACAAAGTCCTTCAGGCAGCGGCGCTTCAGCACCAGCGCGTTGTGGGCCTCGAAATCATTGCGACCCGGGGTCTGGCTGGTCAGGTGGGTGACCACGCTCTCCGGCACGCAGGCCTGCTGTAGCCCACGCCTGGTGATCTGCAGGCCCAGGTCCACGTCCTCGCCGCCGTTTCTGTACTCCTCGCAAAAGCCGCCGCAGTCGAGGAACAGCGCCCTGGGCAGGAGCAGGGCTGCTGCGGTCAAGGCCTGGACCGCGCGCTTCTTGCGCACCAGCGGGTGCCCGGCCGGAAAGAACTCGTAGAGGTGCTGGGGATAGAGTTGCGGCTCAGCCACGATGCCCAGGTGCTGCACGCGCACGCCCAGGCCGGGCTCCTCCGGGTAGACCAACAGCGGCCCCACGGCCCCCATGCGCGGGTCGCTGCCCAGGGCCGCGAGAAGCGGCGGCAGCCAGCCGGGCGAGAGCAGCGTGTCGTTGTTCAGCAGGAGCAGCAATCCACCCGAGGCCGCGCGCGCGCCAGCGTTGCAGGCCGGGCCGAAGTTCAGATTCTGCGCAAAGCGCAGGCGCCGGAAGCGGCCGGGGAACAGGGCCGAGCCCAGGGGCTGGCACTGGTCCCGTGTGGCGTCAACGGAGCCGTTGTCGGCCACGATGACCTCGAAATCACTGCCCGGCGTGTGCTGGCGCAGGCTCTCCAGGCAGGCCCTGGTCAGCTCCCACTTGTTGCAGACCGGGATGACGATGGATACGAGGGGGGACAGCAAGGGATTGACGTCTGGCATGGGTTCCTTTTGTCAAATGCTGCGCAATTCGGCCTGAAGCTGCCTGAACCGGCGCTCCAGGTCGCGCTCCAGCAAGGCCTCGCCGCCCGCGCTGAGGCGCGCCAGGGCTTCCGCGCCGTGCTTGGCCTCCAGCTTGCGCATATTGGCCGCGGCGCTGCCGATTTCCGCAGGCTTCTGCTCCGCCACCACCCCGCTGCGGCGCTTGTGGCGCACGGCCAGGTGCCCCTGGTACACCGCGTGGCCGCCACCCAGGAACACGCGCAGGTCGCGCTCCAGATCGTCATACTGCGAGGGCGAGAAGCGGATGTCAAAGCCGCCCGTGCGCTCAATATCCTTGTTGCGCAGCAGGTGGCAGCAGCCGGTGACGCTGACGCAGGGGCGCAGGTAGGCGAACTGGCCCAGGTCTGGCTGGCCCAGGTGCAGGGTGGGCAGCACCAGCAGCTGGCCGCCGTTCTGCCCAACATTGGGCGCATGCGGCACATAGTCCACGCTCTGCACCAGGAGCGGGTTGGCCTCGTCCACCACCCGGCAGCCCCAGACCGAGGCCTCGGGGAAGCGCGTGGCCGCCGCGCCCAGGCGGCCGAGCCAGCCGCCCGGCAGGGTCACGTCATCGTCGAGGAAGACCAGAAACTCGTGGCAACGCACCTCCGGCAGGGACAAGAGCCAGTTGCGCGCGGCTGGCGCGCCGATGTTCACGGGCAGGCGGATGGTTTCCAGGCGTCCGGGCAGACGCTCCTGCCACTTGGCAAGCACCTGGGGCGTGGCGTCGGTGCTGCCGTTGTCCAGCACCCACAGGCGCGCGCCCTGGAGGCCCTGAAGGTCTGACGCCGCCAGGGAGGCCAGGGTTTCATCCAGTTCGTCGGCCTTGTTCCAGGTGTACAGCAGCACGGCCACGCTGCCGGGCACAGGCATCGTCTCCCGTGCGGCGCCGCTCACAAGATCGGACAGGCGCAGGAGTTCGCTGCTGCGCCAGGGCGCGCGGGCCACGGAAGCAGCCAGCAGGCTGACCGCCTCGTCCTCGCGGCCCAGGCGCAGCAGGCATTCGGCGCGCAGGCCTGGGCTGCCGCCAGGGAAGAACGCGCCCAGGCTGTCCAGGGCCGCCAGAGCGCCCAAGGCCTCGCCGCGCGCCAGCAGGGCCTGGGCGGTGGCCTGCAGCCGCACAGGGGTCAGGGTCCGGGGCCAGGCAGCAACGCGCAGGGCCGCGTCGACCAGGTCCCAGTCCGCGCGCAGCCAGGCCAAGCCCCAGGCCTCGGCCTTCCAGAACAGGTTTTTGGGCTCAGCGTCCAGGCGCGTCAAGAGCGCCGCCCGGCGCTCGCCCTTGTCCTGAATGCTCCACCAGGGATCAGTGTCGGCCGGGGGCCTCCAGAAATTGACCAGGGCCTTCAGGGCATCGGCAACGGGCTCGGGCAGGCGCGGCCAGTGCGGCAGGGGCTGGCCGGAAAGCAGCTGCGCCAGGCCGCCGTCCAGGGGATTGGCGGCCCAGGCGGAGCACAGGACATCCTGGATGAGCGCGGCCAGCCGGGCACGGCCTGCGGCATCGCTGGCGGCGGCCAGGGGCAGCAGCCCGGCCGCCAGCCCCACCAGATGATCGCGGCCCACGGAGCCACGCGCCAGCACGCGGCGGGCCTGTGCTGGCAGCGCGGCCCAGCCGCTCAGGACGCTCTGGGCGCTCGTCTCGGTCATCCGCTCTCCCGCTCTCAGGTTATGCGGCGCTCCTTCAGGAGCCCTCTTTCAGCGGCCCTATTTCATCGGACGAACGCGCGTCTCCACGCCCGGCACTTCCTTGAGCAGGGCCGCCGCCTTGTCCATGTCCGTGTCACCGGTGTGATAGGGGTACAAGACCTTGGGCTGGAGCATCCTGGCGGCATCCACGAGCATGGCCGTGGTCATGGTGTAGGGCAGGTTCAAGGGCAGGAAGGCCACGTCCACGCCCTTCAGGGCCGCCATCTCCGGAACGTTTTCGGTGTCGCCCGCCACATACACGCGCACCTTGCCGAAGTGCAGCACATAGCCGTTGCCGTCGCCCTTGGGGTGGTAGGGCGTGCCGGGCGCACGCATGTGCTCGCGGTTGTAGGCGGGCACGGCGTCCACGCGGATTCCGGCCAGCTCCCTGGTGTCGCCGTTCTTCAGCACCACTGCGCCCTCCAGGCTGGCTGCGGCCTTGGACGAAGCGCCGATGACCGTGGTGGCCGTGCGGATGGCCGCAATGGCTGGCACGTCCAGATGGTCGCGGTGCTCGTGGGTGACGAGGATCAGATCGGCCTTGGGCAGGGCGGCGTAGCCAGCCTGGGTGGACCAGGGGTCCACGTGGATGGTCTGGCCCTGCCACTGGAACATGAGGGTGCCGTGGCCCAGGAAGGTGATGACCAGGTCGCCCTTGTCCGTGCGGATGGTGTCAGCGGGTTTGGCGGAAGGTGTACCGGACTGGGCCAGAGCGGGGCCGGGCAGGCACAGGGCCAGAAGCAGGAGACAGATCGTCCACAACGACATGCGCATGGTATCCCCCAGTGTGGTTCCGGGGCAGGGGAAAATCCCCCGCCCCGATGTGAGCCAAAGAACTGTCCGACAGACTGTCGGAACTCCGGCCGGCTAGCGGGTCAGGTGCCGGTACTTGATGCGGTGCGGCTGGTCGGCGGCGGCGCCGAGCCGGGCCTTGCGGTCGGCCTCGTACTCGCTCCAGTTGCCCTCGAACATGGAGACCTGGGAGTCGCCCTCAAAGGCCAGGATGTGCGTGGCGATGCGGTCCAGAAACCAGCGGTCGTGGCTGATGACCAGCACGCAGCCAGCAAAGTTCACCAGGGCGTCCTCAAGCGCGCGCATGGTGTTCACGTCCAGGTCGTTGGTGGGCTCGTCCAGGAGCAGCACGTTGGCCCCTTCCTTGAGCAGGGCCGCCAGGTGCACGCGGTTTCTCTCGCCGCCGGAGAGCAGGCCGACCTTCTTCTGCTGGTCGCTTCCGGTGATGTTGAACTTGCCGATGTAGGCCCGGGCGTTCATCTCGCGGTTGCCCAGCTTCACTGTGTCGCTCCCGCCGGAAATGGCCTCGTACACGGTCTTGTCGGCATCAAGCGAGCGGTCCTGGTCCACGTAGGCCAGCTTCACGGTCTCGCCAAGGCGGAGCGTGCCCTCGTCCGGGGTCTCCTGGCCGGTGATCATGCGGAACAGGGTGGTCTTGCCCGCGCCGTTGGGGCCGATGATGCCCACAATGGCGCCCGGAGGCAGCAGGAAGTTGATGCCGTCCACAAGCAGGTTGTCGCCGTAAGCCTTTTTCACGCCCTTGGCCTCGATGACCAGATTGCCCAGGCGCGGGCCAGCGGGGATGAAGATCTCCAGCTCCGGGGCCAGCTTCTCGTTCTCCTGGCTGAGCAGGTTTTCGTAGGCGCTGATGCGGGCCTTGCCCTTGGCGTGGCGGCCGCGCGGGGACATGCGGATCCACTCCAGTTCGCGGGCCAGGGTCTTCTGGCGGTCGGTCTCGCTCTTTTCCTCACCCGCCAGGCGGTTCTGCTTCTGCTCCAGCCAGGAGGAGTAGTTGCCCTGCCAGGGGATGCCCCGGCCACGGTCCAGCTCCAGGATCCAGCCCGCCACGTTGTCCAGGAAGTAGCGGTCGTGGGTCACGGCGATGACCGTGCCCGCGTACTGTTGCAGGTGGTGCTCCAGCCAGGCCACGGATTCCGCGTCCAGGTGGTTGGTGGGCTCGTCCAGGAGCAGGATGTCCGGCTTCTGGAGCAGCAGGCGGCACAGGGCCACCCGCCGCTTCTCGCCGCCGGAGATGACCGCGACCGGCGTGTCGCCCGGGGGGCAGCGCAGGGCGTCCATGGCCATCTCAAGGCGGCTGTCCAGGTCCCAGGCGTCAAGTGCGTCGAGCTTCTCCTGCACGCTCGCCTGGCGGTCGATGAGCTTCTGCATCTCGTCGTCGCTCATGGGCTCACTGAACTTCTCGTTGATGCGCTCGAACTCGGAGAGCAGGTCCAGGGTCTCCTGCGCGGCCTCGGCCACGACGTCGCGCACGGTCTTGGTCTCGTCGAGCTTGGGCTCCTGCTCCAGGAAGCCGATGGTGTAGCCGGGCGACAGGGCGATCTTGCCCTGGAAGTCGGTGTCCAGCCCGGCCAGGATGCGCAGCAGCGAACTCTTGCCCGAGCCGTTCAGGCCCAGCACGCCGATCTTGGCGCCATAGAAATACGACAACGAAATGTCCTTCAAGACCTGACGCTTGTCGTAATATTTGCTCACTCCCATCATGGAGTAGATGATCTTGTACGGCTCAGCCATGGAACTCCTCTGCGTCGCTGTGACGGACGAAAGCGTCCTATTTCTTGCCCTTCTTGGACTTGGCCTGGGCCTGGGCCAGCATGTCGCCCAGATTGCCCATGCCGCCCGCAGCCGACGCCTTCTCGGCAGGCTTGGCCGCGGCCTTGTAGCCCTTCCAGTCGTCGGATTCGCGGCCGCCCGCCGCGCCTTCCTTCATGTCCGCCGGGGCCAGGGCGATGCGGCGTTCGCCCGCGCGCACGTCCTCCACAACCAGGGAGACGCTGTCGCCCTTCTGAAGCTTGTCGAAGGCCTTGGGATTGGCCGAGGCGGCCATGCGCGACTTGGGCAGGAGCGCGGTGATGCCGGGCTCTAAGGTCACGAAGATGCCGAAGGTCTCGCGCTTCTCCACCGTGCCGGTGACGCTGCTGCCTGGGGCGTACTTGGTGGCCGCCTCCAGCCAGGGGTCGCCTGCGGCGTCCTTCAGGCTGAGCGAGATACGGCGCTTAAGGGGGTCGACCTCCTTGACCAGCACAGAGACTTCATCGCCCACCTGGACGATCTCGCTGGGCTTGGTCACGCGCTTGGTGTAGCTCATCTCGCTCACGTGGATGAGACCATCCACGCCGGGCAAAATCTCCACAAAGGCGCCGAAGTCGGCCAGGCGCACCACCTTGCCGGTGAGCTTTTCGCCTTCCTTGAGCTTGTCGGCCACGCCGTCCCAGGGATCGGACATGGTCTGCTTGCGGGACAGGGAAATCTTCATCTGGCCGGCTTTCTTGCCGGGCTCCACGCCCAGCACCTTGACGCGGATCTTCTCGCCCACGCTCACGGCGTCGTCCGGCTTGCTCACGCGGACAAAACCCAGTTCGCTCACGTGGACCATGCCTTCCAGTCCGGGGGCCAGCTCGACAAAGGCGCCGAAATCGGTCAGGCGCACCACGGTGCCGTCGACCTCTTCGCCGGGCTTGATGGCGGCCAGGAACTCCTCGGTGGCGGCCTGACGCTCGCGCTCGATGAGCACGCGCCGGGAGACAACGACATTGCGGCCGCGCTCCTCCACCTTGGTGATAAGGAAGGCATAGGTGTTGCCCACGTAGACCTCGGGGTTCTCCACGTAGCGGGCGTCGATCTGGCTCACGGGGCAGAAGGCGCGGCGGTTCATGATCTCCACCGAGAAGCCGCCCTTGCAGGTCTCCTTGACCTTGCCGTCCACGGGCAGCCCGGCGTCCTTGGCGTTCTGGAGCATCTCCAGGCCACCGGCCCCGGTCAGGGCGCGGGAAAGCACGATCTCGCTGCGGGTCTTGGAAACCACGTACAGGTCGATGCTGTCTCCGTCCTTGAAGGGGAAGTTGCCCTCGGCGTCGAGGAGCTCCTTCTTCTCGGCCACGCCATCGATCTTGGTGCCGGTGTCGAAGTACACGCTGTCCGGGCCGATGCTGATGATGCGGGCGGAAATCTTGTCGCCCACGTTCAGGGGCTCGCCCTGCCCGGCATAGCTGGCCTCGAAAAGCTCCGCAAAGCTCTGCTCCTGGTCCCCGCTGGTCTGCGCCTGGTCCCCGTTGGTCTGCGCCTGGTCGGTCATCTTCTGCTCCTGTGCGATTGTACGCAAATATATTGGCGGCACGCGTCCGCCTGGGGCGTGTATTATCGAAGGGGCGACGCTTGTCAAACACAGGGAGCGGGTTTTCCGGCAGACCCTAAAGTTTTTTAAGGATTGGCCGATAGGGAGGGGACAAGGCGTTGTCTTTGCTTTCGGCAAGGAGGTGGTCGAAATATGCCCATCGATCTCGTTGGCGGAAATTTCTCCGCCTTTGATCAACAGACCCAGAACTTCGCCGCCATGGACAAGCAGACCTTCGGGGCTGCCGTGGTGAGCAAGACCCTGGATTACATGAACGGCCAGGGCTCGTCCGGGATGGACCTGGCCCCCGTGGACAAGCAGACCTTCGGGGCTGCCGTGGTATCCAAAACCCTGGATTATATGAACTCAGGCCATTCCAACGACTATGGCATGGCCCAAAGCTACGACTTCCAGAAAAGCGTCCTTGGCGGCCATGCGGATGCCATCGGCGCGCTGGCCAACATCAAGGTGTGACCGCCGAAACCACCCGAGATAACGCCTGATTTAGATAGCCCCGCCCCTACCCCGGACGGGGTTATCTCTTTTCAGCGCGCAAGAGCGCCCGCGCGGCCAACCTTGAGCACAGCAGCCCGACTTGCCAGAACGGCCAAGAACGGCTAAAGGCGCACTGCAACTTCCGCCAGTACTGCGAGGAAAACCAAGACGTGACCACGGACAAGCACAAGGTACTCATTGCCAACCGGGGCGAAATCGCCGTGCGCATCATGCAGGCCTGCGCCGATCTGGGTGTCGGCTTCGTGTGCGTATACACCAGGGAGGACGCCGAGTCGGGCCATGTCTCCCTGGCCCGCCAGCTGGGCGGGGAACAGGCTCTGGTGCGCATCCACAACTATCTGGACGCCGGGGACATCCTCTCTGCGGCAGACGCGAGCGGCGCCACGGCCATCCACCCCGGCTACGGGTTCTTCTCCGAGAACTACCGCTTTGCCCGGCGCGTGGTGGAGCGCTCCCGGCCCATGCACTTCATCGGCCCTTCCTGGCGCGTCATCCGCGACCTGGGCGACAAGATCAACACCAAACGCCTGGCGAGAAGCTTAGGGGTACCTACGGTGCCCGGCAGCGACCGCGCCATCTATGATGAGATGGAGGCCGAGACCATCGCCCAGAAGCTCTTCGAATACCAGGAGAAGCAGGGCGTGGCGCGGCCCATGGTCCTGGTCAAGGCCTCGGCTGGCGGCGGCGGCATGGGCATCGACGAAGTGCACAGCATGAACCGCTTCCGCCAGACCTACCGGCGCATCCGCAACTACTCCCAGCGCCAGTTCAACGACCCCGGCGTGCTCATCGAGCAGTGCATCTTCAACTACAACCACCTGGAAGTGCAGGTGGTCTCCGCACGCGGGGGACTGGACCCCATCCACTTCGCCACGCGCAACTGCTCCGTACAGAGCCCCGGCAGGCAAAAGCGCATCGAGACCGCGCCCGGCTTTTTCCCAGAAGGACTGACCTACAGTTTCGACGCGCGCAAGGTCATGGACGACATCGTCCGGCACTCGCTTTCCATCGCCCGCGAGAGCAAGTATGACAACGTGGGCACCTGGGAATGGATCGTGACCCCCAAGGGCGAGCCCTTCCTGATGGAGGTGAACACGCGCATCCAGGTGGAGAACGGCGTGTCCGCAGCCATCGCCCGCATCAAGGGCAAAGGCGACGTGAACCTGATCCGCGAGCAGATCCGCCTTGGCCTGGGCGAGGAAATGGGCTACACTCAGGCTGATGTGAGTTTTGAGGGCGTGGGCATCGAGTACCGCATCATCGCCGAAGACACTGGAAACCGCTTCACCCCCTGGACCGGGCGCATCGAGACCATCGCCTGGCCGGATGAGCCCTGGCTCAAGCTGCACACCCACGTGCCCCAGGACCGGCCCTACCAGATTCCCACGGAGTATGACCCCAACCTGGCCCTGGCCATCATCTGGGGCAAGGATCTGGAGGAGGCCAAGGCCCGGGGCACGGCTTTCCTTGACTCCTTTAAGCTCGCCGGGATCGATGCCCAGGGCGCGGAGCTCAAGTCCAACATCGCCTTCCTGCGCGAAAAAACCAAGGACCTGCTGGAGTTTTAACTCCGGAGACGCCACCGACTATGGATATTGAAAAGAATCTCGACGCCCTCTCCCTGCGCGTGGCCTATGCCCGCGACATCATGGCCCCCAGGAGCAACGAACGCCTGGAGGCCATCGGCCAGGACATCCTCCGGCTCGCGCCCCTGCTTGACAGCATGGACATCGACGAGGCCCTGGACAAGATCGGCGACATCTCCCGGCGGCTGTCCGTGCTCGAAGAGGATCTGGACCAGCTCCTCACGCCCATGGACAAGGTGCGCATCGTGCGCCATCCGCAGCGCGTGTGCCTGAAGGACATCCTGGAGAACGTCTACGACAACTACACCGAGATCGGCGGCCGCGACGAGGTCAGCATCGATCCCGGCATGCTCATCGCCCGGGCCTACATCACGCGCCGCGTGGGCAAGCGCACCATCCACCATCCGGTGATGGTGGTGGGCCAGGAAAAGGGCCACGGCCAGGACTTCCGCAACGGCGGCTCCATCAAGCCCTGGGGCAACGCCAAGGCCTTGAAGTACATGAAGGTCGCGGCGCGGGAGAACATCCCCATCCACGCCTACGTGTCCACGCCCGGCTCCTACCCCATCGAGGACTATCCCGGCGCGGCCCAGCAGATCGCCGAAAACATCTACGAAATGGCCGGGCTCGACGTGCCCATCGTGGCCGTGTTCTCCGAGGGCGGTTCCGGCGGGGCTGAGGCCATCGCCCTGGCCGACCGCCGCCTGATGCTCTCCCACGGCTACTACTCGGTCATCTCGCCCGAGGGCGCGGCGGCCATCGAGGGCAAGGTCCACGGCCAGACCCGGGCCACGCCCGAGCTCATCGAGAAATGCGCCAGGCACCAGATGATCACGGCCCAGGACAACTTGCGCAACGGCTACATCGACGCCATCATCCAGGAGCCGCCCCTGGGCGTGCGCAACGAGCACTTCGACTTCTTCAAGCGCCTGCGCTCGGACATGATCCGCGCCACGGACGAGGTCGTGCTCTCCGTGCAGAGCGTGAGCTTCCTGCGCAGGCTGGCCAGGCGCCGCACCAAGAAGCCCGAGAACGTCGAGGACGTCCTGATCCGCTGGGAGCTGGACGCCCGGGCGAGAGAGGAACTGGTCTGGAAGCGCTACCAGAAATACAGCCGCATGGCCCGCCACGCCTACATCGACAAGCGCGGCATTCTGGAGAAGCTGGCCGCCAAGCACATGGAGTTCTTCTACGCCATCTACACCACTCTGCGCTACGAGATCCTCAAGCGCTACCAGAAGAAGATCGCCCGGGTGGCCACAGACGTCACCGATGAGATCCACGTGGTCACCAGCCGCATGGACCGCATCACCTGCCAGGCCCTGGAGAAGCTGGGCCTGCTCCAGCTCGGGCGCGGCGACGACTCCGCCCTGACCAGCCTTTCCGCCCCGGCAGGCGACGCGCGCAGCATTGTGTCGAACTACATCAGCCCCAAGTCCCTGGACGACCGCGAGGTCTCCTGCCCGCACGCCAGCGGACGCGGCTGCCTGGACATCTGGGCGCGCGACCTGTTCGGCGAATTCGCTGGCGTGTGCCCCTCCTGCGGCTACCACTTTCCCATGGAATACCAGTGGTACATGGCCAACGTCTTTGACCGCAGCAGCGTGCGCGAATTCAACCAGTCCATCGCCGCAGGCAACCCCACGGGCTTTCCCAAGTTCGACGAGCGCATCCAGCAGGCCAAGGAGAAGACCCACCTCCAGTCCGCCTGCCTGACCTTCAACGCCAGCATCATGGGCATCCGCCTCACCTGCGGCGTGCTCGTGGCCGACTTCCGGGGCGGCTCCGTGGGCTCGGCCGAGGGCGAAAAGTTCATCCGCGCCCTGGACCTGGCGAGAAAGCGCCATCAGCCCTTCCTGGCCTACATCCACGGCACCGCAGGCATCCGTATCCAGGAGGGCGTCAACGGCCTCATCCAGATGCCGCGGGTGACCCTGGCCGTGCGCCGCTACATCGAGGAGGGCGGCCTGTACATCGTGCTCTACGACACCAACTCCTACGCCGGGCCGGTGGCCAGCTTCCTCGGCTGCTCGCCCTACCAGTATGCCGTGCGCTCCGCGCGCATCGGCTTCGCCGGGCCGGGCGTCATCCGCGAGACCACGGGCATGGACATCCCGCCCGACTACCACAGCGCGTACAACGCCCTGTCGCGCGGGCACATCCAGGACATCTGGGACCGCCCGGAGATCCGGGCCAACCTGCACCAGGCCTTCCTGACCATGGGCGGACGCAACCTCTACTACCGCTAGCCCGCACGCACCGCGACCCGAAAACGCCCGGAGGGAAACGCCCCTTCCGGGCGTTTTTCATTTGCTCTGTGCCCAATGCTTTCCAGACTGTCACAGCAGCGTCACACAACACCCGCCAGGGCGCGCTATCTCAGCGGGCGAAGGCGGCGGCCACCTTGCCCCCGCCAGAACCCCCGAGGTCTGCTCATGATCAAGACTGTTCTGAACCGGATCCGCAACGGCAAGCAGCCTGAGGCCGCCGGAACCGGAGCGCCGGATCTGCGCACCAACCGCCTGCGCGAGCTCGTGCGCAACGGGCAGGACTTCGACATCCTGCTCATCAACGTGCGCGACTTCCCCCTGTTGCGCGAACTCTACGGCCAGGACCTGTCCCAGGAGGTCGAGGCGCAGCTCACCGCCGTGCTGCGCCGGGCCGTCAGCGAACGCCTGCACGTGGCGCCCTTCTGCCTGACCTTGGAGCCCGGCGAATACCTGCTGGGCTGGCCCAGCCAAGGCGCTGGCCAGGACGAAGACCCGCGCGTTCAGCACGACACGGCCTACGAGATCAAGCTCCTGGCCCAGCGCGAGGCCAACACGCACCTGCTGCGCTGGGCCGGGCGCGAGCTGGACCTGGGCTTTGGCTGCGCCCGGCACAGGGCCGCCAACGGCCAGGACCGCGAGGCCCAGCTGTTCCAGGCCGTGAACGAGGCCCGGCTGCGCGCCAAGATGCGCCTGGACTTAAGCCAGCTCTCCCTGTCCACCGAATTCAACGCCATTTTGCACAACCGGGACGTGCGCGCCGTGTTCCAGCCCATCGCGGACTTCACCAGCGGCACCATCCTGGCCTGGGAGGCCCTGGCGCGCGGGCCTGAGGGCACGGCCTTCCAGTCCCCGGCCATGCTCTTCGACTTCGCCGAGCAGAGCGGCAAGCTCTTCGCCCTGGAGCGCCTGTGCCGCGAAAAGGCCATCAGCACCCTGGGCGCCATAGCCCCCGGCCAGAAGCTCTTCCTGAACATCCATCCCAAGACCATGGCCGACCCGGAGTTCACCCACGGCAAGACCCTGGATCTGCTCAAAGCCGTGGGCCTGACCCCAGAGAACATCGTCTTCGAGATCACCGAGCGGCACAGCATCACCGAGTTCGCCCTGTTCCACCGCACGCTCGACCACTACCGCAGCCAGGGCTATCTGGTGGCCATCGACGACGCCGGGGCCGGGTATTCCGGCCTCACCTCCATCGCCCAGATCCGCCCGGACTTCATCAAGATCGACATGAGCCTCATCCAGGGCATCGACAAGGACCCGGTGAAGCGCGCGCTCATCGAAACCTTCGTCACCTTCGCCGACAAGATCGGCTCCAAGATCATCGCCGAGGGCATCGAGTCCCAGGCCCAGGCCGCCTGCATCATCGACATCGGCGTGCACTACGGCCAGGGCTACTACCTGGCCAGGCCGGCCACGCCCAAGCCGCCCCTGTCGCTGGACACCACCTACCTCCGGTCCCGTCAAGAGCAAACCCGGATCAACACCTCCTGCCTGATGCCCATCGGCACCCTGGTGGAGGCCGCACAGGTGCGCCCGGCCGGGATGCTCGTGCCCGACGCCCAGCAGTGCTTCGAGTCCACCCGCCAGCAGACCAGCATCGTGATTGCGGACCAGGAGCGGCCCCTCGGCCTGGTCATGGAGTACCAGCTGAACCGCCAGCTCTCCGGGCAGTTCGGCTCGGCCCTGTATGCCAAGCGGCCGGTGGAGGCCATCATGGACAAGAGCCCGCTCATCGTGGACGAGGCCACGCCCGTGGAGCAGACGGCCAAGGCCGCCATGCAGCGCGAGAAGATCAAGGCCTACGACGACATCGTCGTCACCAGCCAGGGGCGGGTGCTGGGCATCGTCACCGTGCAGCGGCTCTTGAACACCCTGGCCAGCGTCCAGGTGGAAATGGCCAAGGGCACCAACCCGCTGACTGGCCTGCCCGGCAATGTGACCCTGGAGCAGGAGGTGGAGGCCAGCATAGCGGCCGGGAAATGCTTCTCCATCGCCTACGCCGACCTGGACAACTTCAAGGTCTACAACGACACCTACGGGTTCAAGAACGGCGACCGGGTCATCAAGCTGGCCGCAGACCTGCTGGACCACAGCGTGCGGCGCTTTGGCGACGCCACGGCCAGGCTCTTCCACATCGGCGGAGACGACTTTGTGCTGATGAGCAGGCCGGAGCATGTGGAGCGCATCTGTCAGGCCACCACGCGCTGCTTCAAGCGCCTCATCCGGGGCTGCTACTGCCAGGAGGACCGCGCGCGCGGCGAGGTCACGGCCACGGGCCGCGACGGCGTGGAGCGCAGCTATCCGCTGGTGTCGCTCAGCATCGGCATCATGGAGATCGGCGGTCCCTGCACCTTGCTGGAGATCGGCGAACGCGCCGCGTACGTGAAGAAGTACGCCAAGTCCCAGCCCGGCAACGTCTACGCCAGGGACCGCAGGCAACCGCTGGGCACTGAACAGCTGCCCGGAAACGGCCAGAGTGCCTGCCCTGAACCGGCCCCGTTCAAGGAAGACTCCGCAGCCTGAGCACGGCGCAAAAAAAGGGGGGCCAAAGCCCCCCGGTGCTGCGCAGCGCGCCCAGTGCCTACTTGGCGGCAGGGGGCGGGGGGGTGTACACGCGGGCGGCCAGCTCGCGGTCGAGCATGAACAGCCCGCCGCCGTCGCCCACCAGCTTGAGCTTGCTCAGGACATCGCCGAAGCTGGCCTCCTCCTCCACCTGCTCGCTGACGAACCATTGCAGGAAGATGGCCGAGGCGTGGTCCTTCTCCTTCTGAGCCAGATCCACCAGATCATTGATGCGCTTGGTCACCACAAGCTCGTGCTTGAGGGAGAACTCAAAGGCGGCCAGCGGCGACTTCCACTCCAGCTGCGGGGCCTCGATGCCCTGCAAGTGGACGCGCATGCCCTTCTCCAGCACGTAGCGGAACATCTTGGTGCCGTGGAACAGCTCCTCCTGGGTCTGCACCTCCATCCAGTTGGCAAAGCCCGGCAGGCCCAGGCTCTGGAAGTAGGAGGCCATGGACAGGTACAGGTAGGCGGAATAGTACTCCCACTTGATCTGGTCGTTGAAGGCCTTTTCCATCTTCTTGGTCAGCATGGCGCGTCTCCTTGGCTGGGTCTGGTTGCCGGGGTGGGGGATGCCAGTGGTGCGTATACGCACTTTGACGGCTGTTGTGAAGGCTGTCCGGGCTAACCGAACAGATTTCCCGCGAACACCTGGCGGATGCGGTGGCGCAGATGCGTCAGGCGGCTGCCGGAAGTGACGTTCCTCAGGCCCATGTTCAGGGCCTTGTCCGAACCGATGAACACGGCCAGCCTGCGCGCCCTGGTCAGCGCCGTGTAGAGCAGGTTGCGCTGGAGCAACAGGTAGTGCTGCGTCACCACCGGCACCACGATGGCCGGGTACTCGCAGCCCTGGGACTTGTGCACGCTGACGGCGTAGGCCAGGGTCAGCTCGTCCAGCTCGGTGGAGTCAAAGGCCACCAGATTGCCGTCAAAATCCACGACAAGCGCGCCCTCCTCCGGGTCCACCTCGGCCACCCAGCCCAGGTCGCCGTTGAACACGTCCTTGTCGTAGTTGTTCTTGAGCTGCAACACGCGGTCGCCCGTGCGGAAGGTGGCGTAGCCGCGCTTGAGCTCCGGCCCGCGCCGGGGGTTCAAACGCTGCTGCAACAACTGGTTCAGGGTGTTCGTGCCCACGTCGCCCTTGTGCATGGGCGTGAGCACCTGGATGTCGCGCACAGGGTCCAGGCCGTAGCGCTCGGGGATGCGCTGGCAGACCATCTCCAGGATGCGCTCCTGGACCTTGGCCGGGTCCTCCTGGGGCATCCAGAAAAAGTCGGCCTCGGGCGGCTCCTTGGGGCTCGCCACCGGGTACAGCCCGGCGTTGAAGCGGTGGGCGTTGACCACGATGGAGCTTTCCTGGGCTTGGCGGAAGATGTGCGTGAGCACGGCCGAGGGCACCTCACCCGAGCCGAGCAGGTCGGCCAGGACATTGCCCGGCCCCACGGAGGGCAGCTGGTTCACGTCGCCCACCAGGATCAGCCGGCAGGTGACGGGCAGGGCGCGCAGCACGGCCAGAAAGAGCTGGGCGTCCAGCATGGACACCTCGTCCACGAGCAGCACCTCGGCCGGGAGCTTCTGGTCCTCGCAGTGGTAGAAGCCGCGCTCCGGGGAATACATGAGCAGCCGGTGCAGGGTTTGGGCGGGCGCGTCCGTGGCCTCGGACAGGCGCTTGGCCGCCCGGCCCGTGGGCGCGGCCAGGCGCACCGTGAGCTTCAGCTCCGACAGGGCCGCCACGATGGCCCGGGTGATGGTGGTCTTGCCCGTGCCCGGCCCGCCGGTGATGATGAAGACCTTGTTCACGCAGGCCTGGAACACGGCGGCCTGCTGCTCGCGCGAGAGCTCGAAGCCCAGGGCGGCCTCTATCTTGGGCAGGACCTGGGCCACCTTGGCCTGGGACACGGGCGAGGGGTGGTGGATGAGCCCGAACAGGCGCTGGCTGATCTCGCGCTCGGCCCGGTAGGAGGACATGAGGAACACGGCGCGCTCCACGCCCTGCTCCGGCAGGTCCTCGATGTGCACGCGCTTGCGCTCGGCCAGGGCCGCGAGGCCGTCCTCCATGCGCTCCGGGTCGTCCACGCCGAGCAGCTTGGCGGCCTCGGTCAAGAGCTGCTCCCTGGGGCAGAACATGTGCCCGCCGCGCTCGCCCTGGCTCACCAGCACGTAGCCGATGGCGGCCTCGATGCGCTGCGGGGAATCCTGGGCAAAGCCGAGCTTGAGCGCCATGGTGTCCGCCGTGCGGAAGCCGATGCCCCGGATGAGGTAGGCCAGCTCGTAGGGGTTCTCCCGCAGCTTGGCCTCGCTCTGGGCGCCGAAAAGCTTGAAGATGCGCGAGGCATAGGTGGGCGGCACCTCGTGGCTGTGCAAAAACACGATGAGACTCTTGACCTCGCGCTGGCTGCTCCAGGACTCGACCATGCCCGCCAGCTTCTTGCGGGTGATGCCCTTGCCGAGCAGCTTTTCGGGATCGCTGTCCAGCAGGTCCAGCACGGCCACGCCGAAGCGGTCCACAAGATCCTTTGCGGTCTTCTCGCCCACGCCCTTGAGGGAGCTCTTGAGGAAGCGCACCACCCCATGCTCCGTGGCCGGGTAGGTCTGCTTGAAGGTCTGGGCCTCCATCTGGCGGCCGAACTTGGGGTGGTTCTTCCATTCCCCGGTGATCTCCAGGTACTCGCCGGGCTGGAGCTGGCCCAGGCAGCCCACCACCGTGACCATGCCGGGCTCGTCCTTGGCGCGCACCCGGACCACCGCGTACCCGTTGTCCGGATTGTGGTAGACCACGGCGTGGACTTCAGCGGTGATGGTGGCGGGCATGGGGCTCCTTGGCGAGGGGGACGAGGGCCTGTTTCCAAAAGACGCAGAGACAGGCCCTACAACGCCTGGCGGTGCAGCAGCGACTGGCGCAGGGTCTCGCGGTCCATGTACTTGACCTCCGCGCCCATGGGGATGCCCTGGGCCAGGCGCGACACGACGACCTGCGGATAGCCCTGGGCCACGATGTTCTTCACGTGCGAGGCCGTGTTCTCGGCGTCCAGGGTCGCGCCCAGGGCCAGAATAAGCTCGCGCACCTCGCCCGAGGCCAGCCTGCGGCGCAGGAGGTCAAACTCCAGGCCCGACGGCCCCACCCCGTCCAGGGGCGAAAGCAGCCCGCCCAGGACCAGGTAGGTGCCCCGGAACAGGCCCATCTCCTCCAGGGCCAGCAGCGAGTCCCATTCGGCCACGAGGCAGAGCTGCTCGCGGTTGCGGGAGGCGTCGGCGCAGATGGGACAGGGGTTCTGCTCGGCCAGGCTGGCGCAGGTGCCGCAGAGGCACAGGCGCTCGCGCAGGGTCAGCACGGACTGGCCCAAGGCGCCGGCCAATTCGCGGGGCATCTTGAGCAGGGCCAGGGCCGCGCGCAGGGCGCTCTTGGGGCCGAGTCCCGGCAGCCGGGCCAGGTGCTCGGCCACCTCGCGCAGGGGTCCGGGCAGCCGGTCCACAGACATATCTAGAACATGCCGGGAATTTTCATGCCCCCGGTGATCTTGCCCATCTCTTCCTCGTTCATGGCCTTGGCCTTCTTGAGGGCGTCGCGCACGGCGGCCAGCACCAGATCCTGGAGCATCTCCACATCCCCGGCCTCCAGCACGCTCTTGTCGATGGCGATGGACACGATCTCCTGGCCGCCGGTGGCCGTGACCGTGACCATGCCGCCGCCGCTGGTGGCCTGGACCTCGCGGGTCTTGAGCTCCTCCTGGATGGTGGCGAGCTTTTTCTGCATCATCTGGGCCTGGCGCAACATATCCTGCATTCCACGCATGGGGTGTCCTCCGATTGGTCCGTATTTGGGGTGTGGCGCGCTGTGATCACGCGTTTTTTGCGCATGGACGCACGCGCCGAACATTTCGTCTAGCGCCGCTCCCGCAGGTAGACCTGGGCCGGGGTCTTGACCTCAAAGGCCTCGCGCACGCGCTGCACCACCGGGTGGGCCTGCAGCTCGCGGTCCACCTCGGACTCGTTGCGCACGGGCTCGCGCTCCTCAAAGCTGAAGGCAAGCCCGGCCTCCGGGCCGAAGTACTCCAGCACCAGACGCTGCAAACGGACGCGGTTGTCGCCCTGCTCCAGCTGTCGGCAATGGGTCTCGTTGTGGCAGTTCAGGGTCAGCACCGTGCCGTTCCACTCGCCGCGCGACTGGGTCAGGCCAGTGACGATGCCGTTGCCGTTCTTGGCGACCACAAAGGCCTGGAAGCCCTCCCAGGAGAGCGGGCCGGTGCCCACGGGCGCGGCGGGCTGGGCGGTTTCAGCAGGGGTGGCGGGTTGCGCTGGCTCCACAGGCTGGCTGGACAGCGCAGGGGCGCGCTCTTCGGGCCGGGCCTCCTGGCTTGTCGGCACGGGCGGCGCAGGCGGCGGTGTTAAGGGCTTGGCGGGCGCGGCCTGCGGGGCGGGCTTGGCCCCGCTGCCGGGGGTCGTGCCGGAGGGTGCAGGTGCGGCGGCTGATGGCGCGCCCAGGGCCGTGAGGGGCAGCAGGTCCGGCAAACAGGCCAGGTTGAGCAGGAGCAGCTCCAGGGACTGGGCGGGCTCCAGGCTCTTGATGACGCGCTGCTGGCCGTCCAGGGTCATCTGCCAGCAGGCGTGGATGTGCGCGGGCGTGAAGCGCGCGGCCCAGCTGAGCCACAGCTGGGCTTCCTCGGCGGGCAGGCCCAGCTCCGGCAGGATGGCCTCCCCGGCCTGGCGCAGCAGAAACATGTTGCGCCAGCAGCCCGACAATTCGCGCAGGAAGAAGCCCAGGTCCAGGCCCTGGTCCAGCACCTGGCGCAGGGTGCGCGAGAGCAGGACCAGATCACGGCCCTGGATGGCCTCCATCAGGGCGAAAAACACCTCCTGCCCGGCCAGGCCGAGGCAGGCGCGCACCTCGCTCTCCTTGAGCGCCCCGGTGCTGTAGGCCAGGGCCTGGCCCAGCAGCGAGATGCTATCGCGCACGCTGCCCGCGCCGCGTCGGGCGATGATGCGCACCGCCGCAGGCTCGTATTCCACGCCCTCGCGGGCCAGAATGCCCTCCAGGTGGGCGGCCAGGTCGGCCTGGGGCAGCATCTTGAACACATAGTGCTGGCAGCGCGAGAGGATGGTGGCCGGAAATTTGTGGGCCTCGGTTGAGGCCAGGATGAAGGTGACGCGCGCAGGCGGCTCTTCGAGGGTCTTCAAGAGCGCGTTGAAGGCTGCGGTGGAGAGCATGTGCGCTTCGTCGATGATGAAGATCTTGTAGCGGCCCTCCAGGGGCGCGTAGCCCACGTCCTCCTTCAGGGCGCGCACGTCGTTCACGCCGCCGTGGGAGGCCGCGTCGATCTCGATGATGTCCACGGCCGTGCCCTGGGTGGCCTGGCGGCACATGGAGCAGACGTTGCACGGCTCCGGGGCCGGGGCCTGCTCGCAGTTCAGGGCCTTGGCGAAGATGCGGGCGATGGTGGTCTTGCCCACGCCGCGCGTGCCGCTGAACATGTAGGCCGGGGCGATCTTGCCCGTGGCTGCGGCGCGGGAGAGGATGGCCCGGACCGCGTCCTGGCCTGCGACTTCGGCGAACAGCCGGGGCCTGTATTTTGCGGTGAGGCTGGCCATGGATGCGGGCTCCGGGACGGTGGTACGAAATCAAGCCCGGAGGGAGCGCAAGCGGCCCCCTCCGGACGGAATGGATGCTAGAGCGTGTATTCGTGCAGCCAGGAGGCGTAGTCCGGGTTCTCGCCCTTCACGATGCGGAAGTACTCCTTTTGCAGGAGCAGCGTGAGGGGGCCGGCCTTGCCAGCGCCGATGCTGCGGCGGTCCACCTCGCGGATGGGCGTGATCTCGGCGGCGGTGCCGCTGAAGAAGGCCTCGTCGGCGATGTAGAGCTCGTCGCGGGTGAAGAGCTGCTCCACCACCTCATAGCCCAGCTCGCGCGCCAGGATCATGATGCTGTCGCGGGTGATGCCGGGCAGGATGGAGGTCAGCGGCGTGGTCTTGATGACCTCGTTCTTGACGATGAAGATGTTCTCGCCCGAGGCCTCGGCCACGTAGCCCTGGGTGTCGAGCATGAGCGCCTCGTGGTAGCCGTCGGCCACGGCCTCGGTCTTGGCCAGCACGGAATTCACGTAGTTGCCGCAGGCCTTGGCCTTGGTCATCATCACGTTCACATGGTGGCGGGTGAAGGTCGAGGTCTTGACGTTGATGCCCTTGGTCAGGGCCTCGTCGCCCAGGTACGCGCCCCAGGGCCAGGTGGCGATGGCCACGCGGATGGGGTTGGTGCCCGGATGCACGCCCATGACGCCGTCGCCGATGAACACCAAGGGGCGGATGTAGCCCGCTTTCATCTTGTTCACCTTGAGGGTGTCGACCACGGCCTGCACAAGCTCCTCGCGGCTGAAGGGAACCTTCATGCCCAGGATGTGCGCGGAGTCGATCAGGCGCTGCATGTGTTCGTCCAGGCGGTAGACAGCGCTGCGGCCGTCGGTGCACTCGTAGGAGCGGATGCCCTCGAAGACGCCGCAGCCGTAGTGCAGGGTGTGGGTCAGGATGTGCACATTGGCCTCATCCCAGTTCACGAGCTTGCCGTCGAACCAGATCTTTTCCGCTTTCTGAACCATGTCCGTGTACTCCCTTTGGGCAATTATGGGTGAGCCCACCGGCGCACAACAAATAGGGGCGCGCCGAGAACTCACGAAGACAGACACGCTAAAAAAAACCGGGCCGGAGGTCAAGGGCGGGGAATCTTGGCTGGGGGGCGCAACAGGAGAACCGACAAGAACATATTGCTCCAAACGTCTGCCTACTCCACCCCGATGTCCTCGTTCCAGACCTCGGGCCGGGCGCGGATGTAGCCGCCGAGCAGCGCCTTGCACTCGGCGCTGTCCAGATCGATGATTGTGACCCCGTTCTCCTTGAGCCACTCCAGCCCGCCCTGAAAGGTCTCACTCTCGCCCACCACCACAGTGCCGATGCCGAACTGGCGCACCAGCCCGGAGCAGTACCAGCACGGGGCGAGGGTGGTGACCATGATGGTGTCGCGGTAGCTCTTCCTGCGGCCCGCGTTGCGGAAGGCGCTGGTCTCGGCGTGCATGGCCGGGTCATGGTCCTGCACGCGGCGGTTGCGCCCGCGCCCGAGCAGCGTTCCGCTTAAGTCGAACAGGGCCGCGCCAATGGGCACGCCGCCCTCTGAAAGGCCCAGCCGGGCCTCCGCCAGGGCCACCTCCAGCATCCTGGCGTAGTCCGTCCGGGTCAGTTCCAGGGTCGAGTTCCGAGTCATGGCGCACCTCCGTGCGGGTTTCGCCACCCATACCACGCGCTCCTGACCCGGACAATGCTCCGGCCCTGCCATTTGCAACATCATTGGTTTTGACAGAAAGCCCCCGCCGCATGTAAGGTTCCGACCTACCGAACATTCATCTCCGGATAGCTACGGGCATCTCCGGTCAGCTACGGGGAGCCAAGGAGCGCGCCATGTTACAATTTCCCAGAGTCCACCGCCTGCCGCCCTACGTTTTCGCCCAGGTCAACGAACTCAAGATGCAGATGCGCCACCAGGGCGCAGACATCATCGACCTGGGCATGGGCAACCCGGACCTGCCCACTCCGCCGCACATCGTGGAGAAGCTCATGGAGGCCGCCCAGAAGTCCACCAACCACCGCTACAGCGCCTCCAAGGGCATCAAGGGCCTGCGCCTGGCCATCGCCAACTGGTACCTGCGCCGTTTCGGAGTGGAGCTGGACCACGACCAGGAAGTGGTGGTGACCATGGGCGCCAAGGAAGGCCTGGCGCACCTGTCCCTGGTCATGCTCTCCCCCGGCGATGTCGTCTTCGCCCCGGACCCGGCCTACCCCATCCACCCCTACGCCGCCATCATCGCCGGGGCCGACGTGCGCCGCATTCCCATTGGCAAGGGCCGCGACTTTCTGGAGGACTTGCAGGTGGCCGTGAAGCAGACCTGGCCCAAGCCCAAGCTCCTGGTCATCAACTATCCGCACAACCCCACCACCATCTGCGCGGACGTGGACTATTTCCAGAAGCTCGTGGACTTCGCCAAGGAGCACGGGATGTACATCATCCACGACCTGGCCTACGCGGACTTCACCTATGACGGCTACGTGGCCCCGAGCTTCCTGCAGGCCAAGGGCGCCAAGGACGTGGCCGTGGAGTTCTTCTCGCTGACCAAGAGCTACAGTATGGCGGGCTGGCGCGTGGGCTTCTGCTGCGGCAACCGCGACATGGTCCAGGCCCTCACGCGCATCAAGAGCTACCTGGACTACGGCATCTTCCAGCCCATCCAGATCGCGGCCTGCACGGCGCTGAACGGCCCGCAGGACTGCGTGCGCGAGATCATGGACGTGCACCAGGACCGCCGCGACGCGCTCATCGAAGGCCTGCACCGCGCGGGCTGGATGGTGCCGCCGCCCAAGGCCACCATGTTCGTCTGGGCCGAGATACCTGACGAATTCAAGCACATGGGCAGCGTGGAATTCTCCAAGCTTTTGCTGCGCGAGGCCGAGGTGGCCGTGTCGCCCGGTCTTGGCTTCGGCAACTACGGCGACGACCATGTCCGCTTCGCCCTGGTGGAAAACCGCCACCGCATCAACCAGGCCACGCGCAACCTCAAGAAGTTCTTCGGCAAATAGGGAGCATCATGAACACCTTGCGCCTGGGACTCGCCGGTTTCGGCACGGTTGGCTCTGGTCTGGCCAAGATTCTGCTGGAGAACCGCGACATCATCACGGCGCGCTCCGGGCGGGACATCAGCATCAAGACCATTCTGGTGCGCGACCTGACCAAAAAGCGCGCCGTGGCCACCGCTCCCGAGGTGCGCTTCACCACCAATCCCGATGATCTCGTGAATGATCCGGACATCGACGTTGTGGTGGAGCTCATGGGCGGCACCGGCCTGGCCCGGGACCTCATCACCCGCGCGCTCAAGGCCGGCAAGCATGTGGTCACGGCCAACAAGCACCTGCTGGCCCTGCACGGTCCGGAACTCTCGGCCCTGGCGGCTTCGCTGGGCCTGGGCCTGTTCTATGAGGCCAGCGTGGCCGGGGGCATCCCCATTGTGCAGACCCTGCGCGAGAGCCTGGGCGCCAACCGCATCGAGCGCCTGGTGGGCATCCTGAACGGCACGGCCAACTACATCCTGTCGGAGATGACCACCAGCCGCCTGGACTTCGCCACCGCCCTCAAGCAGGCCCAGGACCTGGGCTATGCCGAGGCTGATCCGACCTACGACATCGAGGGCCTGGACACGGCCCACAAGCTCGTGGTGCTCATCCGCCTGGCCTATGGCCGCGACTTTCCGCTCAGCCAGGTGCCTGTGCGCGGCATCACCCAGGTCACGCCGCTGGACATCGAGTTCGCGCGGGAGTTCGGCTACCGCATCAAGCTCCTGGCCCAGGCGCGCGAGGTGGACGGCCGCATCGAGGCCAGCGTGCAGCCCACGCTGGTGAAATACACCTTCCTGCTGGCCCGGGTGGGCGGCAACTTCAACGCCGTGCGCGTGGAAGGCAACGCCGTGGGCCCGATCATGCTCCACGGCCAGGGCGCGGGCGACACGCCCACGGGCAGCGCGGTCATGGCCGACATCATGGCCCTGTGCCGGGGCCTGGCCGTGCCGGGCTGGCGCTTCGACAACACCGGCTTCGGCGCCAGCAATCCTGAAAACAGGCCCCTGCCCCAGGCCGACATCCTCCCTGCGGATGAGGCCGTGGCCATGCACTACTTCCGCTTCTCCGTGGCCGACCGCCCCGGCGTCATGGCGGCCATCGCCCACGCCATGTCCGAGCACGGCATCTCCATCGCCCAGGCCGTGCAAAAGGGCGACATGTCCGGCTCGGACGTGCCCATCGTTTTCTTGACGCACAATGCGCGCGCCACAGCCGTGGCCGAGACCATCCGCGAAATCGACGCCCTGAGCTTCACTGTGCGGCCCACGGTGCACTTCCCCATCCTCTAAATCACGGGCAGCCTGAGCGCATGAAACTCCTCTTCCTCATAGCCGACGGCATGGGCGGCTGGCCGGACGAGGCTCCTGGCGGCAAGACCTGCCTGGAAGCCGCAGTCACCCCAAACATGGACGAGCTGGCCCAGACCGGCGTGGTGGGCGTCTGCCAGACCATCCCCGAGGGCATGCCGCCCGGCTCGGACGTGGCCAACATGTCGCTTTTGGGCTTCAACCCGGCCAGGCACCACACCGGGCGCGGCCCCATCGAGGCGGCGGCCCAGGGGCTGGTCCTGGCCCCGGACGATCTGGTCTGGCGCCTGAACCTGGTCAGCGTAAGCGAGCTCTCGCCTCAGGGCGCCATGCTCGACTATTCCTCCGGGCACATCACAACGGAAGAGTCTGAACCCCTGGTGCGCGACCTTGAGGAGCGCCTGGGCGACGAGAGCTTCCAGTTCCATCCCGGCGTGCAGTACCGCCACCTGCTGGTGCACAAGCACGGGGCCACGGAGCCCGAGGCCTCCCTGCGCATCAGCCCGCCCCACGACATCACGGACAAGTCCCTGCACGCGGACATGCGCGAGTTCTCGCGCTGCGCCCGCATGTGGGACCTGCTGTTCCTGGCCGAGGAGCGCCTGGCCGAAACAGCGGGCCACACCAAGGCCAACGCCATCTGGCCCTGGGGCCAGGGCCGCCCGCTCATCCTGCCGGACTTCCGCACAACCTTTGGCCGCAGCGGCGCGGTGGTCTCCGCCGTGGACCTGGTGCGCGGCCTGGGCCGCGCAGCGGGCATGGAAGTCATCACTGTGCCCGGCGCCACGGGCCTCATCGACACCAACTACCAGGGCAAGGTGGATGCGGCGCTCAGGTTTCTGGAGCACGGCGACTTCGCCTTCGTGCACCTGGAAGGCCCGGACGAATGCGGGCATGCGGGCAACGCGGCCGAGAAAACCGAGGCCATCAGCCGCTTTGACGCGCGCATCGTGGCCCCGCTGCGCCAGGCCCTGAAGGGGCAGGACGTGGCCCTGCTGGTCACCTGCGACCATTTCACGCCCATTGTGGAGCGCACCCACACGCCCGACGCAGTGCCCTTCCTGCTCTGGCACTCCGGCTGCGAGCCCTCTGGTGTCAGGGCCTTCAGCGAGGCCCAGGCGCGCTCCACAGGCCTGGTCATCGAGGCCGGGCACGAGCTGCTGCCCTGGGTTCTGCGCCAACTGGGAGCCTGAGCATGGACTTCCCCAAGGTCTTCCCGGAGCCCGATGCCTGGCTCACGCACCGCGTTTCCTACGGCGAGACGGACGCCATGGGCGTGCTCTACTACGCGGAATACCTGCACATCTTTGAACGCTCACGCGGGCTGTTCATCCGCCAGCGCGGCATGAGCTACAGCGAGGTCGAGGAGCGCGGCATCCTGCTTCCCGTACGCGAAGCCTGGTGCCGCTACCGCAGCCCGTCCCGCTACGACGACGAAATCCACGTGCACTGCGCCGTCTCGGAATGGAACCGGGCCTCGCTGCGCTTCGTGTACGAAATTAAGAACGCCGAGCGCGACCGCCTGCTGGCCCAGGGCAGCACCGAGCACGCCTGCGTGAACAGGCAGGGCAAGCCCGTAGCCGTTCCGGACTGGCTCAAGACCCTGTTCGGCCAGCCCGTCTAGGCCCGCGACAGTAAGCACTCCCTCGCCAATTTTTCCTTGCTCCGGGCGCAGTTCTGCGTAGATTCCCGCCTTTCGCAATGCCGCCAGGAGTTTCAAGAATGTTCACAGACACGCACTGCCACGTCTTCCACCCGAAGATAGCGGCCAAGGCCCTGGCGCAGCTGGAGGGCCATTACGGCATCCGGCCCCAGGGCACGGGCGTGCTGGACGACCTGCTGGCAAGGGCCGACCGCGCTGGCATTGCCCGCATGGTGGTGCACACCGCCGCCACCGAACCCGCCCAGGTCATCCCGGCCAACAACTGGGCGCTTGACCTCATGCGCCAGTCCCCGCGCATCATGGCCTTTGGCACCCTGCACCCGGACTATGCCGACCCGGCCCAGGAGCTGGACCGTCTGGCCCGCGCGGGCGTTGTGGGGCTCAAGTTCCACCCGGACTTCCAGGGATTTTTCCTGGACGACCCGAAATTCTACACGCTCATGGAACGCATCGGCAGCCGCTTCATGCTCATGTTCCACGTGGGTGATCGCCTCCCGCCCGCACAGAACCCGTCCTGCCCCATCAAGCTGGCCCGGCTGCGGCGCGAATTCCCCGGCCCGGTGATGATCGCCGCGCACCTGGGCGGCTACCTGCACTGGGAATGGGCCGTGGAGCACCTGGCCGGGCTGGACGTGTACATGGACACCTCAAGCTCCCTGCACCAAATCCGCGACAACACCCTGCGCGCGCTCATAAGGCGCCATGCCCCGGAGCGCCTGCTCTTCGGCAGCGACTATCCCCTCTTTGACCCCGGCGACGAGATCCCGCTCATCGAGCAGCGCCTCGTGCCCCTGGGCCTGCGCCTTTCGGACATCCTGGCCGCAGGCACGGCCCTGTTCCCGGAGCGTGGCCAGGACCAGGCCCCACCCCTGCCGACTCTCCCAAACGCAAACAGCCCCGGCCAGACATGCTGACCGGGGCTGCGCTTTTTTTAAGTGGATTCCGGGGCTAGCCGAAGGCCGCCACCTTGCTGATGAGGCGCACCAACTGGTGGGTGAACCCGGCCTCGTTGTCGTACCAGACAATGAGCTTGACCAGGGTGTTGTCGATGACCGAGGTCAGGTTCGCATCAGCCACGCCGCCAAAGGTGCTGCCCACGAAGTCCGTGGAGACCAGCGGCTCCTCGGTGTAGCCGAAGCTCTCGCTGGCCGCCGCCTTGAGCGCCGCGTTGACCGCTTCCTTGGTGGCGGGCTTCTCCAGCTCGCAGGTCAAATCCACGATGGACACGTCCGGGGTGGGCACGCGGATGGCGAAGCCGTCCAGCTTGCCCTTGAGCGCAGGGATGACCAGGGCCACGGCCTTGGCCGCGCCGGTGGTCGTGGGCACCATGTTCAGGGCTGCGGCCCGCGCGCGGCGGATGTCCTTGTGCGAGCCGTCGTGCAGGCGCTGGTCCATGGTGTAGGAGTGGATGGTGGTCATGAGCCCGTGCTTGATGCCAAAGGCGTCATTGAGGGCCTTGGCCGCCGGGGCCAGGCAGTTGGTGGTGCAGGAGGCGTTGGACACGATGGTGTGGCCGGGCAGCAAGTCCGCGTCGTTGACGCCGATGACGATGGTGGCGTCCAGATCCTTGCCTGGGGCGCTCAGGATGACCTTTTTGGCCCCGCAGGCCAGGTGCTTTTCCAGATCCTCGCGCTTGGTGAGCTTGCCCGTGGTCTCGATGACGAGGTCCACGCCGAGCGCGCCCCAGGTCCATTCGCCGGGGGCGCTCCTGGTGACGAGAATCTGGCGTCCGTCGATGAGCAAGCCCTTGTCGTTGGGCTCCACGCGCAGAAAGCGGCCATGCACGGAGTCGTACTTCAGCAGGTGCGCCAAATCCTTGTTCTCGGCCCGGGCGTTGATGGCCACCAGCTCGACGTCTTTCACGTCGGCCAGCAGGCGGGTCAGGTAGCGGCCAATGCGGCCAAAGCCATTGATGCCGACTTTCATAGCCATGGTGTCTCTCCTTGCTGTCTTTTCGGGCTACGCCTTGCCGGAGCAGCCAAGCACGTTCTTGATCTTGCGCTGGACCATCTCCTTGACGGCCTTGCGCGCCGGGGTCAGGTACTGCCGGGGGTCGAAGTCCGCCGGGTTTTCGGCAAAATGCTTGCGGATGGTGGCGGTCATGGCCAGGCGGATGTCCGTGTCGATGTTGATCTTGCACACGGCCATGCTGGCGGCGCGGCGCAGCAGGTCCTCGGGCACGCCGCGCGCGCCGGGGATGTTGCCGCCGTACTTGTTGGCCATGTCCACGAACTCCTGGGGCACGCTGGACGCGCCGTGCAGCACGATGGGCACTCCTGGCAGCAGCTTACTGACCTTTTCCAGGCGGTCGAAGTCGAGCTTGGCCTCGCCCTTGAACTTGTACGCGCCGTGGCTGGTGCCGATGGCGATGGCCAGGGAGTCGCAGCCGGTCCTGGTCACGAAGTCCGCAGCCTGTTCCGGATCAGTGTAGATGTGCTCGTCCGAGCTCACGTCATCCTCCACGCCGGCCAGCCGGCCCAGCTCGGCCTCGACCCAGACCCCGCGCGCATGGGCGTAGGCCACGACCTTCTTGGTTTCGGCGATATTCTCCTCATAGGGCAGGTGTGAACCGTCATACATGACCGAGGTGAAGCCGCCGTCGATGACGTCCTTACACAGCTCGAAATTCGGGCCGTGGTCCAGGTGCAGCACCACGGGCAGGTCGGCCTGGCTGAGGGCGGCCTCCATGAGCTTGATGATGTAGACCTGCCCGGCGTATTTGCGCGCCCCGGCGGACACCTGCAGGATGAGCGGGGCGTTCTCGGCCTGGCCCGCCTCCATGATGCCCTGGACGATTTCCATATTGTTCACGTTGAAGGCGCCGATGGCGTAGCCCCCGGCATAGGCTTTCTGGAACATCTCCTTGGGTGATACGAGCGGCATGGACTCCTCCTAGGGGATCGTGCGGACGTACAAAAATGAATCGTGCAATCAGTACATATTCTTGGCACGCAGCAGGAATTCTGTCAACAAGCTCTACGTAATTTGCGACTCCAACAGGGCCAAAGTTTCGTGGTCCGTGAAGTCGAAACGCAGCGGGGTCAGGGTCACGTAGCCCTCGGTCAGCAGTCTGCGGTCGCGGCCCGGGCTGATGTGCTCGAGACCCAGCTCCCCGCACATCCAGTAGTATTTGCGGCCGCGCGGGTCCAGGCGCTCCTCGTACCAGTCGGTGTAGGCCACGCGCGTATGCGGGCAGACGCGCAGGCCCAGCACCTGTTCCACGGGCAGGTTGGGGAAATTCAGGTTGAGCACGCATTTGGGCGGCAGGCTGCCGAGGGGCAGCCGGGGCAGGAGCGCGGCGGCATAGGCGGCCTGGCCCGAGAGCTCCACCGGATTGTGGTCGTCCATGGACACGGCCAGGGCCGGGAAGCCCATGAGCGCGCCTTCGGTGGCGGCGGAGACCGTGCCGGAATACATGATGTCCACGCCCACGTTGGCCCCGGCGTTGATGCCCGAGACCACCAGGTCCGGCCGGGGCGAGACCAGGGTGGAGATGGCCAGCTTCACGCAGTCGGCCGGGGTGCCGGACACGCCCAGCCCGAAGAAGCCCTCCTCGCGGAACTCCTTGACGCGCAAGGGCGCGGACAGGGTGATGGCGTGGCCCACGGCGGACTGCTCGGTGATGGGCGCCACCACCTGCACATCGTGCCCGGCCGCCACCAGGGCCTTGTGCATGGCCCGCAGGCCCACGGCCTGGATGCCGTCGTCATTGGTCAGGAGAATGCGCATGAAAACTCCCTGGCGGGCGCTCTTGGCTGCCCTTCGGTTTGACAATCCGGCAGTTTGACAATCCGGGCCGTCGCGGGCAATTCATTCGGTGCAAGGGACAACCGCCGCCGCTGCCCAAACGCGGTATGTGCGAACTACCCCAACCCGAGGGAGATGGCAAGACCGTGATCGCGAAAACCGTGTACATACGGGATATTAGCCCCGGCCAAACGATTCAGGACACCTTCCTCCTGGCCGATGCCCGCACCGGGCAGTCGCGCAACGGCCCGTACTGGAGCCTGGTGCTGCAAGATGTGAGCGGCCAGATGGAGGCCAAGGTCTGGAGCCCGCTGTCGCAGCAGCACCCGGCCCTCTCCGCCGGGCAGTTCGTCAGCGTGCGCGCCGTGGCCGCCAACTACCGCGACAAGTGCCAGCTGACCATCGACCAGCTGGCCGAGGTGCCCGCCTCTGAGGTCGACCCTGCGGACTACCTGCCGCCCAGCCCGGTGAAGCCCGCCGAGCTTTTGGCCGAGATCGAGGTGTTGTGCCGCCGCGAACTGACGCACAAGCCCTGGCGCAGCCTGATCAAGAAGATCCTGGCCGACGAGGAGATCCGTGCGGTTTTGCTGCCCGCCACCGGGGCCAAGACCGTACACCACGCCTACGCGGGCGGCCTGCTGGAGCACACGCTCGCTGTGGCCCGCACCTGCCTGGGCCTGTGCGACCTGTACCCGCAGCTGGACCGACAGGTGCTGCTCGTGGCCGCCGTGCTGCACGACCTGGGCAAGGCCTGGGAGCTGACCAGCGGGCTGACCACAGACTATACCGACGAGGGCAGGCTGCTCGGCCACATCCAGCTCGGCCTCACGCGCGTGGAGCCATACCTCACCAAGGCCCGCGACCTTGAGCCCGCGCTCATCCTGCACCTCAAGCACCTGATCATCAGCCACCACGGCGAGTACGAGTTCGGCGCGCCCCGGCGGCCCAAGACCCCGGAGGCGTTCATCCTGCATTTTGCGGACAACATCGACGCCAAGCTGAACACCATTGCCGGGGCCTACGCCGAGATCGAGGGCACCGAACAGGTCTGGACCCCCTTCCAGCGCTACCTGGACCGCTTCATCTACCGCCCGGCGCGCACGCCGCAGCCGCCCCGCCAGGAGCCAAAACCCACCGACGGCCAGTCCCTGCTGCTGCCCATTGAATAGATCGAAAGAGCACCAAACAAGACACAAGGCGCGCATGTTCATCACCTTTGAAGGCATAGAGGGCACGGGCAAGTCCACGCAGATCGCGCTGCTCAAGGCGCACCTGGAGGCGCAAGGCCGTCGCGTGGTCGTGACCTGCGAGCCGGGCGGCAGCCGCATCGGCGCGGAGCTGCGGCGCGTGCTGTTGTCCCTGGAGAACAGCGACCTGACCCCCCAGGCCGAGCTGTTCCTGTACCTGGCCGACCGCGCCCAGCACGTGGCCCAGGTGGTGCGCCCGGCCCTGGAGGCCGGGGCCATTGTGCTCTCCGACCGCTTCGCGGATTCCACCGTGGCCTACCAGGGCTACGGGCGCGGCATGGACCTGGAGCTGCTGCACCAGCTCAATGCCGTGGCCGTGGCCGGGCTCTGGCCGGAGCTGACCATCCTGCTGGACCTGGCCCCCGAGACCGGGCTGGCCCGCGCGGTGGCGCGCAACAGCCGCGAGGGCAAGACCAACGCCGAGGGCCGCTTCGAGGCCGAGAGCCTGGCCTTCCACGGCCGCGTGCGCCAGGGCTTCCTGGCTCTCGCCGCGCGCGAGCCAAAGCGCATCCGCGTGGTGGACGCCACGGGCACGCCCGAGGCCACGGCCCAGGCCGTGCGCGCCCAGGTTGAGGACCTCCGTGCCTGAGCCCCCAGGCCGACCCGCACACGTCCCGCTTCCCGTCCTGCGCGACTGGCTGCTGTTCCTGCTCCTGGCCGCCGGCTTCCTGTGGCTGGTGCTGCGCGGGGCCGGGGGCCTGGGCTACAACTGGCAGTGGTACCAGGTGCCGCGCGCGCTCTTTGCTGTTGATGGCGACTTGCTCACGCCCGGCCCGCTGCTGCAGGGCCTGCTGGTGACGCTCAAACTCACGGGTTTGAGCTTCTGCGGGGCCTTTGCCGTGGGCCTGGCCACGGCGCTGCTCAGGCTCTCCGGCTCATGGTCTGGGCGCATCCTGGGCCGGGGCTTTCTGGAGCTGGTGCGCAACACGCCCCTGCTCATCCAGCTCTTCTTCCTCTACTTCGTGCTGGCGCCCATCCTGGACATGGACGCCTTTGCCACGGCCGTGCTCGGCCTCTCGCTCTTCGAGGGCGCGTACGTGTCCGAGATCCTGCGCGCCGGGGTGCTGTCCATCGACCCCGGACAAACGGACGCGGCCAGCAGCCTGGGCATGGGCCGGACCCAGGCCTACCTGTCCGTGATCCTGCCCCAGGCCGTGCGCCGCGTGCTGCCGCCCCTGGCGGGCCAGGGCGTGTCGCTCATCAAGGACTCCTCGCTCGCCAGCGCCATCGCCATCGGCGAGCTGACCCTGCGCGGCCAGAATATCGTGTCCGAGACCTTCCTCAGCTTTGAAATCTGGTTTACAGTGGCGGCCATGTACTGGATCGTCACCACCGCGCTCTCCGGCGCGGCAGACGCCCTGGAACGCCGCCTGGCCTATCCGGCCTGAGTGTGCACACGCTTCAAGGAGGCACCCCATGCGCAAAGCCGTTCTGACTCCACTCGTCCTCACACTTCTTCTCCTTGTTCTGGCCGCCAGCGCCGCACTGGCCGCCACGCGCGCCGACCTGGCCAAGGAGAGCACGCTCGAGCAGGTGCTGCAACGCGGGGTGCTGCGCGTGGGCTTCAGCACCTTTGTGCCCTGGGCCATGCAGGACAAGAAGGGCGAGTTCATCGGCTTTGAGATCGACGTGGCGCGCAGGCTGGCCCAGGACATGGGCGTGAAGGCCCAGTTCGAGCCCACCCCGTGGTCGGGCATCATCCCGGCCCTCTTGTCCGGCAAGTTCGACATCATCATCGGCGGCATGAGCATCCAGCCGCAGCGGGGGCTGAAGGTGAACTTCAGCATCCCCTACGAGTACTCCGGCATGTCGCTGGTGGCGGGCAAGAAGCATGCGGCCAAATACAAGACCCTGGCCGACTTCAACCGGCCCGAGGTCATTCTGGCCATCCGCCAGGGCACCACGGCCGTGGACGCCGCCAGGAAGCACCTGCCCAAGGCCCAGGTGAAGGCCTTTGACAACGAGGCCCAGACCATCCAGGAGGTGCTCAATGGCCGCGCCCACGCCGTGGTGGCCTCGGACCCCTTCCCGGCCTTCCAGGCCCTCAAGAACCCGGACACGCTGTACCTGCCCATCGCCAAGCCCTTCACCAGGGAGCCCATCGCCTTTGCCGTGCGCAAGGGCGACCCGGACTTCGTGAACTTCCTGGACGGCTGGATCCGCGTGGCCTCGGACGAGGGCTGGCTGGAGGAGCGGCACGCCTACTGGTTCCGCACCAACGCCTGGAAGGGGCTGGTGGAGTAGCGCAGCCCGATGTCGCACCCGGCGGCCAAGGCATTTCGGCCCCAGGCTTTTGTCCTGGACCTGGCCATCCTGCTCCTGGCGGGCGGAGGCCTGGCCTGGCTGGTGCTGCGCGCGCAGGCCAGCCTGCCCTATGCCTGGGACTGGTCGGTGCTTCCGCAGTTCCTGGTCTACACCGCAGACGACGGCACGTGGCGCGCCGGGCGCATCCTCACCGGCCTTTTGACCACCGTGCGCCTGAGCCTCTGGGCCGGGGCGCTGGCCCTTGTGCTCGGCACCTGCGCCGGGCTCATGCGTGTCAGCGCGCGGCTGTTCTGGCGGCTCACGGGCGGGGCGTACGTGCTCTGCGTGCGCAACACCCCGCCCTTGGTGCTCATCTTCCTGTTCTCGTACTTCCTGAGCGGCCAGCTCATCAGCGCGCTGGGGCTCGACATGCTGGTGGCGCGCCTGCCCGAGGTGCTGCGGCCCCTGGCCGAGGCCTGCTTCGGCCCGCTGCACCAGATGCCGGGCTTTGCCACGGCCATCCTCACCCTGGGGCTCATCGAGGGCGCGTACATGGCCGAGATCGTGCGCGCGGGCGTGCAGTCCGTGGAGCAGGGCCAGTGGGACGCGGCCTCTGCCCTGGGGTTCTCGCGCAGGCGCACCCTCGTGCACGTCATCCTGCCCCAGGCCTTGCGGCGCATGCTGCCGCCGCTCACTGGCCAGTTCGTGTCCACGGTGAAGGACTCGGCCATCGTGTCCGTCATCTCCATTCCGGAGCTGACCTTCCAGGCCCAGGAGCTGGTCAGCGCCACGTACCGCAGCTTCGAGGTCTGGACGCTGGTGCTGGTGCTGTACCTGGCGCTGAACCTGCCGTGCTCGCTGGCCGCGCGCTGGCTGGAGCTGCGGCTTGGCCGGTCGGACAGAAGCTCGGACCGGGGCGCATAGAATTTTGCCCGGCCGGAGTCTGCGCTTGCTTTGACAGCTGGCCTGTTTTCACGCATGAGGAAGGAATGCCGAAAGGATGGCGCGCCAGAGCGCAAGCAGCACAACCAGCAAGGAGAACCCCATGGCCCCGGACGTGAAAGTGTACGCCCTGTCCACCTGCATCCACTGCAAGCACGCCAAGGAATATCTGGACCAGTGCGGGGTCAAGTATGACTGCGTGCACGTGGACCTGCTCACCGGCGACGAGCGCAGGGCCATGATCGAGGAAGTGAAGCAGCTCAACCCGTCGGTGTCGTTCCCCACGCTGGTCATTGGCGGCAAGGTGCTGGTGGGCTTTGACAAGGCCAAGGTGGACGAGGCGCTGCAGCAATGAACGCGCAGGAGCTTTTTGCGGCGCTGAAAAAGGTTCAGGAGCCCAAGGGCTGCTTTTTCAACGCGGATCTGGACATGACCATGGCGCTCCTGGAGAGCCTGCTGGTGAACAAGGCGCGGCTGGGCTACATGGCGTGCCCGTGCAGGCTGGCCAACGGCGAGTTCGAGGCTGACCGGGACATTGTGTGCCCCTGCGCGTACCGCGAGGCGGACATGCGGGAGTATGGTGCGTGCTTTTGCGGGCTGTATGTGACGCGGGAGTGGAACGAGGGCAAGCGGGAGAAAGTGTACGTGCCGGAGCGACGGCCGGTGGAGAAGATATTGGGGTAGGATTGGAGGTCTAATGGCGCCGATAACAATTGTTCAAGCAATCAAGCACGTAATGTTGCGTTGCGGTAAACCGCTTACGATAGCTGAAGCATACGGGGAAATAGTTAAGGAAAATTTATATGAATTCCATTCAGAGAATCCGATCAGTATGGTCCGTAGTCAAATACGAAGATACTGTGAAGGATTAGACTTTCCAAGCTCTTCACCAACTAAACACTTTAAAATAGTTGGGGATAGCCGTTATTTCCCTTTAGAGAAAATGATAAAATTTCAAAAAAATATTACCAAAAAGAGTTACGGCAACTCTGAATCAAAGCATCGTTCGGCAGATGAATCTACGATTTCAGAGTTGATGTCTGTTCATGAGCACTACATCAAGGCCATTAAGCACAAAATCTTAACTAGCTTAACCGAATTATCACCACAAACGTTTGAGCTATTCGCAAAGAGATTAATTGACACATATGGATTCCATGACACAAAAGTCACACAAGTTTCCGGAGATGGTGGGATTGATGGTTTTGGGAAACTCAAGGTTGGATTAGCGAGTTTAAATGTCGCTTTCCAATGTAAAAAATGGACTAAGGGAAAAATTCAAAGACCAGAGATCGACAAATTTAGAGGTGCGGCACAGGGAGATTTTGAGCAAGGCATTTTCTTTACGACATCATCTTTCTCAAAAGGAGCCATTGAGATTTCGATCAAGCGTGGAGCTGTACCAATAGTATTGATAGATGGTGAAGCAATCGTTGACTTAATGATTTCAAAAGGCTTTGGCGTGCAAATTGAAACACTGTCCATACCCACATATGCTCTTGATATTGCACTGGCGAATGACGAGCCGTCGTCATAGCTAAATCACATCAATCCTGAGTTACTATTTACAACCATCAATTTCCCAGGACACCCCCCCAACAAAAAAACGGCCCCGTTCCGCTTGCGCAGAACGGGGCCGTTCGTAATGTGCTTCGTTAAATTTAGTACTGACGGGGCGGACGAGCTTCGCGCTCCTGAGCCTCGTTGACCTTCAGGGCGCGGCCGCCAACTTCCTTGCCGTTCAGGGCCTGCACGGCCTCGCGGGCAGCGTTGTCGTCCATCTCCACGAAGCCGAAGCCGCGGAAACGGCCGGTCTCGCGGTCGCTGATGAACTTGACGGAATTGACTTCGCCGTACTGGGAGAACAGGTTGCGAATGTCGTCCTCGGAGGTGCTGAAAGCGATGTTCCCGACATAAATAGACTTAGGCATGTGATAAAACTCCTAAAGATACTCTTCAAAACATTGTCGCCCATTGCGCCTGAGCAAAAAGCCTCCGGGACTCATGTCCAGATTTTGGATAAGTAATCTCTGAAAAAGAGAATGTAAAGGGAAAAAGCAGAAAATTGAAATATATATTTTCCAGCAAAAAACGGCCCCGCCCTGCCTGCGCAGAACGGGGCCGTTCAAAATGTGCTTCGGGAAGGGCTTAGTAGTGACGGGGAGGACGAGCCTCGCGCTCCTGGGCCTCGTTGACCTTCAGGGCGCGGCCGCCAACTTCCTTGCCGTTCAGGGCCTGGATGGCCTCGCGGGCAGAGTTGTCGTCCATCTCCACGAAGCCGAAGCCGCGGAAACGGCCGGTCTCGCGGTCGCTGATGAACTTGACGGAATTGACTTCGCCGTACTGGGAGAACAGGTTGCGAATGTCGTCCTCGGAGGTGCTGAAAGCGATGTTTCCGACATAAATAGACTTAGGCATGCGATGAAACTCCTAGAGATGAACAGCTAAAATTATCGCCCATTGCGCCTGAGCAAAAAGCCTCCGGGACTCATGTCCAGATGGGTGCAACTACCTTTTGCAAAATAAGATGTAAAGAGGAAAATTCAAAAAAAAATTAAAATATTTTTCCGGGCAGAAAGCCAATGATCCCCGGCCATACGGCCTGACCAGCGCGCGGGTGGAACATCCGGCAGCGCAGGCGCACACGTCACCCTGCCGCGCTGGTCTTCCTCCACTCCGCAAAGCCGTCGCGCGCGCGCTGGCCGTACAGCTCTTTGCGGATCTTCTTGCCCGCACGGCGGTTCAGCTCCGGCATGAGCCCGAAGTGCGCGTTGGACGGCTGGAAGCTCTTGGCCGGCGGGGTGCGCAAATGGCTGAGAAGCGCGCCCAGGGCCGTGGTTGTGGGCGGCGGCGCAAGCAGCGTCCCCTTGAGCTTCGCCCCCAGCATCAGCCCCACCCACAGCCCGCAGGCGGCGGACTCCAGATAGCCCTCCACGCCCGTGATCTGCCCGGCCAGATAGACCCCGGGCCGGGCCTTGAGCTCCAGCTCCCCGGTCAGCACCTCGGGCGCGTCCACATAGGTGTTGCGGTGGATGCTGCCCAGGCGCAGGAACTCGGCCCGCTCCAGGCCGGGGATCAGGCGGAACACGCGCTCCTGCTCCGGGTACTTGAGCTTGGTCTGGAAGCCCACGAGGTTGAAGGCCGTGCGCTCCTGGTTCTCCGAGCGCAGCTGGACCACGGCAAAGGCCTCCTCCCCGGTGCGCGGGTTGGGCAGGCCCACGGGTTTGAGCGGCCCAAAGGCCAGGGTCAGCCGCCCGCGCTCGGCCATCTCCTCCACCGGCAGGCAGCCCTCGAAGTGGATGGCCTTTTCGAACTCGTGCGGAACCACCTTGTCCGCGGCCACCAGGGCCTGCACCAGGGCGTCGTACTGGGCCTCGGTCAGGGGGCAGTTCAGGTAGTCGTCCTCCTCGGGCCGGTAGCGGCTGCCCCAGAAGGCCACGTCCAGGTCCACGCTCTCGCGGCTCACGATGGGCGCAATGGCGTCGTAGAAATACAGGCGCTTGCCGCCCACTATCTGCGCGAGGCTCAAGGCCAGGCCGTCGCTGGCCAGGGGCCCGGCAGCCACCACCACGGCGTCGAAGCCGACCAGCTCCGGGGCGTCCAGGCTGGGCACCTCGGCGCGCACGACCTCGATGTTCGGCTCAGCCTCGATTGCTGCGGTAATGAACGCCGCAAAGCGGCTGCGGTCCACGGCGAGGGCCTTGCCCGCCGGAATGCGCGTGGCGTCCGCGGCCTGCATGACCAGGCTGCCCAGCTCGCGCAGCTCGGCTTTCAAGACGCCGATGGCCGTGGTCAGCTCCTCGGAGCGGAAGGAGTTGGAGCAGACCAGCTCGGCCAGCTGGCCCGTCTCGTGCGCCGGGGAGGACTTGTCCGGGCGCATCTCGAACAGGCGCACGCCTATGCCCGCCCGGGCCAGGGCCAGGGCGCACTCGCACCCGGCCAGCCCGCCGCCGATTACCGCCACGCGCGGCGCAACCTGCGCCTGGGACTCATTGTTATCCGTCATATTTTCCGCTATCCTTCCAGGAGATTCAGAGTGCACCAAGGCAGGCGACAGGCCCATGAGCGACATCCTTCTCGACATACGCGAGCTCACCACGGCCTTTGCCGCGCACACGCCCACGGGCGGAGCCGTCGCCAGGGCAGTGGATACCGTGAGCCTGACCGTTCGGCAAGGCGAAACCCTGGCCGTGGTCGGAGAATCCGGCTGCGGCAAGACCGTGCTGGCGCTTTCGGTGCTGGGCCTGATCCCGGATCCGCCGGGCCGGGTCATCAAAGGGCAGGCGCTGTACCGGGGCCGCGACCTCGTCCGCATGAGCGAAACCGAGCTGCAGTCCGTGCGCGGCAACCACATCGCCATGATCTTCCAGGAGCCCATGACCTCGCTCAACCCCGTGTTCCGCGTGGGCGAGCAGATCGGCGAGGGCTACCGCCTGCACAAGCGCGCCTCCCGCGCCGAGGCCGAGGCCCGCGCGGTGGAGATGCTGCATCTTGTGGGCATCCCCAACCCCGAGCAGCGCAGCCAGAGCTACCCCTTCGAGCTGTCCGGCGGCATGCGCCAGCGTGTCATGATCGCCATGGCGCTCAGCTGCGACCCGGACCTGCTCTTTGCCGACGAGCCCACCACGGCGCTGGACGTGACCATCCAGGCCCAGATCCTGGACCTCATGCGCGAGCTGCAAGAGCGCCGGGGCTCGGGCATCCTGCTCATCACCCACGACCTGGGCGTGGTGGCCGAAACCGCGCACCGCGTGGCCGTCATGTATGCCGGGCAGGTGGTGGAACAGGCCCCGGTGGCCGAGCTCTTCGCCGCGCCGCAGCATCCCTACACCCAGGGCCTGCTGGCCTCGGTGCCGCGCCTGGGCGTGCGGCGGGTGCTGGCGCCCATTCCGGGCATGGTGCCAGGCATCTTCCATCTGCCGCACGGCTGCCGCTTCCGCCCGCGCTGCCCGCAAGCCTTTGAGCGCTGCGAGGCCTGCCCGCCGCTGTATGCACTGAGCCCCGGCCACACGGCCCGCTGCTGGCTGCACAAGGACTCGCCCCTGGCCGAACCTGCGTCCTGCGAGGCTTCCATCTCCGAGGCCCCCATCTCCCAGCCCTCCATCTCAGGGGTTGACGCATGAGCGCCCTGCTGGAACTGGAGGCCGTGGCCCGGCACTACCGCGTCAGCGGCGGGCTGCTGGGACTGACGCGCGGCACTGTGCGCGCCGTGGACGGGGTCAGCCTGGCAATCCAGGCGGGCGAGAGCCTGGGCCTGGTGGGTGAGAGCGGCTGCGGCAAGTCCACCCTGGCCCGCTGCATCCTGGGCCTGGAGCCGCTGGACGCCGGAACCATCCGCTTTAAGGGCCGGGACATCAAGGACTGGCCGGAAAAGGAGCTGCGCCGCCAGATGCAGATGGTCTTCCAGGACCCTTACTCGTCGCTCAACCCGCGCCTGCGCGTGGGCAGCATCGTGGCCGAGCCGCTGGAGATCCACGCCATCGGAGCGTCCTCGGAGCGCAGGGCCAAGACCCTGGCCCTCTTGCGCACCGTGGGCCTGGACGAGGACATGGCCGGGCGCTACCCGCACCAGCTCTCCGGCGGCCAGCGCCAGCGCGTGGCCGTGGCGCGCGCCCTGGCCCTTTCGCCCGCCCTGGTGGTCTGCGACGAGCCCGTGTCGGCCCTGGACGTGTCCATCCAGGCCCAGGTGCTGCTGCTCTTGCAGGACCTGCGCGAGCGCCTGGGGCTGACCTACCTGTTCATCTCCCACGACCTGGCTGTGGTGGGCCAGATCTGCGACCGCATCGCGGTGATGTACCTGGGCAAGGTGGTGGAGCTGGCCCCGGCCCAGGAGCTGATCCGCGAGCCCAGGCATCCCTACACCCGCGCCCTGCTCTCCGCCGTGCCCGTGCCGGACCCGCAGCACAAGCGCAGCCGCGAGCATCTGGTGGGCGAGCCGCCGAGCCCGCTCGACCCGCCCGCAGGCTGCCCATTCCACCCGCGCTGCCCCCAGGTCATGGACATCTGCCGCCGCGAATTCCCTGCGGCCTTCTGTACCGGTCCGGAGCGCCTGGCCCATTGCTGGCTGCACGCCCCCCAGCAGGCTGAGCCGGGCGTCTGAGCGCACGTCCGCCACGCAAAGGAGCTCACCATGCGCGTCTCCATCATCCTCGGCCATCCAGACCCCGCAAGCTTCAACCACGCCATTGCCAAAACCGCCGAGCGCGCGCTCAGCGCCCTGGGCATCCAGGTCCGCTTCCACGACCTCCAGGCCGAGGGCTTCGACCCTGTGCTGCCCGCTGCCGAGCTGGCGCGCGACGCGCTCCTGCCGCCCCTGGTGGCCCGGCACTGCGAGGAGATCCGGGCGGCCGACGGGCTGATCCTCGTGCACCCCAACTGGTGGGGCCAGCCGCCCGCAGTGCTCAAGGGCTGGGTGGACCGCGTGCTGCGGCCCGGCGTGGCCTATGAGTTTGTGCCCGGTGATGGCGGCGAGGGCGTGCCCCTTGGTCTTTTAAAACCCATGACCGCGCTGGTGCTGAACACCTCCAACACCCCGGCCGAGCGCGAGCAGGCCGTGTTCGGCGATCCGCTCGAGCGCACCTGGCGGGACTGCGTGCTCTCCTTTTGCGGGGTCAGGAAGGTCGTGCGGCGCATGTTCGGCGTGGTCTGCACCAGCACCGAGGCCGAGCGCGCCGCCTGGCTGGCTGAGGTGGCCGTGCTGGTGCGCCAGGAATTTTCCAGGGGGTAGCGCCGCCACACAGACGCCCGCTGCGTCCACAGCCAAGCCAAGAAAAACCGCGCCCTGCTCTCCCGCGATGCAGTCGGCCCTGCTCGGCAGACACCTGCCCGCAGCCCTTGCAGACGCCCTTGCAATCCGGCCCCGGTTCGCGCAGAATACCAGAGTCTGAAATCAACCCTCTCACCAGGGAGCGACACATGAAACGCCCGACAACATTTTTCGCCAGTCTGGCCTGCCTGGCGCTCTTCGTCCTGCCCGCCCTGGCCCAGGACAAGCTCTACGTGGCCTCCGAAGGGGCCAAGCTCAAGGCCGACAAGAGCGCCTCGTCCGACACCGTGGCCGAGCTGGCCGTGGGCACGGAGCTCCGGGTCGCAGGCAGCGAGGAGAGCTGGTACAAGGTCACGGCCGGGGGCCATTCCGGCTGGATCTATCGCGGCAAGGTGGCCGCCAGCCCGCCCGAGGCCTCCAAACAGGGCGGCGACAACCTCTTTGGCGGCGCAGGCGGCAGCGCCATCACGGTCAGCGAGGCCGACAGCGCCCGCAGCATGCGCGGCCTGAGCGAGCAGGAGTCCGCCAAGGCCGCCGGACGCCCGCCGCGCCCCCTGGCGGAATACAAGCAGGCCCTGGACAAGATCCTGGCCGAAAAGGTGGACAGGAAGGAGCTCGAGAACTTTCTCAAGGCTGGCCGCATCGGCGAGTACGCGAAATAGGAGGCCCAGATGAACGCCAAACGCATCCTCTTCGCCGCCTTCCTCTACGGCGCCCTTTGCGGCGGCCTGATCGGCCTGCCCGCCCTGGCCTCCGCCGCCGGGCTCATGGACTTCCTCGATCCCAAAACCAAGGAGGGGAAGATCCTCTCCGGGGCCCAGAGCGTGCTCGGCAGCTCCCAGCAGCTGGACTACAAGAGCGAACGCACCATCGGCGAGCACCTGGCCGTGGAAGGACTGCGCCGCTACGGCATGCCTTCCTCCAGGCAGGCCATGCAGCACTATGTGAACCTCGTGGGCCTGGCCGTGGCCATGAACTCCCCCCGGCCCAACATCCCCTACCGCTTCGTGGTGGTGGAAAGCCCGGTGCAGAACGCCTTCGCCTGCCCCGGCGGCATCATCTTCGTCACCTCCGCGCTCATGCAGACCGTGCAGACCGAGTCGCAGCTGGCGGGCATCCTGGCCCACGAGGTGGCCCATGTGGCGCACCGCCATGCCCTCAAGTCCATCCAACGCGCGCAGTTCTTCTCCGGCGTGGGGCAGATCACCGCCGCCACCATGAAGGACGACAAGGGCGCGCAGTTCGAGAGCATGATCGGCGACCTGCAGAACGTGCTCTTT